>JBCAXJ010000080.1:0-20458 GCA_038534135.1 Pseudomonadota bacterium | reverse complement strand
GGTCATGCAGATCGACGCGAAGACCGTCGACATCATGGCGGCAACGCACAATCTTCTGGACTGCAGCGAGCCGTTCGAGATAATCTCGGGCTATCGCAGTCCGCAGACGAACGCGATGTTGCGCAGCCGCAGCCGCGGTGTCGCGCGCAAGTCCTACCACATGAAGGGTATGGCCTGCGATCTGACACTCCAGACGCGGTCGGTATGGCAGGTCTCTTCTGCTGCCAAGTCCTTGGGTGCAGGCGGCGTCGGGCGCTATCGTCGGTCCAACTTCACGCACATCGACAGTGGGCCGTCGCGCGACTGGGGTCGCTGATCCACCGTGACGGGCGCGGCATGCCGCGCCATGCGCTCAACACTCGATCAGATCCAACGGATGACGTGAAAGCCGCTCTGCTCCGGTTTCCGTGACAAGAACCGAGTGGCCCCAGCACATGGCCAGCTCTGCATCCGAGTCCATCAGGATCATGTGCAGGAAAAACACCTGGTCCTGTTCCATCATCAGCGGATTGCCTTCGTAGAACATCGGGAACTCGACCCAAATCGGGTTGTAGGCGATCCCCATGCCGTATCCGCAGGCCTGAAGCCGTGCATGGTGCAGCCCGTGCCGGTCGAAAACCCGCGCGTGGGCGTCGAACACTTTTCCCATTGTGTCACCGGGACGGATCGCGGCCTCGCACGCCTCGAGTGCTTCGACCGCCGCCGTATGCATCCGGCGTTGCGTCGCATCCGCTTTGCCGATCACCAGAGTGCGCATCATCGCGGCGTGATAGCGGGCATAGGCCCCCGACCACTCCAACGTAAGCTGGTCCTCGTCGTCCAGATGGCGCCGCCCAGAGTAATACCGGCAGAGCAGGGCGCCCGGACCCGAGCCGAGGATGAACTCGTTTCCCGCATAGTCGCCGCCACCACGGAACACAGCACCCTGCATCGCCGCCAGGACATCGCCTTCGAAGGCGCCAGCCCGGGTTTCGGTCAGCGCCGCATCCAAAGCGTCATCGGACAGCGCGGCGGCACGGCGGATCATGGCAATCTCTGCATCTGATTTGATCCGCCGCAGGCCGCGCATCAACGCGTCGCACGGTGTCACATCGCGGCCGATCGCGACCCTCAGCGCTTCCCAGTTGTGCGCCGTCAACCCGGCCGTGTCGGTCTCGATCCCAAGGCGCCCGCCGCCCAGGCCGCGCTGGATCAACAGGTCCTGCAATTCGGCCGCCGGTTGCGCCCCTTCGTATTCCGGCCAGATTTGGATTTGATCATCGGCGAGTGTCGAGGTCAGGCGCGCCTGGCGCAGATCGGGCGCGCGCGTCAGCAGATCGATCCTGCCATCGGCGTCGAGCACCATGCACTGGAACATGGCAAAGCCGAACGTGTCGTAACCCGTCAGCCAGAAATGCGTTTCCGGAGCGAACAGCAGCACTGCATCCAGCCCGGCGCCGCGCAGGGCTCGGACTGCCCGGTGAACCCGTCCCGCATACTCGGCATCGTCAAAATGCAGCGGCATCAGGCAGGTTGTGCCGCACTCGAGGATCGGAACGGCAACCTGAAGAACACCGCATAGAGGCACGGACAAACCACCAGCGTCAGGACCGTGCCGACCAGCAGACCGCCTGCGATCACCACGGCGAGATCATAGAACAGGACATCGCGCGACAGGATGATCGGGGCCAGCCCCAACGCGGTGGTGCAGGTCGTCATGATGATCGGGCGCAGCCGCCTAACGCCGGCCTCGACCACGGCATCAAAGGCCTCGCGCCCTGCCGCCAGCTCGATCTCGATCCGGTCCAGCAGCACGATCGCGTTGTTGATCACGATCCCGGCCAAGGCCAGCAGCCCCAGGATTCCCATGAAGCTGAAGTTCGCGCCGGGGAAGATCAGCAATCCAGCAGAGACCCCGGTGATGACCAACGGAATGGTCAGCAGGATGATGATCGGCTTCTTGAAACTGTCGAACTGCCAGATCAGCACCAGGACCATCAACGCAAAGGCGAGCGGCAGGTTGGCGAACAGGTTGCCTTGCGCATCCGACGATCCCTCGATCTCGCCACCCTTCTCGATGCTGTAGCCTGCGGGCATACGCTCCGCCAGTTCGGCCAGGGTATCGGCAACTTCCGCATCCAGTGCCGCCGCGGTCAGCGTCGTCGACTTGCCGGAAACCGTCATCACGCGCTGAAGGTCGCGCCGCTGCACGCGGGAATACGAAATCTTGCCATCGAACTGAGCGACCTGAAGCAATGGCACCGGAGCGCCGTCCACAACACCGATGTTCAGCGTCCGGACGCGGTCGATATTGGTCCGCTGGTCCCCCTGTGCGCGCAAGACGACCGGGATGCTGACATCCTCGACCCGGAAATCCGTCACCTCGCTGCCCGCCAGTTGGGTGTTCAGCGCATTCGCGATGTCCTCGGACGTCACGTTGGCACGGCGCGCGGCATTCTGATCGACCAGCACCTGCAACGAAACCGTCGGGTTCTCCCAATCGTTCTTGATGGCGAACGTGTCGGGCGCGCTGCGCAAGGCTGCCATCAGTTGATCCGCTGCACCCGCCAGAACCGTGTCGTCCGTACCGATGATCCTGTACTCGACCAGCCCAGCCTCGGACGGCCCCATCGACATCTCCTTCGGGCTCACACGCGCTTCGGGAACGGCTGCGAGCGCCCAGTCCCGCAACCTGTCGCGCAAGGCGACGACGTCTGGCGATTGGGCGACATTGACGATCATGTAGGCGACGTTCGGGTACCCGTCGGGCGGGTCGAGCGCCAGGTAGAACCGGGGACCGCCCGATGCGATGTAAGACACGATGTTCACGACTTCGGGGTTTGTCTGGTCGTCATCCAAAAAGCGCGTGATCCGCTGCACGACATCCAGCGTCGCCTCGGTATTGCTGCCGACCGGCAACTCGACGATCACCTGCAACTGCGTGCGTTCCGAGGCCGGAAAGAACGTCTTGTCTGTGAACTGGAACAGCCACGCGCCGAAAAACAGCGAGGAGGCTGCAACCGGCAACACCAACCAGCGGAACCGGATCGCCCAACGCATGAAACCGCGATACGCGTGGTAGTAGCCGCGGTCGTACTCGGCGTCCTCGTCCTTTGCCTCGCCGCCCTTCATGAACCAGACGCAGATCATCAGCAGGACGGTCAGCGCGATGACCCACGAGATCGCCAGCGCGATCCCGATCACCAGCGAGATCGACCGCGTGTACTCTCCGGACGCGCCGGGTGCGAGCATCAGAGGCATGAACGCGAAGATCGTCGTCAGCGACGCCGCCAGCAGCGGCATCATCAGGGTCCTCCCCGAGTCCAACGCTGCGGCGACCCGTTCCTGACCGCGCTGGATTCGGCCCTGGATGTCCTCTGCGACCACGATCCCGTTGTCCACGAGCAACCCCAGTGAAATGATCAGCGATGCGAGCGACATGCGTTCCAGCTCGATCTCCATGTAACGCATCACCAGCGTCGAGATCAGCATCACCATCGGCACCATGGCCCCGACAATCAGACCGGTCCTGAACCCCAGGAACGCGACGACCACGGCCAGCACGACCAGACAGGTCTGCCAGAGATTGTTCATCACGCTGAAGACGGCGTTGTTGATCTCGTTCTGCTGGAACGTGATGAAATTCAGCTCGTACCCCCAAGGAAGCGACTGCTCGAACTGCCGGACGACCTCGCCCAAGGTTTGGCTGAAGATGTTCGAATCGACCTGATCGATCATCGAGACGCCGACCACGACGGTCTGCTTTCCGTTGAAATAAGCCGGGCTTTCCGCGGGCTCGGAATACCCCAGACGGACATCCGCGATGTCGCGGACATACAGGGTGGTTGGCGGATCGCCCGGGATCTGGACCTGCAGGCCCGACAGATCGTCGAGCGAGACGAAGTCGCCCGACGGCTCGATCGTCATCGTCAGACCGTCCGCCTCGACCCGGCCACCGGGCAGGATCACATTCTGCTGCGTGATGGCGTTGACGATGGCGTTCGGATCGATGCCAAGCTGACTGATCCGGATGTTGTCAAACTCGACGAAGACCTGCTGTTCCTCGACGCCGTAGAATTCGACCTTCCGAACTCCGGGCACCGTCGCATAGACGATCCGGCGAAGCTCCTTCGCGGCCTCGCGGATTTCCCAGTTCTCGAATCCCTCCGCTGTGATGGCGATCGTCGCCATCGCGACATTGCCCTGATCGTCGAACACCGCGGGGCCGATCGTGCCCGAGGGAAGATCGGCCTGGACATCGTCCATCTTGTTGCGCAGACCCGCCCAGATCGGATCCATGTCAACATACTGGTCCTGGACCTCGACCTTGACGAGCGACCTTCCCGTGCTCGAGGTCGAGGTGATGTGCTTGACCTCGGGGATCTCGCGCAGTTTTTCTTCCAGCTTGCGCGTGATCAGATCTTCAATCCGCGAGGCCGACATGCCGGGAAACTGCGCGACCACCTGCGCGTTGCGGATGGTGATCGAGGGATCCTCACGCGATGGGTGCGTCAGAAAACTCAACGGACCGGCGATCAGACAAATCAGAAGGATCGCCAGCACGACCGTGCGGTTCTCCAGCGCGAAACGCGTCAGCATGGTGAAGGCCTCACTGCAGCAGTTGCGGGTCGAACAGCGTCACCTTCATCCCGTCGTGGAGAAAGCTGACGCCGGCAATGGCGATGATCTCGCCCTCCGACAACTCACCGATGACTTCCAGATTGTTGTTCTCGATGTTGGTGACGGCGACCGCGCGCTCGGACAGAGTCTCGGTCTCTTCGTCGTAGACGTAGACGATCCCGTCGCGGTCACCGCCGTCTCGAACCGCAGGCTTCAGCGCCGACATCGGCAACAGGAACGCATTGCCGGTGGCCTCGGTCTCGAATGTGAAGCGAAGCTCGGCGCTCATGCCCGATCTCAGACCCGGTGGCGCGGTCAGCAGCTTGACCTCGATCGGATAGGCATTGGCATCGCCCGCGAGCGGCGCGATCTCGTCGACAACGCCCCGGACCGTCGCACCGCCCAATGGCGGGAAACTGACCTCGAGCTCGCTGCCCAGCGTTACCGTGTTGATCAATGTCTCCGGCAGAGAGGCTTCGATCTTGTCTTCGCCCGAGGTTTGCATGGTGTAGATCACTTGTCCGCCGGACACGTCCTCGAAAACCTCGACCTCGCGCCGGGCGATCACGCCGTCGAACGGTGCTCTCAGATCGGTCTTCGCCAGATCGCGCCGCGCAAGGTCGAGCTGGCTTTCCGCGACGCCGACAGCGCCTTGCGCGTTCTTGAAGGTCGATTCGGCCGAGTCGAACGCCGTCCGGGTTGCGAAACCCTGATCCAGCAGCCTGCTCTGCTGCTCGAACTTCTTGCTCGCATCGTCCAGCGTGGCCTGCGCCTGCGCCAGCGTGTTTTCCGACTGACTGACCTGCAACTGATAGGGTTCGGGATCCAGACGCGCGACCAGTTCGCCGGTCTCGACCGTGTCACCGGCCTTGCGTAGCAACTCAAGCACCTGACCGTTCGTCTCGAACGCCACATTGGACGAAATCGCCGCGATGACGACCCCGGACAAGCGGCGCTCCTGAAGCCCGGCCTTCTGATCCAGCTTGACGTACTTGATGGCCCGGACCACGGGTTCGCCCGTTGTCTCTTGCGCTTCTTCCTCGCAGGCCGCGAGCGAGAGCATCAGGATTCCGGTGAGGAGGAGGCGGAACAAGACCATACAGAATCGTCCTTCGTGAGCGGTAGTTTCGCGCGCCATCCTGCAACAGAAACCGCGATTCTGCCTATGGTGAATCGCCGTCTCTTCGATCACTTGCCTGGCCACCTGGTGACGATCGTGATGCGGCAAAAATGCAAGCGGCCCGGGATCGCTCCCGGGCCGTCCGAATTGCACGTCCGGGCCTAAGCCCGAGCTCTCACCGATCAGGCGAACCACCAGCGTTCGCAGATCCGGCTGCCGTCCAGCATCCAGAGGTTGCCGATGGTGCCTGAGTTCGCCAGCTTCGACGACGCGGCGTCGACATAGTTGGCATACATCGGAACGACGACTGCGCCTTCGGTCTGACACAGCATCTGCATCTCGGTGTACATCTCGCGGCGCTTGTTGGTGTCAAGCTCGGCGCGGGCTTCGAGAAGCAGCGACTGGAAGCGTGCGTTCTCCCAGAAATTGTCGTTCCAAGGCACGCCGGTTTCGTAAGCGGTCGAGAACATCCAATCCTCGGTCGCGCGGCCCGACCAGTAGCACGCGCAGAACGGCTTCTTCTGCCAGACGTTCGACCAGTACCCGTCCTGCGGTTCGCGTACGACATTGACATCGATGCCGACGGCCTTGGCGCTTTGCTGGAACAGCAAGGCGGCGTCGACCGCACCGTTGAAGGCGGCACCGGATGCCGACAGGTCGATCGCCAGCGAGTCGACACCGGCCTGCTTGAGGTGGAACTTGGCCTTGTCCGGATCGTACTCGGTCTGCGGCAGGTCCGACGCGAAGTACTGGTTCGCCGGGCCGATCGGGTGGTCATTGGCGACGGCACCGTGGCCCTGCAGGATCTTGTCGACCAGCTCCTGACGGTTGAACGCGTACTTGATCGCCTTGCGGATGTCCGCGCTGTCGAAGGGGGCCACGTTGGCATGCATCGGGAAGGTGTAGTGCTGGTTGCCCGTCACCTCGACGATGTTGACGTTGGGATTGCGCGTCAGCATCTGCATGGTCGCGAAGTCGACCTTGTTGATCGCGTCGACCTGGTTGGTCGCAATCGCGCTCATCCGGGCATTCGTGTCGGTGATCGCCAGCGCCTCGACCGAGTCGAAGAAGCAGGCGTCATCCTTGTAGTGGTTCTCGTACTTCGTTGCCTCCAGGCGCACGCCAGGTTCGAAGCTGTCGACCTTGTAGCCGCCCGTGCCGATGCCCTTGGCAATCGATTCCTCGATCATGCCCGCCGGGTGCATCACGATGTGATAGTCCGACAACAGGAACGGGAAGTCGGCATTGCCCGCCGCCAGCTCGAATTGAACCTGATGGCTGTCGAGCTTCTTCATTTCGGTGATCGCGCCGATGATCGGCTTTGCCGGAGACTTCGAGCCTTCCTCGACATGGATCGCAAAGGTCTCGAGCACGTCGTCCGCGCTAAAATCCTTGCCGTTGTGGAAGGTCACGCCCTTGCGTAGATCGAAGGTCCACGTCTTTGCGTCGGCGCTGGCCTCCCAGCTTTCGGCAAGCTCGCCCTTCAGCGTACCGTCGGCGGCAACCTCGGTCATGCAGTCAAAGACGCAGCCGTGGCCGACATTGATCATGTAGCTGTCCGAATGGGTCCGGCCGTCCCAACTGTCGGAGGTATTGGCGCCACCCATCCCGAGGCGGAAGTGACCACCCTTCTTCGGGCTGTGGTCATCGGCCGACGCAGCCGACCCCGCCGCCGCATAGGCACCGGCGGCAGCACCCGCCTTCATCATACTGCGTCTGTTCATGTTGAATGACATCGCGTGTTTCCCTGTTTGTTTGTCTTGGTGGTTAGCGGCCCGGGTTGATCCCGGGCTCTGTCAACTTTCCTGCCAACTCAACGCGGCAGGACGAAGGCCGCTAGGGCCAATCTTAAATTCGGCCTGTGGCAGCGTCGCCAATATTGTCGACACCGCGTTGTTCCAGCAGGGTCGTCAGCCAATCCGGATCCATCTCGGGGACCGAGCTCAGCAGCAAGTCAGTATAGGCATGGTGCGGCGGCCGGAACATCTCGTCCTTGGGTCCGCTTTCGACCACCACGCCTTCCTTCATGACAACGACCTCATCCGCGATCGAGCGCACCGTCGCCAGATCGTGCGTGATGAACATATAGGCAAGGCCCAAGTCGTCCTGCAACCGTGCCAGCAGTTTCAGGATGCCCTCGGCGACCAGTTGGTCCAGCGCCGACGTCACCTCGTCACAAATGATGAACTCCGGCTCGGCGGCCAGCGCCCGCGCGATCCCGATCCGCTGCTTCTGCCCGCCGGACAGCTCCGAGGGCAGCCGGTTGTAGTACTGCGACGGCTCGAGCTCGATCTCCTCCAGCAGTTCCTCAACCCGGCGGCGCCGGTCCGCCCCTTTGAGGCCGAGGTAAAACTCGACCGGGCGCCCGATGATCTCGGAAATCTTGGTCTTCGGATTCAGCGCCGTGTCTGCCATCTGGTAGATCATCTGCGCCTGACGCAGCTCGTTCTTCGAGCGTTTGCGGTAATCGGCTTGCAAGGGCTGGCCGTTCGCCAGGATCCGTCCGCCCTTCGGCGGCAACAGCCCGGTGATACACCGCGCCGTTGTCGATTTGCCCGACCCGGACTCGCCCACCACCGCCACGGTACGGCCCTTGTGAATGTCGAAGCTGACATCGTGCAGAACCGCGACCTTGCCATAAGCAGCGGTCACGTTCTCGACCCGGATCACCGGCGTCTCACCCGCAGGCGCTAAAGGCTTCTGCGTCCGCTGGAACGACCGGACCGCCCAAAGCGACTTGGTGTAGTCCTTCTTCGGGTTCGACAGCATGTCGCGCGTATCGGATTCCTCGACCTCGTCGCCCTTCAGCAGCACCTTGATGCGGTCGGCCATCTGCGCCACGACCGCCAGATCGTGCGTGATGTAGATCGCTGCCGTGTTGAACTGGTCGACAATGTCCCGGATCGCGGCCAGAACCTCGATCTGCGTGGTCACATCCAGTGCCGTGGTCGGCTCGTCGAAGATGATCAGGTCCGGCTTGCACGACATCGCCATCGCGGTCATCGCGCGCTGAAGCTGCCCGCCCGACACCTGGTGCGGATAGCGAAACCCGATCTCGTCCGGGTTCGGCAGCCGCAGGGCGCGGTACAGCTCCATGCCGTCCTTCTCGCTCTCGGCCTTGGACATCACGCCGTGCTGGACCGGGGCCTCGGTATGCTGGTCGATCAGCTTGTGCGCCGGGTTGAAGCTGGCCGCCGCCGACTGCGCGACATAGGCGATGCGCTTGCCCAGCAAGCCCCGCTTGGTCGCGGCCCCGGAATTGACCAGATCGATGCCGTCGAATTCGACCGATCCGGCCGAGATCCGGCACCCGTCGCGGCAGAACCCCATCGCGGCGAGCCCGATCGTGGACTTGCCCGCGCCGGATTCACCGATCAGACCGATGACCTCGCCCTTGTGCAGGTCCAGGTCCACGCCGTGGACGATCTCGTTCCAGGTCTCGTCGGCCCGGCCCTCGATCTTGAGCCCGCGGATCTTGACCAGAAGTTCCTGATTGGTGGCCATGCGTTTACTCCTTCAGACCCGAGGACCGGTGCAGCATCCAGTCGACAACAAAGTTGACCGCGACCGTCAGCAAAGCGATCGCGCCCGCCGCCATCAGCGGAAGTGATGCCTGCAACAGGTCGAACGTGGCGTAGGCGATGAATTGCCCCAGATCGCGCACCATCGATCCCCAATCCGCCAGTTCCGGCTCGATGCCGAGGCCCAGGAACGACAACGACGCGATCAGCAGGAAGACAAAGCAGAACCGCAGCCCGAACTCCGCCAGCAGGGGCGCTGTGGCATTCGGCAGGATCTCGCGGAAGATCAGGTGCCCCAGTCCTTCGCCGCGCAGTTTGGCGGCCTCGATATAGTCCATCACGACGATGTTCAGCCCGACGGCGCGGGCCAGCCGGAAGACACGCGTCGAGTCGAGCACCGCGATGATCAGAACCATGAAGATGGTCAGCGAAACGCCCAGCTTGTCGGCCCACGCAGATGCAATGGTCATCATCAGCAGCGCGAAGATCAGCTGCGGGATCGACATCATGACATCGACGATCCGGCTGATCAGCTGATCCAGCCAGCCACCGACGGTCGCCGCCAGAAAGCCCAGGGTCGACCCCAGCAGGAAGGCCAGAACCGTGGTGATGAAGGCGATGCCCACCGTATTCTGCGCGCCATAGATCAGCCGGGTCAGGATATCGCGGCCAATCTGATCGGTGCCCAGCAGGTGCGCGGGATCGCCGCCGATCTCGGGATCGCCGCCCGGCGGCAGGAAGGTCTTGTCGAAGATCTCGTTCTGACCGTAGGGCGCAATCACGTCGGCGAAGATCGCGCAGAAGACGTAGAGGATGATCACAAGCACCCCGAAAGACGCCGTCAGCGGCGCTTGGCGTGCGGGCTTTGCAATCACCTCGGGCATTGTCCTCCGCAAGATCTCGCGGAAGATCCAGGCGGCGGCGGCGCATCCCGCCATGACGATGGCGATCCACATGAGACCTGTCAGAAATCCTAGCATGATGGCCTCACTTAGGATGGCGCAGACGTGGGTTCGACAGGATCGAAAGCACGTCGGCGGTCAGATTGAGAAGGATGTAAGCAGCGGCAAAGATCAGGCAGCAGGCCTGCACGATCGGGATGTCCCGCAAGCGCACCGAATCGACGAAGAGCTGCCCGACGCCGGGATAGACGAAGACCACCTCGACCACGACCACGCCGGTGATCAGATAGGCGAGGTTCAGTGCGATGACGTTGATGATCGGTGCCAATGCGTTCGGCAGGGCGTGCACGACGATGATCCGCGCCGGTGACAGGCCCTTGAGGCGCGCCATCTCGATATAGGGAGAGGCGAGCAGATTGATGATGGCCGCCCGCGTCATCCGCATCATGTGCGCCGTGACGACCAGCGTCAGCGTCATCGCGGGCAAGAAGGTGATGTACATCTTCTCGAAGAAATCCGATCCATCCACCCGGATCGCGTTCGATGGGAACATCGGGGTCGATACCGCGAAGAACAGCACGAGGATGTAAGCCACGAAGAATTCCGGCGACGAGATCGAGGTCAGCGTCGCGATGTTGGCGAACCGATCGAAGATCGAGTTGCGGTAGAGTGCAGCCATCACACCGATCGCCAGCGAGACCGGGATCGCGATGCACGCCGCGTAGAGCGCCAGGAACAGCGTGTTGGCGAACCGTCCGGCCAATTGCTCGGCCACCGGCCGCTCATTGCCGAAACTGGTGCCGAAATCGCCCTGCAAGGCCGCGCCTAACCACTGGATGTAGCGGATGTGTGCCGGTTGATCCAATCCCAGCTCGGCCCGGATCGCCGCCACGGCTTCGTCAGTGGCGCCTTGGCCCAGTCTCTCCTGTGCGAAATCGCCCGGCAACATCTGCACCGCCGCGAAGATCACCAGCGAGACGACGAAGAGCGTCAGCAGCCCAAGCCCCAGGCGCTTCGCGATCAACGCCAGAATATCCTTCATGCTAAGTCCCCAATCCCTGTTGCGCTTCGGGTGCGCCGCCTTCCCCGTTGCGGCTGGGTGTTTTTTTGCCCGAATGCGACATTCTTTGACGCGGGTTGACCGAAGCGCAAGGCCCAAGTCACGGAAATCCGGTGAAATCTTTCAAGTTTGATCGGGTATGCGAAATTATCTGTCTCTGGACCTATCGGACGTTTGGAACTGGCGCAGCCCCTTGACACCGGGTGTCGATCCAAACACGGTCGGGCGATCAATCAAAAGATGCACGAAATTCGTGCGACCGTCACTGGGAGGAGACGAAGAATGCGCAGAGCATTGAAACTAGCGGCCGGCGCCGCGATCGGCCTCGCGCTGAGCGCGGGCGCAGCGATGTCCGAAAGTGTCAAGATCGCCTTCATCGATCCGCTATCCGGCCCGTTTGCGACAACGGGCACGAACGGCCTAGCCGAATGGGAATATGCGGTGGACGAGCTGGTCAACAAGACCGGTCTGGCGGGCGAAGGCCGTACGTTCGAAGTCGTGGCCTTCGACAACAAGATCTCACCAAAGGAGTCGCTGATCCAGCTTCAGGTCGCGATCGACCAGGGGATCCGCTTCATCGCGCAGGGCAATTCCTCGGGCGTGGCGAACGCGCTGACCGATGCGATCAACAAGCACAACCGGCGCAACCCGGATGACCGCGTGCTGTTCATCAACTACTCGGCCGTCGATCCCGCGCTGACGAACGACAAGTGCAACTTCTGGCACTTCCGCTTCGATGCCAATGCCGACATCAAGATGGACGCGCTGTCGGACGTCATCAAAACGAACCAGGACATCCAGAAGGTCTATCTGATCGGCCAGGATTACTCGTTCGGCAAGGCGGTCGCCGCGGCGGCGGTGAAGTATCTCGGCGAAAAACGCCCGGACATCGAAGTCGTCGGCAACGAACTGCACCCGATCGGCAAGGTGAAGGACTTCACGCCCTATGCTCGCAAGATCATTGCGTCCGGTGCGGATGCGATCATCACCGGCAATTGGGGTGCTGACATGGTCGGCCTCGGCAAGTCGGTGATCTCGGGCGGTTTTGATGGCCCGATCTACACCTACTATGCCGCCGCGAACGGGATCACCAAGACCTTCGGCGAACAGGGCAAGGGTGCCATCAACCAGATCGGCGAAGGCCCGCTCAACCCGCCGGCGTCTGACCGGATGAAGGCTTATGTCGAGGGCTTCAAGGCGAAGAACCCGGACTTCGACATCACCCAGTCGCGCATCACCAATGCCGCCGAGATGCTGGCCAAGGCCATCGCCAAGGCGAACAGCACCGATGCAATTGCGGTCGCGACGGCGCTGGAAGGCATGGAGCATGACAGCATCTGGGGCGGCAAGGTTTTCATGCGGCCCGAGGATCACCAGGCCATCCAGAACGTCCACATTCAGTCCCACACCGACGAGAACATCGTCTTCGATCTGGATAATTCTGGCTTCGGTCTCGTGGCGGCCAGCACTGTCGAGATGGCCGCGATGGACAGCCCGACGACCTGCAAGATGAAGCGTCCGTAACACAGACCGGGGTGGGCAGCACCCACCCCGCCAACCCGGGGCACCCATGGAACTGATCGCGATCAACCTGCTGGACGGGGCCGTGACAGGATTGCTCCTGTTCATGCTCTCGGCTGGCCTGACGCTTATCTTCTCGATGATGGGCGTGCTGAACTTCGCCCACGCATCGTTCTACATGCTGGGCGCCTATTTCGGCTACCAGATCTCGAAGATCCTGTCCTATGCGCTGGGCTATGATCTGGGCTTCTTCGCGGCACTGATCGTGGCACCCATCGTCGTCGGTTTCCTGGGGGCCGGGGTCGAGAAATACGGCCTCAGGCGGGTCCACAAGTTCGGCCACGTGCCCGAGCTGATCTTCACCTTCGGGCTTGCCTTTCTGATCGAGGAGATCGTCCAGTTCTTCTGGGGCGTCAACCTGATGGCGTTCGAGCTTCCGCCCGTTCTGAACTTCACGCTGTTCTCAATCGGCGGCAACGCCTTCCCGGCCTACAAGTTCTTCATGATCGCAATCACCATCGTCATGTTCGCGGGGCTCCTGGCGATCCTGAAGCGCACGCGCGTCGGCCTTGTGATCCAGGCAGCGCTGAGCCATCCGCAAACGGTCGAGGCACTGGGCCACAATGTGCCGCGCGTCTTCATGGGCGTCTTCGGCGTCGGCACCGCACTGGCGGGCGTCGCCGGCGTGATCGCGGGCCCGATCCTGGGGACCTTTCCGGGCATGGCCTTCGTGCTCGGCTCGATCGTCTTCGTGGTGATCGTCGTCGGCGGTCTCGGCTCGCTCTGGGGCGCGCTCATCGCTTCGATGCTGATCGGCTGGATGACGACCTTCGCCAAATCCTACAACGTCAGCGGTGCGGACGTGATGGGCCTGTTCGGCTTCCTCCAACCCGATGACATGACCGACAATCCGTTCCGCGACATCTGGACGATGACCCTGCCGCAGATCGCCGACATCCTGCCATACCTCTTCCTGGTGCTGGTGCTGATCTTCCGGCCCTATGGCCTGATGGGGAGACGCGAGACATGACCGACGCCACCGTCAGCCGCGCATCCCGCGGTCTCTCGCTCGGGGCCAGCGCGCCCTGGATCTTCGCCATCGTCCTGGTCTTCGTGCTGCCGTTCCTCTTCACCGACCGCTCGGCGATGACGATCCTGAACCAGATCGCCATCACCATCGTGTTCGCGCTCAGCTACAACATGCTGCTGGGGCAGGGCGGGATGCTGTCCTTCGGCCACGCCGTCTACATGGGGCTCGGCGGGTTCTTCGTGATGCACATGATGAACCGGATCGAAAACCTCGAATGGTTCATCCCGCTGCCGCTGCTGCCGCTGTTCGGCGGGTTGTTCGGGATGGCGTTCGCGGCTCTCTTCGGCTCTTTCTCGGTTCGGCGGGCCGGGACCGCCTTTGCAATGATATCGCTCGGGATCGGAGAGCTCGTTGCCGCCTCCTCGATCATCATCGTTGCCTTCTTCGGCGGAGAAGAGGGCATCTCGGGCGACCGCACCATGGGTCCGAACGTCTTCGGGGTCGAGTGGTTCACACCGGGCGAGGTCTACTGGGTCATCGCCGGTTGGATGCTGCTCTCGGCCTTCCTGATGTACCTGTTCTCACGCACACCGGCGGGCCGCATGGCGAATGCCGTGCGCGACAACCCCGAACGCGCCCAGTTCCTCGGCTATAACGGCGCGCGCGTGCGTTACATCTCGTTCTGTGCCGCCGGGTTCTTTGCCGGAGTGGCGGGGGGCCTGTTTGCCATCAACTACGAGATTCTGGGCGAAGAGAACCTGAACCTCGTCACCTCCGGCACGATCCTGCTGGTGGCGTTCCTGGGCGGGGCGGGCTTCTTCTTCGGCCCGATCGTCGGGGCCATCGTCTTCACGCTGCTGCAAACCGTACTGAGCCTGCACACGCACCTCTGGCAACTCTATGCGGGCGTGCTGTTCGTGGCGACCGTGATGTTCTTCCCCTTCGGTATCGCGGGCCTGATGGCCATGCACATCGCGCCGTGGAAGCTGGGCAAGTTCGGCCTGCTGGTCGTGCCGTACATCAAGACGATCGTCCCGGGCGTCCTCGGGATCCTGGGGCTCGCATCGTTCATCGAGATTTTGCACCACGCACGGCACGCACCGATCGGCGAAGAAAGCATGACGCTGTTCTGGATCGAGTTCTCGCACTTCAACCCGGTTCCCTGGGCGATCAGCGCCGGTCTGGTGGTCGGTGGGTTCTGGCTGGCCAGCCGATCGGCGGCGGAGATGAAACAGGCCTATGAAGCCGCAAGCACGCTGGAGAGCGGCCAATGAGCGCCGCGCTCGAACTGAGGAGCCTGCGCAAGAGCTTCGGCAAGACCGAGATCATTCGCGGTGTCGATCTGGGCATCGGCAAGGGTGAACGCCATGCGATCATCGGACCGAACGGAGCAGGTAAGTCGACGCTCTTCAACCTGATCACGGGTCGATACCCGGTCACCTCGGGCGAGGTGCACATGCACGGCGAGAACGTCACCGGTATGGCGCCCTATCAGATCAACCGCAAAGGGCTGTCGCGCAGTTTCCAGATCACCAACATTTTCCCGCGCATGACGGTGTTCGAGAACATCCGCTGCGCGCTGCTCTGGCCGCGCGGGTATCGCTATTCGTTCTGGCAGCTTCTGCACCGCGAGACCGACCTGAACGACGCGGCGGATCGGATCCTGGATCAGTTGAACCTGACCGCGCGGCGGGATCTGCCTGCGGGCGTTCTGTCCTATGCCGAGCAGCGTGCTCTGGAGATCGGCATCACGATCGGCGGCGGCGCGGATGTGATCCTGCTGGACGAGCCGACGGCGGGCATGTCGAACACCGAAACCGATTACATCGTGAACCTGATCCGCGAGGTGACGGTCGGCAAGACGCTGATCATGGTGGAACATGACATGGGCGTGGTGTTCGATCTGGCCGATAAGATCAGCGTGCTGGTCTACGGCGAGATCATCGCGTCGGGCGTGCCAGAGGATGTGCGCGGCGATACGAAGGTTCAGGAAGCCTATCTGGGTGCCGCGCTGGAGGCGGAGCATTGATCCCGGACATGCATCGCAACCGCCCTGTCTTATTGCCGACTGTCCACTCCGACCGACGCACCCGGCCCGGAACATCGGCGCGCAGCGCCCCGGGCCAGCGTCCGACCGCACCCGCCGGTCGGGCGCTTCGTCGACGCGTGTGCGGTGCTGTAATCAGGGAGAGGCGCAACCGTAAAGTGGCGACCTTGTCTTTCGCAGCACCCACCCTGCGGTCGGTCGCGTCCCGCCTCATCACAGACTCGGAGATCGCCCTGTCATGCTCGATGTAACCGACCTGCACGCCTATTACGGCAAGTCCCACATCCTCCAGGGTGTCAACCTGACGGTCGGCGAAGGCGAGATCGTCGCCCTTCTGGGCCGCAACGGTGTCGGCCGCTCGACCACCTGCAAGGCGGTGATGGGCGATGTGCCTCCGGTCGGATCGATCCAGTTCAAGGGCCAGGAGATCGCCGGCAAGAAGGCCTTCGAGATCGCCCGCCTCGGCATCGGCTACGTGCCCGAGAACCGCGATATCTTCCCCGGGCTCACGACGCGCCAGAACCTCATCCTGGGACTGAAGCCGAACCAGAACGACGGCGAGGGCCGTTGGTCCATGCAGGACATGTTCGATCTTTTTGAGAACCTGCGGGCCCGCGCCGATGTCGAGGCCTCGGTTCTCTCGGGCGGTGAACAGCAGATGCTCACGATGTGCCGCACGCTGATGGGCGACCCGGACCTGATCATGGTCGACGAACCGACCGAGGGCCTGTCACCCCAGATGACCGAGAAAGTCGGCAAACTGCTCGAGGAAATCGCCCGGCGCGGCGTGTCCATCCTGCTCGTCGAGCAGAAACTCTCGATCGCGCTGAAAATCTCGCACCGGGTCTATGTCATGGGACACGGTCACGTGGTGTTCGAAGGGACGCCCGCCGAACTTGCCGAACGCGAGGACGTCCGCAAGGAATGGCTGGAAGTCTGAAGACGGTCAGACAAGTGCCGTCTGCTGTTCCAGAAACTCCGAGATTGTCTTCTCCGGCCGCCCGGCCGCCGCCAGGGCTTCAACCTCGGATCGGCAGACCCTCAAGGTCACGCCGTGCCGCAGGCTGGCCAGCGTCTGAAACATCCTGGACTGGCCAAAGGCAAAGTCGGTCGGCGCGAAGACGACGATCAGTATCTGCCCCGGCTCCGGGACCGGCTGCTCGTTGACCTCGATCAGAAATCCCTGCATCTCGGTGAAACTCATGATCGGCGCGACCAGCCTGCTCAGATCGATCAGTTCCGTTCGGCCGGGTTTGTACTTCGGATCATTCAGATAGGCGTGGAAGTTCTCGCGAACCTCGCCTGTCGTCAGTCTGCCCAGCCAAATCGCGTAGCAAAGGTCGATGTCCTCGAATATGCAGTATGTGATTGGCATGTCCGGCCGATTGCTTCACTCAGCGCCGGTGAAATCTTCCGGGCGCTCTGTCCCGGCCGAGTGTACGGGAATGTGGCGCTGAACGCGACAGTTGGATGAATGTTTGCTACTCAACCATAAGGTTACGTACATGTTGACGATACGAAACTCCCTTAAAGAGCAGCTTGACGACGATGGTGTAGCGCTCGGAGTTGGCCTGCGCTCGACCCGCACGGTCGATATCGCACGCGCCATGAAGACCGCCGGGTTTGACTGGCTCTTCATCGACATGGAACACAACACGATGTCGCTCGACGACGCCTGCAACATCTCGATTGCCGCGCACGCCGAAGGAATCGCCCCAATCGTCCGCGTCCCGGGAGCCGAACATCACCACGCGACCCGTGCCCTCGACGGCGGGGCGCAGGGGATCGTCTTCCCCCATGTCGACAGCGTCGAGATGGCGCGCGAGATCGTCGCGAACACCCGCTACACGCCCCTCGGCAAACGCTCGCTCTATCCGGTCCAGCCGCAAACCGGCTTCGAGACAGCACCCATGGACCAGATGATCGCCGCCCTCAACGACGCGACCTTCATTGTCGCGATGATCGAATGCCCTAAAGGCGTCGCCGCCGCGCACGACATCGCCGCCATCCCGGGCATCGACGCCCTGCTGATCGGCACCCTCGACCTCAGCGCAGAGTTGGGCGTTCCCGGCCAGGTCACCCACCCGGATGTCCTGCAGGCCTCGCAATCCGTGATCGACGCCTGCCACGCCCACGGCAAGACCCCCGGCATGGGCGGCGCCTACGCCCCGGACGCCATGCAGAGCTACATCTCCCGCGGCATGCGCCTGATCCTTGCAGGCTCCGACTTCAGCTTCATGATGCAGGGCGCTAAAGCCCAATCGCAAACGGTACGTGCACTTCTATGATCGACTTCAAGACCCTCTTCGCCCGGCGCCCCCTCGACCAGCGCTTCCCCTCGATCGCCGCGATGGAGAGCGCGGCCCGCCGCCGCACCCCGAAATTCGCCTGGGATTACATGACCGGCGGCATCGGGGACGAGGTCGGCGTCAACCGCAACGTCACCGCTTTCCACGACGTCCGCTTCATGCCGCGCTACCTGACGGCGCCGGAGACACCGGACCTCACCACCACCATCCTCGGCCAGACCCACGCGGCCCCCTTCGCGCCCGCCCCGGTCGGCCTCACCGGGCTGATGTGGCCGAACGCGCCCCTGCATATCCTGCGCGGCGCCGCCCACCACGACATCCCCGGCGGGCTCAGCTCGGTCGCCACCAACTCGGTCGAGGAAGGCGGCGAAATCCTCGGCCCCAACCTCTGGCTCCAGCTCTACCCGATGCGCGACCCGGACCCCGAAGCCGACATAATCGCACGCTTCAAGGCCACCGGCGGCGAGGTCCTCCTCCTCACCGTCGACGTCCCCGCCGCGACCCGGCGCCAGCGCGACATCGGCAACGGCCTCGCCGTCCCGCCCCGCCAGGACTGGCGCACCTACCTGCAAGGCGCCATGCGCCCCGCCTGGGCGCTCGAGACCCTGCGCACCGGCGCGCCGACCTTCAAGACCATCACCAAATACGTCCCCGGCGCCGACACCAGCCCGCTCGCCTTCGGCAGCTACCTCTCGTCGGTGCTCGGCGGCCACAACCCGCCCGAGCGCCTGAAACGCTTCCGCGACCTCTGGCCCGGTAAGCTCGTCATCAAGGGGCTCCTCGGCCTCGACGACGTGCGCACAGCGATGGAGATCGGCGCCGACGGCATCATCGTCTCGAACCATGGCGGCCGCCAGCTCGATGCTGCCCCCACCGCGGTCGAGGTCCTGCCCCCGATCCGCCAGCTCGTCGGCGGCAGGATGGCCATCATCGCCGATGGCGGCGTGCGCACCGGCCTCGACATCGCCAAATACCTCGCGCTGGGGGCCGACTTCGTCATGCTTGGCCGCCCCATGGTCATGTCAGTCTGCGCCATCGGCCCGGACGGCCCGGTCCACGCGATCGAGGTCCTGAAACAGGAGCTCACCACGACGCTGCAACAGATCGGCTGCTCCGACTACCGCGACCTCGCGAAGTTCATCTACCAACCGTAGGGTGGGCGCCTCGCCCACCACTGTCCGTATACGGAGAACGAACGCCCGCCGACCCCCTCACGAAACGCATCGGGTTGGCCCTGCCCATCATCTCCGCACTTATGAAGGACGGGCGCACTGGCGACGCCCTCATCAAACGCGTCGGGTGGGCGCCTCGCTCACCGTCCCTGCGCATACGAAGGACCGGCACCGCGCCGACGCCCCATAAACCCGTAGGATGGGCGCCTCGCCCATCCCCACCTCAACAACAGGCACGCGCACCGCCCGCCCGCAACACCCTGCGCCACCGGCCGCTCGGATCGTCCAACACATGCGCCCGGTCGACATCTCCAACCCGCATCAAGACATGCGGTTTCATCACTGCTCCTACAATATTCTAAGAAATTCGAAACAATCACCCCGTCACTCCCAACCACCCACCCCTGGCCCGGTCCCGGATATGATCCGGGATGACGGATCGCACGCACCCTTGACCACCCCGCACTTCCCCAGGACACTCGATATGAACCGGAGGGTGGGCGCCGCACCCATCAGTGTTGCAAACCGCATCGGATGGGCATCCGCCCACCATGGATTAAAACCACACCAGGTGAGCGCCTCGCTCGCCGGGACACAAACCGTAGGGTGCGCACTGCGCACCATTCCAACAGGGCAGGGCAGAACACCCTTGGTCGAAATTAACAATACAGACCAACTGAAGGAGTGGTTGACAGAGCATTCGCAGAAAGATGTTGGCGTGATTGCGTCTCGCGTCGCGTTGCGGGCACTGCCATTCGTAGTCCCGTTCTTTAGGCCAGATTATAACGAAGATCCTTATCCAAAAATTATGGCCGTTTTCCGCGGCTGTCAATTCGCTTGCATTGCATCGACTTCTACTATTGAGCCGCTACGATCAATAAGAGTCTCCGAAAATATTTATATATCTTTACTCCGTTTTAACTGGATTTCGGATTTTTATTCCAATGTCCCATTGGGGCCATTGACTGCATCGAAAACAGCGCGTAATTCATTAAAACTATTCAGTCGGGGCGACGAAAACAGTCATCTGGAGAGTTTTATTGATAGTGTTCGATCATTGATCGAGCATAGCGCAAAGTTTGCTGATGGTGCTGAATATAGGTCGGCCTTCTGGGCTTCGGTTAGGCAGCACACCCATAAATTTCTTCTGTTTGACAGAGGTTTGTGATTCAATCCC
>JBCAXJ010000079.1:0-21592 GCA_038534135.1 Pseudomonadota bacterium | reverse complement strand
AGACCGGCGTCGTGGATGCCGAGTTCGCCCAGATGCGTACAGGTGCTGTGCAGGTAGTCGGTGTTTGGTCCGGATGTCCCGGAGGCGCGCAGGATGCGGTCTGCCTGATCGTCCACCGTCAGACCGCCGGCGTATTGCGGGTGCGTGCGATCCAGGATGTAGCAGAGCGCTTCGCACGACTCGCCGGGGCCATCGGGTGAGGTGGGATCGTCGGGTAGCACGATCTGTTGCACCGTTTCGAAATAGGCATAGCTGATCAGTTCGCGTTGCTGCAGGTAATCCCGGATTTCGCGATCTCTGGACCCCGGCACGCGGAATGCAACGCCCGTGCAGGATTGCCCTGGCGCCCAATCCAGGCCCAGGACCAACCCCGGCACCTCGCGCGTGCCGCGATAGTGCCACGACCACATGCCGAAGCGCCGGGTGTAGTTGTCGAGCCGGGCAATGCGCCGCTCGACATGTTCGAACCCGGGCTTCCACATCAGCGAGCCGTAGCCGAAGACCCAAAAATCGGCGCGTTGCATCGCTACTCCGTTCTCTTCACGTGCCGGTGGTAGCGTCTGCCGGTGTTCTTAGGCAAGGATGCCATTGCGTGATGTAGCAGCGAAACAGGAGCCTGGTCGTGCGGCGGATCATTCTGGGTTTGATTGGCCTTGCCATTCTGGCCGTAGGCGCGTGGATCGCCTGGTGGTTCATTGCGGCGAACGGGCAGAAGGCTGGGCTGGAATTCTGGCTGGAGCAACAGCGTGGCCGGGGCTGGCAGGCGGAAAGTGCCGGGATCGATGCGACCGGATTTCCCGGGGACGTCGTGCTTTCAGTGCGTGATCCGAAGCTTGCCGACCCGAATACGGGGTGGTCCTGGCAGGCGCCCGGAGTGACGGCTGTCACCAATCCGTTCTCACCGACCCGAATTGCCGTCACTTGGCCGGGGGAGCAGAAGCTCGGCCTGACCGATGATCAGATCACGCTGCTGACGAAGTCGATGACGACCCTGCTGGATCTGCGTCCCGGGCCATCCATGGAACTGCGCGAGGCCGCGACGGCGGCACAAGCACTTGTCGCAAAGGGACGTGACGGTTGGACCGCGTCGGCAGATGTGCTGGATGTGCGTCTCGTCGAACGCGGTGAAGATCTCGCGCCGCCCAACAGCTATGACCTCCGAGGTTCGGCGGAAGCTCTGAAGCTGCCGAAGGAGTTGATAACGGCGCTTGATCCGACGGGTCTTCTCAAGGTTCGGCCCAAGGTGGATCGGGTGACCCTGTCCGGACATGCCGCGTTCGATGATCCGATCGACCGGCTGGCGTTCGAGGAAGGTCGGCTGGCGGTCCGGGCCGCGACAATCCGCGAGGCTGGTTTCGTCTGGGGCGACATGAAACTGGTCGTGCGCGGTGCGTTCAAAGTGGATGATCAAGGCTATCCGAACGGTGACATTCAGGTCGAGGCCGAAGAGTGGGAGCGCCTGATCGAACTCGCCATTTCATCAGGTGCGATCGATGATGATCTTGCGGAGACGATCAGGGGTGCCGTCAAGCTGGTCACGGCGTTCTCGGGCGGACAGGACTTGAGCATTCCACTGGGTCTGAGCGATGGCAGGATCCGGATCGGACCCTTTGCGATTGCCGATGCGCCGCGCCTTGCGCCGCCGCGTTGAAGACCGAGAGAACTGGCGAAACACGACCATCGCCAGGCGGTCGTTCCGGGCCGCGGCGATGTCATGAAGCTCTTGCGAGGAGTTGGCGGGGGCTCCGCCGGGTTGTTCGAGGGAACGATCCACGGATGAGCGAAGATCGTCAGAACAGACTGTGACAGCGCTGCCACGAGAGTTTTTCGGCTGGCGCCGCGACGTAGGCGACGGTTTGTCAGACCGGTCCACACCGCTCGTTGCAACTGCGAAGCGACACCTTTGATGATAGTATCGCCTCGGGATCCGGGCGTGTGTCTAACGCCGAGCCCTTAAAATTTTGTGAAAATTTGAATCGAAGCGGTTTCATCGGGCCGTCACGCCGATGCTTATCGGCAGAAGGTGCTGCGTCTTTGCGCTGTGTCGAAGTGGAAGTGGTTTCTGTGGAAGCGGTCGCTTTCCGGACCGAGAACGGTCTTGAACGGTCCACAGGCGTCGCGCCAGACCTCGCGTAACCAGGTGCCAGCGCTGCCATTGCCCCAATCGTTCAGCACGCTGATCTCACGGCCACTGGCAAGCGTGACGCCGCCGATGTCGATCGCGCGGCCGAACGAATGCTCGGACAGTCGGGCGCCGCGTTGGCTGTTCCGGCTGCGGCAGGCAAAGGATGCAAAGACATTGACGCGATTGATCGAACTGCCCAGGCGCGATCTGGCGCGCGTGTTCGCGGGCCCGGTCAGCCAGTCGGCGAAGGTCCGGGCCGTCTGACAGTTCAGGCGTGCCGGGCTCGAGAGTTTGATCCCCGCGACATGGGTGACGCGCACGGCGTCCTGAATTCCGCAGGCGGCGAGGCGCCCGGTCACCGGCGGGATGCGCTTGCCCGTCAACCTCGGATCGCCGCAGACGCCGCCGCTATTGCCGCCCGATACGGTTGTCCCCGGAACCGGCGGTTTGATCGGCGGCATTGGAATACCAGAGGTGCGTTCGGAGACGTTGGCAACTTCTGCTTCGGCGCAGCCGATCAGCAGGACCAGCGTGCAAAGCGCTGCAAAGGTCGAACGCACCGCCAAGTCAGCTCTCGCCTGCGCCACGTCCGAAGTTCGGGGCAGAGGTGTCCTGACCGGCCTCGATGATCGAGCGCCGGATCGCACGCGTCCGCGTGAAGTATTCGTGCAGGTGGTCCCCGTCGCCGAGGCGGATCGCGCGTTGCAGGCTCATGAGCTCTTCAACGAACCGTCCCAGGATTTCGATCGTTGCATCCTTGTTGTTCAGGAAAACGTCGCGCCACATGGTCGGGTCCGAGGCCGCGATGCGGGTGAAATCGCGAAAGCCCGCGGCCGAGAACTGAACGACCTCGCGGTCCGTCACACGGCGCAGGTCGTCCGCAACGCCGCACATTGTGTAGGCGATCGCATGCGGCACGTGGCTGGTCACCGCGACGACGAGGTCGTGGTGGTCCGGGTCCATACTTTCGACATTGGCGCCCAGGCTTTCCCAGAAGCGGGTTAGCAGGTCGAGCGCTTCAGCCGGCGGCGTCCCGACCGGCGTGAGCAGGCACCAGCGGTTGTCATAAAGCTCGGCGAAGCCCGAGTCCGGTCCGGAATGCTCGGTTCCCGCCAGTGGGTGGCCGGGGATGAAGTGGGCGTGTTCGGGAACATGAGACGCCATGGCGTCGATTACCGACCGTTTGGTCGAGCCAACATCCGAGACGATGGCGCCTGGCTTGAGCACGGGTGCAATCTCGGCTGTCACGGCTCCGCAGGCACCGACGGGAACGCAGACGATGACGAGATCGGCATCCTCGGCTGCCTCGGCGGCGGTTTCGACGACCCGGTCACAAAACCCAAGCTCCGCCGCACGCGCGCGCGTCTCAGGCGACCGTGCCGTGCCCACGATTTCTCCGGCCGAGTTTGCGCGTTTGGCCGCCCATGCAATCGACGAGCCGATCAGGCCAAGCCCGACCAGTGCGAGTTTACCGACGATTTGTGTCATGCGGCTGGAAAGGCGCGGGCAGCTTCGGCGACGAGGCGGCAGGCGGTTTCATCGCCGATCGAGATCCGGATATGCTCGGGCAGGCCGTACCCGCTGACCAGCCGAGCGATCAAACCGCGCGATTTCAGATGGGCGTCGAACGCCGCCACGCGGTCTCCTGCGTGGACCAGCAGGAAATTGCCCTTGGACGGCGTGACGGACAGGCCCTCGACCGCGTTGAGTTCCTTGGTCAGCCAATCGCGCCAGACCTCGTTCGTGACGCGGCAGTGATCGACATATGCCTGGTCGGCCATGGCTGCCAGACCGGCCACCAAGGCAGGGCGGGTCACGTTGAACGGCCCGCGCACACGATGCATGACGGCGCACACGTGCTCCGGTCCGTGCATCCAGCCGATCCGGAGCGCGCCAAGCCCGTAGATTTTCGAGAAGGTCCGCGTGGTCACGACGTTCTCTCTGCTGGCCGCGAGTTCCAGCGCGCCGTCGTCCTCTTCGGGCCGCAGGTATTCTGCATAGGCCGAGTCGATCACCAGCAGCGCCTGTGGCGGCAGGGCACCGGCAAGACGTTCGAGTTCCACGCGACCCACCATTGTACCGGTCGGATTGTTCGGGTTCGCGACAAAGACCAGGCGTGTCCGCGCGTTCAGTGCGCCGATCATCGCGTCAACATCCAGGCACAGATCCTGTTCCGGTACCGTGACGGGAGTCGCGGACGCGCCCAGTGCGGACAGCCGGTACATCAGGAAGCCATGCGCCGAGAAAAGAACCTCGTCGCCCTCGCCCGCATAGGCCTTGCACAGCATTGCGATCAACTCGTCCGAACCGTTGCCAAGCACGATCCGTTTCGCATCCAACCCGTGCACACGCGCGATCGCGTCGAACAAGGGGGTGTGATCTTCTGGGTAGAGGCCGAGTTCTCCCGACATGGCGCGATAAGCCTCGATCGCCTTCTCCGATGGACCATGGGGGTTCTCATTCGCGCTCAGCTTGATCGAGCGGTTGGCACCGTCGATGGTGCTGGCTCCGCCGACATACGGCGCGATGTCCAGAATGCCCGGGCGCGGCTGGATCGTCGGATGTACAGTCATGGCAAGCCCCATTTTCTCGGATCGCGGCTGACTAGCGGCATTCGCGATGGGTTTCCAGCCCCGGGTTGCGCTCGTTATCTTTACTCTCTGCGGGCGAGGGTGGCGATCCGACGGGTTCGGCTGATGGGTGGTCGTCGATCAGAGTTCAAGCGCTCGGCAAACGGCCAAGCGCGTCGCGGGTTTCCGACACCAGACGTTCGATGGTCTCAGCGACTGTTCCGGTCTGGTTCAGGCCCACGCTCTGCCCGGACCAGAGCGAAAGCATGTCCGGGTCATCTTTGGCAGCACCTGCCTTGCGCAACGGCCCGGTCAACGTGTTCATCAGCGGGAAATCGGGAAGCTGATCCTCGATTGGTTCCATGTAGTCCATGTACTTGTTGACGACGCCGCGCGCCGGTCGGCCCGAGAATGCGCGCGTCGGGCGGGTATCCGCGCCGTTTGCGTCGAGCAGCACCTGTTTGTGAGCCTGCGGGATGCCGGTTTCCTCTGTGGTCAGAAAGGCCGTTCCCATCTGCACGCCCGCGGCACCCAGCGCCAGCGCCGCGACGATGCCACGGCCGTCGGCAATGCCGCCTGCGGCCACCACGGGCACCTCGACCGCATCGACCAACGCAGGCACCAGCGCCATGGTTCCCATCTGCGAAGGCCGGTCGTTCAGGTAGAACCCGTGATGGCCTCCGGCTTCCCATCCCTGGGCGATGATCGCGTCGACGCCGCGTGACTCCTGTTCGCGGGCCTCGTCCGGTGTTGTCGCCGAGCATAGAATCACCGCGCCTTCATCCTTCAAATCATCGACGAACCGCTGTTCCGGGAGGCCGAAGTGAAAGCTGACCACGCCGGGGCGTGTGTCCATGATCTCGGCATGCATCTCGGCACCATAGGGGAAGTGGGTCGGGCGGATGTCCGGCAGCGCTGCGATCCCGGCCTCTGTATAGAGCGGCTTCAGGCGCTCCGTCACGCACTGGTTCGCAGCTTCGTCGTGACCGGGCGGTGTGTGGCAGAAGAAGTTCATGTTGACCCGGCGGTTGGTACCGTCCCGCAGGGTTTGGAAAGCGGTCCGGTAGCCCTCGGGCGTCATCATTGCGCAGCCAAGCGACCCGAGGCACCCGGCGTTCGCCGCGGCCGAAGCCATGGCAGGCGTTGATGCCCCGGCCATCGGGGCCTGGATGATCGGATGATCCAGATCCAGCAGGTCCATCAACCGTCTGTCGGTCCACATGTTGCCCCCAGTCTTGCACTGCTTCGGTCGTTTCAACTTCGCCGGAACATTCTCCGCCCGCAAACGGAATCGAATCGATTTTCCTCGCGACCTCGATTGGGTTGGACGCCGCGTCAGGGAGTAAGGATCGATTAACGTATTGGGATAATTGAGAAAATTTTAATAAATATCAAAATAACATTTAATTTGACATTTATGTGGGATATGGATATCAAAATGACAGTTAGCAACCGAACTCGGGGAAGGGCACATGACACGTACACTGGTGATCCGAACGACAGTCTTCACGCTGCTTGCAGCATCGGCTTTCGCATTGCCTGCGGATGCATGGGCAACCGTTGTGGAGCAGGTCGAAGCCGCAAGAGACTACTATTCCGAAATTATGATTGTGGCGGGCGTTGCTGCTGCACTCGTGGCCCTGGACACATTTGCGTGGCCTTGGCTGACAGGTCAGGATTGATCCGGAAGCGTATCAGTCCGAGGAGCGCCCGGCCGGCTTCGGCGCGGGCGCGCCGAGACCTGTCAAAACACGGATAGGATCCCGCGCACTGACGCGGGATCCGGACTGCGGCGTGATGTAGACGAGCTTCTCGGCCTCGAGCATCACCAGGCCCGCAAGACGCCGCGCGTCCAGGCGTTGGCCCAACCGCTCGATCGTCGGAGCAGAGCGAATCCAGAAACGACGATGGCTTGGCGGATGATACAGCGCCGCCGCGTGCCGTACCGGCGTAAACCGCTGGGCTGAAATGGCATCTTCGAGCTGACGGTAGGAGTAAGGCCGACCGACACTGAAGGGAGTGCCTTCGCGCCGGGCCCACATGCTTGTGCGGTTCGGAACGATGAACACAACGCGCCCGCCCGGTGCCAGAACGCGCCAGATCTCATCCAGAAGTGCGGCAGGCCGCTCGCACGTTTCCAGCCCGTGGGCAACGATCAGCCGATCGGCGAAGCCACCCGGCAACGGCCACAACGTTTCCTCGACCAGCGCGCTCAGGTTTGGTCCCTCGCCCGGCCAGGCACAAACACCCTGTTGCGACGGCATCAGGCAAAGCGTGCGTGTCGCATCGGCCATGAACGGACGCAGAAACGGCGCGGCATAGCCAAAGCCTACAACCGACTGTCCTTTGACGTTCGGCCACAGGTCCCGAAGTTGCTCGCGGATCGCACGCTGCGCCAGCCGACCCAGTTGGGTCGAGGTGTAGAACCGCCGGAGTTCAACGACATCCAGATGCATTCTTGGCCCGCATTGCAACCGTCCGCCTGATCGGACAGGATCACCCTAACCCAACACCGGAGAAATGCCCATGCCCGTCGAAATCGTCACAGTTCCATGCCGGTCGGACAACTATGCTTATCTCGTCCATGATCAGGGATCCGGCGAGACGGCTTTGATCGACGCGCCATCGGTTGATCCCATTGTTGATGCGCTGGAGGCGCGCGGTTGGGGCCTGGACCAGATCTGGATCACGCATCACCACGGCGACCATACCGAAGGCGTTCCGGATCTGGTCGCGAAGTACGGCGCAAAGGTTGTTGGCCACGCCAAGGACAGGGCGCGGCTGCCTGCTTTGGACAAAGAGTTGTCCGAGGGGGAGACCGTGACACTGGGTGAAAGCACGGCGCGGGTCATCGACGTATCCGGTCACACGATCGGGCACATTGCATTCATCATGGACAGCGACAAGGCCGCGTTCACGGCGGACAGTCTGATGGCGCTGGGTTGCGGGCGGGTGTTCGAAGGCACACACGCGATGATGTGGGAGAGCCTGTCCAAGTTCCTGGGTATGCCGGATGACATGATGATCTACTCCGGTCACAATTACGGGCAGGCGAACGGGCGCTTCGCGCTGTCGATCGAGCCCGACAATCAGGCGCTGCTGGACCGGATCGAGTCGATCAAGGCGGCGGATGCCGCGGGCGAGTTCATCGTGCCGGTCAGCATGGCCGAGGAGAAGGCGACCAACCCCTTTCTGCGGGCGGTCGAGCCGTCCGTGAAAGCCTCGGTCGGGCTTGCGGGTGCAGACGATGCCAGCACGTTTGCCGAGGTCCGGCGACGGAAGGACAGCTTCTAGGGTCTATCCGATCTTGCGGCTTCTCAGGGGCCTGCTGCTCAGCGCGGTCATTCTGGCGGTCGCGGCCTGGGTGATCGTCTGCACCGCGTTGCTCGTTCAGCGGCATTCACTGATCTATCCGTTCGACGATTGGCCATCGGCCGAGGACGTCTCGGGCCTGCCCGGTGCGCGTGTCGCTCGGGTCGCGGCCGAGGACGGCATCGAAATCCTGGCCTGGGTAGTCCCGCCCCGTCAGAACCGCCCCGTGGTCCTTTACTTCACGGGGAACTCTGGATCCTTGCCTGCGACCGCGCTGAAGCTGGCCGAGTATGCGTTGGCAGGGTTCGGCATTGTTGCCATGAATTACCGCGGCGCGGGCGGCGCCGAGGGTGCCCCCGACCAGGACGACATCATCTCTGACGGTGTTCGTCTCTACGATGCGCTGCCGGAACTCTTGCCCGAAGCGCCGTTGCCGCCCGTGATTGCAGGTGTCAGCCTTGGTGCAGCGGTTGCGTCTCAAGTCGCCGTGCTCCGGCCAGCGAAGGCGGTCCTGTTGGAAGCACCGTTTGCACGCCTGTGCGAGGCGGCGGAGTTCCGCTATCCGGTTGTACCTGCCTGTCTGATCCTGCCGGACCAACGGTGGGAGACGATCGATGTCATCGGACGCATCGATGCGCCGCTTCTGCTGCAACATGGTCTGCAAGACGACATCATCCCCGCGTTCCAGGGTCAAAAGCTCTTCGATGCGGCACCTCAGCCGAAGACGTTCGTTCCGTATCCCCAGGGCAACCACAACGATCTGCGCTTGTTCGGCGCGGGAATTGACGCCATCAGGTTTCTTGAAGATCTCTCCTGACACCATCGCCGAGACCGATATGACCCCATTGCCCCGCCGCGAGCTGTTCGATCTGCCCGAAGGCGTGATTTATCTGGATGGCAACTCGCTGGGTCCGTTGCCCAAGGCTGCGAAGGCCCGCGTGGCCGAGGCAGTTTCGGATCACTGGGGTCAGATGCTGATCCGGGGGTGGAACGAGGCAGGCTGGATAGACCTGCCATCGCGGATCGGAGACCGCATTGCGCGGCTGATAGGGGCGGAACCGGGCTCGGTGATGGCGTGCGATTCGACCAGCGTGAACCTGTTCAAGGTTCTATCGGCCGCTCTGTCGCTGTCGGACCGGCGCGTCGTGCTGTCCGACATGGGGAACTTTCCAACGGATTTGTATGTGGCTCAGGGTCTGTTAGGCGCGATGCGCTCGCCAGACGATTTGAAGATCGTTGCGCCGGATACCGTCGTGGAGACCATTGATGACACCGTTGCGGTCGTGATGCTGACCCAGGTCGACTACCGGACAGGGCGGTTGCACGACATGGCAGCGATCACGGCGAAGGCGCATGACGCCGGAGCACTGGTGATCTGGGATCTGGCGCATTCAGCGGGGGCGCTGCCGGTAGATCTGCAAGGCAGCCGCACGGATTTCGCGGTCGGTTGCGGCTATAAGTACCTGAATGGCGGGCCGGGCGCGCCCGCATTCCTTTATGTCCGCCCGGACCACGCGGACCGTATTGCACCGGCGTTGGGCGGATGGATGGGCCATGAAGCGCCATTTGCGTTCGATCTGGATTTCAGGCCCGCCCAAGGGGTCGACCGGATGCGCGTTGGGACGCCGCCGATCCTGTCCATGGTCGCGCTCGATGCGGCGCTGGATCTTTGGGACGATCTTGCTCTTTCCGCCATTCGGGCACAATCGATTGCGTTGGCAGATCTGTTCATTGCGGAGGTCGAACGGCAGTGCCCGGGCTTTGGGCTGGAACTCGCAACGCCGCGCGACGGAGTTTTGCGTGGCAGTCAGGTCTCGTTCCATCTGCCGGATCTGGACGGCAAGGATCGAGGTTACGCGACGATGCAGGCACTGATTGCCGAGAATGTCATCGGGGACTTCCGCGCGCCCGATCTGCTGCGCTTCGGGTTCGCGCCGCTCTACAACACCGAAGACGAGGTTCGGGAGGCCGCCAGGCGCCTGGCGGTGATCCTGTCGGAACGCCGCTGGGACCAGCCGCGGTTCCTGACCCGGGCCAAGGTCACGTGACTTCCAAACAATAAAACCCCCGCAACGTGCGCTGCGGGGGTTTGGTAGACAGTGCATCCGGACGACTCAGCCGAACGCGGTTCCGAGTATCTCAGAGAAGACCTTCGCGTTGCGCTTTCTTGCGCGCCAGCTTGCGTGCCCGGCGGATCGCTTCCGCCTTTTCGCGCGCACGCTTTTCCGAAGGTTTTTCATAGGCTTGCCGCAATTTCATCTCGCGGAAAACACCTTCGCGCTGCATCTTCTTCTTGAGTGCCCGGAGCGCCTGATCAACATTGTTGTCGCGTACCAGTACCTGCACTTACGTCACCACCTTTCCGTGATTTCGAGGTTTCGAAAGAGCGCGCTATATAAGGTAAGGTATCCGAGGTGTCCAGATGGACCGGGTAGAAATGGAGACGCAAATGCGTGGACCGACCGACAGGAACATGCCGCTGACCGCCGAGCAGGTGACGCTGATCGAAGCGGCCTTGCCGCATGTCGCTTTCGATGGCTGGTCGAACGATGCTTTGCGGGCCGCTGGCCAGGATGCGGGCCTGGACCAATACGAGGCCAAGCGCCTGTTTCCACGCGGCGGTGTTGACTTGGCACTCGGTTTTCACAGGCTGGGCGACCAAAGGCTGTCCGAGGCGCTCGCCACCAGTGATCTGGGCACAATGCGCATCCGCGATCGCATCACGAATTGTGTGCGGAAGCGCATCGAGGTGATCGCCGATGAACGGGAGGCCGTTCGCCGCTCGGCTTCGCTGTTGGCGTTGCCAATGTATGCCCCCGAGGGTGCGCGGGCGATGTGGCGCACGGCAGATCTGATCTGGGATGCCTGCGGCGATACCTCGGACGATTACAACTGGTACACCAAGCGTGCGATCCTCAGCGGTGTGATGTCGGCGACCGTTCTCTACTGGCTGGGTGACCAGGATCCGGAATTGCACCCGACCTGGGCGTTTCTGGACCGCCGGATCGAAGGCGTCATGCAGTTCGAAAAGACCAAGGCGCAGATCCAGAACAATCCGCTGGGCCGCGCAATGATGGCCGTGCCGACGGGACTGCTGAACATGCTGAAACCGCCGCGCCGACCGGATCAGTATCCGGGAGCCTGAATGTGGCGTCAAAGCGTTCGCGCAATGCCTGACTTGACCCGTCTGAGCGGGATCGAGGATTCGATCTTCGCAACGCCGGGAACCAGCGTAAGACGCCCGGTCAGGAACGTCTCGAACTCGGCAAGATCCTCAGTGGCGACGCGCAACAGGTAATCCCTGTTCCCGGTCATGAGCCAACAATCCACGACCTCGGGGAAATCCGTCATCGCCTGCTCGAAGGTCGCGAGCGCTTGATCGACCTGCTTGTCGAGTTGCACGGATACAAAGACCGAGACACCGAAGCCCAGCTTCACCTCGTCGACCAACGCGGCATACCCGGTGAGGATACCGCGTTCCTCGAGCAACCTGACGCGGCGCGATACTGGTGATGGGCTGAGGCCGACCAGTTCGGAGAGTTCTTGAATGGTCAGCCGCCCGTCCTTCTGTAACGCGCGAAGGATTCGACGGTCGGTCTGGTCAAGGCTCAAGGGAGAGTCTGGCATGTCAGCTCGCGTTCTTTACAATGGTGGCAGATACAGACAAAATTTTTGATTTTCTTAGCGGAATCCGTCAAATTTATTCTTTCTTTTACGTGACTCCAGCCAGACATGCCAGTGCGCTGCTGTTAACCTCCGCGCCGCATTGCGGAGGCCGACATGACTCAAGATCACCTGAAGCACCTTAAGACGATCGAGCAGCGTCTTCTCTGGCTGTCGTGCTGGATGATCCACAATGCGAACCATCTGCGGGACAATCCCGACGGGCTGAAAGTGGGCGGGCATCAGGCCTCGTGCGCGTCGATGGTGTCGATCATGGCGGCGTTGTACTTCTCGGTTTTGAAGCCGCAGGACCGGGTCGCCGTGAAGCCGCATGCCTCGCCATTGTTCCACGCGATGCAGTATTTGATGGGCAACCAGACGCGCGAGAAGCTCGAAGGCTTTCGCGGCTTTGGCGGCGCACAATCCTATCCCAGTCGGACAAAGGACGTGGACGATGTGGATTTCTCCACCGGCTCGGTCGGATTGGGCGTTGCGATCACTGCCTTCGCGTCGCTCGTACAGGATTACATCGCCGCGAAAGCTTGGGGTACGGATCTGCCGCTTGGGCGGATGGTCGCCTTGGTCGGTGATGCCGAATTGGACGAGGGCAATATCTACGAGTGCCTGCAGGAAGGCTGGAAACACGATCTGCGCAATTGCTGGTGGATCATCGACTACAATCGCCAATCGCTGGACGGGGTGGTGCGAGAGGGGCTGTGGAAGCGGATCGAGGCGATCTTCTCGGCCTTCGACTGGGATGTCGTGCGCCTGAAATACGGGGTCCTGCAGCGGGCCGCGTTCGACGAACCGGGCGGTGCCGCGTTGCGCGACTGGATCGATCACTGCCCGAACCAGCTTTACTCGGCGCTGACCTATCAGGGCGATGCGGCTTGGCGGAGGCGCCTGATGGACGAGATCGGCGATCAGGGCGATGTCACCGCACTGCTGGAACGGCGCGGCGACGATGAGCTTGCCGCGTTGATGGAGAACCTGGGCGGTCAGTGCACCGAGACGCTGGCCGAGGCCTTCGCCGCCATCGATCACGACCGGCCGACGGCGTTCCTTGCCTACACGATCAAGGGATGGGGCACGCCGCTGGCTGGGCACAAGGACAACCATGCTGGCCTGATGACCAAGGCACAGATGGCTGAGTTTCAGAACCGGATGGGCGTGGCCGAGGGGCAAGAATGGGAACCGTTGGCCGCAATCGACGACGTCGATGGTGTTCAGCAGTTTCTGCGGCAGGTTCCGTTCTTCGCCGAGGGTACGCGCCGGTATTCAGCGGATAAGGTAGCAGCCGATACCGTTGCCCCGCCGCCCGATGAAGAGATTTCAACGCAGGCGGCTTTTGGCAAGATCCTGCACGAGATCTCGCGCAGCAAGTCCGCGATGGCGGACCGCATCGTCACGACGTCGCCCGACGTGACCGTCTCGACCAATCTCGGCGCTTGGGTCAATCAGCGTGGGCTGTTCGCCCGAAACGAGCTTTCCGATACGTTCCGCGATGAACGCGTACCATCGGCGCAGAAATGGCGCTTCTCACCCGAGGGCCAGCACCTGGAACTCGGCATTGCCGAGATGAACCTGTTCCTGGCGCTGGGGGCCGCGGGTCTGTCGCATTCGCTGTTTGGGCAGCGCCTGTTGCCGGTGGGGACGGTCTATGATCCGTTCGTGGCCCGTGGCCTCGATGCTCTGAACTACGCCTGCTATCAGGATGCACGGTTCATGATCGTTGGCACGCCTGCGGGTGTGACGCTGGCTCCCGAGGGTGGCGCGCACCAGTCAATCGGCTCTCCGCTGATCGGGATGAGCCAGGATGGGCTGGCGGCCTTCGAACCAGCGTATTCGGACGAGTTGGCTGTGATCATGGAGTGGGCGTTTGATTACCTGCAGCGCGATGGTGAGGGCGACCCGGACGAGCGCACCTGGCTGCGCGACGAAACCGGCGGGTCGGTCTATCTGCGCCTGACGACCCGGGATTTGGAACAGCCTGTTATGCGCAGCGGAGACGCTTTCCGGCAGGGCGTCATCGACGGCGCCTATTGGTGGCGCAAGCCGGGGCCGGGTTGCGATGTGGTGATCGCTTATCAGGGTTGCGTGGCGCCCGAGGCGATCGCAGCGGCAGGTATCGTCGGACAGGCGCGGCGCGATGTCGGCGTCATGGCCATCACGTCGGCTGACCGGTTGATGGCTGGACTGACGGCCGCACAACGCGCACGAAAGCGCGGTGACGCCTCGGCCAAGTCTCAGATCGAGCGCATGATGGACGACCTGCCGCCGCATTGCACGTTGGTCACTGTCATTGACGGGCATCCGGCGACGCTGGGCTGGTTGGGCTCGGTCGCGGGGCATCGTACGGTGCCGCTGGGCGTCGAGCACTTTGGCCAGACCGGTCGGATCGATGATCTCTACCGGCATTTCGGCATCGACACGCAGGCCATCGTCGAAAGCGCGATGAACTTGACGGCTGGACGCGCGCTGCCGGAAGTTGTCATCCCGCGCTGAGGTTGCCCGGAAACACCTGTGCATCCCGGCGCCGTCGGCTATGCTGCGGCGATGTCCGATGAACGCCTCAAGCTGCCGCCGTTTCGCGCCCTGATGGCCTTCTGGGCAGCTGCAACGTCTGACCGTTTGGCCGATGCTGCATCGGTTCTGGGGGTGACGGAGTCCGCCGTCAGTCACCAGCTGAAATCGCTCGAAGCAGCCTTGAACGCGAAACTGTTCGATCGGAGTTCCGGGCGTCTCTCGCTAACGCCGATCGGGCAGCGCTATCTGGCCAGAATTGAACCGGCGTTGAGGGAAATTCAGGCGGCGACCGACGCGATCCTGCCGGCGTCAGGGCGTCAGGTGGTACGGCTGACGCTTCCACCGTCTTTGGCGGCCACGTGGCTCTTGCCCATGCTTGGCCGGTTCGAGGCGGCCTTTCCCGACATCGATGTGCAACTTGTGCTGACAACGCGCATCGTGGATCTTGTGCGCGATCACGTCGATCTGGCCGTGCGCTATGGGAAGGGAGCGTGGCCTGGCACGCATTCGGACTTCTTGTTTGCGGACCGCGCCACGCCAATTGCGGCACCAGGATATCTGCCAGAAGGCGTCGACTTGGATGCCATACCGGTCGGGAAACGCCTGATCCTGAACCGCGCAATCCCTGCGGAATGGGAGGAATGGGCCCGCGCGCGGGGGTTGCCTCCGCCCGACCTCAGCGACGCGTTGGAAGTCGATTCGATCGAGCAGAGCCTGCAGATTGCCGAGACGGGCCACGGTATGGCGATGGGCCGCGCACCTTACATCGAGACGCGGCTTGCCGCGGGAACGCTTGTCGCGCCGTTCGGAGCGGCGGGACCGACTGGGGCTGCCTACTACCTCTGTCATTCGGATCGGCAGCCAATGACTGCGGTTTCGCGCCGTCTGCACCGTTGGTTGCGCGAGCAGGTGTCGGCGCCAGAGGTCACATCGCGCATGACTTGAGAGAAATTCAAGTCATCTTGAAGGCTTCTCATTTGTTTGCGGGATCCGGAATGGCCACGTTGACGTCATCCGAGACGAAGCGTGCATCAGGAGAGCCGAGATGAACAAGATCACCCAAGCCGAGTTCGACACGCGCCGCGATGTTGTCGCCCCGCTGACCTTCATCACCCCGCAAGCCGAGAAGCCGGTCATCCACAGCCAGGCGTTGACGGGCAGCGCAACCAAGTTTTTCTTTGAGGTTGAAGACCACGACATCCGTGTCGCAGATCTGAGGCCGCATGCTGATCATTTCTCGTTGGATCGCGAGGGGTTTGCGCTGCGCAGTGTTCCGACCGGGGTGGATGACCTCCACGATGATGCCGCTGTCGAGAGTGACTACTACGCCGAGATCAAAGATCTCCTAAAAACCGAGCTTGGCGCTGGTGAGGTCGCGATCTTCGATGCGACACGCCGTTCGGATGGCGGGACAGGCGCGGCCAACAAGGACGGCAATCGTGGGCCTGCCGGGCGCATCCACGTCGACTACACCGCGAAAAGCGGTCCGCAACGGGCGCGCGACGTGTTCGGCGCCGAGGAGTACGACCGTTTCATCGCAGCGGGAGCGCGTATCGTGCAGGTCAACGTCTGGCGTCCAATCTCAGGTCCCGTGCAGAGATCTCCGCTTGCGCTGGCGGACGCGTCGACCGTGGCCGAGGCCGATCTGATCGCGACGGACCAAGTCTTCCCGGACCGTGTGGGTGAGATCTACCACCTCGAGCAGAGCCCGGCTCAGAAGTGGTATTATGCGCCTGAGATGACCCGCGACGAGGTGCTGCTGATCAAGGGTTGGGACAGCTACGAGAGCGTTGCTCAGTTCACGCCGCACACCGCGTTCCGCTTGCCAGATGAAGACGGTAAGCCTGCGCGCGAGAGCATCGAGGTCCGCACCTTCGTCGTGATCGAGTAAACTCTGGACAGGTAAGTGACTTTGAGGCGGCGCGGTTTGCGTCGTCTTCTGCGTTTGGCCTCAGGAATCATGCTCGCGCGGTGGCACCAGTCTGCCGCGCATCCAGATAATCCCGACCATCGCGCCCGTCAGGACGACCAGGACGATCGCATCACGCCAGCCCAACGGATCTCCGGGCAGGCGGCCCAGCGTGAACAGGACTGCCGCCGCGAACCCAAGCGCGATCGGCGTCAGCGTCTGTTCGATCACGTCGAAGAACAGGCGATAGGCCAGTTCGAATCCGGCTGATATCGCAAGTACATAGGCCATCAGATGGAGCGTTCCCGTGCAGCGAATGACGTTGCCCAGGCTCGTTCCATCCGTGGTGCAGACATGGTCGGTCAGCACCAGCATGTAGACCTTCAGGATCAGCGCGATCGCCAGACCGACCCCAAGGACAATCTGCAGGATCGTGCGGATCAGACGGGCCGGGCGCCCGGCTTCGTGGCGCAAGCGCGCGGTCGGCGAGGTGTTCTGTGTTTCGCTCATGCCTGGGCATTCCGGATTGCGGAGATAACGGCATCAGTCGTCGTGATCGCGGCGACATTGGACATGGCATAGTCAATCGACGCGCGGTGCCAGTCGGCGTTCATGGTTGAACAGGAATCCTCAGGCACGATCACATGGAAGCCCTTGTCGGCTGCCGTGCGGGCCGTGTGCTCGACGGACATGTTGGTCCAGGCGCCGGTGTTGATCAGTGTGTCGATGCCGAGGCGGTGCAGGACCGCTTCGAGGCGCGAGGTCTCCCACGCCGACATGGACTGCTTCTCGACGACGAGATCACGCTCGGCGGGTTCAAGCCCTTTCGCTGGCTGCGCGCCCCAGGTGCCTTTGACGAGCGCGTTTCCATCGATAAGCCCCTGAAACAAAGGCGCATTTCGCGCGACACCGGGATGACCGGGTTCACAGGTAAACCAAACATGAATAACCTGAATGCCAGCGCCGCGGCACGCAGCGGCAAGGCGCGCGCTGTTGTGGATCACGTTTTGCTGGCTTGCGTGATCGGGCGCGCCGCTTTCAGCGAACGCGCCGCCGGGAATGATCACATCATTCTGCATGTCCTGGATGATCAACGCGGTTCGCCGCGGAACGATCTCCAGCGCCGGTTCGCCGGCGGCAGTCTGTGTCTGGGTAGGTTCCCTGCCCGACGCAGGTGTTGTGGTAACTGAATATGGTTTCGAATCCATGAACGCCTCAACGCGGCCCTGCGTTTTCGTCGCCATCCGATAGAGCCCGGTGCAGGCGCAGAAATACAGATGGGACCAGTCGCCGCCGCCCCAATGCAGGTTTGCGACCATCTCCGGCACATGGATCTCGCCGAGCAGGAGGCCATGGAAATCGTAGACCCAGACACCGCCCGGAGCGGTGACATAGACGTTCCCGTCCTTGTCGGCCTTCATGCCGTCCGGCGCGCCGGCACGGCCTTCCTCTTTGATTCCGCTGGCAAAAACGCGCCCGTTCACCAGGCTCCCATCCGGTGCGACATCGAACTTCCGGATGTTCGCCTGGTCGGTATCGTTGACCCACATCCAGCGTTCGCATGGGCTGAAACACAGCCCATTTGGCTGCGTGAACATGTAGCGATCGGTGACCAACTGCGGCTCATCGCCGGGATTGTGGTTCGGCGGAATCCGGTAGACACCACGGAAGTTTTGTTGCAACGGGCGTTCGACGCCGAACCCGGGCATCCGGCCATAGGTGGGATCGGTGAAATAGATCGAGCCATCGCGGCCGACGCATAAGTCGTTGGGAGAGTTGAGTTCTTTGCCCTCGAAATTGCTCGCCAGAACCTCGCGCGTGCCGTCGGGACGGAAGCGGGCGACCGAGGACGTCGCGTGTTCGCAGACCAGTAGGTTCAGGTCGGCATCATAGGTCATGCCGTTGCCCTTGTGGGAGGGCCGCATGATCTCCTCGACGCCGCCTTCGGGTGACCAGCGGCGCCGGACATCGGCTGGCATGTCCGAGAAAAGCAGATGTTTTTCAAGAGGATGCCAGATCGGCCCCTCGGTGAAAGTGAAGCCCGAGCCGAGCTGTTCTACCCGGGCGTTCGGATCGATCAGACCGGCGAAGCGGCTGTCCACGGCTTTGTGCGGCATGGTGCTGGACCCCCTTGCTCAGATGCAGCGCGCGCTGCTTGGCGCTGTTGTTCGGGGCATGATGCAATGGTCATGCAAAGGTATTCCTTTGGTAGTGCAAAGGTATTCCTTTGATCGGCCATTGGTAACAACCCGGAGTCGACCCAGGCCGTTGCGTGTTTGTTCGAGGCAGCGCGCGCTCATGGCTCAGGCCGGGAACCAGTTGCGGCGCGGCAGCGTCTCGGTGATGGGACCGGGGCAAGTCATGCCGAGCCGTCCGACCACCTGACCGTGTTCAACCTTTGCGCCGCGGTCATGGACCGGCAGCAGGTAGGTAAAGTTGTTGAGCAGCTTCTTGATCTGCGCCTTCTCGTTGCGTTTGGAACCGGCATGGTTCCCCGTGACCTGCGGCTCCATGTAGTTGTTGACCCGGACATGCTCGATGATCTGGTCATTGAAGTCATAGATCACGTCGCCGCAGATGCAGGCGAGCCCGTCGCCGGTGTCGACGATCACGTTCATCGAACCCTCGGTATGGGCATAGGCCGGTTCGCACCAGACGCCGGGAATGATCTCCTCGGCACCGGAAATCTCGAGGTCCAGGAACCGGATCGCCTCGGGCTCATAGATCCGCTCGACCAGATGCATGATGTCGGGCTTTGGGTATTGCGGGTACATGATGCCTGAGACCGAGAACTCCATCTCGCGCCGGTTCAGCACCACCGTGGTGTTCATCGGGAAGTGGTCGTCCTTGCCCGCGTGATCGATGTGCAGGTGCGTGTGCAGGATGTAGCGGACATCACCCAGCTTGACGCCGTGGCGGGCGAGCTGCTGTTCGATCATGTTGTCGTGGTACTGGTAGCCGCGCATGCCCAGCGTTTCCATGATCGCGTTGTCCCGGTAGCCGGTGTCCACAAGCACCGGGTACTCGCCGCCGAGGATCAGGAAACCAAAGGTTGCGACGCGGCGGGTGCGGCCGCAGTTGTGGCCGAGCACAAGAAACGAGTTTTCCAGTTCGATCTCGCCGTAGTCGAGCGTGTGGATAGTTAAGGCCATGATGTCCCTCCCTCAGATGCGGTACACCCGCGCTGCGGTGTCGTTGAAGATTGCACTTTGTGTTTTGGCCGGAAGCTCGGCGGTCGCGGCTTCGAAGGCCGCGAACAGGTCGGCATAGCTGGTCCAGATCTTCTCGATCGGGAAGTTCGAACCGAACATGCAGCGCTCGGCCCCGAAGATCTTGAGCGTCTCCTGGACCGTCGCTGCAATGAAATCCGGATCGTTGCGATGAATGAATGTGCCGAAGGCGCTGAGCTTCGTGGTCACGTTCGGTTGCGCGGCCAGCGTCTTCATGCCCGCGCGCCAGGCCTTGATCCCATCCTTCGAGATGTCTTCCAGCATGCCAGCGTGCTGCAGCACGAAGGTCACATCGTGGCAGGCGGCGGCCAGCTCGGCTGCGCCCGCCATTTGCGGGGCGAAGACCTGCAGGTCGAAGGACCAGCCATAGTCCGCGAGGTACGCGATGTTCTGCTGAACCGTCGGGTCCGTGCACAGGTCAGCGTGCCTGGCGAAGCGATAGAGTGGGTTCTCGTGCCAGTGGAACTGCTGGCGAATGCCGCGCAGCAGCGCGTACCGGGCCAGCTTGTCGAGTTGCGGGCGCACATCCGGCACGGTGAAGTCGGCATAGGCGACGATGCCGTGCGGCCAGCCGGTCTGATCCGCGACGGACTGGACCCAGGCGACCTCGTCCGCAGCCCAGTTCGGTGCCCAGTTGGCCTGAACGTAAACGGATTTCTCGATGCCTGTGCCTTCAAGATCCAAGCGAAACTCGTCGATCAGGTAATCGCGTTTGATCGGCGCGTATGGCCCAAAGATCCGCGGTTGTTCCGGGCCCAGCAACCAGGGCAGGTCCTTCTGCCGCCAGATATGGTGATGCGCGTCGATCATGCTGCGTCCGCCATGGCGAGGAGATGATCGGTTATTGCCTCGGTCGTCGCACCGCCGCCCAGGTGGTCGAGCATCGGCGCGATAGCTTGTATCGCCTGCGTCTCGGGCGCGCCATTAGTCGCAAGCGGGCTGAGCCAGTCGAGCCGCCAGGCGAGACGGGACAGGCGCTGGGTGGCCGCAACAAGCGTGTTCGGCTCACCGCGTTCGAGCCCATCTGACAGGACGACCACTGCCGCACCGCGCGCGAATCCTGCATAGCGGGGCACGGCGAGGAAGGCGGTCAGCGCCTCTCCGATCCTCGTTCCGCCATCAATGTCGGCGATCAGAGCCGAGGCACGGTCAAGCGCGCGAGTCCGGTTGCGCTGGCGCAGTGCCGGGGTGATGCGGGTGAGCCGGGTGCCGAGGGTGAAGACTTCGAGCCGGTCGGCAGCCTGCGCGAGTGTGTGGGCGAGGGCGAGTGCGCTGTCGGATCGATCCTTCATCGAACCCGAGATATCGATCAGCAGGACGATCCTGCGTTGCCGCGTCTGGCGGCGTCGCTTGGGAAGCGTCAGGATTTCGCCGTCGCGCCGCGCCGCGTCCTTCAAAGTGCGGCGCAGGTCCGGCAAGCGCCCGGTCCGGTCCTGTTTCAAGCGCCGGGAGCGCCGGCGTGGCAATTGCGATGGAGCAAGGCGGCGTAACCGCGTCAGAGCCTGTTCCGGACTGTCCATCAGCGACCGATGGGCAAGGCGCTCCGTCGCTGTGGCCTCGTCGCCCGGATCGCTGTCATCGGGCGTATCCGGGATCTCGGTTGTCTCACCCGTGGGCTCGAATGCGGCGACTTCCTCGTCGTCGCCGGGCATCGCCTGCGGCAGGGCGGCTCCCAGGAAATGCGCGTTGAACAGCGCGTCGAAGTCATCGAACCGGTCCGGCGGGATCGCAAACAACGCCCGGGCGGCGCGGCGGATATCGTCGATTCCGGTGGGACCGAGCAGACCGGTTGCCTCGACAAAGCCGATGGTCTGGTCCGGTCCTGCGGCAAACCCGTTGGTGCGCAGGAGCGGTGCGAAGGACACGAGCAGTTGGGTCGGCGCAGGCAGGGTCATGCGGCCTCTCCCGGCAGAACCTCGTCAAGGCGCGGCGCCAAATAGGTTATGTCGTCCTGATCCTTCAGCGCTGTGCCGATGGCGCGCCGGAAGGCGTCTGGCCAGGGCGCGCCTTGGCCATTCAGCAGCGTCGCTGCCTCGGCCCATTCAACGGTTTCCGCAACGCCCGGGGGTTTGGTGAGGGGCTCGGCGCGGATCAGGTTGACCGAGGCGACGACGGCGTCTGCGGTGGCTTGCGCGACCGAGGATGCGCGGGTCATCACGATGCGCGCTTCCAACTCGGGTGAGGGATAGTCGATCCAGTGATAGACACAGCGTCGGCGGAGTGCCTCATGCAGGTCGCGGGTGCGGTTCGACGTTAG
>JBCAXJ010000078.1:0-22222 GCA_038534135.1 Pseudomonadota bacterium | reverse complement strand
ATGATGGCGCGCAGGGACGGATCGGTGTGATCGAGCAGCCGTATCTGCAAGAGCGTTTGACGGGTGTGATCGGGGTGCAAAACACCGCCTACCTGGATCGTCCCGAAGGCCGCGTACCGCTGTCGGTGCGCGCCTGCCAAGCACTGTCCCAGGCGACGATGATCACAACCGATCCGTTTCTGTTTGCGGACGAGGAGTGGGCCGCGTTCCAGGCGTTGCGGGAGCATGTTCGGCTGATCCGCTACGGCACGGATTGTTACGGCTATGCATTGCTCGCGATGGGACAGGTCGATCTGGTCGTGGAGACGGGTTTGCAGGCCTATGATATCGCATCACACGTTCCGCTGATCACGGCTGCGGGCGGGGTCGTCACGGCCTGGGACGGAGGCGATTGCCGTTGGGGCGGGCAGGTGGTTGCCGCAGCATCAGCCGAGATCCACGCGCAGGCCTTGGAGATCCTTGCTCCGTTCGCACAGAGCCCTGTCGGAGCAAAGGCCTGACCAGCAGGTCTTACGTGGGCGCCCGGCGCGGTACGTTGTTGCCGTCCAGAAAGTTGTCGATCGCGGTCCAGGCAAGGTGCCTTATCTTCGGCGCCTCGATCAGCAGTTCGTGTTTTCCGTCCTCGATGTTCGCCAGGCGCGACCCCGTGCGCTCTGAATGTTTGCGGACGGCATCGGCGTCGACGACTTCCTCTTGGCGGCCGACCATGAACATCATCGGAAGATCCGGCGCGTCAAAGGACCTCGCGGCACGGATCGCATGGTCCGAGGCTGCAAACCAGCCAAGCGTCGGCACCGCGATCGCAGATTCGGGATGCGTTCGCGCCGTCTCGACCATCCAGTTGAAGACGCCTGCATCCTGGGTCAAAACGTTGTCTGCGGCTTCGGCTGTCAAAACGTAAGGCGTATCGACGTCGCCGAAAGGCGGCCAGCTTTTGTCTTTGCCCAGCGCCATACCGATTCGCATGGTCAGGCAGGCCGCGATGCGCATCGGTGTACTCATGTGAATGCCAAGCATCGGCGCACAGAAGATTGCAGCCCGGACTGTCTGCGCGACGTCGGGGCGGTTCAGCGCATGCAGCCCGATACAACCGCCCATGGAGTGACAGACCAACAGGCGCGGACCCGTCAAAGCTTCGGCCGCATCGCTCGACAGCAAGGCGTCGAGATCCCGCTGAAACTCGTTGAAATCGCCAACATGGCCTTTCAATCCAGGATCGGCCTGTCGGCTGGACAGACCCTGTCCGCGCCAGTCGACGCTGAGGACAGAGAAGCCGCGCTTCACAAACTCCGCCGCCGGGATCGACGCTTTCTCGAGATATTCGGTCCGACCTGTCAGAAAGATGACATGGCCCAGCGCGTCGTCGGCTTCCCAGAGGGCGGCGCGCAGACGAATCCCGGCCTCTGGCTCGAGCCAGAACAGACGGTCAGGTGCCACCCCGGATGGCGGCAGCGGCAGATGATCCGGTGCCGCCAATCGTTCAGCTCAAAAGCGAGCCGAGCTTCATCGCGACGCTCATGTCGCCGTCGATCTTGATCTTTCCGGTCATGTAAGCAGCCGTTGGATCGAGTTCGCCCTCAAACAATTCCTTGAAGACGTCCGGGTCGGCCGAAATCGTGCAGTCGGCATCGGCGTCGTCGGTGTGCACCTCGCCGTCGGCGATCCGGATCACACCTTCGCCGTTCAGCTCGAACTTGACCGACCCGTCAAATCCGCCGCCGCTGACTTTCTCGCGGAGTACATCGGCCGCTGCGTCAACGAGTGCGCTCATGGCTCTCTCCCATATTTGTGTCACACGCTATCTTTGCACGGGTAACGCAGCGGACTATGTTTGAGCAATGAAGGATCGCATGATTTTTGCGGGTGTCGTTGCGGCAGCCCTGTCGGGATGGACAGCTTCCGCATCACAGACCGGCGCCCTGCGGGTGCAGCAAGCGCCCGAGCAACTCCCGCCCATCGCTCCGCTCGTCCCCGAAGAGCCGCCGGAAGGCGGCCCTGGGGTCGAAGATGTGCCGTTCCTCGCGCCCGATGCGACCGATGCCGCCCGCACGGCGCATCTCGATCAGTTGTTCGGACGGCTTGCCATGCGGGACAACCCGGATTGGGAGAAAGTACAACGCCAGATCTGGGCCGCATGGAATCGCAGTGGATCGGATTCGATGGATCTGCTGGCACAGCGCGCTGACCAAGCGATGGCTGCCGAGGATTATGAGGCCGCCCGGGCTTTTCTGAATGACCTGGTGCGCCTGGCGCCGGACTTCACCGAGGGATGGAACAAGCGCGCGACGCTTCATTTCATCAATAACGACTATGGCAAGTCGCTCGACGATATCGCCGAGGTGCTGCGCCGCGAACCCCGCCATTTCGGAGCGTTATCTGGCCTTGGGATCATTCTGGACCGGATCGGTGACCAGGCCGGGGCGCTGGAGGCCTACCGCCGGGCGGTCGCGATCCATCCGAACCTGCCGGGCGCGCAGGACGGCATCAAGAAACTCGAGAAACAGGTCGAAGGCCGCCGTCTCTAAGCACTGTCACGTCGCTGCGACCCAGATGGCAGTTGCGGTTGCAGGGCTTGCTCCTTACCAGCGTCGATATGGCGGAGATCCTGCGGGCGCCCATGTTCGATCAAACTGAGTCCACGATCACGGCGGTTCTGGGTCCGACCAACACCGGCAAGACGCATTATGCGCTTGAGCGGATGCTGGGCCGTGAGTCGGGCATTATCGGATTGCCGCTCCGCCTGCTGGCCCGTGAGATCTATGAAAAGCTTGTCGCGCTGCGCGGGCCCAACGCCATCTCGTTGATCACCGGCGAGGAGAAGATCGCGCCGCCTCAGGCGAAGTACCATGTCTGCACGGTCGAGGCGATGCCTCTCGACCTGCGTGCGGATTTCGTCGCAATCGACGAGATCCAGCTCTGTGCCGATCCGGACCGTGGGCACATTTTCACGGACCGGCTGCTTCATGCGCGCGGCCGGTACGAGACGATGTTCCTCGGCTCCGACACGATCCGACCGCGCATCGCCAACCTGGTGCCGAAGGCGCGGTTCGATTCGCGCATCCGGTTCTCGACGCTATCCTGGGCCGGATCGAAAAAGATCTCGCGGCTCAGGCCCCGCACCGCCGTCGTCGCGTTCTCAATCGATCAGGTCTATGCGATTGCCGAATTGATTCGGCGTCAGCGCGGTGGCGCTGCGGTCGTCATGGGGGCACTCAGCCCGCGCACCCGGAACGCTCAGGTCGCGCTCTATCAGGAAGGTGATGTCGATTACATGGTCGCCACCGACGCCATCGGCATGGGGCTGAACATGGATGTCGACCACGTGGCCTTTGCGGGGGTGTCGAAATTCGATGGCCACCGGTCAAGGGCGTTGTTGCCGAACGAGCTTGGCCAGATCGCGGGCCGGGCCGGGCGCTACAAGAAGGATGGCAGCTTCGGCGTGACCGGCGAGGCACGGCCTCTGGACCCCGAGGTCGTGGATGCGATCGAAAACCACCGGTTCAAACCGCTGGAAAAGCTGATGTGGCGAAACTCGGACCTGCAATACGGCACGGTCGATGCGCTGCTCCGCTCGCTTGATGTCTCCCCCGAGGACCCGGATCTCGTCCGCGCGCGAGAGGCCGAGGATCAGCTCTCGCTGCGCACATTGTGGGAGGATCCTGACATCCGGGATCTCGCGACCCGGGGCGACCGTGTGAAGCTGCTTTGGGATGTCTGCCAGACACCGGACTTCCGCAAGGTGTCACCCGCGGAACACGCCGCACTCCTGAGCCGGATTTACCGCTTTCTGCTGGAAGACGTGCACTGTATACCCTCGGGCTGGTTGGCGAGCCAGGTCGGCCGGGTCGACCGTACGGACGGGGATATCGATGCCCTATCCAAGCGGTTGGCATTTGTTCGCACCTGGACCTATGTCGCGAACCGTCCCGGCTGGGTCGAGGATCCTGCGCACTGGCAGGGTGAAACCCGGGCGGTCGAGGACAGGCTTTCGGATGCGTTGCATGACCGCCTGACCCAAAGATTTGTCGACCGGCGCACCAGCGTGCTGATGCGGCGGCTGAAACAGAAGGAGCGGCTCTTGGCCGAAGTGAACGACAAGGGCGAAGTGACGGCCGAGGGACAGTTCCTGGGCCGCATGAGCGGGTTCCGGTTCACCGTGGACGAGACGGCGAGCGGGGACGAGTTGAAGACGCTGAAATCGGCGTCGCTGTCCGCGCTGCAGGCCGAGTTCGCCAAACGGGCGGACAAGCTTTATCTCAGCCCGGACACCGAGATCGACGTGACCGACCAGGGCGGGCTGATGTGGGGCACCGACGCGGTCGGCCGGGTCGCCAAGGGCGATCAACCGCTCGAGCCAAAGATCAGTGTGTTCGTCGACGAGATGGCGGAACCGGCGGTGTCCGAGAAGGTCGAGCGCCGCCTGCGCCACTGGTTGCTGCGCCGGATCAACGCGCAGTTCGAACCGCTGGTCGCCATGCGCGATGACGAGGCGATCACCGGCCTTGCGCGCGGGGTGGCGTTCCAGCTGGTCGAGCATTTCGGGATCATCCCGCGCCGCCAGATCGCGGACGACGTGAAGGCACTGGCGCAGGAAGAACGCGCATTGCTGCGCAAGCACGGTGTGCGATTCGGCCAGCACTTCATCTTCATGCCGGCCCTTCTCAAGCCCGCTCCGACCCGGCTCAGATTGCTACTCTGGTCGATCAAGCAGGACTTCGATGAGTTCGGCGAAGCGCCGCCCCCGGGTCACGTGACGATCCCCGCGGAAGAGGGGCGTCCCCAAGGCTATTACGAAATGGCCGGGTACCGCAAAACCGGCACCCGTGCGGTGCGCATCGACATGCTCGAGCGTCTGGCCGACATGATCCGCCCCATGGACGTGCGCGGGGGATTCGAGGCGACGCAGGACATGCTTTCGATCACCGGCTGCACCCTTGAGCAGTTCGCCGATCTGATGTCGGGGCTCGGATATGTTGGCGAACGGGGCGAACGCCCCAAGAGCGAACGGCCGAAGCAGGAGCCTGAGCAGCCCACTGAGCGCAAAGCCGAAGACACGGCGGACGATAAGCCGCCCGAAGGTACGGACGCGTCATCTACTCCAGATGATGCCGAGATCGCGGCTTCTGAGGCGACCGATGCTTCAGATGACACCTCTTCGGCAGAGGACGGGGCTGCTAACGCAAGCCAACCCGCAAAAGCTGACGAGGAGAGTGCCGAAGCTGCGGTGACGACGCCTAACGAAGATGTTGCGGAAGACCTCGCTATCGAACCAAGCGCCATCGCCGACGGCGAGCAAACCGTCTCGGGAGAGACTGTTTCTGAGCCTGCACCTGAGCAGACGAATGTCGAAGAGATAATCGAGGGAAGCGCACCGCAGGACCCGGAACCCGTCGAATCGCAAGTCGACGCGACTGGATCCTCTGAGCCGACCACGGACGATGCGTCTGCAGAAGATACGTCGAAGGATACCCCTGCGGCGGACGAAGCCGAGGTCTTCTACATATTCAAACTGAAGCCGCGTGGCAGGCCGCAGCATCGTGGTGGGCGCCCCTCCAATCGCAACCGTGACGGCCAGCCGGGCGGCAATGACGGCGAGCGTCAGCGCACGGATCGTTCGCAGGGCGAGCGCGGTGGAGAGAACAAGGGCAAGCCGCGCCATGCGAAGGGCGATGGCAAGCGATCCGATGGCGAGAACTTCGGAAAGGGCAAGGGTAAAGGCGGCAAGAAGCCCCGGCGAGAGGACAAGAAATCAGGTCCTCGCGTGATCTCGGCGGGACCGAAGAAGTCCGACAAGCCGATCGATCCCGACAACCCGTTCGCAGTGCTGCAGCAACTGAAGAACCGCTGATCGATGAGCGAAGCGGCGGCGAAGATTCGCGTCGACAAATGGCTGTGGCACGCGCGGCTCTTCAAATCGCGCGGGCTGGCGGGCGACATCGCCGCGTCCGGGTCCCTGCGGATCAATGGCGACCGGGTGTCCAAGGCCTCGCAGTCCGTGAAACCGGGCGATGTGCTGACCTTCCCGAAAGCTGGTCACATTCGCGTCATCCAGATCGACGCAATCGGCGCGCGGCGCGGTCCGGCAACCGAGGCTCAGGCGCTGTACACCGACCTGGATCCGCCCCAGCCAACGCCGCGTGGGGACCGTCCAACGCCAATCCGGCGCGACGAAGGCGCCGGGCGACCAACCAAGCGGGAGCGGCGCGAAATCGACGCACTGCGGGGTCGCGACGCTTGAAGCGGAGGTGTCCAATCCATATGACACTCATGCAATGCACTGGATGGTGGGAGCGCCGCGAGATGACATATGTCGTCACCGACAACTGCATCAAATGCAAGTACACGGATTGCGTCGAGGTGTGTCCGGTGGACTGCTTCTACGAAGGCGAAAACATGTTGGTGATCCACCCCGACGAGTGCATCGATTGCGGTGTCTGTGAACCGGAGTGTCCCGCCGACGCGATCCGCCCTGACACGGAAGACGGGATGGAGAAGTGGGTTGGCTTCAACCAGAAGTATTCCGAGCAATGGCCGAACATTACCATCAAGAAGGACCCGCCCGAGGGCGCGGAAAAGTTTGACGGCGAGGATGGCAAGTTGGAGAAGTATTTCTCGGAGAAGCCCGGCACGGGTGACTGACGCCTCGACTGGCGTCGTGGGACGCCGGAGATGTGGTGATATTCGCGTTACGTGACGTTTTAATGTCGCGCGACTGGAAATTTGTCACCGAATCTGCTATCTAATGACTCGTCAACCATCTTGGCGCCGAGTTTTCAGGCCCTGAACGGACCGAACTCGCGCCTGAGGTAGCAGGGAAAATATCGAAGAACGCTGTCAGATGCCAAAGAGCGTCGACGGTTTTTTTTGCCCGGCGCGATACGTGCGCGCCTGCTTCGCGAGTATAGACCTGGAGAGAAAATGCCCAAAAAGACCGCCCAGACACTGGAATTCCGTGCAAATGACTTCGTGGTTTATCCCGCGCATGGCGTTGGCAAAATCGTCTCGATCGAAGAACAGGAAGTGGCCGGCATCAAGCTGGAACTGTTCGTGATCTCGTTCGAGAAGGACAAGATGACGCTGCGCGTGCCGACTGCGAAGGCCACGTCGGTCGGTATGCGGTCGCTGTCCAGCCCGGACCTGGTCGATGAGGCGTTGAAGACGCTGAAGGGCAAGGCGAAGGTCAAGCGGGCCATGTGGTCACGGCGTGCGCAGGAGTACGAGCAAAAGATCAACTCGGGCGACCTGATCTCGATCGCCGAGGTCGTGCGCGATCTGCACCGCGGCGAGGACCAGCCGGAGCAGTCGTATTCCGAGCGGCAGCTTTACGAAGCAGCGCTTGAGCGGCTGACCCGTGAGGTTGCGGCCGTTGAGCGTCTCGATGAAACGAACGCGGCACAAAAGGTTGGATCGGTGCTCGAGGCCAAGAAGGCCGCCTGATACCCGCTATCCTTTTGAATACGAAGCCGTCGGGGCAACCCGGCGGCTTTTGCTTTTCCCGCGCCGATGTCTCAGCCGCTCGGGCTCGCAATTTGAATCAAGTTTTCACGGAAATTTAGGGATTGCGGCTTACACATGCCCGCGACTGCAGTCACTGCGGTGGGCCGTGAAGAAGGCACACCGAATCCACTCTCGGCTCTTTGGCAAAGGGTCGCTGGACCGGCCGGTCCAAATGAGATTTCCAAGGGCGGATGCCGATTGCGTGCCCGGCCCCTGATCTGAGAACGAAGCGGGCGCTCGACTTAGCCTTTCGTTCCCTCTCTCTGAGATTTTTCCCACCGCTGCCACGTCTACGTGTGCAACGCGGCATTGTCGTGTTGTCAGCCGGTGGCGCGCGCCAACATCCGCGCGATTGCATCCACGTAGACTTGTGCGCCCAGCTTCAGATCCTCGTCGGACGTGTTCTCAGACCAATGATGGCTGATCCCGCCGATCGAGGGGACAAACATCATGGCGGACGGAACGTGTGGGGCAATCGCCTGTGCATCGTGGCCAGCGCCTGACGGCATGACAAGGTGATGGTCCGGCGCCAATGCTTGTGCTGCCTCGAGCACGCAGGACTGAGGTCCGGGCGCCATGATGGCGGGTGTCGATTGTCCGAGCGGTTCGATGGTTGCCGGGCACGGCCCTTCGGCGTCGATTTCCGCCACGAGCGAGCGCAGCCTCGCGTCCATGCGATCCAGGATCGCCTGATCGGCATCCCGGAACTGAAACAGCATCTCGGCATGGCCCGGGATGATCGATGGCGCACCCGGCTCGAGCGTAACGCGTCCCACCGTCCAGACCGAGTCGGGACCGACGATCTTGGGAAATTCCTCTTCGATCCGCTGCCATAGCCGCATCAGCGCCTTGCCCGCGTCGCGCCGGATCGCCATGCGCGTCGTCCCGGCATGGTTCTGGTCGCCCTCGAACGTGATCCGGTATTGCCAGATTGCGACGATCGAGGTCACGACCCCGATCCGCAAACCGTCATCCTCCAGCCGGCGGCCCTGTTCGATATGCGCTTCCAGAAACGCCGAATAGCGGTCTTTTTCCAGCGCAAGGCGGGGCCGTCCCGCCAGACCTGCCTCGGCGAGAAGATCACGCAGGGATCCCCGGCCTGAACGGTCTTGCGAGGCGTCCATCATCGCCTCGGACACGTCACCGACAAAGGATTCGGACCCCAGGAACGATCCGCCCGAGAAATGCCCTTCCTCGTCGGCGAATGCGATCACGTCCACGCCGCCGGGTCCGCCCGCTTCGGCCACCGCCCGTGCGGCCTCGAGCGCATAAATCACGCCCAGCGCACCATCCAGCCATCCCGCCTGGTTCTGGCTCTCGATATGGCTGCCCGCCAGAACGAATGGCCCGTTGCCTGGCGCCCGACCCATGACGTTGGCAATTCCGTCGATCGTCACGTCGTGGCCGATGGCGCGCAGCTTCGAGGCGAGCCATTCGCGCGACTCGATATCCTGAGGCGACAAAGTCGGGCGATGCACGCCGGTTTTGTAGGCTCCGATTCGCCGGAGTTCATACAGATCGGCCAGCGCGCGTTCAGCGTTTGCCTCAATTCCGGTCATCTGCATGCCTCCTGCGCATCTCGTCACCGATATTGTTCGCATCTGATCAGAATTATTGCAGCGCAGCAACGGTTCGGGTTGACACTCATGGGGGGTGGTGCATCTGATTTGATCAGACGGTCAGGGTGGTGGGTTCGCGAAGCGGGGCCTGTGAGAGATCAGCAATGATCCAGCATCCGATCAGTCACAACCACAACTCCGCACAGGGAGCACACGAATGTTCTTGAAACACATCACGAAACTTTTGGCCGCGACGGCACTGGGCGCTTCGTTCGCCACGGCTGCGCATGCGGGCCCGGACGATGACAGCCTCGTCATCGCCTGGGGATCGACCGGCCCGATCGAACACGTCGACAACTACGTCAATACCAACCGCACGGGGATCTGGTTCAGCCGCATGGTTTGGGACCAGCTGATCTACCGCGAACCGAAAACGTTTGAATACAAGCCGCTGCTGGCTGAGAGCTGGGAGCAGCTGTCCGACACCGTCTGGCAGTTCAAGCTGCGTCAGGGCGTGAAATTCCACAATGGCGAGGCGTTCAACGCCGACGATGTGGTCTACACGCTGAACTGGATCTCGAACCCGGACAACGGTGTGAAGGTCCAGCGCAACGTCAACTGGATCAAGGAAGCGCGCAAGGTCGACGACTACACCGTCGATCTCGAGATGAAGCGCCCGTTCCCGCAGGCCTTCGAGTTCCTCTCGGGTCCGATCACGATCTACCCGGACGAATATTACGCCGAAGTCGGCCCGGACGGGATGCACAAGGCGCCGGTCGGCACTGGCCCGATGAAGGTCACGTCGATCAAGACTGCCGAGGAATACGTCTTCGAGAAGAACGAGGACTACACCTGGGGCAGCCCGAAGGGCGAGGCACAGGTCGCAAAGATCGTCGTTCGCGAAATTGCTGATGTGCAGACGCAGATCGCCGAGTTGCTGGCCGGTGGGATCGACATCACGGCTGACATCACCGCCGACCACGTCGACCAGATCGGTGGCGTGCCGGGATTCGTTGCCCTTCAGGCAGGCACGATGCGCACCGGCTACATCGGTTTTGACTCGGCCAACCGCTCGGGCCACGAACCGGTCAACAAGCTGAAGGTTCGTCAGGCCATGGCGCATGCCATCGACCGCGAGAGCCTGGTCAAGAACCTGATCCGCGGCGATGCCGGCGTCATCCACACCCCGTGTTTCCCGACGCAGTTCGGCTGCGATGTGGACGCGGCGGTCAAATATGAGTTCGATCCGGACAAAGCGAAGGCCCTGCTGGCAGAGGCCGGGTATCCGGATGGGTTCGAGATCGACTTCTACACCTTCCGTCCGGCAGACTGGGCCGAGGCGATCATGGGCGATCTTGCCAAGGTCGGCATCAAGGCCAGCCTGACAAAGATGCCGTACTTCGCGCTGCGCGACAAACAGCGCAACGAGGGTACGACGCCGATGTTCCTGATGGACTGGGGTTCGTACTCGATGAACGACATGTCGGCCATCACCTCGCACTTCTTCAAGAAGGGTCCGGATGACTTCGCGCTGGACGAAGACGTCGCAACCTGGCTGGAAACCGGCGATACGTCGTCCGATCCGGTCGTCCGCAAGGCGAACTACGCCAAAGCGATCGAGAAGATCACGGGCGAGGTCTATTGGCTGCCGATGTTCAACCACGTCCGCAACTATGGCTACCGTGACGGGCTGACCTTCATTCCCTACCAGGATGAGATCCCGCGCTTCTGGCAGTACGGTTGGGGTTCTTGATCGACCCTCTTGGGGTGCGGTTTGCAGCACCCTTTCTGCGCCCTTTGACCTAGGGCATGAGACACTTCCCTTCCCCCGTGCGGGGGAGGGTCCGGGAAAGGGGGAAATCCCCCGTCAGGGTGATCCGCAGACATGCTCGCTTACACGCTGAAACGCTCGTTCGTCGCCTTCCTGATCCTGATCGTGGTGTCAGGGCTGACGTTTTCGCTGTCGCACCTGTCCGCAGACCCGGCGCTGACGATCGGCGGAGAGCAGGCGTCGGACGAGGACATCGAGGCGATCCGCATACTCTATGGTTTTGATCGGCCGATCTACGAACAGTATTTCAGCTGGCTCGGCCGCGCCCTGCAGGGCGATTTTGGCGAAAGCTATCACTACAAGGCGCCCGTGGTCGAAATGATCTCGGGCCGGATCGGCACGACGATGACGCTGGGCGTGCTGGCCATATTGTTCGCGCTGATCATCTCGATCCCGCTGGGCACACTGGCCGCGATGCGCCCGAATTCGATCATCGATCGTTTTGCGCTGCTGATCGCGGTGTTTGGACAGGCGCTGCCGACCTTCTGGTTCGCCTTGATGATGATCATCGTGTTCGGAGTTTGGTGGCGCTGGCTGCCGATCTCGGGCAACACGACCTGGGCGCATTTCGTGATGCCGACGATCGCGCTGGGCTATTATGCAACGCCTGCGCTGATGCGCCTGACCCGGGCAGGCATGATCGAGGTGCTGGGCTCGGACTATATCCGCACCGCGCGGGCCAAGGGCCTCTCGCCAACGGTGGTCCTGTTCAAGCACGCGCTGCGCAACGCGATCATCCCGGTCGTCGCCCTTGCGGCCGTCTGGTTCGGCTTCATGCTGGGCGGCTCGATCGTGATCGAGACGATCTTCAACCTGAAGGGTCTGGGCTGGCTCAGTTACGATGCGCTGCTTCGATCCGATCTGCCGGTTGTCCAGGCAATCGTGCTGATCTTCGCTTCATTCTACGTGGTGCTGACCTTGCTGGCGGACCTTTTGAACGCCTGGCTTGACCCGAGGATATCTGTGCGATGACCGACGCTGCCCTGCCATTGCGTGGTCAGCAGACCGCGGAAGAGATCCTGGAGCCGTCCCCGTTCTCGAAGCTGCGCAAGCGGATCTTCAAGAACCACAGCTTCCTGATCGGTGCTCTCGTGCTGATCGTGATCATTGCGATGGCGTTGCTGGCGCCGGTCTTCGAGGCGTTGGGCTGGATTCACGACCCCTATGAGCAGGAACTGTCCTCACGCCTGATGAACCCGTTTTGGCATGAGGCGAAGGTCAGCGAAGAGCACCTTCTGGGGACCGACAAGGTCGGGCGCGATTACCTCAGCCGCCTGATCTACGGCGCACAGATCTCGTTGTTGATTGGCTTCTCGACCATGCTGATCTCGGGCTTCATCGGCACCGTGCTGGGTGTCACCGCCGGGTACTTCGGTGGCCGCGTGGACATGGTGGTGAACTTCATCATCAACACGCGCCTGGCCATGCCGGTCTTCCTGGTCGCCATGGCCGCGGTGGTGGCATTCGGTGCCTCGCTTTTGGTGGTCATCCTGGTCCTTGGCCTGTTCCTGTGGGACCGGTTTGCGGTGGTGATGCGAAGTATCACCATGCAGGCGCGCGATCTGGATTATGTGAAGGCAGCGCGCGCTATGGGCTGCTCGACGCCGTACATCATCGTGCGTGAGATCTTCCCGAACGTGATCGGCTCGCTAACCGTCGTCGCGACGGTCGAGATGGCCAACGCGATCCTGCTGGAGGCGGCCCTGTCGTTCCTGGGCTTCGGCGTGCAGGCACCGACACCCAGCTGGGGGCTGATGCTCAACGAAGGCCGCGAGTACATGTTCTTCTCACCCTGGATGCTGGCGCTTCCGGGAACCTGCCTGTTCATGCTGGTGCTCGCGATCAACCTGTTCGGCGACGGGTTGCGCGACGTGACGCTGGAGCGCGAAAGATGAGCCAGGAAGGCACAGGCGATCTGATCCTCGATGTCCAGAATCTGAGGGTCGATATTCCCGTATCCGCTGGCACTCTGCATCCGGTGCGCGGAATTTCATTCTCGGTCAAGCGCGGCGAGACGCTGTGCATTGTCGGGGAGTCCGGCTGTGGCAAGTCGCTCACGTCTCTGTCCTTGATGGGCCTTCTACCGAAGACGGCGATCCGCACGGCAGACAGGCTGGACTTCCTGGGACAGGACATCCGCAACCTGCGCGAGCGCGAGATGGCCGCGCTGCGCGGCGTCAACATGTCGATGATCTTTCAGGAGCCGATGACGTCGCTGAACCCCGCCTACACGATCGGGAACCAGCTCGAGGAAGTGTATCTGCGCCATATCGAGCGCGACCGGGGGAAAGCGCGCGACCGGGCGATCTTCCTGCTCGAGAAGGTCGGGATCTCTTCGGCGGCCTCGCGCCTTGGCCAGTATCCGCACCAGCTCTCGGGCGGGTTGCGCCAACGCGTGATGATCGCCATGGCGCTGATGTGCGGACCGGATCTGATCATCGCCGACGAGCCGACCACAGCACTGGACGTGACCATTCAGGCGCAGATCCTGCACCTGCTGGCCGAGCTGCAACGCGAGTTCGACATGGGGCTGATCCTGATCACCCACGATCTGGGCATCGTCGCCCGTGTCGCGGACAAGGTGCAGGTGATGTATGCTGGCAAGACAGTCGAGGAAGGCCCCTGCGAGGCCGTGTTCGATCGCCCGCTTCACCCTTACACCTCGGGTCTTCTGAAGTGCATTCCTGTGCCGGGCAAGACCCAGCGCGGCGCGCCGCTGGGATCGGTGCCGGGGATCGTGCCGAACCTGGTCGGCGATCTTCAGGGCTGCATGTTCCGCAATCGCTGCGACCATGCGACGGCGGGGTGTGCGACCTTGGGGGATGAGCCAACCCGGATGGAGGACGGTCACGCCTATACGTGTCTGCGCCCACCAGAGATGGCTTTGGAGCCAGCGGAGTGATGCTGAAGATGACGCCTGCACTCGAGACCGACGATGTGACCTGCGTTTTTCAGGTCTCCCAGGGCTTCATGAAAGGGATCAAGCCGCTGCGGGCCGTCAACGGCGTGTCGCTGAAGATCCCAAAAGGCCAGGTGGTCGGGCTGGTCGGCGAATCCGGCTGCGGCAAGTCCACGCTGGCGAACATCCTGCTCGGGTTGCAGAAGCCGACGACCGGCGATGTGCGCTACAATGGCGAAAGTGCTGCCAGCTTCAACCGCAAGGACGTCGCCCGGCGCATCCAGCCGATATTCCAGGACCCGTATTCCAGCCTGAACCCGACCAAGACGATTGCTTCGATCGTCTCGCTGCCGCTGCGCATTCACGAGACCTGCGCACCCGAGGAGATCGACGGCAAGGTCCATGACATTCTCGATCTCGTCGGCCTGCCGCGCCGGGTCGCGCAGAGCTATCCCTCACAATTGTCGGGCGGTCAGCGTCAGCGCGTCGCGATTGCGCGCGCGCTGATCATGAAGCCGGAAGTCGTCATATGCGACGAGCCAACCTCGGCGCTGGATGTGTCGGTGCAGTCTCAGATCCTGAACCTGTTGCAAGACCTGAAGGCGGAACTCGGCCTGACCTATCTGCTGATCAGTCACAACCTCGCGGTGGTCGAGCACATGGCCGACCGGGTGGCGGTGATGTATCTCGGCCGGATTGTCGAGGAAGCGGATTCCGAGACGCTGTTCGCCGACCCGCGCCACCCGTATACCAAAGCACTGTTGGAGTCGGTGCTGACGCCCGATCCGCGCCTGGGCGTGCCCGATACGCATCTGGGTGCCGTGTTCCCGAACCCGATCGACCCGCCTTCGGGCTGTTCGTTCCACCCGCGCTGTGTGTCGTGCATGGACATTTGCAAGCGCACGGCGCCAAAGCAGGACGTCGACGGTCCGCATATGACCGAGTGCCATCTGTTTGGCGCCGAGGCGAAGACTCCGGAACCCGCAATCTGAGATAAATTCGAGCGAAATTTTCAACGCCCCCAATATCGCTACCAAAGCATGGCTATCGTTACCGTCCGGCTAATCCGGTGAGCGCATAATCAGGCAACCAAAGGGGGCTCATGGCAGAGGCCAGGGAGCACCCCATGAGAACCTTCATCGCCTGTCTGGGAACCGAGACGAATTCGTTCTCCTCGATGCCGACAGGCATGCAGACCTTCCGCGATTCGATGTTCTTCGAAGGTGATGCGACGCAGCACCCGCCGGGCACGTTCTCGCTGCCCTTGCACGTGTGGCGGCGCAGGACCGAGGAGATGCAGGGTACCGTGGTCGAAAGCCTCGCCGCGTTTGCCACGCCCGCAGGCACAACCGTACGCAAGGTCTACGAGGATCTGCGAGACCGTATCCTGGAGGATCTGCAAGCAGCGTTACCGGTCGATCTTGTGCTGCTTGCTATGCACGGGGCGATGACCGCGGAAGGCTACGAAGATTGCGAGGGCGACATGCTGGCCCGGGTGCGCGAGATCGTCGGGCCGGATGTGACCATCGGTGTCGAACTGGACCTGCATTGTTCGATCACGCCGGAGATCACGGGGAACGCCGATGTTGTCGTCCTGTTCAAGGAGTATCCGCACATCGACGTTGGCCCGCGCGCCGAGGAGGTGTTCGAGTTGTGCCGCGCCGCCCATGCCGGTGAAATCAAGCCCGTGACGGCCGTCCATGATCTGAAGATGATCAACAAGTACCGCACGCCCAAGGAGCCGATGAAAACCGTGGTCGCCGAAATGCAGGCGGCCGAGGGCAAGGACGGGGTTCTTTCGGTTTCGTTTGCGCATGGCTTCCCATGGCAGGACGTGCCCGGGACCTCGGGCAAGATGCTTGTGATTGCCGATGGCGATGTGGCGAAGGCCGAGGCGACAGCGCAGGCGTTCGGCAAACGGATCTGGAACCTGCGCGATGATCTGGTCGAGCCCATGCTGACCATCGAGGGTGCGCTCGATGCGATCGCGGCCAATGCCGCCGACAAGCCGATCGTGCTGGCGGACGTGGCCGACAATGCGGGCGGCGGTGCGCCGTCTGACAGCACCTTCATGCTGCGGGGCCTGTTGGACCGGAATATGACCGATGTGATGTCCTGTCATTACTGGGATCCGGTCGCTGTCCGCTTCTGTGTCGAAGCCGGCGAGGGCAACACGCTTACCCTGCGGCTTGGTGGGAAATGCGGGCCGTCCTCGGGCGATCCGGTCGACGTCGTGGCGACCGTGAACCGGATCGTCGAGGGGGCGACCCAGACCTTCGGCGACTCGGTGAACCAGATGGGCACAGCGGTCTGGCTGACGCTGCAGGATGGACCTGACGTTATCGTCAACACCAAGCGCACGCAGGTGTTTCACCCCGATAGCCTGACCCAGATGGGTATCGATCCGGGCGCGTATCGCGGGATCGTGGTGAAGTCGAGCCAGCATTTCTATGCGGGGTTCGCGCCGATTGCATCGTCCGTCCAGTACATCTCTGGCGAAGGCGCGATCCCGCCGGATTTCGCGACGATCCCGTTCCAGAAGTTCTCTGACGCGTATTGGCCGAAGGTGGCGAATCCCGCCTGAGCAGGCGCCAACGTGCTCACGTTCGCGTGTTCAGCTTGACGTCAGGTCGATCCGGTTACGGAATGGCTTGCCGGGAGACGGAAAGGCCATATCTCTCGGTTTTGAAACGACGCTCCGCGCGAAGCCCGCGATCGGAGCTATAAGCATGTTCGATCCGAAACCCGGAGGAGATCAGAATGACCGATGCGAAACTCGATCGCCGCGCGCTGCTTGCCGCAGGTGCAGCCTTGCCCGTGGCCGCAGCGACGCTGGGCGCCGTCCCGGCGCTGGCCGATGGCCATGCCGCCCCGAATGCCGTCAAGCACAGCTTCAAGGTCGGCGATCTCGAAGTCGCGACCCTGCTGTCCGGCATGGCCGTGCGCGATAACATCCAGTCGATCTTCGGGATGAACGTCTCGGCCGAGGAGTTCTCGAAGGTCTCTGCCGCGAACTTCATCCCCAATGACCGCTCGATGTTTGTCTTCACGCCGACCGTGGTGAAGACGGGTGACGAGGTTGTGCTATTCGACACGGGCCTTTCCGCTGGCGGGCTGTTGCCGGCGCTAAAGCAGGCGGGCTACGGTCCCGAGGACGTCACCACTGTCGTGATCACGCACATGCATGGTGACCACATCGGCGGCATGACGGATGACGGCGTGACGCCGACCTATCCGAACGCCAAGTTCGTGACCGGCCAGGCCGAGTATGACGCCTGGGCAGCACAGGACAACGAGCGCTTCAATGGCAAGGTCCGTCCGTTCGCCGAGAAGATGACCTTCATCGGTGACGGTGCCTCGGTCGCACCGGGCATCACGTCGATGGCCGCCTTCGGCCACACGCCGGGTCACATGGTCTACATGATCGAGTCGAACGGCCAACAGTTGGTTCTCGCGGCGGACTCGGCCAACCATTACGTCTGGTCGCTTGCCTACCCTGACTGGGAGGTCAAGTTCGACATGGACAAGGCCGCCGCCGCCGCGACCCGCAAGCAGCTGTTCGGAATGCTGGCGGCCGACAAGATCCCGTTCGTCGGCTACCACATGCCGTTCCCGGGTGTCGGCTATGTCGAGACCGGCGGCGAAGGCATGTTCCGCTACGTTCCGCACAGCTATCAGATGCTGATGTGAGTTGAAGCCGGGGTGGGCGAGGCGCCCACCCTACGGTATGGTCGGCAGGATTGTCGGCACACCAGGGTTCGCAGCCGCCTGCCGTTCGCATAGCTTGCGCGGACGGGGCGGCACAGGGTGCTCCCGATGTTGCCGTCCCCTTGCAGGCTGCTTCAAGTCTAAAAAGCGGCAATTCAGGATGTTCACCAACCTCTTCGGATTCAGGAAAAGTCGTTGGCTGACGGAAGAGAGCGTACGTGCTGCAATGCGCGCCCAATCAACGCGACCGTTCGCAAGCGGCTCTCATCACCACTGCCTTTCATCTGAAAGTCGATATGCGGTTCTTGTCAGAGAGCATGCTGCGTGGGTTGTACCCGAGTCGGGCATCCAGAAATGGCGTTACGGCAATTTCCCGCCAAAGCGTCCAGCGGACTCCCGAGAAATAGTCAACGTCTTCAAGCTCAGTTCGACTGATGGCCCGGGTTATTGGTTTAAAACCATCTTACCCACAGACGTTCGCATCACCGATCTTCGAACCACACCAAACACTATTTCGGAATTTTGTCTGGAGATGGATCGATCAACGCATCTCATCTCTTGGTCTGATCTGGATAAGCTCATGTGGATCTTGATGACGGGAGAAGCGCAGTCCCAAGCGGACATTGTCGAGAACTTCAATCGGTTTATCGGTGCATCTGCATAGATCGGTCGTCCACGCAGATGCAGCACTTGGCGTTCTTGAACGCGCGGAAGAGATTGAGCGTGCTGGGACAGCCACTCAGCTTCACGCGTGTCGCTGCAGAAGACGCTTCGAAATCAGTGACATGGCTTGAAGAACCCGCACCGGATCGGGTTGCCTCCTGGCTCAGTGTGACATCAGCACGGGTATGTGTGTGCGAGAGACGATGTCCCGCGTGACGCCGCCCAGGATCATCTCGCTGAACCGCGAATGCTGATAGGCCCCCATCACCAGCAACCCGGCGCCCGACTCGGCACAGGTGTTGAGCACGATGTCCGAGATCGCCATCCCGGCCTTCGGCTGCGAGTTCAACGAGGCAGAAAGACCGTGGCGGCTGAGATGCTCCATGATATCGCGGCCCGGCATCCGAACCTCGTCTTCCTCACCAACGTGCAGAACGGTGATCGAGTCCTCGGTCTCGAGCAGATCCATCGCGTCCGACAATGCCCGCGCCGCAGCGCGTTTGCCATCCCAGGCGATCACCGCACCGCGAGAGAACTCCAGCATCTCGAACCCGCGCGGGGCGATCAGGACGGGACGTCCGCTTTCCAATGCGATGGTGTCCGGGTCCGGGTCGGTGTAGATCGAGTGATCGTCAACGTTCGGCTGTCCGACGACGGTCAGATCGTAGGTCCGCGCGAACTGCGAGATGATTTCGTTCGGGAAGCCGCGCTCGCACAGGAACGTGGTGCGCAGCCCCTGTTCCTCGGCCGCGATCAAGGCCTCGAACTTGGCTGAAACCTTGTCCTCTGCCTCGCGTTCGTTGCGCTCGAGGATGTCGAGCGCTGCCTCGGTCATATATGCTTCCATCTGGATGTAGGTCTGCGGCAGAGAATGCGCGAACAGCCCGGTCAGATGGGCATCGACCCGGCGGGCCATGTGCGCGGCCAATTTGACGGCGCGGTCGGCGCTCTCGGTCCCGTTATAGGCGACAAGAATGTTGCGGATCGACATGGGGCGTCTCCTTTTCTCTTATGGTCGCGACGGTATCGACACCCGTGCGTATGCACATTGATCCGGATCAAACGCTTGATCGGTCGACGCGGTGAACCGTCAGCCAGGGCGCGCTGGCACAATGAAGCCGCCGGGATCGTCTCCGAACAGCACGTCGACATCATAGGCTCTGTTCTCAAGGATCTGGCGTTGGTTCAGATAGGCCTTGTCGGTGATCTCGCCCTGATCTGGATCGGGCTGCTCCAACAGAAACCTTGCGCGCGCCGCATAGCGCGATGTTCCACCGCCCCTGGATTTCAGATCTGCCAAGCCGTGGGCGATGGCATCGCGAATGCCGGGCGTGTCGACCACCGCCTCGAAAGCGGACGTCTCGGGCAGGGCACAGGCACGGCGGCAGGCGGGCGGGTTCGGGATCAGAAGGAACCCGACGAAATCCCGATCCTGTCCGGCGACCACGATGTCCTGGACCAGTGGCGCGAGCGCATCGATCCCGGCGAGGCGCAGCTCGCCCGAACTCACCCAGGTTCCTGAGGACAGTTTGAAGTCCTCGGACACGCGACCGTCGAAGCAGAGACCCTTGGCCGGATCATTCGCATCGGCCAGGCGCAGCGCATCGCCAATGCGGTAGAAGCCGTTCTGGTCGAACGCCTCGGCGGTCCTTGTGGGGTTGCGGAAGTACCCGGGTGTCACGTTCGGCCCTTTCACACGCACCTCGTGCTTGCCGCCATCCGCGACCAGTTTCAGCGTGGTGCCCGGCACCGGCAGGCCGATGTTGGCAGCGTCCTCGGCGGGGAAGTGGAGGTGCGTGGCCAGCGGAGACGTCTCGGTCGAGCCCCAGGACGCGACAAACGGCAACTCGGACCCCACGGTCTCGATGGACATCTTGCGAAAGGTCTCGCGGACGCTGGGGGGAAGGGCCGCACCGGCGTTCTGGGCCAGGTCCATGTTGAAGAAGATCTCGCGGAACGCGGTGTCTTGCGCCAGTGCCTCGGCAAGCATTCCGTAACCGCGCGGCACGTTCAGCGCCATCGTGGGACGCACGGATTTGAAGTTCTCGACCGTGCGCCCGATCAGGGGTGCGACCGGCTTGCCGTCGTCGATATACATCGAACCGCCATTGCGCAGCACCATGTTGGTGCAGAAATTCGCACCGAACGTATGGCTCCACGGTAGCCAGTCGACCAGGACCGGCGGCCCGTGCTTCAGATGTGTCCAGACCTCGCGATGTGCCTCCTGGCTCGCGGTCAGCATCCGGTGCGTGTTGATCACCGCCTTTGGCGTTCCGGTGGATCCGGAGGTGAACAGGAGCTTGGCGATCGTGTCGGGCCCGACCTCGTGGAATGCGGTTGAGACGGCGTCTGCCGCATCCGGAGCGCGCGCGTCGGAGAACAGCAGAGAGCGGCGCCCGGCGCCGTCCGCGCTGGCGAGGATCAGGCCGCGATGGCAGGGTGCGATCGCGTCCAGTGCGGCAGCGAATGGACCGGTGTCCTCGACATAGATGACGGCCGGGTCCAGCAGCCGTGTCATGTCGGTCAGCTTGCCATGATCCTTCGACATCAGCGAATAGGCTGTCGAGACTGTCGCGATCGGCACCCCGACATGCATCGCCGCCAAGGACAGAACGCCCAGGTCTACCGCATTGCCGGACAAGGCCATCACCGGACGTTCGGGCGACGCTTCGGTCGAGAGTATCCAGCCCGCGACATCGCGCATTTCGGTCAGGGCCCTGGCATAGGTCAGTGTGTGCCATCCGTCGCCGTCGCGCTCGGCCAGAAAGACCCGGTCCGGCGCCTCTCGCGCCCACCGAAGCAACCATTCGGTGACGCAGTGCGCACCTTTGGGCAGTGGCAGCGGATGCTCGAGCAAAAGACTGCCGTCCGCTGCGTACGACGTCGTTACCCGCGGTTCCGCGAACAGGGCGCCGTAGCGGTCCTGATCTGTCGGTGTCATGGCATCCCCTCGCGTTCGCTGCGTGGCGCGCGCGTTTCTTGTTATAGTTGACGGCACGATAGCGGGTATTGCCGCATAAGGCACGTCTCAGGGTGGTTTTCCTGCTGCTCGGTCCGGCTCCCAGATCAGGACCAGGAGCGCCAGCAGAACTGCGCCGACGCCGATCCAGACGGGTGGAGCGATCCAGCCGTGGCCCAGCAACCCCTCCCACAGCACGATGAAGACGGGCACCAGATAGCCGTATGCCATGACTTTTGCCGCGGGCAGGCGCAGGGTCGCGAACTGGAGCAGGAAGAAGGTGAGCGCTGTTGCCATCACGGCCAGGTACACGATAGCGGCCCAGGCGATGGCGGGCAAAGCGGTCCAGTCGGTGGCGATGATCACCGGAGCCCCCCAAAGCCCGGCTACGCAGAAGCCGCCGCAAATCCCCAGGAACGAGTAGGCGACCAGCGGTTCACCGCGGTTCAGGAAGCGGCTGAGCGGCGTGTAGAACGCATGACAGGCGCAGCCGAGGAAGAAGATCTGCTCGCCCGGCCCGACCTGCAAGCCGAGTAGCGCTTCGACATCGCCGCGAAAGATCACCCAGACCGCCCCGCTCCCGGCCAGCAGCAATGACATTGCCATCAACGGCGTCGTCACCTGCCGCATCAGGATCCAGCCGAATCCGGCACTCATCAGCGGGATCAGCGTGAACACGGCACCGGTCGACACCGGGTCCGTCAGGCGGAGCGCCTCGAACATCAGGATGAAATAGGTGCCGAGCAATCCGCCAAGCAGCAGGTATCGCCATGCCGCCCGAAGGTGCGCGCGCCGCAGAACGCGCGCCGCCAGGACGCCCATGATCGCCGCGCCGAGTGCAAACCGTGCCGCCGTGACGGCCGTTGGATCGATGTGGGGTGCCGCGAGATCCCCCAGCGAAAACGAGACCGAGATCGTCGTCGCGAACAGCAGCATCGCGGCGTGACCTGACAGAGCCTGGGCGCGCGTCGTCATGGCTGGACGCTCGGTTTTGCGGCGGCTACGATCTGCTCATGCGTGTTGAGACATCCAGCACCTGGTTGCCCGAGGGTCGCGTCCTGCGCGACGAGATCGTGCCCGCGCGCGCGGCGTGGAGCGCACGCCTG
>JBCAXJ010000077.1:0-24606 GCA_038534135.1 Pseudomonadota bacterium | reverse complement strand
GCTGTCGATGTCGCCGACGCGCAGCTTCACCACCTCGCTGGCACGCAATCCGCAACCATATGCCAAAGACAGCATCGTCCGCGTCCGCAAATCCGGCGACAGAACCAAAAGGCGTCTAACCTCGTCCTGGCTCAGCACTTGCGGCACGCGCCTTGGTTCCTTCAAGTGGAAGATCTCGGCGACCAGATCATGGCGGCGTAACGTCACCCGGAACAGAAACTTCAACCCGGTCATGATCCGGTTGCGCTTTTTGACCGTCGCACCATCCTCCGACAGCGAGAGCTGGAAAGCCTTGGCCTCGTCCGCTGTTGCTGTCTCCGGCGAACGCCCCAGCCAGACCGCAAACTGTTCGCAAGCACGCAAGTGTCCGCGCTGTGAAGCGGTCCCGAGCCCGCGTGCGGTCATATCTTCGGTCATTCGGGCACGGAGCGGCTTGGTCGGGCTTGATTGGGTATTCATGGCTTTGGTCCTCTGTTAGCCGAGGCAAAATCACCTCGACCCAGAGGACACCGCCCTCAGTCATCCATCCGCAATGCACGCCATCTCTGCGCAGCGCTCCACAACGCTCGCCACTATCGCGAAGCGATTTAGTGCGATGGCGCGAAACAGCCTTTCCGCCTATAAGAGCCCCATCTTCACGCACGGTTATCCAGCAATTCCGGATAACACCCACCCTTAAAGTATTTCGAGATCACCGAGTGCATCTAGGTGCGTAGAATTGTATTCATACGGCGGGGTTATTCTGAGCCGAGCGAACGATACGACGCTAGAAAGGTCGGCTTCGTGTGCAAAAAAATGACGGGCGTCGACTTCGCGGTGCGGCGTACAGTAGCTGATTGCGCACCGATGTGACTCGGTTCCGGGCTGACGCGAAACCTCGATCACATCTTCTCAGAAACACATACGACAACGCACTCAGGGTTTGAGCCGTGTCCAGGATCGAGTTCCGCCTGGGTACGTAGGGTGGGCCTTGGCCCACCATTGAACTGCTTGGGATCGCGAAATCCGCCGAGCGTCACGCTCATTGCGCCTCCAATGAAATCAGAGACTTAGAGGCATTGACCTTCTCGGGTCGAGTCGGCGTAGGTACCAAAGGAATTCCTTTGCACGACCAATGCCATACCGTTGCGGTATGATTCCGGTATGCCCTCGGGGACAGCGCCAATCCGGTTAACGGACGCGCAACACCGGCGCGCGGTGGCCTCGGAATGGGCGTTTCCGCGCAATCTCGGGGCGTTGTCCGCAAATTCGCGCAGGGTTTAACTCAACCGCAACCAATCGGATGTACTCCATCCACGCAGAGCGTTCTGGCCCATCGCTGGTCAGATCCGCTCGAGACTGCGCGCGCCTTGCTCGCGGCAGGGCGATGATCTATGCGCATCCCGCAGCGGTTCCAACGTGCGCAAGGGTCCTTCGTGAGCAAGCTCGTCATCGTCCAGTCCAACGTCTCGCAACTGGATGAACCGGTCTATGACGAGACAGCGCGCCGGATCGGCGACCGGCTGCATGTGATCTACTGGAACGATTATGGGCTGGTGCGCACCAAGGAAGACCCCGAACTTGGGGCAGTCCCGCAGTTCGGCAAGAGCAGCGGCTGGGACTACCCGCGCACATGGCTCGGCGTGCAGGATCACGACTGGCGCGCGGTGCTGCGTAGCATTCGGGCGCAGGCGCCTGCTGCCGTCATCCTGTCGGATCTGCCGCGTTCGGCACGGGCCCGGATCGCGCTTGGCCTTCGGGTGCGGGGCGCGCGCGTCTTCATGCGGAGCGACAAGAACACGTACTCGCCCGGCGCCTCATCAGGTTTCGCGGGGTGGTTGGAGCGCGTGCTGACCCGGCAGATCTTCAGCGGCCTTGCAGCGGCGAGCCCGTTATCGCGAGACTATTACGCATGGCCGGATTCAAGGCCGGTGGTGTTGTTCCCGTACACCACGCTGGCAGCGAAGTTCGATCCCGGACGGGAGGCTCGTGCTTCGGCGGCGGCGCAGGTCAGAGGCGCGCTGGGCATCCCGGATGGTCACAAAACGTTTGTTTCTGCGGCAAAGTTCGCCGCGCGCGAAAACCCCTGGCAGGTCATCCACAGCTTCGAGCGCGTGGCCGCCGACCGGGAGGACGTCGCGCTGATCGCGCTGGGCGACGGGCCGCTTCTGCCCGAGATCCGCGCGTATTGCGACGATCGGGGTCTCGGCAACATCCACTTCCCGGGCTACGTCGCCTTCACGGTTCTGCAGGACTATTTTCTTGCGGCGGATTTCTTTGTCCACTTCCCCGAAGTCGAACCCTGGGGCGTGTCGTTTCAGGATGCGCTGGTGGCAGGGCTTGGCGTTGCCGCAGGGCGGAACGTCGGATCGGCGCGGCACTTTCTGCGCGATGATCTCACGCGGTTCCTGGTCGATACCACAGACACGGCACTCTGCGCCGCTGCGATGAGCGCGCTTGTAGCCATTGATGATCCCCGGTCGCATTTCGCGCCGGCCCGCACGGCGGCAGAGCCGTTTTTGACCGAGTCCGTGGCCGCCAGTCTCGCCGCGCTGGTGGAGTAGCAGACGCAGTGTTTCCCGGTTTGAGTGCTGCGCCTGCTGAAGCGTGATGCTACGCCATGAACCAGAAGCTCACCCGGCCCTGATCAAGTGGGGCGGGCGCTGCGCCTAGAGCATTTTCGAGTCAATCTGGATCAGATTGGCGTCGCGGAAACGCGAAAGAAAAGGGACTTAGAGCACGCGATCTGATGCAATCAGGGCAACGCGTGCTCTAGAACATCAATCGTGTGCCTGCCACGAAGAACACCGCTCCCGGGTCCTCGCCGTTGGCTTCTGCGATGCTGGCGGTTTCGCCGAACACGCGCTCGTAGTGGACACCGACATAAGGCGAGATTGCGCGGTCGACGAGGTCGTAGCTGAGCCGCAGGCCGACTTCGAGCTTTGGTCCCCAGGCACCTGTATCCGCGGCAGCATCGTCGGTGAACGGGACGTCCAGTTCGACGCTCGGCACCAGGATGACCCTGTTGGTGATCAGGCCTTCGTATTCGGCCTCGACCCGCAGCGACGGATGATCCGACAGGAACAGGTCGGCATCAACCTCGAACCATTGCTGCGCCAATCCATGAAGTCCGATGACCGCGTGTACCCGGTTCGGGCCTTCCGGAGTGTCGACCCGCACACCTGCGACGGCATCGAAGAACGTGGAGACCGGGACCTGAAGGCGAAGCTGGTTCTCCAATGCCTCCCACGCTTCTTCCTCGAGCGACAGTTCGCCTTCTGATCGCCAGACGACCTTCAACTCGTCCGAGCCGACGAAGGCATCCAGATCGTACGCGAGGACGTTCTCGTCTTCACCAACCCGGTACTCGAGCTGTTCTGCCTGAATTCCCCAGAGCGGTTCGGCCCCCGCAGGCACGCCGAGAGAGGCCAGGGCAAGCGCCCCGGCTATTCCTTTCCACGATGGCATCGCCTTAGCCCCCGTTCGATTGCGGCAGCGCGGCGCGCTCGTCTTCCGGGCCGCCTTCGACAATCACCTTCCGGAACATGCCGCTGTCGGCGTGGTAGGACAGGTGGCAGTGGAAGGCCCACTGACCGGGCGCATCGACCTCGGTCTCGGTATAGACGATGGTGCCCGGAGCCACGTTGACGGTGTGCTTGATCGGATCGCGCCGACCGTTGCCGGTGTCGATGATGGTCCACATCCCGTGCAGGTGCATCGGATGGGTCATCATCGTTTCGTTGACGAATTTGAAGCGCACCCGTTCGCCGTATTGCAGTCGGATCGGTTCGGCGTCCTCATACTTCACACCGTTGATCGACCACATGTAGCGTTCCATGTTGCCGGTCAGGCGCAATTCGATCTCACGCGTCGCCTCGCGATCAGGATATAGGGGATTGGATGCCTTCAGGTCCTGATATGACAGGAACTTGCCGTGCTTCTTGGCGGCCTTTGGCGTAACGCCGCTGCCAGCCGCATAGAATGGATCCTCGCCCGGGCCGCCCATGATCGAGCCATCCGGCATCCGGTGTGCGCCCGGTGGCAGATCTTCGTCCTTGACCATCGCATCGTGGTTGCCGTGGCCGCCATGGTCCCCATCGGCCATCGGCATCTGGCCGTGATCCATGCCTGCCATCAGCGGGTCAAGCGCCATATCGGCCATCGTGAGCAATGGCGGCTCGCGCAGGTCTGGCACCTCGGCCTCCAAACCTTCCCGAGTCGCGAGCGTGCCCCGGCCATAGGCGGTGCGCCCCATGCTTTCGGCGAAGATCGTGTAGGCTTGTTCCTTCCGGGGCCGCACGATCACGTCATAGGTCTCGGCCACCCCGATGCGGAACTCGTCCACCGGAACCGGCAGGACGTCGTTCCCGTCCGCCTGCACGACCGTCATCTTCAAGCCGGGAATGCGGATGTCGAAGAAGGTCATGGCGGCTGAGTTGATGAAGCGCAGGCGGATGCGCTCGCCCTTTTCGAACAGCCCTGTCCAGTTCTGCTCAGGCCCCATTCCGTTGATCAGCGGAGTGAAGCCCTGCAGATCCTCGATGTCCGTTGGCATCATTCGCATCTCGCCCCATTCGGACCGATCCGCAAGCGCCGCGCCAACGCCCATCTGCGAAGCGTCATCGAAGAGATCGAGCAAAGTGCGCTGCTGCCGATTGTAGTAGTCCGGCATCATCTTGAGATTCCGCATGATCCGGGTGCCCCAGTGCGGGTGGGCATCGGTCAACTGAATGACATATTCGCGGTCATAGCGGTACTTTTCCCGCGCCTTGGGCTCGAGGATCAGTGCCCCGTAAGCTCCGTCAGGTTCCTGAAAGCCGGAATGGCTGTGGAACCAGTAGGTGCCGCCCTGAATGATCGGAAAGTTGTAGGTGAAGGTCTCGCCGGATTTTATCCCATCGAACGAGATGCCGGGGACGCCGTCTTCCTGATACGGCAGGATCAACCCGTGCCAATGGATCGAGGTGTCCTCGTCCAAATTGTTCGTCACGTTTATCGTGACCTCTTCGCCTTCCTTGAAGCGCAGCACGGGCGGCGTGGCCGAGCCGTTGTAGCCAATGCCTTTGCGGGTGAATTCGCCGGTGTCGATGGTGACGTAGTCGACGGTCAGATCGTAGGTGCCAGCCCAGGCGGCGCTGGAGATCGCCACACCCAGACCGAGGCCGAGCATAGATGCACGGCGGAAAAGGTTCTGTATCATGAGGTCGTCCTCTGGTGATCGCTGAGAAAGATGCGCCGGAACCGGCCCGGCGCACTGCCTGTCAGTGAGTCAGTTCGATTTCACCGGCCATGCCCGCGTCGTAGTGACCGGGCACGTTGCAGGCGAATTCGATGTCGGCATGATCCGGGAACTGCCAGATGATCTGACCAGACTTTCCGGGTTCCAGCAGGACTGAGTTGGGCTCTTCATGCATCCCATGGCCCATCTCTTTCTGCATCTTCTTGGCCATTTCCCAGTTGATCTTGTCGGCCTCCAGCACCCCGTGATCGACCATCATCTGCATCTCGGGCGCGTGGGCGACATGTCCGTCGGGCGTGCCGATGTTGAACTCGTGAACCAGTTCGCCCTTATTGACGACGACGAACTTGACCGTCTCGCCCTCCTTCACTGAAATGCTCTCGGGTTCGTAGTAGTTGTCATACATCGTGACGTTGATGGTGCGGGTGACGTTCCCAGCGTTACCGGGGATGCCAGCATGGCTTTCGTTCCCATGGCCGTGCGATCCGGCGGCCAGGGCCGGTGGCGTGACAACAAGCGGAAGTGCGAACGCGGCAACAGCCAGCGCGCGGATTGCATTCGATGCGGTCATTTGAACCTCCATGACCTGAGTGATTCCAAAGGATAGTCGAGGCCTTGGAAAGGCCCGACCGAAAGACGGAATTCAGTCAGGTTCGGGGAGGTGGGGGATCAGCTTCGAACGTCTGCCCGGTCAGCAACAGAGCGGTGATGGAAGACAACTCCGCCGTGCCCGACAGAACGGTTCCGGTCGCGCCCTTGCAGTCCTGCGTCACACCAATCGAGCTGCAATGACCGGCCATCATCGCGCAGCAGACCATGACGATTTCGACGTCGCAGTCACTGCCGTCACAAGCCGCCTGCCCGTCGTGGTGGTGGTGATCATGGCCGGCGTGCGACGCAACCTGGTGGGCATGATGCTCGGACGATCCTGCCGCGATGCCCGGGACGGCAATCGACAGAGACAGAAGAATGGCAAGAGCGGTCCTAAGCATGGGTCTACGGTAGCCTCTCCACCCACTGGAAGGTCAAGCACATTCAGTCGATTCCATTGGCACGCTGCAGTTCGCGAACATAAGCGATGATCTTTGCCACGTCCTGCTCCACCACACCGGGCATTGGCGGCATGTTGCCGAACCGCCAGTGGTGGGCACGGACGCCTTGCTTCACCGCCAAGTAAAAGGCGGCATCCGCATGGTGGTTGGGTTCATAGATGATATGGACCAGCGGCGGCCCGGCACCGTCAACACCCGCCGCGTTTGGACCATGGCAGACGGCGCACTTGGCATCGAAGACGGCCTTTCCGGCGCTTGCCTCAGCCGTAAGCGTTGGGACGTTCACCTGCACCAGCGCAGCACCCGCCTGGATGCGTTCTGCCTGAGGCCCCAGGAACCGCCAGACCAGAAAGGCCACGGTGCCAATCGCGACCACTGCGAAGACTATCTGCGTTCTCATCGGCAATTCACTTGGCCAGCATCCAGATCGCCATGGCGACCATCATCACGTTCTCAGTGAACGACAGAAACCCGAGCGGCACGTTGCTTCCGCCGCCGACACACGCGCATTTCAGTTCCCGTTTGTCGATCCACACGGCTTTGAACACGGACACACCGCCGATGGTGCCGATGATCAGCGCCAGCGGTGCCGAGAACCAGGTGAACGCCCCGGCCACCATCAGCACGCCTGCCAGTCCTTCCGCGACGGGATAGATATAGCCGTAGCGGACCCAACGCCGGGCCAGCAGGTCGTAATTCAAGAACATCGTGGCGAACTGCTCGATGTTCTGGAGCTTCAACATCGCGAGTATGCACATGCTGAACGCGATGAACCACTCACCGGTTCTGATCTGGAGAGGATCGCCGAAGGCTGCCCATGTCGCTGCAACGGCCATCGCGCCTGCCATTGCGAACACTGCGATCACCGGCAGGTAGGTGGTCCTGTTCGGGTCTTTGACCTGCATCCCCATATGTCGACGCAGATCGTCGTAGCCGCCGATCCGTTGTCCGCCGATGAACACCTGGGGCGTGGTCTTCACGCCGATCTCCTCCTTGAACGCATCGACCTCGTCCCGGCTGGTGAGCGGTTTGTCGATCACGTCGTAGCCATACCGCTCCAGCAGGTCCTTCGCCTTGAGGCCGTAAGGGCAGAGGTGCTCCCCCATAACCATCCGGTGCAGTATGGCGGTTTTCTTTATCGTGGTGACCATGTTCATGGCGGTCCCGAGTGTTGTGTTCCTGCGCTGAACGGCAGAGATAGGGCCTCCAGTAACTGGAAAGTCAAATGATCTTGGAAGGATTGTCACGTTGCCGTATCCGAGCATGAACCTTGGCGACGATGCGCGATGAAACTAGGTTGCCGGCCATGAAGAGACATCGCTGGGCCCATCCAATCCGGAAAGACGAGCAGATGGCACACACCCGTAGGGACTTTCTGATCGGATCCACGGCGGCGACCTTCGCGCCCAGTGCGATTGCGGCCCGCCATAACCAGGCAGATCTGATCGCCGCACCTGCTGATGTGCAACTCGTGTCGGGCGATCATGGTCACACGAAGCTCTGGACGTATAACGGGCTCGCACCCGGTCCGATGATCCGGGCAAAGCGGGGAGATCGGATTTCTCAGCGGCTCGTCAACAACCTCCCGCAGGAGACGACCATCCACTGGCATGGTATCCGCATCGACAACGCCATGGACGGTGTTCCGGGGATCAGCCAGCAACCTGTCCAACCCGGGGACGATTTCCTCTACGATTTTGCGGCGAACGATGCAGGGACGTACTGGTACCACCCCCATGTCCGTTCCTGGGAACAGGTGGCACGGGGTCTCCATGGTCCCTTGATCATCGAAGAGGACATCCCGCCCGAGGTAGACCGAGAGGAAACCCTGGTCCTTGATGACTGGCGCTTGGATGCCGAAGCCCAGATCGATGAAAGCTTCGGCTTGATGCATGACTGGTCACATGCCGGCCGCATCGGTAACTTCGTGACGGTGAACGGCGACCCCGCACACAAACTCAGCGTTGGACGACACGAGCGGATCCGGCTGCGTTTGATCAATTCGGCCAATGCGCGAGTGTTCACGCTGGGTTTGAAAGGGCTCGAGGGGTGGGTTGTCGCACTCGATGGCCAGCCACTCTCCCAACCCGAAGCGATGGATCGAATACGGCTTGCCCCGGCACAAAGAGCCGACTTGATCGTCGATGTGACCGGGGACGCGCTGGGCGAAGCGTTCCTGATTTCCTTCGAGAGAGATGGCGACTACGCACTGACGACCCTCGACGTCGACACAGCGGTTCGACCGAAGCGATTGGCCCCTCCAGCGCCGCTGCAAGCCAACGACGTACCCGCCCTCGGGACCGTTGCCGATGCGGCGACAGCCACGCTGGTGATGGCGGGCGGTGCAATGGGCGGCATGCGCTCCGCAATGATTGGCGGGGTCGAAACAGACATCCGCGAGCTTGTGCGCAAGGGCCGGGCCTGGGCGTTCAACGGAGTGGCCGAACCTCCGGCCGATCCCCTCCTATCGGTACGGCTCGGGGAGACGGCCCGCATCTCTTTGAAGAACGACACCCGTTGGCCGCACGCTATGCACCTGCACGGACACCATTTCCACCGGATGGGTCCGGATGGCGAGGTTGGTCCGCTGCGCGATACGCTGCTCCTCGATCCCGGAGCGAGTGCTGACATTTCTTTCGTGGCCGACAACCCGGGTGCTTGGCTGTTTCACTGCCACATGCTCGAGCACTCGGCTGCCGGGATGTCCACCTGGATCGATGTCGCCTGAGGACCGAACCCTCGGCGCTTGGCAAGGGTTCGGGAGAGAGCTTCTGGCGTGACGCCGAGTCCTTCGGCGAGGAATTCCGCCTGAGCGGGAGGATGTCGATCCACGCAACGCTCTGGCCCTCTCAAGAGCACACGCCGCGCGAGGATCTGTGTCAAATGATCCGACACGCACACTTTGCGTAGGGGCAGAGGCCTATCAATCCATCGCGAAAGACTGGCCGAATTGCATCATGCGATGGATTTGGTAGGCCCGGAGGGACTTGAACCCCCAACCAAACCGTTATGAGCGGTCTGCTCTAACCAATTGAGCTACGGGCCCGGCGGGGACTGGGCTTAAGCCCGGAGTGGTTAACGGTCAATCATCGTATTGGCGTTGCCCACGGGGCGCCCCTGCGATAAGGCACGCGCAACCATGTGCAGGGGGCCATATGAGCGACCGTCCCAACCGTTTGACCTACAAGGACGCCGGTGTCGATATCGAGGCCGGGAACGCGTTGGTCGACCGGATCAAGCCCGCCGTGGCCTCGACCGACCGGCCCGGTGTGCTGGGCGCAATCGGTGGGTTTGGCGGATTGTTCGACCTGAAGGCGGCTGGGTACGAAGACCCGATCCTGGTGGCGGCGACGGACGGCGTGGGCACCAAGCTGCGGGTCGCGATCGATACAGGACAAGTCGGCTCGGTCGGCATCGACCTGGTTGCCATGTGCGTCAACGATCTGGTCTGCCAGGGCGCTGAACCGTTGTTCTTCCTGGACTATTTCGCGACTGGCAAGCTGTCGGTCGAGCATGGCGCGGCGGTTGTTGAGGGCATTGCCGAAGGCTGTCGGCAGGCAGGGTGTGCTCTGATCGGGGGCGAGACCGCCGAGATGCCGGGCATGTACGCGGACGGGGATTTCGATCTCGCGGGCTTCTCGGTCGGCGCGATGGAGCGGGGTGCGGCACTGCCGCGCGACGTCGCAGAGGGCGACGTTCTGATCGGCCTGCCATCCAGCGGCGTGCACTCGAACGGCTACTCGTTGGTGCGCCGCATCGTCGCCGATAGTGGGCTCGGCTGGAATGCGCCGTCACCGTTCAGCGAAAGCACCCTTGGCGCGGCACTTCTCGAGCCGACCCGCATTTATGTGCGCGAGGCGCTTGCTCTGATCCGCGAGGCGGGCGCCCACGGTTTCGCCCACATCACCGGTGGCGGGCTGACCGAGAACCTGCCGCGCGTGCTGTCCGACGGCCTTGGCGCCGAGGTTGATCTCGACGCTTGGGAGCTGCCGCCGGTCTTCCGCTGGCTTGCAACTGGTTCCGGTCTGGACCAGACCGAGGCGCTGCGCACCTTCAACTGCGGTATCGGGATGGTCGCCGTTGTGCCCGAGGATGGCGTAGATGCAGCCATGCGAGCACTGGCCGGACAGGATGTTCAGCCAATTCGGATCGGTCAAGTCACTGGCAAGGATGGTGTTTCGTTCTCAGGGACCTTGCTGTGACGCACAAGCGGCGTGTTGCGATCCTGATCTCTGGCTCAGGCTCGAACATGGTCGCGCTGGTCAAGTCCATGCAGGACCAGGTCCACCCGGCGGAACCTGTATTGGTCCTGTCGAACCGCCCCGATGCTGGCGGTCTCGAGAAAGCCGAAGCGCTCGGCATTTCGACCGTGGTCGTCGATCACAAAGACTTCGGCAAGGACCGCACGGGCTTTGACGCGGCGATGGGCGCGGCACTCGATGACCATCAGGTTGACCTGATCGCACTGGCCGGGTTCATGAGGATCATGACCGATGGCTTTGTCGAGGGTTGGGCGGGTCGGATGTTGAACATCCACCCGTCGATCCTACCGCTGTTCAAGGGCCTGCATACCCACCAACGTGCGCTCGATGAAGGCATGGCGGTGCACGGTTGCACTGTGCACGAGGTCGCGCCGCAACTCGATGCCGGTGCAATTCTAGGCCAGGCCGTCGTGCCCGTTCGCCCAGATGACACGGCCGAGACACTGGCTTTGCGGGTTCTGATGCAGGAGCACCGGCTTTATCCTGCTGTATTGCGGAGCTTCGTCGAAAACCCCGCCGAAGCCCGCGCAAACAAGATCGCATTGGCAGATCCCGATTTCTAGATCTCCCCCGGTTCCGCATCGCGTGTCTGGCCGGTAGGCTCTGCCCAAAAGGGAGCACTACCATGGCCTATGATTTCAAGATGATCGCAGTCTCCATCGATCGGGGCGTCGCCAGCGCGGTCATCGACAGCCCGCCCATCAACGTCATGACTCCGGCGCTGTTCGGTGAACTCGATCGGCTTTCGCACGAGATCGAAGCCGACCCGGACGTCCGCGTGCTGGTCATGCGCAGTGCCAACCCGGACTTCTTCATTGCGCATTTCGACGTCGCGGCGATCCTGGAGCGGCCAATTGACCAGCCACCGGTTCCGACGCGGCAGAGGAAACCCTATCACGCGATGTGTGAACGGTTCCGAACCTCACGCGTCGTGACGATCGCTCTGATCGAAGGCCGGATTGGCGGCGGCGGCAGCGAGCTGGCCGCTTCGTTCGATATGCGCTTTGGCGTTCGGGGAAAGACCATCGTGAATCAGATGGAAGTAGCGCTCGGCATCCTGCCGGGTGGCACGGGCACGCAGCGCTTGCCGCGTCTGATGAACCGTGCGCGTGCGTTGGAGGTCATACTGGGCTGCGATGATCTCGATGCCGAAACCGCCGAGGCCTGGGGGTATCTGAACCGTGCCTTGCCTGCGGACGAGATCGGCCCGTTCGTGGAAAATCTCGCGCTCCGTATCGCATCTTTTCCGCCGCAAGCCCTCGAACTGGCCAAGATGTCGGTCGATAGCTCCGCAAAGGACTTGGAACAGGGGCTCTCCGACGAAGCCTTCAACTTCCAGGTTTTGATGCAAACGCCCGAGGCGCGAAAGAACATGGCGCGGTTTCTGGAGATCGGCGGCCAGACCCGCGAGGGAGAACGCGCCATGGGCGATCTTTGCGGGCGGTTGGGCGCGGGCGGTTAAACGTTCGCTGAAACTACCCAAGGTGAATCATCCGTTACAGACCTGTCGTCTGCGCCGTGTAAGCCATTCGTGGACATCGACATCACGAACGGAGACCAGCCGATGGGGCGCCACCAGCCACAATGGCGATTGATCGACCAGACACTCGACCGCGTGCACGCAGAGCTGATCAAGCACCCGGCCTTCACCGGAACCGGCGGGCCGAACCCCGGCTCGGTCAATTACCAGGTGAACTGGGACAAACTCGAGCGCGCCGGGCGTATCCTGAAGAGCTGTCTGCAGAACATCAAGAACGCCCAGGGCTGGTTGCACGTGCAGTCGCTGGCGGCCAAGAAGATCCCGCGCGAGCACCGCTGGTCGGTGAACGAAAGCCTGCGTGCGCGGCAGGGTAATCTGGACTATGTCCAGCGCAAGGCTCAGAACCTGCTCGAGATGCTGGACGACATGGTGCGCAACTATGGCGGGCCGGACCTGAGCAGCCTGAACAAGCTGTTCGACAAGGCGCAGGATGGCGTCGAAGAGTTGATGTCGATCATCTCGGACGAAGGACATACGCCGCAGCCGGGATATAGCGCGCCCGCCGTGCCCGGGATCGGCCAAATGCCGTTCCATATGGTCCTGGCGATGATCGTGTTCTACATCAAGTACCTGCGGAACCGCGACAAGGGCGGTGACGCCTGATCACGGATCGAGACTTTCCCCGAAGAAGACGAGGAACGCCTCCCACGATACGTGGAACTCGCGCATTCCATATTCCTGGTTGAACGGCGCGCGCACGCGCTCCGGCGGATGGCGGGCGAGGGCCTCCTTGACCTCATCCCAAAGCGCGTCGACGCCATCGACCCAGATGTAGGCCGAGGTCTGGCACGCCGGGTTGTCGGCTTCGTAGTCAGGCCCAGCCGCGATGAACTGTAACCCTGCCTCGCCCCGGGCAATCAAAGCCCAGCCGCCGCGCCCATCATCGTTGCGCTTTTCGAACCCAAGAGCGTCGCAGAAAAAGGTCACAGCCGCCGGGACATCCGTGACCGGAATGATCGGGGCAATGCCTTCGAGGGTCGGCGTCATGCCGTCTCTTCCAGAATGTGCTCACGACCCCAGGCCGCAAGGGCTTCGAGCGCCGGCAGCATGGTGTGACCGCGCGGTGTCAGCGAATACTCCACGCGCGGCGGCACCACCGGGTAAACCTCGCGATGCACCAAACCGTCGGCCTCAAGCTCGCGCAACTGATTGGTCAACTGGCGTTGCGATAGCTTCGGAAACAGGCGCCGCAGCTCGTTGAAGCGGCGCGTCTCCTCGTGCAGGCGATAGAGGATCGAGCCCTTCCACTTGCCGCCAATCAAATCGAGTGCGCCCTCGATCGGGCAGGCTTCATAGCTCTCATGCCGTTGTTTTCGCGTCATTTTCCCACCTTTAGGTGCAGAATACTGCACTATAGGCAATATTTCTGCGTACTTCAAAAACTCGCATGCCTGAGCACATTGAATTGATCGAAAGCCATGGAGCCCCTGATGTCCGATGAGATCTTCTACCTCACGCTGTGCGCGCTGCTAACCGCAGTTTTGTGGATTCCTTACATCCTGGCGCTGATCGCCCAGATGGGGTTGGTGCCCGCGTTGATGGACACCCAGCACGAATTCCGGCTTGAGCACGCATGGGCGCGTCGTGCGCAGCGGACGCATTCCAACGCCGTTGAGAACCTGGTCGTGTTCGCCGCGCTGATCACAGCGGTAGAGCTGACGCAGTCAGGCAACGGTACGACGGCCGCTGCTGCGATGATCTACTTCATCAGCCGTGTCGCGCATGCGGGGATCTATCTCGCTCAGATCCCCGTGGCCCGGACGGTCGTGTTCTTCATCGGGTTCGTCTGCCAGATCGTGATCGGCGTTGAAATCCTGACCTGATCGCGCCGGAGGAAAAGGGTGCGCAGTGCGCACCCTACCGCAGATCTGGCGCCAGAGCTTCGTCGGCCAGTGCCGCTATGGCCTCGTCCAGCGGCATCACCTTCTGGCCTTTCTCACCGAGCCGACGGACCGAGACCGTGCCCTGTTCGACCTCCTGCCGACCGACGGCAAGAATCGCCGGGACATACGCCGCAGAATGCTCGCGGACCTTGTAGTTGATCTTCTCGTTGCGCTTGTCGGCCTCGGCGCGCATCCCGACAACCGCAAGCTTCTGGACGACCATGTCGGCATAGTCGTCTGCATCCGAGACAATCGTTGTGACCACGGCCTGGCGTGGCGCCAGCCAGAGCGGGAAGCGCCCTGCATAGTTTTCGATCAAAATGCCGATGAAGCGCTCGAAGCTCCCGAGTATTGCACGGTGCAGCATGACCGGGGTCTGCTTGTCGCCATCCGGTGTGATGTAAGTCGCGTCGAGGCGTTCCGGAGTGTTGAAATCGACCTGGAAGGTGCCGCACTGCCATTCGCGCCCGATCGCGTCGGTCAGCTTGAAGTCGAGCTTCGGGCCATAAAACGCGCCTTCGCCGGGGTCGACCTCGTAATCGTTGGTGACCTTGCGGATCGCTGCTTCCAGCGCGCTTTCGGCCTTGTCCCAGACCTCGTCCGAGCCGACGCGAACTTCGGGCCGGGTCGAGAACTTGATATCGAACGTCGGGAAGCCGGTATCGCGATAGATCGATGACAACAGTTCGATGAAGCCGGCAGTCTCGGCCTCGATCTGGTCCAATGAGCAAAAGATGTGTGCGTCATCCTGGGTGAAACCGCGCACGCGCATGAGCCCGTGCATGGAGCCCGAGGACTCGTAGCGGTGGCAGGACCCGAACTCTGCCATCCGCAGCGGCAGATCGCGATAGGACTTAAGGCCCTGGTTGAACACCTGCACGTGGCATGGACAGTTCATCGGCTTGAGCGCGTTGACACGTTTCTCGTTGGCGTGATCCTCATCGATCTCGGTGATGAACATGTTTTCGCGGTACTTGTCCCAGTGACCGCTGGCTTCCCAGAGCTTACGGTCTACGACCTGAGGGGTCTTGATCTCCTTGTAGCCTGCGCGGGTCAGGCGGCGGCGCATGTAATCCTCGAGCGCCCGATAGATCGACCAACCGTTTGGGTGCCAGAACACCATGCCGGGCGCTTCTTCCTGGAGATGAAACAGCTCCATCTCCTTGCCGATGCGCCGGTGGTCGCGCTTCGCGGCCTCCTCGAGCATATGCAGATGAGCTTCCAACTCCTTGCGGGTCTTGAACGCGACGCCATAGATGCGCTGGAGCATCTTGTTGTCGCTGTCGCCGCGCCAGTACGCACCCGCCACGGACATCAGCTTGAAGGCATCGCCGGGCACTTGGCCTGTATGCTGCAGGTGTGGACCACGGCAGAGGTCCTGCCAGTGGCCATGCCAGTACATCCGGATCGCCTCGCCCTCCGGGATCGCGTTGACCAGTTCGACTTTGTAGGGTTCGTTGTTCTCTTCATAGAAAGAGATGGCTCGATCGCGCTCCCACGTCTCGGTGCGCACGGGGTCACAAGCGGCAATGATCTCGCGCATCTTCTTTTCGATGCGTTCGAAGTCTTCCTCGGAAAACGGCTCGTCGCGATCGAAGTCGTAATACCAGCCAGTGTTGACCACCGGGCCGATGGTGACCTTGACGTCCGGCCAGATCTCCTGCACCGCGCGGGCCATGATGTGCGCGCAGTCGTGGCGGATCAGTTCCAGCGCCTCGGCATCGTTCTTGCCGGTGATGATGGCGAGCGCGACGTCCTGTTCCAGCGGGATCGAGAGGTCGGAGAACACGCCGTCGATCCGACAGGCAAGTGCCTGTTTTGCAAGAGACTTCGAGATGTCTGCCGCCACCTGCGCACCCGTCGTGCCAGTGGCGAATTCGCGCACGGCTCCGTCGGGCAGGGTGACTTTGATCTGGGCAGACATCTGGATTTCCTCGCGTCATGGGGTTGAAAGACGCGCGGTGTGTCGCGGATGACCGGTACGGAGTCAAGCTAGCCAGGTGACGCCTTGGCGCAGACTCTTGAGTGATACCGTTTCGATACCGCGGATGTGGGAAGCGTCCGCGTTTGATACCGCAATGTAACACTGCTGAGTTGGGACGTGCCATCCCGAAGTCGGATGGGCATGGTGCCCATCCTACCGTGCGAAGTCGACGTTCGGCGTGGCTCGATCAGCGCCGCTTCATATCCGCCTGATCAGAGGATGCGATCTGCATGGCCGTCCCGTCATTGTCGATGTTCGGGGCAGTCACAGTCTCGTAACTTTCCATCACGGCCACGGTCGGGGGCAGATGCTTGCCCGTTAGAGGGATGCGCACCAGGCACCCCCACCACCTGGTCGAGATCGCGGTCGGAGACTGGTTCGGGACTGTTCATTTTGGTCGTCATCAGAGGTCTCATCGGAAGCGTATGAGCAGTTAAAGGATGCTTCGAAGCTCGCCGAGCGGTCCGTAACACATGAACAGTGGCGGCAGGCGTATCTGTGTAGCCGCTTCGGTCTCAGAACAGGCTCATGCGCCCCATCACACCGTCGCGGTTGATCAGCCAGTGTTTCAGGGCACCGCCGATGTGCAGGAACACGGCACCCGTTATCAGGATCCCGCAGATCCAGTGCAGCGTGAACAGCACAGCACCGAGGTCCTTGTTCTTGGCGAGGATTTTCGGAAGCTCCCAGTTGAAGAACTCGACCGGAAAACCGGACGCTCCTGTGCCCAGCCAGCCGAATAACGCCATCAGCGGCAACAGCAGGTAAAGCAGCCCATGCACGGCGTTCGAGGCGACGTGCTCGACCCGTGCAAGCGGCGGATCATAGGCCGGTTTCGGGAGCATCAGTTTCAACACGATCCGCAGAACCATGAATCCCAGGATCAGAACGCCGAATGTCTTGTGATACTTGTAGAGCAGATTGGTCAGATCCTGACCGAAAGTCGCGACCGTGCCCTTGTACTCGAGAGTCGCGAAGGTCCAACCAACCGCCAGCGCGCCCAACACCATCAGCGCGATCAGCCAGTGCAGCAGGCGTTGAACGAAGGCGTATCGCTCCATCGGTTCTCTCCTCAGGGTCGAGAAGGCGCCTCAGGCCATCTCGACCGTTTGTTCCGTCAGGTCACACATGCATAGCATATCGCCGTCGCGGAAGCGCATGGTGCGAACGATCGGGCGATAGGCCTCTTCGAGGTTTTCGATCGGGGCGAGGTTCAGCCCGGTCTTGCCGGAGCCCAGGATGATTGGCGCCAACATCAGGTGAAGCTCGTCGATTGCACTGACATCAATGAAACCAGCCAGTGTCTTGGCCCCGCCTTCCAGCAGGATCTTCTTGTAGCCGCGTGCCGCCAGCGCATCGAGGATCGCGGGCGGCCGGATGTGATCGGCTCCATCGCAGTCCATCTCGACCGTTTCGCTTCCGGGCGCCGAGCGCACGTTGCGGCAGGTCAACGCGAGAACCGGAGCCTCACCATCCTGCAACATCGACGTGTCGCGCGGAAGGCGGCCATGAGGATCGATGATGACACGTGCGGGGTTAGGTCCTTTCACATGCCGCGTCGTCAGCGCCGGATCGTCGGCGATGGCCGTGCCGACACCTATGACAACCGCGTCCACCTCGGCCCGGATGGCATGCAGGTGACGCAGGGCTTCCTTGCCGTTGATGTACTTCGACGCGCCGGTGGGCGTTGCGATGCGGCCGTCGAGGGATTGGCCGAGTTGGCCGATGACGAAGGGTTTTGGTCCGCTGTGACGACGCAGACGCGTCAGCGCCGTATCTGCATCGTAGAGTACCGCGCGGGCGGTTGCCGCGCTGGGGATCGCCTGAACGAACAAGTGTCGTACTCCTTCGGGTGCTTATTCTGCCGGGACTGCGTTGGACGCGGCGCCGGTCTTGTTGGTCGATGCCGGCTTGCTGCCGGGGGTCCGGTCGCGCCAGGGTTGGCGCTTGAACCACGATGCTCCGTAAGCGGTGCCGATGAGAACGGCAAAGCCAAGGAGATTGATCAAGGTGCGCACCCAGACATCGCGGGGCGCGAGATACGAGAAGTCGCCGGCGGCGATCCAGGCCGAGATCGAGTCGGCGGACCAGCCCATGATCCGGCTGAATGCGAGCGAGACGAGGAAGACCGCAAGGCTCTGCGTTCCGACTTTTCGCACGATCAGCACGAAGCGCAGGAACGCGTCCTTGACAAGCCAGTGACGCCATGCATCGCCGATGGCGTGCCAGGCGAATGCGATCAGAGCGGCCATATGGACCAGGTGCAGCATCCCGATATAACGTCCCGGGACCAACGGAATGGTCGCAAAGAACCAGCGGTCGAGCGCCGGGGCAAGAGCCTTGATCTCTTCGATATAGATGTATGGCGCCGTCAGGAGCAACACGCCGCCGGTCAGCGCGCGGATCAGAAACCGGGTCTCGGCGGTGCGCTGGATCACCTCCCACCCGGTGGTCAGGCGAATGCCTCCGGGCCCGACGGCGGCCCATGCCAGATAGGCGATCGACAGGAAGTGCAGGTAGCGCCACGCGCCGACAGGTCCCTTCCAGCGGAACGCATGAAGCGCCTCGCGACCGTCCCAGAAGAAACGGCCAATCATGCTGTCCGGCACGTAGCCGGTTTCGTACTGGTACAACTTGTACCAGGCGAACGGCAGCGTGACGACCAGCACGACAATCGCGGCGATCACAAGCTCACGGCGCACGGGCGGTGCCGGAATCCAGCCCATGGCGAACGCGAAACCGGTAAAGAAGACAAGCTGCCAGCCGAACGGATTGAAGAACCAGACTGCATTCGGCTCCCACGGGATACCCGGCAGGTTCATCCAGAGAAACGGCTGACCCATCGAGATGAGCATGGCTTGGAGCATTGTCGGATCAGGGACATCCGCCATGACGCGCGCAAAATTGCCAAGGTTCGCGCAGGTCCATGTCACGGCGACAAACGCGAAGACCGCGTTGCGACCGCCGAGCCGGTAAAGCCCCATGACCAGCGGGATCATTGCCAGCACCACGAGGTACATCGGCAAAATGTCGAACAATCCGGGGATGTAGGTCATCGTGAACAGGCCGAGCAATGTGGCCTCGGGCCTGCCCTCGGTTGTCGAGAAGAATCCGCCGATCGGGAACCACTGCGTGTAGTCCTTGCCCACCTCACCCATTCCAGTGCTTTGCAGAGCCACCATGATCGCAGCCGTGCCAATCACCACACCGATATGAGCCCAATAAACCTGCCAGATCCGGAACACGATGCGCGCCGCCCCCAGAAACCAGCTTTTCTTCAGGAAAACAGCGCCAAATGCGATCCCGGACGCCATGCCGGAGCAGAAGACGAAGATCTCCGTCGCATCGGAAAACCCGAAGCGCGCCGGGATCCACATGCGCCACAGGCTGTTCGGCGTATGTGCAATCAGGATGATGAACATCGCCAGCCCCCGAAAGAAATCCAGGCGAAGGTCACGTTGCCGCTTGCCCGGAGCGGCGATTTCAGGCTGGCGTTTCATAATTAGGTATCTATCACACTCGTCTCGGCTTCCAGGCCGGGCGATCCGTCGCTGCACCAAAATGCACGAGTTTTCCTGCGGATCTGCGGTGCAGCGTCTCCCCCGGTATCGATTGGACGGCAACATGACGCCATTCCGTTGGTCCTGCGATATCCGCTCACCCAGTTGTGACTAGCCGAGACCGGCGGATTGTTTGCGTCGTCTGGTGGTCCCTTGCGGTCTGAGCTAAGGATTCGATCATGCAGAAACCTGTTCTTTTCACGGCCATTCTGGGGCTGATCGGCGTGTCACTGGCCGGGTTCAGTGCACGCGGAGGGCTCGATGGGCAGGGTGTCCAGTACCTGCTGGGCGCGCTGATCGGCGGATTTGCCGGATTTGCGCTATACCATGCGGCGTTCGGGTTCACGGCGGCGTGGCGGCGGATGACGCGGGAGCGGCGCGGGGCAGGATTGCGGGCTCAGATGATGCTGTTCGCCATGACCTGTGGGGTCACGTATCTGTTGATCGGGTATGAAGATGTCACCGGTTGGAACATGCACCCGGTCGTGATGCCGATGGGGTTGAGTTCAGCGCTGGGCGCGTTCGTCTTCGGGATCGGGATGCAAATGGGCGGGGGCTGTGCATCGGGCACGCTCTTCACCACGGGCGGGGGTTCGAGCAGGATGCTGATCGTCCTCCTGTTCTTTGTGCTCGGCTCGGTCTGGGCCACGCTGCACATCCCGGAGTTTTGGCGGGAACTGCCAGCGATCACCGGTGTCCCGAACCTCCCGCGGACGTCGTTGATTGCCGAGCTTGGTCCAATCGGCGCAGTGTTTGCGCTGTTTGCCTTCTGCGGAGCCGTGATCCTGGTGTCGCGATGGGTCGAGATCACCGCGCACGGATCGCTCGAACCGCGACGCGAGACGGGCTCAATCCTGGCCGGTCCGTGGTCGTTGATCCTGGGTGCGATCGGTCTGGCGATCGTCGGGGTCCTGTGCTTCGTGGTGTTCGCGCGACCGTGGGGCGTCACCGCCGGGTTCGCGGTCTGGGGGGCCAAGCTGCTCTATGCGACCGGGGTCCCTGTCGACGAATGGACGTACTGGCAAGGCTGGCGAGCCAACGTCTTGGAAGGCAGCGTGTTCGCGCATCGCACCTCGCTGATGAACTTCGGGATCGTGTTCGGCGCGATGGCGGCCGCGGCGCTGGCCGGACGTTTCAGTCCCACACTGTCGCTGAGCCGCCGCGATGTCATTACGGCCATCATCGGCGGGCTGATGATGGGATACGGTGCCCGCCTCAGCCATGGCTGCAACATTGGCGCTTATCTGGGCGGCATCGCCTCCGGCTCGTTGCACGGCTGGTGGTGGCTTGTCTGGGGGTTTGCAGGAAGCTTGGTCGGAACGCGTCTGCGCGGAGTGCTGGACATGGATCCGCCGCTTGTATTCCGACGGGCGACTGTTTGAACGCGGAGAAAAACATGAGACCAATTCTGATGCTGATCGCTGCCCTGTTGGTCGCTAGTCAGGCAGCCGCCGGTTCGCTCGCGCCGCGTGAAGGTTGGGCGGTTCATGACACCGAACAAACCTACAGCGCGCTGATCGATAGTCTCAAGGCAGCGGTAAAGGCCAACGGAATGATCGTCGTCACACAAGCTGGCCCAACGGGTGCCGCGAAACGGCGTGGGATCACGATCCCCGGCAATCGCGTGCTGGGCGTCTTCAACAACAAGTTCGCCGTGCGTACGATCCGGTTGTCAGTCGCCGCGATGATCGAGGCGCCGATCCGGTTCTATGTGACCGAGGACGCCGACGGTACAGCGACGTTGTCCTACAAGCTGCCGAGCCACGTCTTCGCGCCGTACTATGACGAAGGTGGAGAGGATCTGAAGGCGCTGGCAGCAGAACTTGATAGTATCTTTGCCGATGTCGCCTTTGGTGCCATTGGCCGATAGCCATATCGGCCTCAGTGCCAGTGGTGGATAGCCAAAAGCAGCGACGCATCCGTTAGTTTGCCCGACGATTCCCAAAAACCTGGCCCAACTGCCTTTGGCCAGGTCGAAGGTCGGGGCGGAGTAGGACACGGCATCCTACACCTCGCATCCATTCAACGCTCAGGGGAATCGTCTGAAACAACCGAAACGAATTCCAAGTTTTCCAGACAACCGCCCGAAACAGGCGGCCGTCAAAGTGTTTCTCACCGGGGCGGATGATCTGGTCCGGAGAACAAAACAACAGGAAAGGATGAGAAGATGACCAACCGCGAGAACACTGCGACAGAACTCAATGATACGGATCTTGATCAGGCCACAGGTGGCCGCATTGCCCATCACGCCGGTGGCTTCAAGCTCCCCGCCGGTGACGAAAGGATCGACTATGATGTCATCAAGACCGGTCCGGTGATTCCGCAGATCTTCGAGAAACTTGACGGCGGTCTTTGATGGCCACTGGGCGATCGGATTGCAGCTTGCGCCTTCCGATCGCTCCGCATTGCGATGCAGAGAATTTTTGTTGAGACACTCAAGGACATTGAATTGCGCCGGTAGCTATTGATTGATCAAACAGGTGCCGACATTTGAACCAGCTTTGAAAGTGCCTTGCGCCTGATTGCGCGGACTCCGGGTGTAAGAAGTTCGTTCAGGAGCTTGCGTAAAAACAGCAGGAAACTACCCAGCCCATCACAAGCATCCATTAGTTGGCGTGACGCCGCTCCTGCGTGTGAAGGAGCATTCAAACCTTGCGGCTCGTCCGTGCGAGTTCACGACAAATTAATGTATATCCGCGATGTTCTACGGGATCCAAAACATGTGTGGTTAGGATGACCGGAACGGGACGAACTCGGCACTAAGGTACCCTAGTAGGGCTTTGTGCAATGAGCATCGTGTCTGGAGTCATAACGCTGAACAATCAATCCGCGCTTGGATCGCGGATCTCCCAGGATGAGTCGGAAGCACGTGTTCAAAGGACCGTGCTTGAACCCGCGACGGATGGGTTGAAAGTAGACCCGACGATCGCGCGGATCGTCGAAGCGGCTGGCAAGCCGGGCCGCCCGGCATTCGGGAGCGGCCAGGGCGATCTTGCCGTTGCGATCGCACCCGGCGATGCGCGCTATTCGAAGTTCGTAGACGCCGTGCTGGCGCTGCGGCTCACGCGCTCGGACGCGGCTGACCTGTCGACGACGCGAATCTCGGAATTGCGTGACGCGGCAGAGGCGGTCTTCAACATTCGGTCTGGAATTCCCCGCGATCAACGCCCAGCCGAGGTACTGTCAGAACAGCGCGCCGCGACGGCTGAGCAGGCAACCGTCAGTGGAACAACGGAAACGCCGACGCCGGCCAGGACGGAAGTCGAACCAGCTTTGCAACCCACCGGCGTTCCGGCAACCGACGACCAAGCTGACGTGTTCGTCAAGGCTGAGCCCGCCCCAACGCCGCTACCGGTTGGAACACAGCAGACCCAGACCGGAGGGGGCGCGACAACGCCAACCGTCCCGTCGGCACCATCGGGAACCTCGCAAGCTGGAACCACTGGTACCGTTGGAACGGCTCCGGGCGGAGATGCTCCGACACCGAAAGGCACGCCTGAGGCATCGCGTGGCGCGGACATTCCGGATTCAAAACCAGCTGCGGATTAAGCGTCGATCGGCAGATCAAGCCTTCTTGGGTCCGGGAGCGGTCGGGGCTGCTTTTTCACCAAGACCATGCTCTTCAACAGAGAGGGCATCAGCCAGCCGCGCCTTGGCGGATCCTGGCCGCAGAGCCACCGGTTGATCTGGCGCGGGCGCCCAACCGGTCAGGAAGATCACCTCGAATGTTGCGCTCAGCCGCCCGTCCGGCAGGCTATGTTTTTCCGCGTAGATCGCCCCGGCACGCGCCAGCATGTCGCGGCGCATCGGTACGCGACGCCGATCCGTCAGGATGTTCGTTTCACCCATCGCCCTCAGATCGCGCATCAGAGCGATGATATCCGGGTAACTGGTACGGATGCGTTCACTGTCGGCAACCGGCATTGTCAGCCCCGCGCGTTGCAGTAGACCGCCCAGATCACGGATCTCTCCCATCGGCGCGATCCGCGGGCTCAACCCGCCTGTTACGTCGACTTCGGCTTGCGTCAGCGCATTGCGCAATTCGTTCAGGGTTTCACCGCCGAAGAGTGCCGCGATCATCAGCCCATCCGGCCTGAGCGCACGGCGGAGCTGGATCAGGTGGCCGACCGGATCATTGAGCCAGTGCATCTCCAACATCGAGACGACCAGATCCAGTGACGCCTCCGCGAACGGCAAGGTTTCCGAAAAGGGAGTCGCCTCGACACCCGCACGTTCTGCCCGGCGCTCGGACCACTCGACTTGTTGAATGTCTTGTATATGCGGTGCGAGGATCGCGTGATGCAGACCTCCGCCGGATCCGACGATTGCGGCGTTGTCGAATGCGCGCGTGACCTCACCCAACCGCTCGCCCAACAGCGTAGCCACTTCGGCATGCAGAAAATCACCGCGCCCCTGAAAGCCGCAACGCTCGGCGCGGTCGCGCCGCGTTGCAAGGCGCGCGCTGTCGAACAGGCGCGGTCGGGACGTCGAGGTTTCTGTTTTCATGCGCGTGGTATATATCTCGCCACGAACGGGACGCGAGGAGAGTGTGGCGATGACGCTCACTAAAACCGTTCGCTCGCTTGGAAGGTCCGGCGCCGCGTCGGTCCGTGACATGCTTTTCCCGCCCGTCTGCCCGGTTTGCCGAACCGATACGGCCGCACCGGATTCGCTGTGTGCGTCCTGTTGGGGTGATCTGACGTTCCTGGCGGGACCGGGCTGCCGCTATTGCAGTCGTCCAATTGCGGCGCACGGCGCGGATCGCGACGAACTTGTTTGCGACTCGTGTCATACTTTGCAACCGGTCTGGCAAGCCGGACAGGCAGTTTTCCGGTATGACGGGACTGGTCGCAAGCTTGTCCTTGGGCTGAAGCATGCCGATCGGCTGGATCGCGTCCCGATGTTGGTATCCTGGATCGAACGGCATGCTCAGGATCTTCTGGCGGAGGAGGCGTTGTTGGTGCCTGTACCGCTGCATTGGATGCGCCGACTGAAACGAAGGTCGAACCAAGCCGCCGAACTCGCGCGGGCTTTGGCTGCGCGATCACCACTGTTGCGTCATGTGCCCGAAGCCGTGGTGCGGCATCAAAAGACCGGCAGCCAGGAT
>JBCAXJ010000076.1:0-24772 GCA_038534135.1 Pseudomonadota bacterium | reverse complement strand
CTGGGCATGCTTGGCCGTGGGCAGATGATCCGAGAGCAGAGGGATCACCCTGGGGGAGCGCCGGACCCTGGACCGCATGGAGGTCGGGCAGCTTGTGGAACGGAACTGCCGGGTAGGCGTGATGTTCAGCGTGATAGGGCATGTTCCACGCCAGCCAGCGCACAAGGCGGCTTGTGAATGTGGTCCGCGTGTTCTCGAACATGTCAGAGACGTGCGGGCAGCGGGCGTGTTCGGCCAGCAGGTAGGCGCGCAGGAACGGCCCGCCGATGAGCAGGGGCACAAGCCAGACCCAAAGCAATAGCGCAGTTCCGGTAATCCATGATGCCGCCGCCAGGGCGAGATAGGTTGCGAGAATTGCCCTCGCCTCGCGCGTGACGCGGCGGCGTCCACGGAGCGGAACGTAGGGATCGGCGTTCTCGATCGTCGCATTCGACCAAAGCTTGCGGATGCGCCAGACCCAGTCCGAGACCCCGGAGAGGTACTTCACCAGCGCGTAGAGTGTCTCGGGCTTGCCATCCGCCAGTTCCGGGTCGTGGTCCGGATCATGCGTGAACCTGTGGTGCGCCATGTGGAAGTACCGGAAGTGACGCGGGCCGAGCAGCACGAGACCGCCGAGGAGATCCGCAAACCGATCGTTGATCCAATCGGTTTCGAACGCCGTGCGGTGAATGCATTCGTGCAACGCCGTGAACAGGAACACAATCAGGATCCCTTGCGGCAGCATCGCCAGCCACCAAAAGGACAAGCCAGCGGCGATGTAGACGCCGATCAGGATGATCGACCCCAGATGCGTCGCGATACGGATCAGGCCGGGACCGTCGGATTGTTTGCACAAACGGCGCCGCTCGTCTGCGTCGAGGGACGCAAGAAATGCGCGATGATCCAGCGCGGTCTCTGACACGGTGCCCTCCCGTGAGCTTTGGCGTTCGCGCCTACCCCGCGCCGCCGACCGTCAGCCCGTCGATCAGCAGTGTGGGCTGGCCGACCCCCACGGGCACGCCCTGACCGTTCTTGCCACACGTGCCAATGCCCGGATCCATCGCCATGTCGTCGCCGACAGCGCGGATCTGGTTCAAGGCAGAGGGCCCGTCGCCGATCAGGGTCGCGCCCTTCACGGGATGCAGGATCTTGCCGTCTTTCACGCGGTAGGCTTCGGTGCACGAGAACACGAACTTGCCATTGGCGATGTCGACCTGGCCGCCACCAAAATTCGTGGCATAGATCCCGTCCTTCACCTCGGCGACGATGCTGTCGGGGTCGGTGGTTCCACTCTCCATGATCGTATTCGTCATCCGCGGCATCGGGATGTGGGCGAAGCTCTGACGCCGACCGTTGCCGGTTGGTGCGACGTTCATCAGCCGGGCGTTCTGACGATCCTGCATATAGCCGACAAGAATCCCGTCCTCGATCAAGACAGTGCGGTTCGTGGGTGTCCCCTCATCATCGATTGTCAGCGAGCCGCGCCTGTTCGGGATTGTCCCATCATCCACGATCGTCACGCCGGGTGCCGCGATCCGCTTGCCCATCAACTCGGTGAAAGCGGACGAGCCCTTGCGGTTGAAGTCGCCTTCCAGTCCATGTCCGATTGCCTCGTGCAGCAGGATGCCGGGCCAGCCATTGCCGAGGGCGACCTCCATGACACCTGCGGGCGCATCCTCGGCCTCGAGATTGACCAGAGCGACGCGCAGCGCCTCGTCGGCCTGCGTCCGCCAGGCGTCTGGCGCGATCAGGATATCGTAGCCGTGCCGACCGCCAGAGCCCGCGGATCCGCTTTCACGTCGCCCGTCCTTTTCGACGATGACCGAGACATTCATCCGGGTGAGCGGGCGGACATCCACGACCCGGTCGCCTTCGGGCCGAAGGATCTCGACTTCCTGCACGTTCGCCGTAAGAGATGCCGAGACTTGAACGACGCGGGCATCCTTACTGCGCAGGTAGTCGTCGATCTCCTTCAGCAATTCGATTTTTGCGGCAACGGGCTCCTCGGAGACCGGGTCGAGCGCAGGGTACAGCCCATGGTTGGTCCGGGCCGGGGCAGCCGCCATGACGCCGCCGCCGTCCCGGGCCGCCATGCGAGCCGTCTCGGATGCGCGGCGCAAGGCTGCTTCGCTGAGCTCGGATGCGTGCGCGTATCCGGCAGTGCCACCCAGAACGGTGCGAAGGCCGAACCCTTGCGTGCTGTCGTACGAGGCATTGCGCAGGCGCCCGTCGTCGAAGGCCAGGACCTCGGACCGCGTGCTTTCCAGAAAAAGCTCTCCGTCGTCGGCACCTGCCGTCGCGTCACGCAGGATCGCGAGCGCGCTGCCTTCGTCGAGATCGGTTTCGAAAGGGCGGAAACTGTTCTCGCTCATCGGAATTTTCCTCTGCATCGTGACGGACTGCACTATCAATCTCGTGTGGCGCATCGCGAGGACAAGCGGCGACATGCCGCAAAGTCACACGTTGCACCGTTTACGGCTCTGTGTTGATAGACGTGTAACGACAGATAGTGTCAATGGCCGTGAGCGTATGGTCGCCATGGCGGACAACGAAAGAGGCGAGTGATGAAGCGATTTGGTGCTTTGGCATTGGCGGCATTCATGGGCGGTCTGGCGGCAACGACGGCAATGGCGGAAGGTGTCGCCGGAAAACCGGTTGACGCCGGCCACCACTTCCAGCGGGCGGTCACACCGGTGATGGAGGACATTGTCTGGCTCGACGACTTCCTGCACGTGATCATCTTTCTGATCGTCGTTTTCGTTACCGCGCTGCTGGGTGTCTGCATCTTCAAGTACAACCGCAAGGCAAACCCGGAGCCCGCGACCTTCACGCACAACACGACGATCGAGGTGATCTGGACGGCGGCCCCGGTGCTGATCCTGATCATCATTGCAATCCCGTCGGTGCAGCTCTTGTTCAAGCAACTCGAAGTTCCGGAGCCTGACGTGACAATTAAGGCGACCGGCCACCAGTGGTACTGGTCTTATGAGTACCCGGACGAAAATGTCGAATTCGAAGCCTTCATGATCGGCCAGGGCGCGCCGAACCTGACGGAAGAGGTCAAGACCGAGCTTGCCGAGTACGGGTACAACGAAGACGAGTTCCTGCTCGCAACCGATGAACGCGTGATTGTTCCGGTCGGTGCCACGGTGCACGTTCTGGTCACGGCATCGGATGTAATCCACGCGTGGACGATCCCGTCGTTCGGCTCGAAGATCGATGCCATGCCGGGTCGTATCAACGAGACGTGGTTCCAGGCGAACGAGCCGGGCATCTACTTCGGCCAGTGCTCGGAGCTTTGCGGCAAGGACCACAGTTACATGCCGATCGTGGTCGAGGTCGTGAGCCAAGATGATTACGACACATGGATCCTGGAGATGGCGTCACGCGATGACGCGCCGAAAACGCGACTTGCGGCGGCGACCGAGTAACCATTTGACATCCGGCCCGGCGCTCGCGCGCCCAGCCGGTCATCAGAAAACAGGATTCAACCGAACGTGACAGACATCTCGGCAACATCGATACCAACCCGGAAAGCGGGCGACGCCGAGTTTGGCGATTACTTCCGTCTGTTGAAGCCGCGTGTGATGTCGCTCGTCGTTTTCACCGCGTTCGCGGGCATCGTGGCGGCGGGTGGCGAGCACCCTGTCGTGGCCCTGGCATCGCTTCTTTGCATCGCCGTCGGGGCGGGCGCCTCTGGCGCGCTGAACATGTGGTTCGACTCGGACATCGATGCCGCCATGTCACGCACGCAGGATCGGCCAATCCCTGCGGGGGCGGTTGATCGCGGCGAAGCTTTGTCGCTTGGGCTGGGTCTGTCCGCGCTGTCTGTTGCGATGCTGGCGCTGTTCGCCAACTTGCTTGCGGCCGGTTTGCTGGCGTTCACGATTTTCTTCTACGCGGTCATTTACACGATGTGGCTGAAGCGCTCGACACCTCAGAACATCGTCATCGGTGGCGCGGCTGGCGCGTTCCCGCCAATGATCGGCTGGGCCGCTGTGACCGGAGAGGTCACGACGACCTCGGTGTTGCTGTTTCTGGTGATCTTCCTCTGGACCCCGCCGCATTTCTGGGCATTGGCCTTGTTTCGCAATGCGGATTATGCCCGCGTCGGCGTGCCGATGCTGCCTGTCGTGGCTGGAGAGGCCGCAACGCGCAAACAGATCTTCATCTACACGCTGATCCTGTTGCCCGTGGCCGTCGCACCGGCGTTCACGAGCGCTGGAGGACCGATCTACCTGGTCGTCGCAACCTGGGCGAGCCTGCGGTTCCTGTCGGATGCCCGGCAGGTGTCCAACCGGGTCTCGGGCCCTGATGATGCCTTCGGCCCAGAGAAGCGCCTGTTCGGGACATCGATCATTTATCTCTTTGCAGTGTTCGGTGCGTTGATCGCGGACGCGTTGCTGCGCGCCCTGATCGGCCTGTTCGGTTGGCCGGTGTGGATCTGATGATGGCGTTGGACAACGAACACGACCTGCACAAGCGGCGCAAGGGTCGCAACACCGCCGTGCTCGCATTGTTGCTGGGCTTCGCGATGCTGCTGTTTGCAGTGACGATCGTGAAGCTGGGTGAGAACGTGGCCAATCCCAGCGCGAGCGTCAGCTGGGGAGAGAGCCTCATGAACTGGATGCAAGGCGAATGAGCGGTCAAAGCCACAGACGCACCCTGGTCCCATTGATCGGCGTCGTCGTGGGCATGGCGGCGATGGCCTGGGCAGCCGTGCCGCTTTATGACCTGTTCTGCCGCGTCACCGGCTACGGTGGCACGACCCAGATCGCCGCCGACGCCTCCAGCGAAATACTGGACCGTACGGTTACCGTCCGCTTCGATGCCTCGACATCGAAGGCGATGCCGTGGGACTTCAAGCCGGTCAAGAACACCATGACCGTGCGCATCGGTGAGACGGCGCTGGCATTCTACGAAGCGCACAATCCGACCGATAAACCGATCGCAGGGACCGCCAGCTTTAATGTGACGCCGCTGGATATGGGCGGATACTTCGCCAAGATCGACTGCTTCTGTTTCACGCGGCAAGTCTTGCAACCCGGCGAGCGGGTCATGATGCCGGTGACCTTCTATGTCGACCCCGAGATGGTGACCGACCCGGAAGTCGCAAACACGCACACGATCACGCTTTCCTACACATTCTTCGAAACCGAGCTCGACGAGAGCGCCGCGCTCAACACCCCGCAATCGACCGCTGCGCAAGACGGCTGAGACGGAGGACCCTATGGCCCACGAAAAGAACCATGACTATCACATCATAGATCCGAGCCCGTGGCCTCTGTTGGCGGCGATCGGGGCGATCACGATGCTGATTGGGATCGTCTTCGCCGTATCGCCCTACGCTGAGGAAAACGATTTCCAGACGCCCTGGATCGCCGTGATCGGCCTGGGGATCGTGCTCTACACGATGTATGTCTGGTGGCGCGACGTCATCTCGGAAGCCAACGGCATCGACCACACGCCGGTGGTGCGCATAGGTCTGCGCATGGGCTTCATCATGTTCATCATGTCCGAGGTCATGTTCTTCGCGGCATGGTTCTGGGCGTTCTTCAAGTTCGCGATCTTCCCGATGTACGGTCTGGAAGGCGCAGGGGCCGAGATCGCGACCTCGGTCGGACCGAACGGCGTGTTCGGCCCCATCGAAGGCGAGATGTTCAATCCCTGGGATCTGCCGCTGATCAACACCGTGATCCTGCTGCTGTCCGGCTGCACGGTGACATGGGCACACCATGAACTGATCGAAGGCGGCCAGGGTCAGAAGCGGCAGAACCTGATCCTTGGTCTGCTGCTCACCTGCCTGTTGGGTGCGATCTTCACCGTGTTTCAGGCCTACGAGTACAGCCACGCGGCATTTTCGTTCTCGGGCGATGTTTATGGCGCGGTCTTCTTCATGGCGACCGGTTTCCATGGGTTCCACGTGATCGTCGGGACGATCTTCCTGTTCGTCTGCCTGATGCGCGCGCGGCAGGGTGATTTCACGCCGAAGCAGCACCTGGGCTTCGAGGCTGCTGCCTGGTACTGGCACTTCGTCGATGTGGTCTGGTTGTTCCTGTTCGCAGCAGTCTATATCTGGGCATATTCGCTCTGATCAGACGCGGAGCCGACCGATTTTGCCGCCGCCTTCGGGCGGCGGTTTGCATTTGGAGGACGCCACGGACATGAGCACCTCGCGAAAGCGGTCGATCGCTCCGATCGTGATCGGTGTGGTTGGTGTCTTCATTCTTGTGTTGTTGGGCGCATGGCAGATCCAACGTCTGGCCTGGAAAGAGGGCCTGATTGCCGAGATCGAGACAAGGATCGCCGCCGACCCGGTGGCGCTTCCCGATCTGCCCGACCCGAACACAGATAACCTTTTGCGCGTTCGGGTCCGCGGTGAACTGGGAACGGAAGAAATCCACGCGTTGCACTCCGTCAAGCAATATGGCGGGGGCTATCGGATTATTGTGCCTTTCGTCCTCGCGCAGAGCCAGGGCGGCGCGCAACGGAAGATCCTTGTCGATCTTGGGTTCATTCCGGAAGCCAAGAAGGATGCGATCCCGCGGAATGGATCGGTTCGCTGGACGCCAAGCGGGCGCGTCGATGACATCGTCGGTCTGCTGCTGTGGCCCAACGAGGTGGACAGCTTCACGCCCGACCCGGATCTTGGTCGCAACATCTGGTTTGCCCGGGACGCCGTGCGGATGGCCGATGCCTTGGGAACCGAGCCGGTGCTGCTCGTGGCGGAAAGCCATCCAGATGACAGCATCGTGTTGCCGCAGCCGCCCGGCATCGGTCTGCCGAACCGGCACCTTGAATATGCGGTCACGTGGTTCGGACTGGCGATTGTCTGGGCGTTGATGTCGATTTTCTGGCTGCGCAGCGAGATGAAACGGCTCAGGGCTTAGGGGTTTTCGACCGCAATTTGTTGGGATAAGCCCTCTCCTCCAAGGATCACGGATCTGACATGCGCTACATCTCGACCCGCGGACAGGCGCCCGCCCTGTCATTCGAAGAGACGATGCTGACCGGGCTGGCCCGGGACGGCGGTTTGTACGTGCCGGAAGAAGTCCCCGTTCTGTCGCCGGACACGATCGCCGGTTTTGCCGGGATGCGCTACGAAGAGGTGGCCTTTCACGTCATGCGCCCGTTCATCGGGGAGTGTTTTGACGATGATGCGTTTCGGGCAAACATCGAACGTGCCTATGCGGGCTTCGAGCATGATGCGCGATGTCCGATGATCCAGACTGGCGGCAATGAGTGGGTTTTGGAGTTGCACCACGGCCCAACGCTCGCGTTCAAGGACTTTGCGTTGCAACTGATGGGCCGGATGCTGGATACGGTGCTTGCGCGGCGCGGTGAGCGGGTCACGATTGTCGGAGCGACCTCGGGCGACACCGGCTCTGCCGCGATGGAGGCCTTTCGCGGGTCGTTTGCCGTGGACGTCTTTTTTCTGCATCCGGCAGGCCGGGTGTCCGAAGTGCAACGCCGCCAGATGACGACGCCAGATGCGCCGAACCTTCACGCCATCGCGCTGGAGGGTAATTTCGACGATTGCCAGGCGCGTGTGAAGGACATGTTCAACGACTTCGCATTTCGGGACGAGATCGGCCTGGCCGCGGCAAACTCGATCAACTGGGCACGGGTCTTGGCGCAGGTCGTCTATTACTTCGCGGCCGCGGTCGCGCTGGGCGCGCCGCACAGGCCCGTGAACTTCTCGGTTCCGACGGGCAACTTCGGCGATATCTTCGCGGGCCACATCGCGCGCCAGATGGGCTTGCCGATCGGGACGCTGCTGATTGCCACGAACGAAAACGACATCCTGCACCGGACCCTTCAGACCGGCCTGAGCGAGAACATCGGAGTGGAGCCAACGATTGCGCCATCCATGGACATCCAGATCAGTTCGAACTTTGAGCGGCTTATTTTCGATCTCTACGACAAGGACGGTGCAGCGGTCGCGCAACTGATGCAGGAGCAGAAGCAAACCGGACGCTTCCGGTTGTCACAGGGCGCATGGCACAGGTTCCGCGAAGGCTGGGCATCCGGTCGGGCCGATCGGACGGAAACACTTGCGATGATCAAGAGCATCGCACGGGACGGTGGCACGATCCTGGACCCGCACACGGCAATCGGCGTTGTCGCAGCCCGTAAGGCCGCGCTTGATCCTGCAGTCCCGATGATCGTACTTGGCACCGCACACGCGGCCAAGTTCCCCGATGCAGTGGAAGAAGCTTGTGGGGAGCGTCCGAAATTGCCGCCGCGTATGGCGGACCTTTCTGATCGACCCGAACGCATGGCGACCCTGCCGAACGACCTGAGCGTTCTTGAAGACCACATCCGGCGGGAGCGCACGACATGACCATCCAAACCGCAGAGTTTTCCAACGGGTTCCGCGTTGTCACCGAACGTATGCCGGGGTTCGCCTCAGCCTCGTTGGGTGTCTGGGTGGATGCCGGAACGCGTCACGAGACGGTTGCCGAGAACGGGATCGCACATTTTCTGGAGCACATGGCGTTCAAGGGAACCTCGCGGCGCACGGCCTTGCAGATCGCGGAAGAGATCGAGGATGTCGGCGGATATCTGAATGCATATACCAGCCGCGAGCGGACCGCATATTACGCCCGTGTCTTGTCCGCCGACGTTCCGCTGGCGCTGGACTTGATCGCGGACATCCTGCGCGACCCGATCCTGGACGCCGCCGAAATCGAAATCGAACGCGGTGTGATCCTGCAGGAGATCGGCCAGTCGCACGATACGCCGGATGACATCATCTTCGACTGGTTGCAGGAGACGGCGTTCCCGAACCAGCCGATGGGCCGAGCCATCCTGGGCCCGCCCGAGCGGGTCCGTGCCTTTCAACGTGCCGATTTCCAGAGCTTCATTGGAAACCATTATGCGCCCGAGCGCATGATCCTGGCCGCTGCGGGCGATGTCGAGCATGATGAGATCGTTCGCCTGGCCGAAGGCCTGTTTGGCGATATGGCGCGCGTGACGCAGCCGAACGCTCAATCCGCTGATTATGCCGGGGGCGACAGGCGCGAGGTCAAGGACCTGGAGCAAGCGCATTTCTGCCTGGCGCTCGAAGCGCCCGGATATCGCGATCCCGATTATCACGCCGCTCAGATTGCCTCGATCGTTCTGGGCGGTGGCATGGCCTCGCGGCTGTTCCAGGAGGCGCGGGAAAAGCGCGGGCTGTGTTACACGATCTTCGCGCAGACCGCTGCCTGGGCCGAGACCGGATTGATGATGGTCTATGCGGGGACGGGTGGGACCGAGATCGCCGATCTGGTCGACCTGACAGCCGACGAGCTTAGCCGGGCCGCGCGCGACCTGACCGAGCACGAACTCGCCCGGGCCAGGACGCAGACAAAAGCTGGGCTGGTGATGGGATTGGAGAGCCCGGCGTCGCGGGCGGAAAGGCTTGCGACACTGATGTCGATCTGGGGCGAGATCATTCCGCTGGAGGAAACAGTTGCGAAGATCGATGCGGTGAGTGTTGAATCAGCACGTGCGACATTGGCCAAGATCCTGATGTCGCAGCCAAGCCGGGCGCTCTATGGTCCTGTCAGCGCTGCGCCGACCCTTGATGAGATGGCAGCCCGCCTTGCGGCCTGAGCAGGTGTGAATGTTTGCACGGCGCAACAGATCGGCAGTCGAGATCGGGACCGAACGACTGGTTCTTCGGCCGCCTCAAACGCGCGATTTCGAAAACTGGGCGAGCCTGCGCCGGGACAGCCGTGCGTTTCTGGTTCCGTGGGAGCCGTCCTGGTCGCGCGATCACCTGACAAGCCGTGCCTTCCGGAACCGGGTTGTTTGGGCGGACCGGGCCATTCGCCAAGGCGAAGCCTTGCCGTTGATGCTGGTGGAACGGGCCAATGGTGCGATCATTGGCGGCGTCACGCTGTCAAATATGCGGCGCCAGCCAGCGCAGGCCGGGACGCTGGGGTACTGGGTCGGTGAACGGTTCGCGCAAATGGGCTACATGTCCGAGGCGCTACACGCTGTGCGAGACCATGCCTTTGGGTCACTGGATCTGTCGCGGCTCGAGGCGGCCTGCCTGCCGGAGAACAAGGCATCGCGCAAGTTGCTGGAGCGCTGCCACTTTAAGTATGAGGGCGTCGCGCAGGCCTATCTTCAGATCAACGGACGCTGGCGCAATCATGTCCTGTACGCCTGTTTGAGGGCGGATCGAAGAGGCCGTGTCGAGGAATAACCCCGATCAGGCGTGACCGCCGCTGCCCAGGAGAGCCGGATCGATACCAAGCTTGGACATGGCAAGATCCCATTTGGCGTCCTGATTGTCGCCGAAAATCAAGCTCGCATCGGGTTCGCACAGCAGCCAGCCATTCATCTGTAGCTCAGACTCCAACTGACCCGGCGCCCAGCCAGCATATCCGAGCATCAGCAAAGCCTGATCGGGTCCACGCGCCATCGCGATATCCTGCAGGATCTCGATCGTCGCGGTCATCGAGGTTTCCTCATCGACCTTCAGGGTCGCGCCTTCGGCGTGATAGTCGGACGAATGCAGGACGAATCCGCGCTCAGTCTCGACGGGGCCACCGAACTGGATCGGACGCGGCGCGTTCACGCTGCCGATCGGGATCTCGATCTTCTTGAACAGATCTTCCCAAACCAGATCACCAACCAGCTTGTTGACGATCAGGCCCATCGCACCGTCATCGGAATGCGCACAGATGAACACGAGGGACTTTGCAAACCGCGGATCCTCCATGCCAGGCATGGCGATCAGCACCTGACCGTCGAGGAACTCTGCCGCCGTCTGCTTGTGCTCCGGATCCATTGCCAAAGAATGACCCTCAACTGTGGCTGGATCAAGAAATTGCGAGACGTCTTGCCCGGGCGCCGCGTCGCAGTCATGTAGGTGTCATGAGAGGGTTCATACGTTCCTGGAAAGTCGCCACGGCCACAGCGCTTGCTGTGTCGGTTTTTGCGGTGCAGCTGACATCGGCAGTTGCACAAAGCATCGTTGCAACGGGCGAGTCGTTCATCACGTCGCGACTGCTGCCGGGGTATTCCGCAGCGGATAACACGCGGATTGCCGGGCTTCGCATGTCGATGAAGCCGGGCTGGAAAACCTATTGGCGGACGCCTGGTGAGACCGGAATTCCACCGCGCTTCGACTGGTCTGCGTCGGAGAACGTTGAAACCCTGAAGATCCATTGGCCGCGACCTGCGTTGTTCGAGAGCTTCGGCATGCGAACCGCCGGTTATGGTGATGTTGTCGTTCTTCCGATCGAGTTGACGCCGCTTGATCCCGATCGCCCGATGCGTCTGGCACTTTCCGCCGAATTGGGTGTTTGCCGGGAGATCTGTGTGCTCGAGCATGTCGAGCAGGTTCTCGAAATCGCACCGGACGCGCAACAGATCGGAAAGCGGCAAATCCGATCGGCATTGCGCCGCGTGCCCAAGGTTCCGCAAAACGCAGAGGTTTCGGTTGCGGCCTGCGATCTTGGCCGGTCGGGGTCCGATCAGATGCTTTCGGCCGTATTGCAGTTCAGCGACATGCCGAAGGCTCCGGTCGTGCTGGTCGAACACACTGACGGGGCATGGATCAAGCGCACCAAGCAGCGGATGGGCGAATCGTCACTCGATCTCGATATCTACTTCGTCCCATCGAAAGACCGGCCATGGGTGGACCGCTCAGCATTCCGGATGACGGTGTTGACCGAGACCGCGGCCTACGACCTGCACGGCTGCAAGACCGGATAGCGACTGACGGCAACCGGGTCAGCGCGTGCTCTCCAGTGCAGCGCCTGCGGCAATCATCGCATCAATCTCGGCCTCGGAATATCCGATATCCGCGAGAATGACCCTTGTCTCCTCGCCGAACCTGGGTGGTTTCTTCTTGGCCGGTGCGGCGGGCGTGCGGCTCATCTTGATTGGGTTGCCGGTCGTTCGGAACCCGTCGATGTCGATGGCCATCTCGCGATGTTTGGTATGTGCTGCTTCCATCACTTCCGGCACGGTGAGGACCGGACCCGCAGGCACGCCCGCTTTCATCAGCGTCTCCGCTAACTCTTCACCGTCCCACTCCGCCATCAGAGGTTCGAACCGTGCGCGCAGTGCTTCCTGATTGGTTAGGCGCCCGGCATTGTCCTTGAAGTTTGCTTCATCGGGCATTTCGGGCACACCCAACACTGCACACAGGCGCTTGAACTGGCCATCATTTCCACCCGCGATGAAAACATCGCAGGTCTTTGTCGGATAGGCATCGTAAGGGGAGAGATTGGTGTGCCGGTTGCCGGTGATAACCGGCGTCTTCCCGCTGAGGAAATAGTTCGCATAGTGTGGGAACAGCAGCGAGACACCGGTGTCGTAGAGCGACGTCTCGATGAATTGGCCCATTCCGGATTTGGATCGCTCATAAAGCGCCATGTTGATCCCGATGGCCGCCGCCATGCCGGTCGCGATGTCGACGATCGCGATCCCCAGCCGGGTTGGACCGCCACCCGGCACGCCATTGACGGACATCATGCCGGCCTGCGCCTGGATCACGGCGTCATAGCCCGGCAATCCACCCATCGGACCATCGGCGCCAAAACCCGAGACCTTGGCATGGATCAGCCGGGGAAAGCGCTTTGAAAGCACCTCCTCATAGCCCATGCCCCATTTCTCCATGGAGCCGGGTTTGAAGTTCTCGATCAGTACATCCGCGGTTTCCAGCAGTTTGAACAGCGCCTCTTTGCCAGCGTCCTGACGCAGGTCCAGTGCCATGCCGCGCTTGTTGCGGTTGATGCCAGCAAAGTAGCTGGCGGCGCCGAACTCCTCGTGGAACGGAGGGCCCCAGTGGCGCACGTCATCGCCCTGAGGTGGCTCGATCTTGATCACATCCGCGCCGTGGTCGCCAAGCCATTGCGTGCAGAACGGCCCCCCAAGGACCCGCGTCAAATCGATCACACGAATGCCGTCAAGCGCACCCATCTTGGTCTCCGTTTTCGGTTGTTTAGGCGGCGAGGCCCCAGACCCGGCCTGCGAACTCCGGGTAGAAGGTAAGGATCTTCGGCGCAATCTCCACCCGGATGCGCTCGAGCCGCACGGCTGAGGGTGCAGGGGTCTCAGTAACGCCGCTGCCCACGTCGAACTCAAACCCGGTCATCTCGCGGATGCCGTCGACCTTCTCCCCGGCATGGACCGTCTTCAGCCGGAAGCGCCCGGCATCCCTGACCCAGTCGAACACCGCCCGTCCCGTGACCAAAGCATGGGGCCCGCCAGGACGTTGAACATCCGGCGCGCTGATGCCGGGGGCCGAGATGAAGTCGACCTTCTCGACCAGCGTGCGGGGCGAGTGTTCCTCGCGGAACAGGATCACCTTGGGCACGACATAGTACATCAGGGCCGATCCGAACGAGCCCGGGAAGCGTTTCTTGAGTGCGGGGTATTCGCCGACGCCGACGAGGTTGATGTTGGCACTGCCATCGATCTGCACGCCGCCAAGAAAGAACGAGTCAATCCCGCCGCGCGCGGCCAGATCGAACAGTTCGCGCGAGCCTTCGGTGAATGGATTGTGGCGTCGAGAGTGAATGATGGTGACCTGCATGCGGCCCGCGTTGCGCGCGGCTTTCTCGGACTTGGCCAGAAGGGCGGCGGCCCCGGGGATCGGCGAAGCGGCACCGACGGCGACATGGCGGTCTTCCGCCAGCATGTCGCATAGCAGCGAGATCAGCAGTTCTTCGCGGGTCGCCTCGCTCATGCCGCGGGCCGTGCGAGGATCCCCTGATCTGACAGGTAGTCGGCAAACCCTGCTTCGGTCGCGGCCATGCGAACATAGGTCCGCAGCGCTTCGCCGTCAGGATCGTATTGATCGGTCAGGCCCATCGGCCATGCGCCGTTCGGTGCTTCGGCGATCCCCGCGAAGTAAAAGGCCGGGATGGCACCTGCGGCCGTTGCTTCGGTTTCGAACAGGTCGCCGTCGACGATCTTCTCGACCGTCACGTACACCGCCTTCGATGCATGCGTAAGCGTTGCGAGTTCGCGTTGTCGCCCGATGAAGACGTTTCCGTTCGCGTCCGCGTAAGGAGCATGGAACACGGTGACGTCCAGCGGCCGTGCGGGCAGCAGCACGACAGGGTCGGATGTGTTCGAGAACGGATTGTCGATCGTTCGCCAATCCGGGCGATGGGCTTCGATGTCCGAACCAATCAACCCGCGCAGGGGCATGAACGGCACGCCTTTCTCGACCGCCTGCAACTGCGTATGGAGCGCCGGGCAGGTCGAGTCCTGCATCGTGATCGTACCGGACTGGAAGGCCCGGCTGAAGCACGGAGCAAGACCGTACTCACCCATGGTCACAGCCGCGGCTTCGACATCCGTGACGCAGCCGGCGCCGATCAGCATATCGCCCTGCATCGTCGTGAGTGGCAGGCAGTAGAGCCGAAGGTTCTTGGCACCACGCGCAATCAGTGCGCGCGTCAGGGCCATGGGAACGCCGGAGTAATCCGCGGGCACACCCAGCAGGGCGCCATCCGGGATCGCCTCGGCGATTTCTTCAACACGCATGTGATCGACGTTGGTCATTGCTGAACTCCGTGGTCCCGCCGTTGTCATCTGCAGACGTTGGCTGTTCAGTACCATCTCACGCGGCAACAGGACAAGCACAGCAGGGAGCGGCTGGATCTCATGCGCGATACCGAGTTCCTGGGGGCGGGTGACCCAGGTGCACTTGAAGCCTTTTTGGGGATCGGCGATCGCAGCGTTGCCGTTGCAGCACTGACCGAGGCGTTTCTCCGGTTCGGCTGGCTCGCGGCAAAGACCGATCCACTGGGGCTATCCGGTTCTGCCGACGTGCCCGAGCTTGCTCCGGAACGTTATGGCTTTGGGCCGGAGGAGGCCGAACACCTGCGGCGCGCCTATTGTGGCAGCACGGGCTGGCAGATCGGGCACATCGAGTGTTCCGAACGACGAGCCTGGCTGGCAGCGTCAGCAGAGGAGACCATCGCCCCGCAGAGTTCGCGGCGTCAGCGTGCGCTCGATCTGATCGCCTCTGCCGAGCTTCTGGAGACGGTGTTCGATCGGCGCTTGCCCGGAGCAAAAACCTTTGGGCTGAGCGGATGCGAAACCATGGTCGTCTTGCTGGATCGGTTGCTGGGTGCGGCTGCGGGGCAGGAGATCGAGGCGGTCAATGTCGCGGGCGTGCACCGCGGCCGATCGACCCTGATGGCATTGGTCTTCGGGAAACCGATCGCGCGGCTGGTGGCGGATGCCAAGGGCGTGCCCGAGGTTCCGGAAGACTGGGGTGCATCCTCGGATTCGCCATATCATCTGGGCTGGACTGGCGCGGTAAGCCTTCCAAGCGGATCGCTCGACGTCTCGGTCGCGCCGCATCCGTCGCATCTGTCAGTGGTTGCGCCTGTTGTGCAGGGCAGGACGCGCGCGGGCCAAGATCGCGGCCATGCTGTCCTGCCGATTGCGATCCACACCGATGCGGCTTTCGCGGGGCAGGGCATCAATGCAGAGATGCTGCAACTCTCTGGTCTGCCGCCCTATGATATCGGCGGCACAATCCATGTGATCCTGAACAACCAGATCGGGTTCACGACAGACATGGCAGAGGCGCGAACGGCGCGAACTCCGGGGGATGTCGCGCGCATGATCGGCGCGCCGATTGTTCACGTGAACGGTGACGATCCGGACGCGGTACTGCGCATTGCCGATGTTGCCATGGGGTACAGGAGGACTTTCGGCACAGACATCGTCATCGATTTGATCGGTTATCGGCGGAAGGGCCACAACGAGATCGACAACCCGCACTTTACGCAGCCCGAAATGTACGCACGCATTTCTGCGATGCGCCCACTCTCCGAGCGCTTTGCTAATGTTGCGTCTCTGGTGCCTGGGACACGGGATCTAGAGCAAGACCTGGACGACGCCTTCAGCGCGAACGCTGAACGGCCGAATCTTGTTTCGGGTTCGGCGCAAGGTCTGCGCACGGACATTGAAGACGTGATGCTCCGCCCTGGTGACACCGGTCTGGAGCCGGACGCGGTGAACCGACTGTGCACCAAGCTCACGCAGTGTCCGCATGCGATCGACTTGCATTCGAAATCAGCGGATTTCCTGGAGAAACGCCGGAGGTCGGTGACAGAAGACACCGGACTTGACTGGGCGACGGCCGAAGCGTTGGCGATTGCATCATTGCTGGACGGTGGAACCGCAGTGCGTCTGAGTGGCCAGGATTCTGTGCGCGGTGCGTTCAGTCAGCGGCACCTCAGATTGCATTGCCAATCGACAGGGATCACGCATGACGTTCTCGATGGGTTTGCGGGCAAGGCATCGATCTACAACACGCCCTTGATCGAAAACGCGGTGCTGGCGTTCGAGTATGGCTATTCACTCGGTGCACTCGATGCGCTGACGATCTGGGAAGCCCAGTTCGGGGACTTCCTGAATACGGCCCAGTCGATCTTTGATCAGTTCATCATCTGTGGGGAAGATCGCTGGCTGGCGCAAAGCAACCTTGTCCTGGCACTGCCGCACGGGGTCGATGGTGGTGGACCTGATCATGCGACTGCCCACCCCGAGCGACTGCTTTCCGCCTGCGCGAACGGCAACATACAGGTCATCAACCCGTCGGTTCCCGCGAACTGGTTCCACGCCCTGCGGCGGCAGGTTCTTGCAGACTGGCGAAAACCATTGGTTCTGCTCGCTCCGAAGGCATTGCTGCGGCATCCGTTGGCCAAGTCTAAGCTTTCAGAGTTCTCCGGTCGGTTTCGGTCGGTGGTGGACGAGGACCGCCCAGCACGAAGGCTGGTTATGTCCACCGGAAAACTCAGCGTTCTCTTGCAACAGGAGCGTGACCGGAAAGACGTTGATGTTGCCCTGGTGCGCTTGGAACAGCTTTATCCATTGGATTCGCAAGCAATTGCCGATGTTGCCGCGCGGTTCCCGGATGCGGATCTGGTTTGGGCGCAGGAAGAACCTGAGAACTTTGGATACTTCCAGTGGCTCGATCGCAGGCTTGAAAAGGCCACGGGTCGGCGATGGCGGTGTGTGTCACGTCCGGCATCGCCGTCAGCCTCGGCTGGCCCAAAGGCGTGGGACGACGCACTCCTGCAGAGCGTGATCGGCACGGCCCTGGGTCTGGAGGACTGATATGGTTTCGGATGACATCATAGAGGGATTGGGCGAAATCTATACCTCGACCCTGTCTAACGCGTTGGAAGACGTGGGCGAGGATGGTGTCATTCTTGCATTGCCCGCCGTGACACCCGGGCTGCGCTGTGCTGGACGCGCGCTCTGCGTTGCGCAAGTGACGGGACCGGCTGGCGCATTTCCAGGATCGGATTTCCGCGTTGGCGCAATGATCGATGCGGCAGGGCCGGGCGACATCGTCGTTGTCGCAAACAACGGCCACTGCGTGTCGTCCTGGGGTGGCACCGCGTCTTATGCCGCAAAGCTGAAGGGGATATCCGGACTGATCGTCGACGGCGGCGTGCGCGACCGCGAGGAAATGATCGAGCACGGGTTTCCGGTTTTCGCCCGCCACATGGTCCCGACGACCGGTCGAACGCGCATCCGCGTCACCGAGATTGGCGGGACCGTCACCGTGAGCGGTATCAAGGTCGAGACAGGCGATGTCGTCGTCGCAGATGGCACAGGCATCGTTTGCGTGCCACAACAGAAGGCGGCCGAGGTTTTGCGTATCGCGCGTGACTTGCAAGCTGATGACGATCAGGCCGTCCGAGAGATCACGAATGGCCTGAGTTTCGCGCAGGCGATGGCCAAGTTCCGAAAGATCTGATCAGGCGGTCTCTTGCCGTCGCATATGCGAGCGTTAATAAGCCCGCCATGGCCAAGCTTTACTTCAATTACTCAACCATGAACGCGGGTAAGTCGACCATCCTGCTGCAAGCGGCTCAAAACTACCGCGAGCGCGGAATGCAGACTTACTTGATGACCGCAGACTTCGATGGACGCTCGGGCCCCGGAAAGATCGCGAGCCGGATCGGAATAGCGGCGGAGGCAGATACATATTCGCGCGCCGATGATCTCTACACCAGGATCACTGCGCGCATGGAGCAGGGACCGGTTGCCTGCATATTGGTTGACGAAGCGCAGTGGCTGACACGCGATCAGGTATGGCAACTCGCCCGTGCCGTCGACGATCTTGGCGTGCCGGTGATGTGTTATGGTCTGCGTGTCGATTTCCGAGGTGAACTGTTCGATGGATCGGCGGCGTTGCTGGCCTTGGCCGACGAGATGCGCGAAGTTCGCACGATCTGCCATTGCGGGAAGAAAGCCACGATGGTCATCCGTGTCGACGCCGACGGTAATGCTCTGACCGATGGCGCGCAGATCGAGGTTGGTGGGAACGATCGGTATGTCAGCCTCTGCCGGAAACACTGGCGCGAAGCGGTGGGCGACGGCCCGATTTGCGATGGCACCTGAAGCGCCGCAGGCTTCTAGACGACCCTGGACTCAATCGCGGTCAGTCATCGGGATGGCCGTAATTGCAGAACACGCCACCGGCGAAATGCACCGCGGGGTCCGCTGGATCGCCGGGTGGGCAGGCCGCTTCGACCTTCTCGCGATAATCCTCGGACGTGTCCTGGGGGACGTATCCAATGTGGCGCGATGGATCATTGTTGAAGAACCGCTCCCGATTGTCGGAGATCCCGTAGAGCACCGAGTATCCAACGCTTTCGGCACAAAGTGACCGTTCGACCAGTTGCACGAGATCGCGAAAGCTCATCCATGTCGACAGGTGACGCCGGTCGGCCGGTTCCGGAAAGCACGAGTTGATGCGCAGGCAGACGCTCTCGATCCCGAATTTGTGCCAGTAGAGCTTGGCCAGATCCTCGACGAAGCATTTTGACAATCCGTACAGCGTGTCTGGCAGGTGCTCGGTGGTTGTGTCGGCGCCGTCTTCCCGACGTACGTAACCGACGGCGTGGATCGATGAGGCGTAGACAATGCGCTTGATCCCATGGCGCCTTGCTGCCTCGTAGACATTGTAGCCGCCCTTGATCGAGGAATTCAGGATCTCATCCCATGGCTTCTCGACGGGGGCCGCGCCGAAATGGACGACCGCATCGCAGCCTTCGACCACATTCATCATCGCGTCGAGATCGCCGACATCCGCGACGATCGTCTCCTCATGCGCGGCGGCGGGCGCCATCTCGGACCGATCGGTCAGGCGCAGTGTCGTCGTCAAAGGCGCCAAACCGGCACGCAACTCCCGTCCAAGGTTCCCGGCGGCGCCGGTAATCAGCAGTCGGTTGAAACGTGGCATCGTTTGCTCCCTTTCTGGTCGTTGCCGTTTGGTATCGGCGGCCCGATAGGCTTGCAAGCTTTGTCGCAAGGTGCATATCTTGCGCCGAGCCCGGGGAACAACCGGACCAAAACGTTGCCGCACAAGTGCGGAAACCCAAGGGAGCAACATCATGAAATTCATCACCAAGGCCCTGATGGGCGTGGCAGCCGCTGCGTTCGCATACACATCGGCTCCGGAAGCGACCGCGGCGAATGTCGACGGTCCGGCTGTCTTCTGGAAATGGTCGACATGGGGCAAGCGCCGCGCCTTCACCGAGGGTGTCGAGAAGCTGGCCGAGCGGGTCAGCGCCGAAACCGGTGGCAAGTTCAAGATCCAGATCTTCTATGGTGGGCAGCTCGCCAAGAGCCGCGAGAACCTGGACGGTCTGAAGAACAACGCGTTCGAGGGCGCGCACTTCTGCAACTTCTACAGCCCGGGCAAGAACCCGAGCTATATGGTCTTCACCCTGCCGTTCATCCCGCTGGGTGACTTCCGGGTTTCCGCCCATGTGCGCAACAACCTGTTCCAGCACGATGCGCTGCAGGCCGACATGGCGCAGTGGAATGCGATCCCGTATGTCTCGACCCTGTTGCCGCAGTACGAGATCCTGGGACGCGGCAAGCCACCCAAGACGCTCGAGGATTGGAACGGCATGCGGGTTCGTGCCGGTGGCGGCGTCGGCCAGGCCATGGAGATCCTGGGCGCCACGCGTCAGACCGTGCCTGCCGCCGAGACCTACACGCTGATGCAACGCGGTGGCGTTGACGCCGTGTCGTTCCCGTTCTCCTACGCCCAGAAGGCGTACAAGATCGACGAGTTGTCCGACTGGTTCACCGGCAACTTGCAGCCGGGCACGTCGGAATGCCCGATGGTGTTCAACAAGACCGCGTTCGAGGCATTGCCAAGCCAGTATCAGGATCTCTTGATGGGCCTGAAGGACGAGGTCACGCAGGCGATGATCGACAAATACCTGGAAGCCGATTCCAAGAACATCCCTGAGTTCGAAGGCAAAATGGAGAAGATCGTCTATTCGGACGATGAACTGGCCCGCTTCCGCGAGGTTGCCGGCAAACCGGTCTGGGACAAATGGATCGCAGACAATGCGGACAAGTTCGACAGCCAGGGCGTTTTCGACCAGATGATGGAGCTTCTGGCAGAAGCCCAGGCGAAGTACACGAACTGATCAACTGACGGGGCGGACCGCGGTCCGCCCTGCTGTTGCCCCGATGTCCGGCGGATCCGATCATGTGCTTGACCATCCACCCGAGGATGGACTGGGTCGCCTCGTCTGGCGGCTCGACCGCATATTGCGTTGGCCGGAAGACGCGCTGAATTTTATCGCGGCCCTCGCGATCATGTTCCTGATGCTGATGGGCGTTGTGCAGATCGTGGCGGGGCTGCGCTGGCTCTTCAATGCACCGATCTTCGGGTATATCGACGCGATCGAGCTTTCCATGCCGATCCTCGCGATCCTGGGCATTGCGTACTGCCAGCGGATGGGCGTGCACATCCGAATGGACATCCTGATCCAGAACTTCTCGGGTCGATTGCTGTGGTCGGTCGAGACCTTTGCCGCGACCTGCACCTTCGTGATCATGATCTTCATGTGCTACTTCGCCTGGAATTTCTTCAACGATGCGTTTGTGATCGGCGACTCGACCACCGATGCCGAGCTTCCGACCTGGCCATCGAAGATCCTGGTCCCTATCGCCTTCGGGCTTCTGGTGCTTCGCGCGTTCGTCCAGATCCTGGGCGCTTCGCGCTTGGCATTGAACCCTAAACTCGCGCCCGTCGGCGTGGTCGTTCAGAAAGACATCGCCGAACAGGCTCAGGAAGAAATCCGCGAGGCGATGGCCGGGGAACAGCGCGAGGGACCGGGCTGATGGGGCCGCTCTTCGGGATTGGCTACAACGACCCGGTGCTGGTCGGCATCATTTGCCTCTGCCTACTGTTCGGGCTGGCCTTGCTGGGTGTTCGGGTGGCCTTTGCCGCGGCGATTGCAGGTTTCGTCGGCATGGTCGAACTGATCGGGTTCGGCCCCGGTGCATCGCAGGTTGGTACGATCCCCTATGCGAAGACGTCGCTTTATGCGCTTTCGGTTCTGCCGCCCTTCATCCTGATCGGCTTTCTGGCTTTTCATGCCGGTATGACGACCAAGCTTTTCGCGGCGGCTCGCGCCTGGATTGGCTGGCTGCCCGGCGGTCTGGCTGTTGCCACGGTGATGGCGCAGGCGGGCTTTGCCGCTGTGTCCGGCGCATCCACCGCGACCGCCGCCGTGTTCAGCCGTGTTGCGATTCCGGAGATGCTGAAGAACGGCTACGACCGCAAGCTTGCCGCAGGCGTGGTGGCCGCCGGGGGCACTCTGGCAACGCTGATCCCTCCATCGGCCATTTTGGTGATATACGCCCTGATCGTCGAGGAATCCGTTGGCGCGCTGTTGCTGGCGGGTTTCCTGCCCGGCATCGTCTCGGCCCTGATCTACGGCGCGATCATCGTCTTGTGGGCCAGGGCGCACCCAGAGGCCGGACCAGCGGTCAAAGGCTACACATGGGGTGACCGGCTCCGCAGCATGCCCGGCGTTCTGCCGATCTTCGCGGTCGCCTTCATCATTATCTCGGCGATCTATGGCGGTTGGGCAACGCCAACCGAAGCCGGCGCCCTGGGCGCGTTCGTCGTACTGCTCGTCGCGATCACACAAGGCATGCGTTTTCGCGGCCTGAAGGACGCACTGATGGAGACGGCGCGTCTGACGGTGATGATCTTCACACTGATCTGGGGGATCTTCATCTTTGTCACCTTCTTGAATTACTCGCTGGTACCGCAGACGTTTTCAGAGTGGCTGGCCGGTCTGCCGTACAATCCGTATGCCGTCCTTTTCTGCATCCTGCTGGGCTACGCGATCCTGGGCATGTTCATGGATGCGATCGGAATGCTGCTGGTGACGCTTCCGATCTTCTACCCGGCGGTCATGGCGCTGAACGGAGGCGAGGGCGTCACGCGTGAGGAGTCTGCGTTTGGTCTGACCTTCGAGGAATGCTCGATCTGGTTTGGCATCATCGTCGTAAAGATGGCCGAGGTCTGTCTGATCACGCCGCCGATTGGATTGAACTGCTTCGTGGTCAATGGCGTGAGGCCGGACATTCCTGTCATGGACGTCTTCCGTGGCATCGCGATCTTCTTCGTCGCGGACGTGCTGGCGATCGCCGCACTGGTCTTCTTCCCCGAGATCGTCCTGTTCCTGCCAGACCTGATGCGCTGATATCGCATCGGCGATTGCTTGGCCCGGGGATCGCGCGGACGCTGGCTTGATGGACGCGCAGACGCCTCGTCGAGAATTCACGTTCCCTGCCATCGGCGTGGTCACGCTGTGCTTTCTGCTCAATACGCTTGCACGCGGATCGGGCGAAACGCTGGCGGTTTTCTATGGCCCGCTGCTGACCGAATTCGGCTGGGGCCGGGCCTGGACCTCGTCGTTCTACTCCGCCTTCATGATCGCGATTGCGATTGCAGGACCGCTGATCGGCGCAGGATACGACCGCTTTGGCGGCCGCTTAATCTATGTCGGCGGACTGGTGTTCTATGGCGCGGGCTTCATGTTCGCCGCGCGCATGAGCGAGGTTTGGCATGGTTGGCTGGGCCTGGGCCTGCTTGTCGGCATCGGTGCTGCAGCGACAGGCATGACGCCAGCGACAGCAATCATCAGCCGGTGGTTCGACCGTAACATGAGCTTTGCGATTGCCTTCGCCTATTCCGGGCTGGCGGCGGGTACAATGCTGATGGCACCACTCGCCGGGTGGCTGATCGCGACAGGCGGATGGCGTTGGGCCTATCACCAAATGGGATTGGGTCTGCTATGCCTTGCGGCCCTGGTCATGCTGTTGCCTTGGCGCAGGATCGGACGCGGTGTGAAGCCATCGCCGCCGCGAAGGCCGTTTTTGCCGGATCGTGCCGTGATGCGCGATCTGCCGTTCTGGGGGCTGTTCCTGACGTTCTTCATTGCCTCTGGCGCCACCTACGCCGTTCAAGTGCAACTTGTCGTGTATCTGGAGGAAGTGGGCTACGACCGCTTCGAGGCCATCTGGATCTTTGGCCTGTCTCCGCTGATCTCGATCGCAGGGATCATCGGTTCAGGCTGGTTGGCAGACCGGTACGGTCAGCGGGCCGTGGCCAGTGTGGCCTATCTGATGACCATTATCGGGGTCGTTTCGCTCGCGGCATTGTCGAATGGTCCCAGCCTGTTGTTTCTGATCCTGTTTCTTGCGGGTTTCGGAGGTGCAATGGGTTCGCGCGGGCCAGTCGTGTCATCGTTGTGCGCGCGCTTGTTCGATGGTCAGGTTGGTGCCGTGTTCGGCATGATCATGATTGGCCTGGGTCTGGGCGGCGCTTTCGGAGCATGGTTTGCCGGATGGCTTCACCAGATGACCGACGCGTACCTGGCAGGGTATGTGTTTGCTATGGCACTCTCGGTCGTCGGATTGTCCATCTTCTGGTTGGTGCCAGAGCTTGCACGCGGCGAGCGGACCACGGGGTTAGGGCGTGCGATCTGACACTCGCGCCGCTATTTGCTTGCGCAGTTGGCTTTCACGCCAAGCTAGGTAGAAACTCGACGCAAAGATCACAGCTCCGCCGATCCAGACGAACGTGTCGGGGACCTCCCCGAACACCCAGAACCCGAGCATGGTCGCCCAGATCAGCTTCAGGAAGTCGAACGGCATCACCACCGTGGGTTCGGTCTCCCTCAGAGATTGGGTGACGCAAAGCTGGGCGACGGTCCCGGCCACGCCGATGAGCACCAGGATCACCCAGCCCTCGAGCGTCGGCCATGTCCAGAACCAAAGCGCGGGCGGCAGCGAATAGAGCGCCAGAAAGATGTTCATGTAGGCAACGATGGTCAGACTGGATTCAGTGCGCGACAGGATCTTGGTGATTGTCAGCACAACGGCCCAGAACATCGTTGAGAAAATCACCATCAGAGGGCCGGCCTCGATCGGAATGTAGCCCGGACGGATGATCAGGAGCATCCCCAGAAAACCGATCGCAATGGCCATCCAGCGCCGGATCCGGAAACGCTCGCCCAGGACGATCACGGCGAGGATGCTCGCGAAGATCGGTGCCGAAAAGGACAATGCGGTGACATGTGCGACTTCGGTCACCGCCAGGGCGTTGAAGTAAAGGAACATCGCGCAGATGTTCAGGATGCTCCGGCCTGCATGTGCGCCCAGGCGTTTGGTCTTCATGAAGCCGATGCCGTTGCGCAGGATGATTGGCGCGAAAATCACGATCCCGAAGGCATTGCGGAAGAAAGCAATCTGGAAGGGTGACATCTCGAAAGATGCGTATCGGATCGCGGTGTGCATGAGGGCGAAGCCGACGGTAGAGAGGCTCATCATTATGATGCCGCGAAGCTCCGGGCTGGCTTGAAGCCAGAGCAAGCGGTAAGGTTCGATGAGGGTCTTCATGGGCCTCCGGGGCGCGGGGTGCCCGATGCGAGGCCCCTCTGATAGCCGAGGACAGAGGGAGTCGGGAATGGCGTTCCGT
>JBCAXJ010000075.1:0-24903 GCA_038534135.1 Pseudomonadota bacterium | reverse complement strand
TATCGCAACGGTGCACTCGATGCTAACGGCCAACCGCCAGAGCGCGCGGTCTCTCCGGGTTCTGGCTATCCCTGCCGCCACTGCCTGCAGTACATCCCGAAGGGTAAACCCTACCTGATCCTCGCGCATCGCCCGTTCGATAGCCTGCAACCCTATGCCGAGCTTGGACCGATCTTCTTGTGCGCCGATGAGTGCGAACGTTGGGAAGGTGAGGAAATGCCCCCGGTCCTCGCTCAATCGCCCGAACATCGCCTGCTCAAGGGCTATTCGCCCGATGATCGGATCATCTACGGGCTGGGCAGGATCGTCCATCGCGACGACATCGCCGATCAGGCCGCAGACATGCTTTCGGATGACCGTGTCGCCTATGTCCACGCGCGGTCGTCGGAAAACAACTGCTTCACCTGCCGAATCGACCGCTCGTCCTAGACTTGCGGGCCACGCCCCCCTCGTGCATCGTCTCGCTCCAGGCGAGACGAGGGATACATGACAATGATCCGCGAACGGGTGATGCGAAGTGAGCGGGTGCTCGGCGCCATGGTGTTCGAGTTCTTCAGCCCGGGTCTGCCGCAGATCATGTCCTCGGCCGGGTGCGAGTACCTGATCTACGACATGGAGCATACCGGCATCGGGTTCGAGACCTTGCGCGATCAGGTCAGCTTCTGCCAGGGGCTGCCGATCACACCGATGGCGCGGGTGCCGCGCGGCGAGTATCATTTCCTGGCGCGCGCTCTGGACATCGGCTTGCGCGGGGTCATGGTGCCAATGGTCGACAGCGTCGAACAGGCGCAAGCGATTGTCGCGGCGAGCCGTTATCCCCCGCTCGGGCGCCGCGGTGCGGCCTTCGGCTTCGCACATGACGACTATCTTCCCGGTTATCCGGACGAGAAGATCCGACATGCCAATGACGAGATCCTGGTGATCTCACAGATCGAGACCGAGCGCGGGCTGGACGCCGTCGAGGATATCGCCGCGGTCGAGGGAATAGACGTGCTCTGGGTCGGCCATTTCGATCTGACCAATTTTCTGGGTGAACCCGGCGGTTTCCAGAGCAGGCGTTATCTGGATGCTCTGGGCCGGATTGTGCGTGCCGCGCGGACCCACAACAAGGGGCTCGGATTTATGGCGTCCGATCTGGACTGGGCGCGGGAATATGCGGGCTACGGCTTTAACATGCTGGCGGTCGGTCCCGATCAGGCACTGCTCGGCAACGCAGTCGGCAGCATGATCAAGGACTTCGCTGAACTCTGATGGCGTTCAAGATCGCATCGACCCGGGATCTTCTGAAGAGCGACGGAACCTCCGCGTTCAACGCCGCTGCATTCGAAGAACTCGCCCGGAATCCGGACATCGATTGGGAATGGCTGCCAGAGGATGTGGCCGAGATCACACCCGACATCGCCGCGCGCTATGACGGGTTGCACGTCAACCTGCCGTCGGTCACGGCCGCAAGTGTTGAACGGCCTGATTGTCGCCTGAAGATCATCGCGCGCAACGGGGTGGGGTTCGATACGGTCGATATCGCGGCATGCGCCGCACGCGGCGTCACAGTGACGAACACACCGCAGGCAATTCGCCGCCCTGTCGCCGTCGCCGCTTTGACCATGATCTTTGCGCTGTCCGGTCGACTGATGGCAAAGGACCGGCTGGTCCGCACCGGCCGGTGGAATGACCGCACCGACTACATGGGGACCGGTCTGCGGGGCCGAGCGCTGGGTCTGATCGGCGCGGGCGGCATCGGGCAAGAGCTGATCCCTCTGGCCCGCCCGTTCTTTCGAGAGGTCCTGGCAGCGGACCCGTATGTCGGGACGGAAAGGCTGCACGATCTCGGAGCCGATCTTGTGACCTTCGAAGATCTGCTCGCACGGGCTGATTTTGTCGTTGCGGCATGTCCCTTGAATGATGAGACGCGGCACCTGATGAACTCGGATTCGTTTGCGGCAATGAAGCCGACCGCGAGTTTCATCAACGTGGCGCGCGGACCGGTTCACGACGAGGTCGCATTGATCGACGCGCTTCGGACGGGCCAGATTGCATCGGCGGCACTGGATGTGACGGAACAAGAGCCGCTTTCCTCTGCGAGCCCTCTGATCGGGATGGGCAACGTGATCCTGACGCCGCATGCGCTCTGCTGGACGGATGAGTGTTTCGAAGACATCGCGCGCGCCGCCCTGAGGTCGATTGTCGATTGCTCGCTGGGGCTGGAACCGGCGCATCCGGTCAAACCCGCGGAACGCTAACCGGCGCAAGCGGTTGTCGTTTCACGGAAAGAACGCCTACATTTGCAACGAGACCCGGAGTGGCCCGTCTGATGCCAGGGCCGCGCGTGTGCGACGTGATCGTTCCAAGCACGGATAGCCCGCAATCGCCTGATGGTCCGCACCGTTAAGCACTTGGAAAAGATGCATCCGCATGACACGTAGTGTCGGGCCAGAGCCCGGCGTCGTGCTGGACCAAGACGATAACGAGAGGTCAGAATGACCGAATCCGATCCCAATGCGCCGGTGGTCGAGGCGATCAACCGCCTCGAGAAGAAAATCGGGTCACTCTATACGCTGATGTCGATGCAATCGCTGGGCCCTGATTCCCGGATGCGCTTCGTCCACCAGGACCACGAGGTCCACTTCCACGTCCCCGACGCGCTGACCGACAACATCCAGCGTTACATGATGGAGAAGCGGACCTTCTGGGAGTTCCGTCTGCTCGACAAGGCTCTGCCAAGGCTGCGCGAATGCAAGCGCGCGGTGGATGTCGGCGCGAACATCGGCAACCATTCGGTCTATATGGGCCTGATTGCCGGGATCGAGGACATCACCTGTTTCGAACCACAGCGCTATGTCTACCGGCTTCTGAAACGCAATCTCGAGGCAAACGGGCTGGACCGGATCAAGGCCGTCAATGCAGCCGTCGGATCACGCGTCGGCGGCGCCGACATGGTCTTGCATCGCAACACCAGCTTCCACGGGACGGCCTATCGCGAAAGCACCGAAGGCGAGGTTCCGGTGACCACGCTTGATGAGAGCTTCCCGGACGAGGTCGATTTCATCAAGATCGATGTCGAAGGCATGCAAATGTCGGTTCTGGAAGGTGCGGTCGAGACACTGAAGAAGTCAAAACCCACGCTCTGGATGGAACTGCGTCGCAATCACGGCGAATTCGAACCCGCGGACAAATTCCTGAAGGATCTGGCGCTGGGCTACAGCGCGTCGCCACTTGGTCCGGACGATATTCTGTTCTACGCCCGCTGATCAGCTGGGATAGGTCTCGTCCAGCGCATAGCCCGCGGCGCGCACGGTGCGGATGGGATCGCGCTGACCCCGTCCGTTCAGGGCCTTGCGCAGACGCCCGATGTGCACATCCACCGTGCGAACCTCGACATAGACATCTCGGCCCCAGACCAGATCGAGCAGTTGCTCACGGCTATAGACCCGGCCCGGCCGCTGCATCAGACAGTCCAGCAGGCGAAACTCGGTCGGGCCAAGGTGGATCTCCTTGTTCGCACGGTGCACACGGCGCGTCTCTCGATCCAGCATCAGGTCGCCGAATGTGGCCATGTCCGAGGCAATCGTCGGCCGTGCCCGGCGCAGCAGCGCACGCACGCGCGCCGTCAACTCGGGGATCGAAAACGGCTTGGTCAGATAATCGTCGGCGCCGGTGTCAAGGCCACGGATCCGGTCCGCCTCCTCGCCGCGTGCGGTCATCATGATGATCGGCATGTCACGGGTGTCAGACCGCGCCCGCACGCGGCGGCAGATCTCGATCCCCGATAGCCCCGGCAGCATCCAGTCCAGCAGCAACAGGTCCGGCCTGTCTTCGTCCAGCACAATCATGGCATCATCGCCATGCGGCGACGTCTTTACCGCGAAGCCTTCGCTTGCGAGGTTGTATTCCAACAGCTCGGACAGAGCCTCCTCATCTTCCACGATCAGAATCTGCGCGCCCATTGCTCTGCTCCTGCCTCAGCCCTGCTCGATCTCTGGCTTCAGTTCGTCCCAGTCGTTGCTCTTGGGGCGATCGTCGCTCAGCTGCCGCCCCTCGGTGACGAAGTAAGTCATCTCGGCAATGAAGGTCGTGTGGTCGCCGATGCGTTCGAGGTTCTTCACCACAAACAGCAGTTGCGAGCAGTGGCCGATCGTCCGCGGATCCTCCATCATGTAGGTCGTCAGCTCGCGGAAGATCGAGTTGTGCATCTCGTCGATCTCGACATCCCGCTTCCACACGGCAACGGCCAGCGCCTTGTCGCGCACGGTATAGGCATCGAGCGCTTCGGCCAGCAGCGTCTGAACCTGTTTGCCAAGGCGTGTCACGGACGACACGACGCGCAAGGGTTCGCTCTGGTTCAGCACCAGCGTCCGTTTGGCGATGTTCTTGGCCAGATCGCCGATCCGCTCAAGCGTCGAGGCGATCTTCAGGGCCGCCACCACTTCGCGCAGATCGTCCGCCATTGGCTGGCGCAGCGCCATCACCTCGATGGCGCTCTGCTCCAGCCGCATCTCCATATTGTCGAGCCGCTTATCGACCCGGATGATTTCCTCGGCAAGCTCCGAGTCGCGCTCGCGCAGTGCCTCTATGGACGAGCCAAGCTGTTCTTCGGCCAAACCACCCATCTCGGAGATCCGGGCGGATATGGCGCGAAGGTCGGCATCGAACGCAGTGACAATGTGCTTCGGGCGCATTTGCAAGCGCGTACTCCCTATCAGCCGAAGCGGCCAGTAATATATTGTTGTGTCTTCTCGTGATCGGGGTTGGTGAAGATCTTCGATGTTTCACCGAATTCCAGCAGATGGCCTAGGTGAAAGAACGCCGTCTTCTGGCTGACGCGAGCCGCCTGTTGCATCGAGTGGGTGACGATCACCACCGAATAGCTGGCGCGCAATTCGTCGATCAGTTCCTCGACCAGCGCCGTCGCGATCGGGTCAAGCGCCGAACAGGGTTCGTCCATCAGAAGCACCTCGGGCGCCGTTGCCACTGCGCGGGCGATACACAGGCGTTGCTGCTGGCCACCCGACAGGCCGGTACCAGGCTGATCGAGCCGATCCTTGGCCTCGTTCCAAAGTGCTGCGCGGCGCAAGGACTGCTCAACGATCTGATCCAGCTCGGCCTTGTCCTTGGCCAAACCGTGGATACGCGGACCATAGGCGACATTATCATAGATCGACTTGGGAAACGGGTTTGGTTTCTGGAACACCATGCCAACCCGGGCGCGCAGGTTCACCGGATCGACCTTCTTTTGATAGATATCCAGGTCGTCCAGCAGGATCTCCCCCGACACGCGGCAGATATCGATCGTGTCATTCATCCGGTTCAGGCAGCGCAGGAAGGTCGATTTCCCGCATCCCGACGGGCCGATGAACGCGGTGACCGCGTTCGACTCGATGTTGACGTCGACATCCTTGATGGCGTGCGCGTCGCCGTAGTGCACGTTCACCTTGCTTGCGGTGATCTTGTAGTCGGTCGAAGTTGCACCCGAGTCCAGCATTACCAGCGCCTTTCAAAGCGTTTGCGCAGCACGACGGCGAGCGCGTTCATGAGAATGAGGAAGATCAGCAGCACCGAGATGGCGACGGCCGTCTTGCCGTCGAACAAGCGCTCGGAATTGTTGTTCCAGAGATAGATCAGCGACGGCAGCACGTTGCCCTTGTCCAGCGGGCCACCGGGTGGATCCTGGATGAAGCTGTTCATGCCGATGATGATCAGTGGCGCTGTCTCACCGAGCGCCTGCGCCATCGCGATGATCGATCCCGTCAGAATCCCCGGCATCGCCAGCGGCAGGACATGGTGCGTCGAGGTCTGGAGCTTCGAGGCACCCAGGCCCAAGGCCGCGTCCCGGATCGACGGTGGCACCGCCTTGATCGATGCCCGCGAGGCTATGATGATCGTCGGCAGCGACATCAGCGCCAGCACCACGCCACCGGCAAGCGGCGTTGACCGTGGATCTTCTGCGAAGGCCTTCAGCAAACCGTCGAACAGCTCGATCCCGAACAACTTCACACCGGACAGAAGAATGGTCAGACCGAGAAGGCCAAAGACAATCGATGGCACGGCGGCGAGGTTGTTGATGTTGACCTCGATAAAGTCCGTCAGCCGGTTCTTTGGCGCGAATTCCTCGAGATAGATCGACGCCATCACCCCGATCGGGAACACGATCGCGAAGGTCACCATCATCGTCCAGAACGAGCCGATCAGCGCGCCCCAGATCCCGGCAAGCTCGGCCTGCGCACTGTCTGAACTGAACAGCACGCGCTGGTTGAAGTGCGTGACGATGCGGTCTTCCCGCTTCAGATCCTCCATCCACAGGAGTTGTCGGTCGCTGATCTTGCGCTCGGCTTCCGGCGAGGTCATCAGCAGACCGCTCCACTTACCCTCCGCAACTTCGCCCAATCCAGTCAACGGGTTCATAACGGTCCCGATCAGGCGCTCCGGCTCCATCTCGGTAATCTTGATCCAGCCCCCGTTTGCACGGATGAACACCGAAGGATCGTCCGTGCGCAGCGTGAAGTTGTTGCGCTGGTCGGTCGCCTCGGTCAGGGCCGCATCGGCACGTGCAAAGATCTGGTCGCGCTGCTGGCCAAAACCGTCGAGGAGCTTTTCTAGACGGTCGCGCTCTTCGGGGTCAGTGGTGTCATCGAGAGTGTCCTGCGTTTCATTGAACGCACGCTCCTGATCCCGGGCAGACCGGCGCAGCGCGCGGCCCTCTGCTGCGCGATCCTCGCGCATCGCAATGCGCGAGTTACCGAATGCGTTGCTCGCCGCAGAAATGACAACCTGGTCCTCGGATTCGCCCGCGCTGATGGTGATCGGACCGGCGGATCCGGCATCGCGCAGACGACCGAAGTCACCCTTCATGTAGAGTTGAAGATTGTCATCAAGCAGCGCTTCGAAATGGTAGTCGCCGCCAATCAGGTCCGGATTCGCGCCGACGATCTCGCCGAGCGAGAACCCTTCATAGGTCGACACCAGCGCCTTCAGCGGACGTGCGCTCCGCCCTCGGTGCGGCGCCTCCAGTTGCTCCCCAATGGCCTGATAGATCAGGTTCTCCAGATTAGCGTTGGTGTTCGGATTATCGTCCGTCAGAGCGGCCGACTGCCGGTCCGTGAGCTCGATCGGCACGTTGAGCGAAAGATAATACTCGTTCGTCACCGTCAGGGTCTTGGCCACGATTGTGTAGACCAGGATCACCAAGGCCACCGCGGCAAACAAGATCGCCAGGATACCGTATGCCTTCAGCCGAAACTCGGCCCAGTGACGCCGCTTGATTCGAGCTTCCGATTCCTGCGACGTATGCTTCGCCGAAAGCTTCGCCATGTCGAACGCAGGCTGTGTCGTCGTGTCAGTCATGGCTGCGTCCTCAGTCGTATTTCTGGCGGTACTTGCGGACAATCCGCAGCGCGACGATGTTCAGGCTCAGCGTCGCGGCAAACAGCGCGAAACCCAGAGTGTATGCAGGACCTGCGGCAGTTTCGGCTTCGGTGTCCCCGAGGATCAGCATGGTGATCTGAACGGTGACCGTCGTGACCTTGTCCAACGGGTTGAAGGTCAGATTGGCCGACTGGCCGACGGCCATCACCACGATCATCGTCTCGCCAACGGCACGGGAAATCCCCAGCAGCGACGCTGATACGATGCCGGGAAGTGCAGCGGGCAGCACAACCTTCATGATCGTCTCGGCCCTGGTCGCGCCCAGACCGTACGAGCCGTCGCGCAGCGACTGCGGCACAGCGTTGATCACATCATCCGACAGCGACGAGATGAATGGGATGATCATGATCCCCATTACGATCCCGGCCGCCAGCGCGCTCTCGGCCTCGACCGAAATGCCCAGTGATTCCCCCATGCCTACCATGAACGGGGCGACGGTCGTTGCGGCAAAAAAGCCATACACCACGGTCGGGATACCTGCGAGGATCTCGAGCATCGGCTTGGCCCAGGCGCGAACATGGCCCGAGGCAAACTCGGACAGGTAGATCGCCGCGAACAGACCGATCGGGATCGCGACCAGCATCGCGATCACCGTGATCATCAAGGTGCCGACGAACAACGGCACGGCGCCAACCTTGTCGGGCGACATCTCTCCCGTGTGCACGCCCGACAGCGGGCTCCAGGTCAAGCCGAACAGAAACTTGTCGATCCGCCAGTCCAACACGCCGGTGAAGAAGTTCAGTGTCTCGCCGATCAGGGCGATGAAGATCATCACAGTCGTCACGATCGCGACGGCCGCGGTCGACCACAGGATCGTTCGGAAAATCGTCTCGGACTTGTTCCGAGCACGGAACTCGGTCGTGATTGTCCGCAACGCAAAGAGAAGTGCGGCGATCGAACCGCCCAGCGTCAGGATCGTGATGCCCCAGAGCCGGGTCGCATTGACGCCGGAGAAGACGCCCGACAACTCTTCCCTCAAGGCGTCAACCGCCGAGGTCACGCCACCGGTCGCCAGAGCCCGCGCGTCTTGAAGAACACGGTCCGCCTGCATGCCGGATATGGTCGGATCAAGATCCGTCAGTGCGGACCGCATCGAAGATCCAAGATACCAGCTGCCCACGGCACTTGCGACGATGAAAACGCCGATTCCGACCAGGATGGTCACGGTCAGGGCGTAGAGCCCGTGGTATCCGGGGCGCGAATGCAGCGCCGCAGTCTCTCCCGCCGACACAGCGACGGCGCGTTGCCGCGCGATCACGTAGCCAGCGATCCCCAGGATCACAACGCCCAAAAGAGCAATCGTCAGCATGGCAAGTCCCCGTCCGACCGCACTGCACAGCCGCGTGTTTCTAAAAAGTGCAAAACCAATGGAGGCACAACAAACAGAAGCGAGGCAGGAAAAATCGGTGCGGAGGGATCGCCCCCCGCACCGAGAGCGCGCCTTACTTCAGGCCTTCGTTGCCGCTCATGACAGACTGCGACATCACCTTGGCAGCGTTGTCGGTGTGGGCCGCAACCGGAAGCGGGATCAGGCCCTTCTCGGTCAGGTAGCCCTCACCGCCAGATGCGTCCTCGGACACAAACTCGGCTGCATACTCCATGACACCCGGAACAACGCCGACATGCGCCTTCTTGATGTAGAAGTACATCGAACGCGAAACCGGATAATCACCCGACGCGATGTTGTCGAAGGTCGGCTCGACACCGCCGATGACAGCGCCTTTCAGCTTGTCAGCGTTCTGGTCAAGGAACGAGAAACCGAACACGCCGACGGCGTTTGCGTTGGCTTCCAGCTTCGAGACGATCAAATTGTCGTTCTCGCCCGCGTCGACATAGGCGCCATCGTCACGGATTTCGACGGCTTTGCAGGTTGCCTTGTCCAGACCAGACTTCTTACAGCCTGCCTGAATGGCCAGCTCTTCGAATGCGTCACGGGTGCCGGACGACGGCGGCGGGCCCAGGACTTCGATCTTGGCCGCTGGCAGCGACGGGTCGATCTCGTTCCACATGGTCGGCTCGCCCTGACCCTTTGCCAGCGCCTTGAACAGGATCTCGCGGGTCAGCTTGAACTCAGGTGCGTTCTTGGTGTTGGCAACGACAATTCCGTCAAAGCCGACGACCGATTCGATGATGTCGGTGACGCCGTTCGAGTTGCAGAGCTTGAACTCTTTTGCCTTCATGCGGCGCGACGCATTCGTGATGTCCGGAGTGTCAGTGCCGACGCCCTGGCAGAACAGCTTAAGGCCACCGCCCGAACCGGTTGATTCGACAACAGGCGTCGGGTTGCCAGTGGACTTGCCGAAAGCTTCGGCAACAGCGGTCGAGAACGGGAAGACAGTCGAAGAGCCGACGATCTTGATTTGGTCACGTGCCACGGCGCTGCCGGCCATGGCGATCGTTGCGACAGCAGCAACGATTGCAGTTGTGCGGAGGGTCACTGTTTATCTCCCAATAACGGTATCTTGATGACCGCAAGCTACGGTGCGGCGGCAACCCTTTTGTCACGCGTGTGTATAAGATTTATGACACATTAAGGTGCTGAAAATAAATGGTTTTAACAGCCCTGTGGAAAAGTTGTCTACGATCTGGGGATTTGACAGGCGCGTTCGCGCAGGTTTGGCTAGGCCGACACCCTCGTAGCATCCGTCGACTTCCGGTCGCTGAACCGGCACGGCAGCCACACCGTGAAACGCGAGCCTTCGCCGATCGTGCTTTCGATCTCCAGCCGTCCCCGGTGCCGGTTCACGATATGCTTGCAGATCGCAAGGCCCAGCCCCGTGCCGCCCTTCTCGCGCGAGCGGCCGATATCGACCCGGTAAAAGCGCTCGGTCAGGCGCGGCAAATGCTCACGCGCAATGCCCGGGCCCTGGTCGGTGACGGCGACGCCGATTTGCCCGGGCTCATCGGACCGCCGCCAGGCGATCTGCACGTTCTTCCCGATCCCGCCATATTTGATGGCGTTGTCGATCAGGTTCGCGAACAGTTGGGAAAGCTCCTCGCGCTCCGCCATGACGCTGACCGAGCGCGGAAAGGTGTCCACCAACAATTCCACGTCCGAGGCATCCGCAACGGGGCGCAGGCTGTCGATCACCTCGTTGACCAGGACTGTTAGCTCTTCGGGCGCGCTCGGCAGCACGCGCTCATTCATTTCGATCCGATTCAGCGACATCAGATCGTCGATCAGACCGGTCATCCGCCGCGTCTGGGTCGCCAGCCGGCCCAGAAACCGCTCGGTCCCGACAGGATCACCGCGCGCCGGACCCTGCAGGGTTTCGATCAAACCAGAGATGACGGCGAGCGGCGTTTTCAACTCGTGGCTCGCATTAGCAACGAAATCGCGATGCACCTCGTCCGCCTGGCGCGCCTGCGTCACGTCTTCGATCGAGACGATCATCGACGCGCCATCGTTCCGGGCCGGATCCAGAGGCCGGACGTAGGCGTTCAGATAGGTGTCCGATCCCCGTGACAAAACCATCTCGAACGTCGCGGGGATCCCGCTCGCAGCAGATTTCGAGATGGCTTCCAGAAGCCTGCTCGAACGAAGCGTTTCGACGGGATACCCCGGCTGATCGGAAAGCCCGAAAATGGACCGCATCATGCCGTTGGCGTGCAGAATCGTCTGGCTCGGCCCGATAACCAGCATTCCGATCGGCAGCGAGTCGAGCGCGTCGGCCAGTCTCTCGAACGGGCGGGAGCTGGGAACGCGCCCCAGCAGCTCGTCCCCGGAAAGCGAGTCAGGCGCTTTATGGTTTCCAGTCGGCGTTGCCCGTGCCGGACCAAACCAATGCGCCACGAGCGAGCCCGCAACGGCACCAGCAGCAATGATCGCGGCCATCGACACGGCACCAACATCTGCCGCACCGCCAATCAGCCAGGCGCCGCAGCTTCCTGCCGCCGGTAAAACCGCATATCGGATCGAAAAATTTGACATTTTATTGTTAGGATCGAACTGCTCTTTGAACGGAACAGTAACACACTGCTGTGACCAAAGTGCATTGGAAATGCGTCACGCAATGGTCATATAAGCCATGTGTACCTGAGGGAAAGCAGTTCGAATTGCAATGATCCGATATTCTTTGAAATGTCCAGACGATCACCGTTTCGAGTCGTGGTTCAAGGATTCGGCCTCGTACGACAAACTCGTGACGGTCGGCCAGGTTGCCTGCCCGATCTGCGGTTCCGAACGTATCGAGAAGGCTATCATGGCGCCAGCCGTCTCGGGCACCCGGACCCAGAACCAAAAGACTGAGCAGCCGCAACCAGCACCTGCGACGCTCTCTGCACCCGCCTCCCCGGCTGAAATCGCCCTGCGCGAAATGCGCACACATCTCGAAAAGAACTCTGATTACGTGGGCAAGGAGTTCGCATCCGAGGCGCGCAAGATTCATGACGGTGAGTCCGATGCACGGGCAATCTGGGGCGAGGCAACCATAAAGGATGCCAAAGAGCTGCACGATGACGGGATCCCTGTGGCGCCCCTGCCCTGGATGAACCGACGGAACGATTAGCCTTCGATCGAACGCGCCGCCGCTTAGGGCCGCATTCAACTCAAACCCTGATCCAGAGCCTCCAGTGCCTTACCCGTGCGCGACAGGCGGGCACGCTTCAGCGCTTTCCGGCGGCTGTCCATTGCAATGCCAGCTTGATCAAGGACCACTCGCATCGACGCCGCCGCGTTATCCGGAACCGTGCTCAGCAGCTCCCAGAGGTATTCGTCCGGGTGCCGGGCAGCAATCCCAAGCCCGGCCATGACCAAGCGCGGAAAATCTCGCAGATTGAACGTGAGCAGCACATCCGCATCCACGGCATGAGCGGCGGCAAGGACATGGGTGTCGGCAGGATCGGGCAGCTGAAGTTGCGCCTCGAAATCCGGGTCCGGCAAGCCAGAGGCATCCGGGAACCGTGCTGCCATCCGTCGCTGCGCTGTCTCGACCTCCACTTCGGTAGACAATCCGTGCTTGCGCACAACGGCCAGGCGCCATTCGTCCAGCACGCGCGGCGACCAGTACGGCTCAAACAGATCCTCATCGGCCAACGCCATAAGGATGGATCGCACGACCGGCGGAAACAGCACGCAGGCATCCAGAAAGACCCGCCGCCCCACGAAAACCTCGGCCTCACCCATCCAGACGGAAGAACATTGCCTTGAGATAGCTTGTCTCTGGCAGGCCGCAGTGCACGGGATGATCCGGACCAGCGCGCCCGGAATGCAGCAAGACGGCCTCGCGTCCAGCGCGGCGGATACCGCTCGTACATGCCTTGTAGAACTCGGCCACACCCGCGGCATGGCTGCAGGAACACTGGACCAGAAAGCCGCCCGGAGCGACCAGACCGGCGGACAGGCGTGCGATACGCTCATAAGCTCTCAACCCGGCATTCAGCGCTGATTTGTTCGGTGCAAAGGCCGGTGGATCACAAACGACGACATCAAACCGTTGACCGTTCAGACCCTGTAGCGCTTCGAAGGCATCCGAGCGCGTCGTCTCGAAGGCCTCCGCCACCCCCATCCGGCTGGCCCCCTCGGTCGCCAGCGCCAGCGCGGGCGCAGAACTGTCAACCGCTGTCACATGGCTAGCATTTGCCGCCAGCGCCGCAAGCCCGAAACCTCCGACATGGCAAAAGACATCGAGCACGCTGTTGCCCGAGCACAGCCTCTGCAGAAAAGCATGGTTCGGCCGCTGGTCATAGAACAGTCCCGTCTTCTGGCCACCGGTCAGATCGGCCAGATATTTCGCACCGTTCATCTGAACTTCGACCGGCCCGTTCAGGTCGGATCCGATCGAGTCCATCCGCTCTTCCAGACCTTCGAGCTTGCGAACGCGCGACGTTGCATTGACGATCACGGTCTCGCAATCGGTTTCCCGCTGGACCGCATCGATCAGCTCCGGCAAACGCGCTTCCACCCAGGCAGCGTTCGGCTGGATCACGACGGCAGCGCCAAATCGATCGATGACCGTCCCCGGCAAGCCATCACCCTCGGCATGCACGACCCGGTAAAAGGGCGCGTCGAACAATCGATCCCTAAGCTGCAATGCACAGCGTATGCGTCCTGCGAACCAATCGGCATCAACCGGCGTCTCAGCAGGACCACCGAGCAAGCGCGCCGAGATCTGGCTGTCCGGATGGAACGCCGCAAGCCCCAGCGCGTCTTCTCCGTCCCGCAGATCGACCAGCGTTCCGGGCGCAAGCTTGCGCGTGCGCCGGTCCATCGCGATCTCGTCCGCGAACACCCAAGGCGCTCCATTGCGCAAACGCCCGCCCTTGCCCGGGCGCAGCTTGACGATCGGGCGGTCGAGATCGGGCATGTTCGGCATGGCGCCGTCCTAACTCATGTACCGGATGCAGGAAAGGGCGGATCCACGGTGAGGGGGCACTGCGGATCCGCCCATTGCCGCCGAGGGGGGAGGGGGGACGGCGGCATATGCAATCCAGATAGGATCATTGTGCTCGGTCGAGAAACGGCCCATTCTGCATAGCCGCCATGCAACTGTGACAAATCTGTAACGCCGAGATGCGTCCACCGAAACAGCCCGGACCCATGCTGATCATCAACGGAGGACTGCCCCGATCGGGCACGGTGCTGGTCGGCAACCTCGTGCGCCTGATGTTCGAACGCCGGGGCATCCGCTGGACGCGCTACAACCCGCAGGAACGGCGACATCTTCCGGAGTTCCTCTCGATCGTTCGATCTGCCCCGGCCGATCCGTCCCTCATCATCCACACGCACCTGATCGATCCCCAGATACTGCGCACGGCATTCGACCGCGCCGGCACGCACGTCATCTGGAACATCCGTGATCCGCGCGATTGCCTCGTCTCGCTGATGAAGCTGCACGATCTGGATCTGGAGCACGGACTGCACGCCATGCAGGTCTATCTCTCCCACACTGACTGCGTCTGGACCGGATCACCTCAAGCCGTGCGGCTGCGGTATGAAGACCTCCGGACCGATCTACGCCCCGCGATTCACGCAATCGCGCAGGCACTCACCTTCGATCTGGAGGACGGGGAAACCGAGGCTTTGATCACCGCGACCTCGATCGAGACGCATCGCCAGGTGATGAACCGACTGGCGGACGATACGGATCCGCACGTGGTCACCCATCGCACGAAGACCCGCGCCATGCGCGAGGATCAGGTGACGCTGATCAATGACCGCCACATCCAGTCAGGCGCGCGCGGGCGCTGGCGAGACGAACTCACGCCCCTGGATCAGCGGCGCGCCAACGACGCGCTCGATGCCTGGATCACGCGGTTTGGCTACGATCTCGTCTGAAGCGGCAGGCCGCACGGACCGCGTCAGTCCACGATCGCCGAGTCGAGAAACACAACCTGCTCGGACGCAACCTCGATCCGGTTGCCGATTCGAATGACCCGGTAGCGGGTCTCAAACGCCCCCGGCAACGCAAAGCTAAGTGCCTCGCCGTCCCAAAGCGCCAGGTTCAGCGAAACCAGCCCGACCGACGGCCCACCGGGGAACGACACGGTGACATCCGCCCGATCGAGCGCGCTCCGCGTGGCATCGACCCGAACGGTCTCTGACATCTCGCCAACGGCAATCACAAAGGGCTCAGACGCAGTGCTGCCGCCTGTCTCGAACTGCCCGGACGCACCGCTCCCTGCGGAGCCTGCGGCAACCCCTGCAAAAGCCACCGTCAGCGCAATTGCCTTCAGAATTTTCCGCATCTCCGGGCTCCGTCGTTCCTGTCATCGCACATGATGTTTTCACCAGAGTGCACAAGCCGCTGTCACCGGGCTGTGATGGATGTCACAATGTCTTCAATCTCTCGGAATTGGCGGGGCACTTCGAACCCGGTAATGACTCCCAATAATGGCTGACAGGAGGTGAAAATGTGGTTCTGGAACATTGTTGCGTCGGGCCTGCAAATCCTTGCAGCCGTATTCGTGGTCACCATCGGCGTGACCGTCCTGGCAGCGGCGATCATGTTCGTTGTCGACCGGGTGCAAACCAAGGATGCGGTGCGCCGGAACTATCCCGTGCTGGGCCGCTTCCGCCATCTGTTCTCCGAGCTCGGCGAATTCTTCCGCCAGTACTTCTTTGCGCAGGACCGCGAGGAAATGCCGTTCAACCGCGCCCAGCGGAACTGGATCGGCCGGGCGGCCGCAGGTGAGAGCAACACAATCGCCTTCGGATCGACACGCAACATCACGGTGACCGGCACGCCGATCTTCGTGAACGCACCCTTCCCACCGCTCGATCAGGACTTCGCCAGCACAGAACCACTTCAGATTGGCCCATTCTGCAAGCAGCCCTATGACGCGCCATCGTTCTTCAACATCTCCGGCATGAGCTTTGGGGCCCTCTCGCGTCCCGCCGTCAAGGCGCTCAGCCGTGGGGCTGCGAAGGCCGGAGTCTGGTACAACACCGGCGAAGGCGGCCTGTCGGATTGGCACCTCGAGGGCGGATGCGACATCGTCTTCCAGATCGGCACGGCGAAATACGGCGTGCGCAACGATGACGGCAGCCTGTCCGAGGAAAAGCTCCGTGCCGTGGCCGCAAACCCGCAGGTTCGGATGTTCGAGATCAAGCTGAGCCAGGGCGCCAAACCGGGCAAGGGAGGCATCCTGCCAGGGGGCAAGGTGACCGCGAAAATCTCCGAGATCCGGGGCATCCCGGAAGGCGAGGCCTCGATCTCGCCGAACCGCCACGCCGAAATTGCGACCGTGCAGGAGCTTCTCGACGCAGTCGCCAACATCCGCGAGATTACCGGCAAGCCGGTCGGCTTCAAAACCGTGATCAGCGGCACCGACTGGCTGGACGAGATGGCGGCGGAGATTGCCCGGCGCGGCATCGAAAGCGCGCCGGATTTCATCGCGATCGATGGCGGCGATGGCGGGACCGGAGCAGCACCGATGCCGCTGATGGATCTTGTCGGCCTGACGGTGCGCGAGGCGCTGCCCATCGTCTCGGACTTGTTGCACGTACACGGCCTGCGCGAACGGATCCGGGTGATCACCTCGGGCAAGCTCGTCAATCCCGGCGATGTGGCCTGGGCGCTGGCGACAGGCGCTGACTTCGTGACCTCGGCGCGCGGGTTCATGTTCTCGCTCGGCTGCATCCAGGCGTTGAAATGCAACAAGAACACCTGTCCGACCGGCATCACGACGCATGATCCAAGGTTCCAGAAGGGTCTTGTCCCGCGCGAGAAGTACAAGAACGTCGCGGCTTACGCCAAGTCTATCATCAAGGAGGTCGAGACGATCGCCCATTCCTGCGGCGTGACCGAGCCCCGGCAGTTGCGGCGCCACCATGTGCGCATGGTTCAGCCGGATGGGAAATCGATCCGTATGGATCACCTGCATCCACGCCCGGAACTCGCATGAGCGAGGTTCGGCCCGTGACGCCCGAGGATCATGACTGGATCCTGCCGCTCAATACGGTGCACGAGCATTTGCTGTCGCCGCTGGACGCACCCGGTTTGACGGATCTGGTCGCAGCGTCTTGGCTCACGCTTGTGCGTGCGCCACGGTCCGGCTTCGTGGTCTGTTTCGATCAGAACGGGGACTATGACAGTCAGAACTTCCTGTGGTTCCGAGAACGCTACCCCAGATTCGTCTATGTTGATCGGATCGCCGTGGACGCAGAGGCTGGTGTGCGCGGAACGGGAAGTGCGCTCTACGATGCGGTGTTCGCCAGGGCGCGGGACCAGGGATATTCGATGGTCTGCTGCGAGGTGAACTCGGTCCCCGTGAACCAGGGCTCGCTCGATTTCCATGCGAAGAAAGGTTTTGAGACGGCAGGCGAAGCGCATCTGGCGGAGCGCGGCAAGACGGTTCGGTACCTCATCAACAATTTATGATGCATTTGATCGAAAGAGACATTATCTTATCTCATAGAATAAGAACTCTTCTCTGGATTTCTCGAAGAGCCGCCGTCCTCCCGCCCCTATCTTTTTTCCGCATCTATGAAGAAATTACGAATCTTTGGCACTCTGCGCCGAGCATAGTGTTGAAAACTTTACTCAAGGCTCTGTCATCTGACATGCGCACCCACTGGCAGGTACGCTTCTGGCGAACGCCCAAATGACCCGTGTCCTGATCATCGTCTTCGACGCGCTGCGGCCAGAGTTCCTGACGCGTGACCTGATGCCCAACCTGCACGCGTTCGCCGAGCGCGGGGTGCTCTGCGCCGATCACCATAGTACCTTCCCGACCGAGACACGCGTCAACCAAAGCTCCGTCACCACGGGCTGCTATCCCCGCAAGCATGGTATCGTGGCGAACTTCTTCCCGATGCCCGGTGTCGACGGCATCCTGAACACCGGCAACGATCCCGCCTTCGAAGCCATGATCGGGGACCTGCGCGAACCGCTCTTCGGTGTCCCTCAAATGGCAGACATTCTCGCAGCGCACGGACGCAGCTATGCCAGTATCAGTGCGGGCACGTCGGGCGGCGCGCGGCTGATCAATCTGAATGCCGAGGCCTACGGGCATATGCGTTACGCTCTCCGGCGGCCCGAAGCTTCGGTGCCAAGCGGTCTCTCTGATCGCGTCGCCGAGGTCGTAGGACCAATTCCTGACGGTACCCGCCCGATGATTGGCTGGAACCGCCATGCTGTGGAGGCATGGCTCAAGGTCATAGACCCACAGGAACCCGATGTCTCGCTCGTCTGGCTTTGCGAGCCGGATGAAAGCTTCCATTGGCACGAAATCGGCTCGCCCGACTCGCGTGCGGCAGCACATGGCGTCGACGCCGCATTCGGCGAAATCCTGCATCGCAAGCGGGACGAGATCGCATCGGGCATGCTGCAGATCATCGCACTCTCGGACCACGGGCAGATCTCGCTCGCGGGTGGAAAGATCGGACTTGAAGACAAGGCCCGCGCCGCCGGGTTCGATCTGGATAGCCCATCTGCCGACTACCTGTTCTATGTGCACAACGCCGGTGGCATCTGGGTCCGAGACAGCGATCCCGATCTGATTGTCGGCATGACCGAGTGGCTGCTCGCACAACCCTTCATGGGCCCGGTCTTCACCCGCGACGGCCTGCCCGGCACGCTGCGTCATGCCGATCTCTGCGCAGACCATCCGCGTGCGCCGGACATCTACCTCACGCTCGCGCATGATGATGGTACGAATGCCCACGGTCTGCGTGGCCTGTCAGCCGACAATTCGCCATACCCGGAAAGCGGTGGGTGTCATGGCGGCCTCAGCCGCTACGAATTGAACAACGTGCTGGTTCTGGGCGGCACTGCTTTCGGCCAAGGTCAGAACCCCACCCCGACCGGCAATGTCGATATCCTTCCGACCGTTCTGCACCTGCTCGGCCTGCCGCTCCCAGGCCATCTCGACGGCCGCATCTTGCACGAAACACTCGCCAACGGCCCCAGGCCACCCGAGCCCCGCATCGAGACTCTGAGGCATGGCCGGACACACCTGCGGATTTCACGGATCGGAAACACGCCCTATCTGGACCGTGGCTGGGCTGAACTGTCACACTCCTGAACTAGACACAGGCTGCCGCAACTCCATATGCATGCTATGCTGCACCGCACGCGCAGTGTTCGCCGCACCGCAAAATCGGCTGCAATCCTTCGTTGCAGTTCCCCGCCCTCACCGAGAAGGAGCTCCCATGACCAAATTTGGCATCTCCCAGTCCGTCCGCCGTGTCGAAGACCCTCGCTTCCTGCGCGGTGAAGGCAAATATGTCGAGGACATCCAGCTCGACGGCGAAGCCCGCGCCTATTTCATCCGCTCGGCCGTCGCCCACGCCAACATCACCGTGAACACCGAGGACGCCAAGACAGCGCCCGGAGTGCTCATGGTCATGACCGGTGAGTACCTCGAAGACGCCATCGAGAATGACCTCGACAAGCTGACCCTGCCAAACGTCGACGGCTCGACCTCGGTCGCCCCGAAACGTCCGCTCCTGTCAATGGGCACCGTGCGCTATGTCGGCGAGCCGATCGTCTGCATTGTCGCCGAGACGGTGGCCCAGGCCAAGGACGCCGCCGAACTGGTCGAGATCGACTATGACGAACTGCCCGTCGTCACCGAGATGCACGCCGCCATGGCAAGTGGCGCCCCGCAGCTCCACGACGAGGCGCCCGGCAATATCTGCTACGACTGGGGCATCGGCGACAAAGCCGCCACAGAAAAGGCCCTGGCCGACGCCCACCGCATCGTCACGATGGAGGCGATCAACAACCGCGTCCACGTCGTCTCGATGGAAACCCGCGGCTGCCTCGCCGATTGGGACGGCGAGATGATGACCTTCCACGTCGCCGCCCAGGGCGTCCACCGCATGGGCGAGGAATTCGCCCGCCGCCTCGGCCTCACGACCGAGACCTGTCGCATCCGGATCCACGATGTCGGCGGCGCCTTCGGCATGAAGAACTTCAACTACCCCGAATACTTCTGCGCAGGCCACGCCTCGATGCAGCTCAAGCGCCCGGTCAAATGGATCTCGGAACGCGGCGAAGCCATCCTGTCGGACTGCGCGGGCCGCGACAACATCACGACGCTCACCATGGGCTTCGACGCAAACAACCGCATCACCGGCTTCAAGACCGAGGCGCTCTCGAACCTCGGCGGCTACAACTCGCCCTTCGGCGTGATCATGCAAAGCCAGCTCTACTCCCGCGTCCTGACCGGCGTCTACGACATCCAGACGGTCTGGATGAACACCAAGGGCGTCTACACCAACACCATCCCGACCGACGCCTATCGCGGCGCGGGCCGCCCGGAGGCGCAGTACTCCATCGAACGCTTCATGGACACCGCGGCGCGCGAGCTTGGGCTCGCCCCGGACGAGCTTCGTCGCATCAACTTCATCAAGCCCGAACAATTCCCGTATGCCACGCCAACCGGCGAGAACTACGATGTCGGTGATTTCGACAAGGTCCTCACCCGCGGCCTGTCGGAAGCCGACTGGGACGGCTTCGAAGCCCGCAAGGCCGCAAGTGCCGCCAACGGCAAACTGCGCGGCCGCGGCCTCTGCTTCTACATCGAATCCATCCTCGGCGCGCCCAACGAATCCGCCGAGGTCATCTTCGCCGAGGACGGCATGGTCGACCTCCACGTCGGCACCCAGTCGAACGGCCAGGGGCACGAGACCGTCTATATGCAGATCCTGCACGAACACTCCGGCATCCCGTTCGACAAGATCCGCGTCAAGCAGGGCGACAGCCACCTGATCCCGTTCGGCGGCGGCACCGGCGGCTCGCGCTCGGTCACCACCCAGTCCACCGCCATCAACGGCACGGTCGAGGATCTGGTCGAGAAGATGCGCCCGCTGGCCGAGGAGGAACTCGAGATCTCCGGCGCCGACCTCGTCTGGGAGAACGGCCGCTTCGCCGTCGCGGGCACCGACCGCACGGTCGACCTGATGAGCCTGTCGATCAAGGCCCGCGATAAGGGCCTGACCGACCTGCTGTCCCAACGCTCCGAGCGTGAATTGCCGGGCCGCTCCTACCCCAATGGCTGCCACATCGCCGAGATCGAGATCGACCTCGACACCGGCGCAACGGCCTGCGTCAAGTACTCCGTCGTCGACGATTTCGGCCGGCTGATGAACCCGATGCTCGCCGAGGGCCAAGTCCACGGCGGGGTCGTCCAGGGCATCGGTCAAGCGATCACTGAACACGTGGTCCACGACGCGGACGGCCAGATGCTCTCAGCCTCCTTCATGGACTACGCCCTGCCCCGCGCCGACGACGTGCCCATGGTGCCCTTCGTGCCCGAACCGGTCTACTCCACCGCCAACTATATCGGCATGAAGGGTTGCGGGGAGGCCGGAACGGTCGGCGCGCTCGCCGCTGTCACCAACGCGGTGCTGGATGCCGTCTGGGACCAGGGCGTCCACCGGGTCGACATGCCCGCAACGCCACAACGCGTGTGGGGCTGGCTGCAAGGCGCAAAGATGGCGGCGGAGTAGCTCTTGCGACCACACTCGCATTTCGAGCGAGCAAATGTGTCTATTCCGCAACTAAAACAATTTCTGAGCAGAATCCTTTGAGAATAAATTGCCCCATATTGGATCAGGGGTTGTCTTGCGGAAGTGATTCGGGAAAAATTGTGGCGTGAAGGTCACGGAGTGTATGAACATGTACAGAGCTGCTTGTCTGATTTTGGTGTTAGCCATGTCGAACTGTGGTTACACGGTGGTTAAAAAAATTGAGATCGAAAGGCTCGAAGAAAAGAACGCTCAGCTTACAGATGCTCTCAATCGTGCTGTCAAAGAGAATGAGGCTAACGAGGAGCTTGTAGCGAAGCTCTCAAGGATTCCATGTGTCGATCGGAGAAGATCTGGCGGTGATTACATATATAGTGTAAATAGGTGCAACGAAGAGGAGAAGAGTTTTATATCTAGCATTATTAGTAGATTACTTTAGAAGACTGGGCTGATATCAAATGCTCTTGTATGACATCGAAAGTCAAACTTCCACACGACGTAAATTTTTGCAAGGCGCAGCTTGCTCCGTTGCTTCGACACCACTGCTGGCACCTCAGCGCGCTGACGCCTACTACCCGGTGATCAGGCTCGTTATGATTGCCGCTGCTAGGATGTCCAATGCCTACGTCCGACAACTCGCAAGAAAAATCGTGAGTTATTGGTTCAGTAGCGACACTATTAAATTTGAAGACGGTGGGGTATCGGTTCCATGCGGAGATGGCGGGAGAGGAATAAATTTCGACTGGAACTTGACCTCTGATCTTATGCACCGCAGCTATCGCGCCGTACTAAAGAGAGATCAATCTAAAAGCTGCGGAGGTCGATACTTTATATCAACTCGGTCGCTTGCGAAAAACTTTCTCGCCGTACTGGGGCGCGAATTGGCGTACAAGGCTTATTCTCAGTACAAAGGAGAAAATAATATCCGGTTTGTAAACGACGGAGACTACGTTGAAGCTTTGTCGGGATACATACGAACAGTGAACGTTTTCTCCGGCGAATCGGTCACTCAGCAGGAGTGGTTTGGTAAATTCCAACCACACACTTCAGATGAATTTTCCGTAGAAGTGAATATGAAGCCCGGAGTCCATCGAATCCTCGCCACTCAAAACCAAGACAACGGCAGTGAATATCTAAGAGATTTTTCTAAAGAACTTGTTATTTCAGGTCTCGGTTAAAAGGGAGCGTATTGCCGTATTCTGCAGGATTTCCTTCAAGAGATGAAGCTGATTGTCAACCGACTGAAAACCAAATATCTTTCCGATGTTGATTTTAATGGGGTTGAGATGTGTCCGATAACGGGCACTGGAGCAAGAAATAGAACTATAAGTATAACAAAACGAAGCATGACAAGCAAAACTATTTAATTCTCTCGGTCGGGATTCAAATTGAGAAAATGGAGCAGCCTTTAAATATATTTGCAACCTCTAGAGTTATGATGCCAAATACTATTTCCACGGCTATCGCTTCAAGCATTTTTATACAGTCTTTCCGATAAAACCAAGATTATGACTTGAGCACGAAGAAAACACAAAATAATCTCATGCATTGCTTAGCCGACCGTTGGGTGCGCTTCTAACCGGCTTGTCGCCAGAAAGATCGAAGCAAGCGTAAGGCGTGCATCCAACTCACCTTCGATCTCGACCGGTGGTCGGCATGCGGAGCGTCAGGCAAAGACCCATGCTCACGAGGTGCAAACCACGTTTGATCTCACTGTGATGGCTGGGCACCGAGATGACCACACCCGGCGATGCCCAGCACGCGAACCGACGCTATCTCCTACCATCGGACCACCCAGAGTCATCTCCGTCCCGTCCGCGTCCCGAACACGGATCGCTCTGAACCCTGCCCGACCTCAAATTATGTGAGTCCGGTTGGGGCGCGGACCTGGCTTTGCACCGAACCACGTTAACACTCTGTTAACTTTCGTCACGCGCGCGTGACGGTCACGGTCACGGCCAAACGCGCGCGATCTCGGATCACGTTGCGAGATGACCCTTCAATAGAATCAACGGTTTAACGCCGTTAACCCTTCAGAGCCGACTCCGCGTTGCTACCAAAGCCATACGAAAGGAATACCTTTGCACTACCGATGCGGTATGATTCCGGTATGGCTTGGGGGACACCTCCGGGCTGGTTAATGTGCCGTCGGACGACCGCGCGGCCCTCGGGGAAACGACGATTTCGCGCAACACGTTCGCACGTTCGACGACTTCGGGAAATCGCGCCAAACTTGAACCGTCTTGACCTGCATGGTAACCAATCGGTGCGGGGTAACGCGATCTCCCGCTGTCAGGCTCTCCGGCCCAAGCATCGCATCGGCCCTATCACAGGGAACGATGATCCATGCTTGAAGACCCCTTCCACCTGCCCACAATCTCAGCCACGCGGGCTCTGCAAATCGCCCGCGAAGGCGCTACCCTGATCGATCTGCGCAAGACGCCTACAGCGCTTGCCTCCGGCCATCGGATCTCTGGCGCCCTCAGCCGTAATCCATTTGAATTCAACCACTTGGATCCACTGACGCAGGCGCAGGGCAAGCTCGTCACCTTTTGTGTCCACGGCCACGAGGTGAGCCAATTTGCCTGTGCCCTCCTGCTACTCCACGGGCGCGATTCCTGCTATGTGACGGGCGGTTACGAAGCGCTCGTGGCCGCGGGGGCAACGCTCGAGGATATCCGCCAATGACGCCGCGATTTTCCGAGGCTCTGCCGGTCTGGACCAAGATCGGCCTGCTGTCGTTCGGCGGCCCGGCCGGGCAGATCGCGCTGATGCAGGACGAGGTTGTGACCCGCCGTGGCTGGGTTCCGGCGGAGAGCTTCGACCGCGGCCTCGCGTTCTCGATGATGCTGCCGGGGCCCGAGGCGCAGCAGCTCGCGACCTGGCTCGGGTGGCGCCTGCACGGGCTCTGGGGCGGCCTGTTTGCGGGCCTGGCCTTTGTGGTGCCCGGCATGATCCTGATGATCGCCTTGGCGTGGATCGCGGCGGCGCACGGACAGGTGCCCTTGGTGGCTGCGATCTTTGCGGGCGTGCAACCTGTTGTAATCGCGCTTGTTTTGGCGGCAATGCGCAAACTAGCCGGGCGCGCGATCTCGGGCCCCTTGCACATCGCGCTGGCTGTGGCAGCCTTCGTCGCGCTGTACTTTCTCAGCTTGCCCTTCCCGCTCGTCGTGGCCATGGCGGCACTGGCCGGGCTCGCACTCCCTGCCGGAGATCAGACTGGCCCCATGCCCGAGGCCGGTCCCTCGGTCTGGACCACGGCGGGCAAGACTCTGGGCATCACGGCCGGGCTGGTCGTCGCTGTCTATCTGGTCGCGCGCGCAGTCTTCGGGCCCGATCCGTTCGACGGCGTGGCAACCCTGTTCACGACGGCCGCGCTCGTGACCTTTGGCGGCGCCTATGCGGTGCTGCCCTTCGTGGCCGATCAGGCGGTCGAGACATATGCCTGGCTGACCCCGGCCGAGATGCTGAACGGCCTCGCAATCGCCGAGGCGACACCGGGCCCGCCAAAGGTCACGAGCGCGGCCGTCGTGAACAGGGTTGCCACGCCGTCGAACGGATCGGGCCCG
>JBCAXJ010000074.1:0-25490 GCA_038534135.1 Pseudomonadota bacterium | reverse complement strand
CCGAACTGCGGGACAGCGTGAAACGGTACAGGGCGGCGTTCAGCCAGATCGAGTCGGATGTGGTCGAACGCAATGCGCAAACCGCTGCTGCGTTACAATATGCCGAGAGCGCGCGGGCAACGACTGCCGAAATCGCGACGGCAGCACAGGCAAGCGTTTCGTTTGAGGAAGCCCGCCTTGCAGGAGAGGCAGAGAAGACTATCGCAGATCTGTTCACCGTTGCGGTAAACTTCCTACTGACTGGATCCGAGGAACAGAGAAAAAGCATCGACAGCGCTCACGCGCGTCTCGCTGAGAATCTCAATTTGCTGGAGGCGGCAGGCCGGGATGAATCTCGGCTGGCTCAAATCGCCCGCGTTCAGGACCTGATCGAAAAGTTCATGCAAAGCCTGACGGCGATCCAGACGCTCGACCAGAAGATCGCTCAAAATGCTGGTGAGCTCGATACGATCGGTCCCGCAATGGCTGCACTGATGCGTGAGCTTCGCGCGACGGCGACAGCTGATCAGGTCGCGCTGGATACCGAGAGTGAATCCATTGTCGATCTCATGTTGCTGGTGGTGCCGGTGGTCGGTTTGCTAGCGACGATCCTGGCCGTTGTACTTTCGGTGTTCATCGCACGGTCCATCTCGCGGCCCGTGGAAACGCTCGCAGACCAGACCGCGGCACTCGCGGCGGGCGACTATTCCTTTGACGTGACTGGAACCCAATACGATCACGAACTTGGCCGGGCTGCGCGCGCGTTGGAAGTCTTTCGCGAAAGCATGATGGATGCCGAGAAACTGCGCACATCACTTCAAAGCGTTCTATCGGACTCCCTGAAGAACGCTCAGGCGGTCTCGGATGCGTCTGCCCAGCTGCAGCTTTCGTCTCAAACGCTCAGCGATGGATCGAATTCTCAGGCCGAATCCGCGCAACAGGCCAGTGCTGCCGTCGAGGAGATGTCGGCGAACATCCGCCAAACAGCCGATAACGCAGTCGAAACCGAAACCATCGCCAACAATTCCGCCGAGCAAGCAAGAACGTCCGGGGAAGCCGTAAGCACCGCAGTGCAAGCCATGCAGACAATCGCTGAACGGATTGGGATAGTTCAAGAAATCGCGCGGCAAACAGACCTCCTGGCGCTCAATGCGGCCGTCGAAGCCGCTCGCGCCGGCGAGCACGGCAAGGGTTTTGCCGTGGTTGCAGCAGAGGTTCGAAAACTCGCCGAACGTAGCGAAGTCTCGGCACGCGAGATCTTCGATCTTTCGAAGGAAACCGTTGATGCAGCAAGTCAGGCTGGGACCATGCTGACAGAGCTCGTCCCGGAGATCGAGAAAACTGCTCAGCTCGTGCAGGGGATCTCGCTCGCGACGCAGGAACAAAGCATCGGCGCCGAACAGATCAACGATGCCATTCGAAAGCTCGACACGATCATCCAGCAGAACAATGAAATTGCGATCAGCGCAATGGAGCGATCTCAGGATCTTTCGATGCAGGCCGAGGATCTGAAAAGAACAATCGGGACATTCGATCAGGGCAGTGCAATAGGCAACGAGTTTTCCAGCGCTGCATGACCGGCTTCGCGACGGCTCTATCGACCCTGAGCCATCCGCCTCGATTGCGGTAACCGCGCCTGTGACAACGCCTTTGATGTCGAAGCGCGAATACTGTGATGTCCATTCCAAAGGGCTGCACCTTCGACAGATCCTCCATTGGTGCCCTGAAAAGCCTCAATCGTCCGGTGTTGCGTATCCTAGTCAAGAGTGCACCATTCGCGCTTTGAAGGGACGACGGGGGGTCGAGTATGCCGAGACAGGTCACAGTCGCAGCGCTTCAAACCCACCATGACTGGCACACTGATGCAACAATCGATCGTGTCTTCGGCCTCGCGCGACCTGCCACCGATCATCCCCTGATCTTCCGCTTCGCCAGTCTCGCTCAAAAAAGGTCACTCGTCATTCCTGTGTCAGTCTACGAGCGTGACGGGGACGACCTATACAATTCCGTGGCTGTTATTGATGCAAACGGCAGCACGCTCGGGATCTACCGAAAGTGCCACATCCCGGCATTCGAAGCGTATCAGAGGATGCATTCTTCCAGCCCAGCCCCGACGGCCCACAAGTCTGGAACACGCGTTACGGAATACTCGGGATCGGGATCTGCTGGGATCAGTGGTTCCCCGAGATGGTGCGCGCAATGACACTCATGGGCGCTGAGTTTCTCACCTATCCAACCGCAATCGGCAGCGAAACCTTCGATCGGACCTGGGACAGTGCCCCCAATGGCGCGCCGCGATGCAGGGACATACCGCTGTCAATCTGATACCGATCGTACCCGCGAACCGCATCGGAAAAGAATCCGAAGACGGCGTCACTCTGGATTTCGACGGTACATCTTTCATCTGCAACCACCGCGCTGAAATCGTGGCCGATGCAGGCCGCGATGTCGAGGGCATCGCGCTCTCAACCCTGGATTTCGACCTCGCCGCCAAAAACCGCGTCCAATGGGGCACCTTTCAAACGCGCCGGCCTCAGAACCATCGAGTTCTTGTCGATACTCCATCAGGACCGCCGCCGTCCTGATCCTCGCGTTTCTTCGCACCTGCACAAAAGACAGTGGATTTCCGCCGAATTCCTGCCTAGCGTCGGCTCATGGGGTTCGATTCATCTGACCAAAGCATGGCATCCGGCACCCGCGTGACCACGCCAGCCATCAGCGTGCGCAACGTCATCAAGCGCTACGGAACGGTCACCGCCCTGAAGGGCGCGTCGCTCGAGATCCATGACAATGAGTTCTTCACGCTGCTGGGACCGTCCGGCTGCGGCAAGACCACGCTGCTGCGTCTGATCGCCGGATTCGAGGACATCACGGAGGGCGAAATCCACCTGTTCGGCGACGAGATCGCCACTCTGCCGCCAAACCAGCGACCGGTGAACACCGTCTTCCAGCAATATGCACTTTTCCCGCATATGACGGTTGCCGAAAACGTGGCGTTCGGACTGATGTGCCTGAAACGTTCGAAAACCGAGACAGACACACGGGTCGCGGCCATGCTCGATCTTGTGAAGCTCGGCGACTATGCCGCGCGACGGCCCTCGCAACTTTCTGGTGGCCAACAACAGCGCGTGGCACTCGCCCGCGCGATGGCACCGGGACCGAAGGTTCTGCTACTGGATGAACCACTTTCGGCACTGGATCTGAAGCTGCGCCAGGCGATGCGGGTTGAGCTGAAACAACTTCAGCAGGACACGGGCATCACCTTTGTCTTCGTGACGCATGATCAGGAAGAGGCCTTGACGATGTCCGACCGGATTGCGGTGATGTCGGACGGCGAAATTCAACAGATCGGCGGCGCGCATGAGATCTACGAAAGGCCCGTCAATCGCTTTGTGGCGGACTTCATCGGCGAGACAAACCTTCTGGACGTGACCGTTGAGGCGGTTGAAGATCAGGCCTGTCAATGCCGCTTGCCGGGCGGCGCCGTTATGACCGCGTCGACGGGAGGCAAGACGTCGGTTGGGCATCAAGGCCATGTCTCTATCCGGCCCGAGCGGATTGGTATCGGGACGACGGGTTCAGGGCGGCTCGAGGGCACGATCGAGCATCAGATCTACCTCGGCACCGACACGCAACACATCGTCAGGCTCGACGATGGCACTCACCTGACCGCGCGCACGCAGAACGCAGACGAAGCACAGGTCACGCCAAACCTCGGCGAGCGCGCGAGCCTCGTCATCGATCCCGGCGCGATCCGCCTTCTGGTCGACTGATGGCCGGGGCAATCGGGGGCGGCAGATCGGTATCAGGCGTCTACCGCCCGGTCCGCCGCTGGCTTCTGCTGCCGTCCTGGCTGGTGATCGGCTTCTTCCTGTTGGCACCCGTCGGGATCATGCTGGTCTATTCCTTCCTGACCAAGGAATTCCGCGGCGGTGTGATCTGGGAGTTCAGCCTCGCCGCCTATGATCAGTTCCTGTTCGATCGGGGGATCTTCGGCGACGACCCGCCGACCATGGAGTGGACCTATATCAACATCATTTTGCGCTCGGTCATCCAGGCCGCGATCGCGACGCTGGTCTGCCTGATCATCGGCTTTCCGACCGCGTTCTTCATCGCCACACGCCCGCCCGAAACCCGCACGATCTGGCTGTTTTTGATCACGGTGCCCTATTGGGTGAACCTGTTGATCCGCACGATGTCGATGAAGTTCCTGATCCGCGACAACGGCCCGCTGAACGAAGGCCTGATGGCGCTCGGTCTCATCTCGGAACCACTACCACTGGTGAACACGGATCTCGCTGTGCAGCTGGGACTGTTCTACTCGTATCTGCCATTCATGGTTCTGCCGATCTATGCCGCCGTCGAACGCTACAACTTCGCGCTCAGCGAGGCGGCCGCCGATCTCTACGCCGATCGATGGACTATCCTGCGCCGCGTGGTGCTTCCCGCCGTTGCTCCAGGGATCGCCGCAGGCTGCATTCTGGTCTTCGTGCCGTCGCTCGGCGCGTTCCTGGCGCCCGACCTGTTGGGAGGCGCCAAAAACTGGATGATCGGCTCGCTGATCGAGGACCAGTTCAAGGGTGCTGCAGGCAACTGGCCGTTCGGAGCTGCCGCCTCGATGATCCTGCTGAGCATGGTGCTGGTCGCATTGTTCTTCTACGCGCGCTCGCAATCGCGGGAGCAGGCCTGAGATGCGGCCCGGCGATGTCAGACGCTATCCCGGTTTTCTCGCGATGGCGATCCTCTGCCTGACCATCCTGTATGCGCCGTTGCTGGTCGTGATGGCCTACAGTTTCAACGCCTCGGCCTCGGTCACCATCTGGGGTGGGTTCTCGCTGCACTGGTATGGCGAGATCTTTTACGGACCGGAATCGGCCATCTTCAAACAGGCCGCCTGGAACTCGCTGACCATCGCAGTGACTGCTGCGACGGCCGCCACCATGATCGCCACGGCGGCCGCTGTCGGCATGATGCGGGGCGGTGCGTTCCGTGGCAAGTCACTCAGCTTTGCGCTGATTTCGATGCCCATCATGGTGCCAGAGATCATCACCGCCGTAGCGACGCTGATCTTCTTCAGCACAATCGGCTTCACGCTGGGGTACTCGTCGATCCTGGTCGCCCACATCGTCTTTTGCATCCCCTTTGCCTATCTGCCGATCGCCGCGCGCCTGCAAGGGATCGAAGGTGTTTTCGATGAAGCGGCGCAGGATCTCTATGCCACGCGCTGGCAGGCATTCCGATACGTGCTCGCGCCCCTTCTGGCGCCCGGCATCCTGTCGGGCTTTCTGCTCGCCTTCATCATCTCGTTGGACGACTTCATCATCACCAACTTCATCAAGGGTGCCGGCGTCGAGACCCTGCCAACCGCGATCTTCGGAGCCGTAAAACAGGGCATCAAACCGAACATCATGGCGCTCTCGACAATGATGCTGGGAGTGTCCATCGTGCTGGTAACGCTAAGCTACTTCATCGGTCGCATCGGGAGAACACCGAAGAAGAACTGATCCGGATCCAACTGGGCGCGGAGCGCTTTCGAGTCAGAGGAACACAAGACGCGTCGCGAAAGCGCGGCCACGACAACGAGACAACAGAGGAGAAGATCATGAAATCCATGCCGATTTTGGGTGCCGCAGCCCTTGCGCTCGGCTTGACCGCGGGTGCTGCACAGGCTGAAGGCAAGCTGTCGATCTATCACTGGTTCGAGTACATCCCGCAGGAGCTGCTCGACAAGTTTGCCGAGAAGTACGACGTCGAAGTGACCATGGATACCTACGACTCGAACGAGTCACTTCTCGCAGCACTCAAAGCCGGGAAAATGGGCTCATATGACGTCGCAGTTCCGGGCGACTACATGGTCGAGATCATGACCGGCGAAGGCATGCTCGACACCATTGCCGATGGCGAGCTGTCGAACATCGGCAATGTCGAGCCGCAATGGCTGGATGTCAGCTTCGACCCGGGCCGGAAGCACTCGATCCCATATCAGTGGGGTTCGACCAGCTTCATGGTCAACCGGGATGTCTATGACGGCGATATTCGGACGACCGACATCATCTTCAACCCGCCGGAGGAGCTGAAGGGCAAGATCAACGTGCTGGACAGCCAGGGCGAGACGCTGGCGCTGGCTTCGATCCATCTTGGCATTCCGCAATGCACGACGGACCGTGATCAGCTCAAGGCGCTGGACGAACTGGTGCAATCGGCGAAAACGCATTGGGCGTCGTTCAACTCGGACGGTGCGAAGGATGTGCTTGTCTCAGGCGATGCGGCGGTCGGCATGATCTGGAACGGCTTCGGCGCGAAGGCGCGGGTCGAGGGCGCGCCGGTCGAGTATTCCTACCCCAACGAAGGCTACATCGTCTGGATGGACAATGTTGTCTTGCTGAAGGACGCACCAAACCGGGCCAATGCGATCAAGTTCATGGACTTCCTGCTGGAACCCGAGAACATCGCCGCCGTCAGCAATTTCGCGCAGTACACCGCCGGCGTGAAGGGCGTAACACCCCTGCTGGACGAAGCGCTAAAAGCCTCGCCCGAGCAGAACCCGCCCGCCGATGCGCCTGCTGGAACCTTCGTACAAGTCTGCGACGAGGCAACCCAGAAGGTCTATGACCAGATCTGGACACGGTTGAAGAAATAAGCTGCGGCCGAGAGTTGCGCGGTATCGGTTCTGAACCGGCACCTCTCGGCACGCACTTCAGCGGTCCCGGGTCTTCGCCCGGGACGCCCCGGAGAAGACCGAAATGAACAGCGCTTTTCGTCTCGCTCTCTATCAAGGACCCTCGCCTTCGGGGGATGAGGCGGCAGCTTTTGCGACGATCGAGCAGGTCCTGACGGCGTCATCTGCCATGGGCGCCGATATGGTCGTGTTCCCCGAGGCGTATCTGCTGGGCTACAATCTCAGTCAGATGATCTCTCAGCCGCTGGACGGTCCTTGGATCGACCGTTTGGGTGCACTGGCCAAACAAACCGGGATTGCCACTGTCATTGGTCTGTCCGAACGCGATGGCGAGAAATGCTTCAACACCGCTGTCGCGATCGGGCCGGACGGAGCAATCATGTCCTCCTATCGCAAGATCCAACTATGGGAAGCACGCGAAGGGTCGATCTGGGCGCCCGGCGAGTCCTATGCAACCTTTGCCCACAAGGGACGAACCATTGGCCTGTTGATTTGCTACGACATCGAGTTTCCGGAACATGTGCGCGCTTTGGTCCGCAAGGGCGCTGACCTGATCGTCGTGCCGACCGCGAACCCTCAGCCCTTCGACAACGTCAACCGGTTCGCCGTGCCTGCGCGCGCGATGGAGAACGCAATCTCGGTCGCCTACTGCAACTATTGCGGGACCGAGCGTGACGCGACCTATTGCGGACGGTCGCTGATCGCGGGGCCGGAGGGCGAACCGCTCGCGATGGCTGGCAATACGGAGGCCCTGCTGATTGCGGACATTCCCGCCTCGGGTGATCCGTTGGACCGCCCGACCGAACATCTTGCAGATCTCAAGGTGATCCCGTGACGGACATGCCTCCCATCGACCCAAGTGACCGGCGCGTCGCCAATTGGAATGACGCGCCATTCGAGCCGTTCCTCGATCGCGAGGGCAATCCGGATGGTGAGGTCCTGCAGGTCAACGGCGGCAAAACAGGCTATGGCTTCCACGTCTACCGGATGCCGCCGAACACAACGACCGCAGCCCATGAGCATCTCGGCGACGAGGAATTTCTGCTGATCGAAGGCGACCTGACCGACCACGACGGCTTTGAGTACAAGCCGGGCGACATTGTCTGGCTGCGCTCCGGAACCGTGCACAGTTCATCGACGAAGAACGGCTGCCTGCTGGCCGTCTATCTACCCGACGCACGAGGGTTATCCAGCGAAGCCGACCAAGAATAACGGCGCGGTAATTCGTAAGAAAGAGTCTGCATCTGATGGCCCGCGAACTGCGCTATGGTATCCTGTTTGAGCAGATCCAAATCGGCCCGGTGACCACTAAAAACCGATTCTACCAGGTGCCGCACTGCAATGTCGGCTGCTACTGCGATCCCTCGGCGGCTCGCCGAGCTGGGCGTCGAAATCATCCTCAACCGCGGCGTCACTGCAATCGGCTCCGGTCAGGTCGAAACCGCCTGCACCTATACCGGCCAGACCGCGACCCTCGATGCCGACGCGGTTGTGCTCGTCACAGCTCAGCGGCAAAACAACACGACCTGGAGGGATCTGAAATCACGTGAGGCCGAATGGGCCGACTATGGCATCACATCAGTCAAGGTTATCGGAAACGCAATAGCCCCGGCCCCGATCGCCTGGGCGACCTATGCCGGGCATCACTACGCGCGCGAACTCGACGATTTTCGCAATTCGGACGCACCTTCGTTCCGGCGCGAGATCGCCAATCTGGTAGCGATCTAACCCGTAGGATGGGCGCCTCGCCCATCCTTGCCTTACCTCACCCGCGCAGCATCTCCGGGATCTGGCTCGGCACATCGGCGACACGAACGCCTGCAGCCTCCAACGCCTTGCGTTTTGACGGATAATCCCCACTGCCGCCCGATACGATCGCTCCCGCATGGCCCATCTTCTTGCCCGGGGGCGAGGCCCGACCGGCAATGAACGCCACCACCGGCTTGGACATGCCGCGCGCGTACTCCGCTGCATCTTCCTCGGCCGAACCACCGATCTCGCCACAGATCGCAATCGCTTCGGTGCCATCGTCCGCGTCGAGCATCTCGAGCGCATCGCGGGTCGTCGTCCCGATCATCGGATCGCCACCGACGCCGTAGACCACCGACTGGCCCATGCCGTTCTGCACCAGGTTCAACGAGATCAGCGTCCCCAGCGAGCCCGACCGTGAGATCACACCAATCTTGCCCTTCCGGAATACCCGATCGTTGAAGGCGGGCAGAATGCCGACAAAGGTCTCACCGGGTACCACGATCCCGGCCGTGTTCGGCCCGACAATCCGTGTACCATTCGCCCGTGCGGCCGCGTGCATCTCCATCACGTCATGACTGGGGATGTGCTCGGTCAGGCAGACCAGCAGCTTTGCCCCCCCCTCGCAGGCATCGATCCCGGCGGTCTTCGCCATCATCGGCGGTATGAACATGCAAGCGATATCGAAGGTGCCTTGCGCCTCCTTCGCCGTCGCGTGCACCGGCACGCCCAGATGCTGGGTCCCGGCCTTGCGCGGGTTCACGCCACCGGTCACCGTCGCGCCGTAACCGATCATCTTCTCGGTCCAGAACGTGCCCTGCTTGCCAGTGATGCCCTGGATCAGAATGCGGTGTTCCTTGCGCGGGATCATCGGGCGGCCTCCACCGCAGCCTTCACCGCATCATCCATCAGATCGAACGGCTCGATCCCCAGTTCGGATTTCACCAATGCGACGGCCTCGTCCTCGCCGGTCCCGTGGATCGTGAAGAATACCGGGATATCGGGCTTCAGGGCCTTCCAGGCCTCGACGACGCCGCCGGCCATCACATCGGTTCGCGCAAACGCCCCGCAGAAGTTCACCAGCAGCGACTTGATGTTCGGGTTCTTCAGCAGGATCTTTAACGCGGTCTCGGACTTGGTGTACGCCTCGCCGCCTATCTCCAGGAAGTTCGACGGCTGCCCGCCATAATGCGTGATCGCGTCCATGGTGGTCATGGTCAGTCCGGCACCATTGGCCAACACACCGACCGAGCCGCCGAGCTCGATGTACTTCAAACCAGCGCCCGCCGCCTCGGCCTCGAGATCCGTCGCTTTGTCCGGAGTGCCCTGCGCCGACAGTTCCTCACGACGCGGGACAGCGGAGTCACACAGCGTGAACTTGCAATCCAGCGCGATCACCCGACCATCGCTGGTCAGCACCAGCGGATTGATCTCGAGCAATTCGGCATCATTGGCACGATACACATCGTACAGCCTCAGCAACACCTCGGCGACGGCGTCATGCTGGCCATCCAGATCGAGCCCAGTCAGCAGGCTCGCGGCCTTCCCCAGATCCAAGCCTTCGCGGATATCCACCGGCATCCGCCGCATGGCGTTCGGATCCTGCTCGGCCGCTTCCTCGACATCCATGCCGCCGAGCGGCGAGAACAGCACCACCGGCCCGCAGGTCACCGGATCATTCAGAACCGCTGCATAAAGCTCTCGTGAGATCGGAACCTGCCCCTCGATCAGCAGTTTCTCGACGGTGTAACCACCAATCTCCATGCCAAGGATTGTATCCGCATGACCCCGGGCCTCGTCCGGCGTCGCCGCCAGTTTTATCCCGCCCGCCTTCCCGCGCTTTCCGGTCGGAACCTGAGCCTTCACGACGCACGGCCCAATGACCCCGGCCGCCACTCCAGCTTCCTCGGCAGACATAACAACCTGCGACGGCGGAACAGCGATCCCGCCCGCCACCAGAAGCGGCTTGGCCGCGAATTCCTCGAAGTTCATTTGCTCTCCCAACCCCCCGTAGGATGGGCGCCCCGCCCATCCATGGGCCAGCTATCTGCCGTACTTGGCCCAATGGTTGCCGAACAGGGCCTCTTCCGACGGTTTGTCCTCGGCAATCTCAGTCACAAGATGCGTGACGTTGATGAAGTGGCTGTAATTCAGGTTCTCGGAAATCGTGTTCCCCGCCCACGTACCGCCGCCCATTGACAGCGTGAACGGCAGACAATTGCTGAAACTCCCGCCGTTTCCGAACGTGTGCGGCTGGTTCACCAACACGCGGACAACATCGGTCTCAGCCGCCAGTTCCCGCGTATGATCCGCGTTCGCCGTATGGATTCCGACGGAATGGCCCAGGCCGGTAACATGCAAAATATCGTTCACGATCTCCTTGGCGTGCGCAAAGTCCCGCGCGCGATAGACCGTCAGCACCAGCGACAGCTTCTCATCCGCGAACCCGTTCTTGCCGCCGACGCCTGCCTCCTCGACCATGAAGAATTTCGCGCCCTTGGCGCCATCGGCCAGATCCATTAGATCCGCCAGGACCGAGGCATCCTTCGCGATCACGTGTCGGTTCAGCTTGCCGCCGACCCACAGCGTGTTCGCGACGCTGACCTTTTCCGAGGGGGAGCAGCGCCAGCCGCCCGCGCGCTCCAACGCCGCGATGGCATCCTCGTAGACATCGTCAAGGATCACCACAGCGTTCTCGGACGAACAAGAAGTTGCGTTGTCAAAGATCTTTGACGCCGTGATCTTCACTGCCGCGTCATCCAGCTCCGCCGTCGAGTCGATGATGACCGGCACGTTCCCGGCGCCGACGCCGATCGCCACGGTGCCCGACTGCATCGCGCGCTTGACGTTGTTCTGGCTGCCTGTGACCACCGCCAAATCGCACTGGTTCATCAGCTGCTGCGTCATCTCCTTCGACACGGGCGCGGGCAGGATCTGCACCAAATCCTCGGGGTGCCCGGCCTTGGCCAGCTCGGCACGCATCAGATTGACCGTCTTCAGCGTCGTTGCCTGGCCCGCCGGCGAGGGTGCGATGATCACCGCATTCCCGCCCTTCAGCGCCATCATCGCCTTGTTCACGGGAGTCGCCGCCGGGTTGGTCGACGGGCAGACCGCGCCAACGACACCGACTGGCTTGCCGTACTTGACAAGCCCCTTCTCCGGTTCCTCCGAGATCATGCCGACCGTCTTCGCCCGCATCAGATCGCGCAACGTGCCAAAGGTCTTACGCGTGTTCTTGATGATCTTGCTGTCGACATTGCCAAGGCCCGTGTCCTCGACCGCCAGTTCGGCCAGCATCTTCGCGTTTTCAGGCTTGTAGATCGACCACGCCAGCGCGGTGACGGCTTCATCCACCCGCGCTTGATCAGTGTTCTCGTAGACATCCATCGCAACGCGCGCACGGCGGACCAGATCCGCGACCTGCTCAGCTTCGGTCGATACGGTAGCAATCTCGGGGGCAGCAGACATCGGCAATCCTCCTCGCGTTGGCGGTCGGATAGCACAGCTAATGGCCAGGTTCACAGGGGCATAGGGTCAATATCGCAACGAAGATCGGACCAACTCGGCTACAAAGCTCACCCTGGCTGCGATCCCTTTGTCCAGAGCGCCTTATCCCCAAGCTCGGCGACAAACTCAGCATGGGCGGCTCGCTCTGCATCGGTCACGCGTGCGGTCAAAGGACGTGGACGCGGGGGCGGCACCCAATCCGCTGCTTGCGACGTCGACACTGCAGTCGTGGCTGCCGACAAAGTCAAACCCTGCTGGCGTCCGCCCAAAAGCTCCAGATACACCTCGGCCAGGATCTCGCTATCCAGCAGCGCGCCGTGCTTTTCACGGGCCGAGTTATCAACGCCGAACCGTTTGCAGAGCGCATCCAAAGACGCCTGAGCACCCGGAAACTTGCGCCGCGCAATCGCCAACGTGTCGATCGCCTGATCCATCGGCAGTGGCGTTTTCCCCAACCAACCAAGTTCGGCATTCAGAAACATCATGTCGAAGCTGGCATTGTGGATCACAAGCTTCGCGTCGCCGACAAAATCAAGGAACGCATCGGCGATCCGGGAGAACACCGGATAGGGCCGCAGGAAATCATCACCAAGCCCATGCACCTCGAACGCCTCGCGCGGCATCGACCGTTCCGGATTGATGTATTGATGATAGGTCTGTCCGGTGGGCAAATGATTGATCAACTCGACACCGCCGATCTCGACAACCCGATCACCCTGAGACGGGTCCAGCCCGGTCGTCTCGGTATCCATCACGATCTCACGCATCACGCCCCCTGATCTCCGAAATGATCTTCCGCACGCGCTGGCGCGCATGATCCATACCCAGCGACGTGTCGATCAGATGATCGGCCTTCTCGCGCTTTACGGCGTCCGGCACCTGCTTGGCCAGGATCGCCTCAAACGCCTCTACCGTCATACCGGGTCGCGCCAGAACGCGGTCTCGCTGCACGTCGACAGGCGCGGTCACGACAACAACCTGATCAACATGGGCGTTGCCGCCGCCCTCGAACAGTAGCGGAATATCGACCAGAGCAAGATCGTAACCCTCGGCCTGAGCATCCTTCAGAAACGCCACGCGATCCTCTCCAACCAGCGGGTGGATCACCGCCTCGATCCTTTTCAGAAGAGTCCCGTCCGCCAGGATCGTCGTGCGAAGCTTGCTCCGATCGACGCCATCTTCATCAACCGCGTTCGGCACGAGACGAGCAATCCCCTCCGCTCCAGGCTGACCGGCCTTATAAAGCCGGTGGACCGTCGCATCGGCATCCCAGACCGGAATTCCTTCCTCGGCGAACATCTGTGCCGTGGTGGACTTTCCCATCCCGATCGATCCCGTGAGGGCCAGCACGATCATATTGAAGTGCTCCCGCACGTCGCCCACCCAGCGTCACAGCGCGCGCAGCGCGCTTTGGCGGTGGTGGGGGCGGTGGCGGGCCTGGTCGCTTGTGCGGCTTTGCCCGAAGGGCATCGCCGTGCAGGGGAAAAGACTCGCGCAGTCCGGATCATTGCGAACCCTCCAGACATGCAGCACGCAAATCCGCTGTCACCTCAGGATCGATCTCGAACCACGCTCGAAAGCCAGGTCGCGCCTGATGCAGCAACATGCCTAACCCGTCCACCGCGGCCATACCGCGTGCCCTCCCTGCAGCAAGCAAGGGAGTCTCCAACGGGTTATAGACCATGTCCGTAACCACTGCGTCTGTCGGCGCGTCGGCCAGTACCAAATCAAGCGGCGGGTTGCCTATCATGCCGAGGCTCGTGGAATTCACGATCACACCTGACCCGGTCAGCGCGTCATTTCTCTCGTTCCAGGACATCGCTTCGACACGCTCCCCGAAGTGATCCCGCAGAGTCTCCGCCTTTTCGCGGGTCCGATTCAAGACACGGACGGCCGGAACACCGGCCTCGAGCAAGGCAAAGATCCCAGCGCGCGCCGCACCACCCGCACCCAGCATCAACGCGGGAGCAGAAGACGGGTCCCAGCCCGGCGCCCCTGCTCGGAGATTCTCGATGAACCCAAACGCATCGGTGTTGTCGGCAAATATCGTTCTATCACGGCGAAAGGTCAGCGTATTCGCTGCGCCGATTGCCCGAGCCGAGTCAGAAATCTCGTCCGCAATCTCCAAAGCAGAAATCTTGTGCGGGATCGTACAATTCACACCCCGGAACCCGGCCCTTTGCAAACCTCTGATCGCGTCGGGAAAATCTGGCGCGGCCACTTTCAACGGCACATAATGCCCGGCAAGTCCGTACCTTTCAAACCAATGCCGGAACAGTCGCGGCGATTTGGACTGGGCGATCGGATCACCACAGACGCCTGCGAGCAATGGCCTCTCATCGCGTTCGTCCGTCATTTCGTCAAAATCCCCAGCTTTCGCAAGGCTCCCAGAACCTGAAGCAATGGCAATCCCTGCACGGAAAACAGATCGCCGTCGATCCGCTCGAACAGTTGAGCGCCAAGTCCCTCGATATGATAGCCACCAACGCTTGTCAGAACGAGATCCCCGAAGGCTGCGATATACTCGTCGAGGAAGACGTCGCTGAACGGACGCATCGCCAGCGAAACGATATCCGTCCCCGACCAGACGACCGCGCCGTTTTTGACCAGTGTTGCCGAGGATATCAGACGATGAGTCTTTCCGCGCAAAACCCGCAACTGTGACTTGGCATCTGCAAGCGAGCGCGGCTTGTCGAACAAACCGTCATCGGACGCGAGAACCTGATCCGACCCCAGAACAACCACCTCTGGCCCGAAACCCTTTATGGACAACGCTTTGCGACGGGCCAACACTGCCGCAATCCTCTCTGCATCAGCCAGGGTCTGGCCAAACGTGTTCTTGACTGCGTCCTCATCGACATCGGGCTGGATGACTTCGAACGGGACACCCGCGTCGCGGAGCATCCGCGCCCGCGCAGCACTGCCGCTCGCCAGGATCAGTCTGGTCACGACCGATCTTTCTCCAGCTTACCGAGTTTTCGCAGGATGACGAGAACCTCGGCCGCGGTTTCCTCGATCGACCGCCGCGTCACATCGATAACCGGGATGTCGTGCCGGTCGAAGAACAGGCGCGCATCCGCGACCTCGGCCCGGATCTGGTCAATCTCGGCATATTCCGCGGATTTCCCGGCACCGATTGTCTCTAGCCGCTGCGCACGGATCTGGCTCAGCCGGGATGGGCTCGCCGTCAGCCCGATCACCGGTATTCCGGCTGCCATCGCATCGAAGAACGCCGGATCGGGTTCCTGTTTCGGGACCAGTGGCACGTTGGCCGCTTTCACCCCGCGATGCGCCAGGTAAATGCAGGTCGGCGTCTTCGATGCCCGGGACACGCCTGTCAGGATCAAGTCGGCCGACAAGAGCCTGTCCCCGAGTGCCCCGTCATCATAGGACACCGCAAAATCCAACGCTGCAACACGCTCGAAATAGGCGTTCGTGACTCTGTGCTGCATGCCGGGCTGGGCCGAAGCCGGTCGGCCCAGAAACCGTGAAAGCGCCGAGATCACCGGATCAAGTGCGGGGACCACCGGCACGGACAATTGCTGTGCCTGTGCCAGAAGGTGTGCGCGATTGTCCGAGTCAGCCATCGTGAACAGGATCAGACCGGGATGCGCTCTGACCTGCTCCATCGCAATATCAATATCGCGCGTCGACCGGACGAACACCGTCACGTGCAACTCGACCTCGATATCGCCAAATGGCGCAAGCGCGGATCGCGCCATCGTATGCAGCGTTTCTCCGGTCGAATCCGAAACCAGATGGAGATGAAAGACGTCCGTCATCGGGGTCGCAACCTGCCCTGTCGCAGAAGGCCGGCGCCGAGCGTGCCAGAGCCTGCGGATCTCTGTGGATAGCGGGAATTGCGAGGACGGACAACGCTGCCATGTGATGGCGGCGGGAAAACTTCCCGGATGTGCACACGTGGATCAAATTCAGGCCGAATCTCGACTGTCTGTGGAAATCCAGCGGTCTGCGGGAAGGCACCGGTGAACAAAAGCGATGACAACTTCATGTCAATGCTTGTTATAACTCGTAAGCCATTGATTTAGAGGCAGAAAAACATGGCCACATTTGTGATGGAATCAATCGTCGAGCCAACGCATGTGAATTCATGCGCGGTTGACAGTGGGTAACTCTGTGGGTGACGAGGAAGTCCCGTGTGTCACCGTTATCCACGTGACATAACAACTACGAACAAACTTAAAGAAACCTTAAGGGGCAGGACAGGCGATGCAGAGAGGCGAGAAAAAACTTCTAGCAGTGTTAAAGGGTGAACCTTCGGCAATCCCACCTGTCTGGCTGATGCGCCAGGCTGGGCGCTACCTGCCCGCGTATCGTGAAACCCGGAAACAAGCCGGAAGCTTTCTCGACTTGTGTTACACACCGGAACTTGCTGAGGAAGTGACGCTGCAGCCAATCCGGCGCTATGACTTTGACGCATCGATCCTGTTTGCAGACATACTGCTCGTCCCTCAAGCCATGGGCATGAACCTCTGGTTCGTGGAAGGCGAGGGACCGATGATGTCCTGGCCGAAAGATCAACCCGATCTGGGGTCGCTCAAGCCCAATGACGAAATCGATGACACGCTTGAGCCCGTCTATGAAACCGTCAAGAGGCTTTCATCCTCGTTACCGGCACAGACCACGCTGATCGGCTTTGCAGGGGCTCCCTGGACAGTGGCAACCTACATGATCGCCGGGAGAGGGACGAAGGACCAAGGCCCGGCCCGCCAGATGATGTTCGGAGATCCAGACATGTTCAGTGCCCTGATCGATAGGATCACGGATGCAACGCTGCACTATCTGCGCCGGCAGATCGACAGTGGTGCCGAGGTCGTCAAGATCTTCGACAGCTGGGCGAGCGCGCTGACCCCGGATGCGTTCCGCAGATTCGCCGTAGCACCCGCGAAGAAGATCGTCGACGGCATACGCGCTACGCACCCTGGGACACCTGTGATCGGTTTTCCGCGCGGTGTTGGTGCGTTGTACCCCGAGTTCGCCGATCTGGTGAAATGCGATGCCGTGGCACTGGACTCCCAGGTCCCACTCGATTGGGCACGTGAAAGCATGGGCGGCGTCCCGCTGCAGGGCAATCTCGATCCAATGTACATGGTGGTCGGCGGGGACACGTTGATGGATGCCGCAAAACGGATCGTAGACGACATGCGAGGGTATCCGCATATCTTCAATCTCGGGCACGGGATAACACCCGATGCAAATCCCGCCCATGTCGATCAGCTTCTAAAGGCGATCCGCGGATGATCGAAGACTGGCTCGTCTGGGCATATCCTTACGTCAAGGCCATCCATATCATGGCCGTGATCAGCTGGATGGCGGGCATCTTCTATCTGCCACGACTGTTTGTGTACCATGCGGAACGGGCCGAGACTGGAGATCAGCTCAGCGAGACGCTCAAGGTGATGGAGCACAAACTGATGCGCGTCATCATGAGCCCCGCCATGATGGTGACCTGGATTTTCGGGCTCTTGCTGGTCTTCACGCCGGGGATCATCGACTGGAGCGAGATCTGGCCCTGGATCAAGGCCGCCTTGGTGATTGCGATGACGTGGTTTCACCACTCTCTCGTCACCTGGATGAAAGATTTCGCGGCTGACCGGAACCAGCGGACGGGTCGTTATTACCGGATCGCCAATGAGGTTCCGACACTGGCCATGATCGGGATCGTCATCATGGTCGTGGTCCGCCCCTTCTGACAAATCGGTGACGTTCTTTTCCGATTCACATTGACGATCGGGATTTAGAGTGTATATCCACGCCACCGTCATGGCTCGCGGCAGTCCTCTCCCTTTGCAGAGCCTCTTACCGATCTCCTAAACGATCTCTCAACGGCGCCGGACCGTATCATGACAGAACAGAAGCTATCCGACCTCAAGGCGAAGTCTCCCGCCGATCTTCTCGTGCTTGCGGAAGAACTGGAAATCGAGGCGGCCGCGTCGATGCGCAAACAGGATTTGATGTTTGCCATCCTCAAGGAACTCGCCGAGGAAGGGATCGAGATCATTGGATCTGGGGTGCTCGAGGTTCTCCAGGATGGGTTCGGATTCCTCCGGTCGCCCGATGTGAACTATCTGCCCGGCCCGGATGATATCTACCTGAGCCCAAGCCAGATCCGGCGCTTCTCACTTCGGACGGGGGATACGGTCGAAGGGCCGATCCGGGCACCCAAGGACGGCGAGCGTTACTTCGCACTCCTCAAAGTCAACACGATCAACTTCGAGGATCCTGAGAAAGCGCGCCTGAAGGTTCATTTCGATAATCTCACTCCGCTCTATCCGGATGAGCGCTTTAAGATGGAAGTTGAAGACCCGACCCTCAAGGACAAGTCGGCCCGGGTAATCGACCTTGTAGCGCCGATCGGTAAGGGACAACGCTGCCTGATTGTGGCGCCTCCGCGGACCGGTAAAACGGTTCTCCTGCAGAACATCGCGCATTCAATCGAAGCCAATCACCCCGAATGCTACCTGATCGTTCTGCTGATCGATGAGCGTCCCGAGGAAGTCACGGACATGCAGCGGTCTGTGAAAGGCGAGGTCGTGTCCTCGACCTTTGACGAACCTGCCACTCGCCATGTCGCAGTCAGTGAAATGGTGATCGAGAAGGCAAAACGCCTGACCGAGCACGGTCGCGATGTTGTCATCCTGCTGGATTCCATCACCCGTCTGGGTCGAGCGTTCAACACGGTTGTCCCGTCTTCAGGCAAGGTTCTGACTGGCGGTGTAGATGCGAATGCATTGCAGCGTCCGAAGCGTTTTTTCGGTGCTGCCAGAAATATCGAAGAAGGTGGCTCGCTGACGATCATCTCTACCGCTTTGATCGATACGGGCAGCCGGATGGACGAGGTTATCTTCGAAGAGTTCAAGGGCACCGGCAACTCAGAGATCGTCCTGGATCGGAAGGTCGCCGACAAGCGCGTCTTCCCGTCGATGGATATTCTGAAGTCCGGCACGCGGAAGGAAGAGCTGCTTGTATCCAAGACTGATCTGACCAAGATGTTTGTCTTGCGCCGCATCCTGAACCCGATGGGGACGACCGACGCCATCGAGTTCCTGCTTGGCAAGCTTAAACAGACCAAGAGCAACTCGGAATTCTTCGACTCCATGAACGCCTGATCCGGGCACTTCATTCGCGATGGAACAAGCGCGCGACACGATCTTTGCAGTCGCAACGGGTCGCGCCAAATCAGCGATTTCCGTGATCCGGCTATCAGGGCCCGGATCGTGGGCGTGCGTCGCCAGGCTCACCAAAAAGGGCTTGCCCGAGCCTCGACGTTTGGTTCGGCGCTCGTTAGTCGATCCCAATGGCATGGAGCTCGACGATGCGATGATCGTCGTATTCGAACCAGGGTCGAGTTTCACCGGTGAACAGGCCGCAGAGATCCACTGCCACGGTGGTTTGGCGGTCGTTGACGCGGTCCTCGAGCAGCTTGAAGGTTTTGCAGAATGCCGACACGCAAAGCCCGGAGAGTTCACGCGTCGCGCCTTTGAAGCAGGCCGCATGGATCTGACCGAGGTCGAGGGCCTTTCCGATCTGATCGAAGCAGAAACCGAATTCCAACGTCGTCAGGCAATGCGGGTGCTGTCGGGACAGAGTGCGGTCAAACTCGATCAGTGGCGAGCGGATCTGATCCGGGCGCGAGCACTCGTCGAGGTCACAATCGATTGGGCAGACGAAGAGGTTCCCGAGGACGTCTCGGATGAAGTCAAAGACCTTATGAAGAAGGTCGAGAACGAAATCCAACATGAGTTGACACAATTCAACGCCACCGAGCGGTTGCGCCACGGTTTCGAAGTCGCTCTCATTGGCCCGCCGAATGTTGGGAAGTCTTCGCTTCTCAATGCAATCGCAGGCAGGGACGTCGCGATCGTGTCGGAGATCGCGGGTACAACGCGGGACGTATTGGAAGTCCGGTGCGATCTGGATGGAATACCCGTGACGTTTCTCGACACCGCAGGTTTGAGGGCATCAAATGATGAGATCGAACGTGTGGGAGTGCAACGGGCTATCCAGCGCGCGGCAGCCGCCGATCTGCGCGTCCGGCTACAGTCGTCTGATGTGTCTAACGCAGATGAAATGCCGTCCGTCCCGGTAGATCTGACACTGTGGTCTAAAAGCGATCTCGGGCGCGGAAACGCCGATCACATGATCTCGGTTGAAACCGGAGAGGGGATCACTCAGTTTCTGGCAACAGTGAAGCATCGTTTGGAATCCACAGCCTCTGGCGCCGGTCTGTTTGGACATGAGCGGCAGCGCCTGGCTTTGTTGGTATGTCGCGATGCGCTCCAGAGTGGCCTGGAGAATTTTGGGACCGTCGAGGCAGAAGTCCTCGCAGATGATCTGCGTCGTGCGGTAACTGCACTGGATGAACTGAGCGGTAGATTGGCGGTCGAAGATGTACTAGGGGAAGTCTTCGCTTCATTTTGCCTCGGGAAGTAGGATTGTTTCACGTGAAACATTCGGACCCATTCGATGTTCTCGTTGTTGGCGGCGGCCACGCTGGCGCCGAAGGGGCGCACGCGGCGGCACGGTTTGGCGCTCGCGTGTGCCTGGTAACTCATACGCGAGCATCAATTGGGGAGATGTCCTGCAATCCTGCCATCGGTGGGCTTGGCAAAGGTCACCTCGTCCGAGAGATCGACGCTCTTGATGGTTTGATGGGGCGTGTCGCCGACGCGTCTGCAATCCAGTTCCGGCTCCTCAATCGGCGGAAAGGCCCCGCAGTGCGCGGCCCGCGTGCTCAGTGTGATCGCGCTGTTTATAGAACGGTGATGCAGTCAGCACTGGCGAAAACACAGTCCGTTGAGATCGTAGAAGGAAGTGTCATCGATCTGATTGTCGAGAACAGCCGGATCGCCGGCGTCCGGCTCTCTGGGGACATCGACATTCCAGCGCGAACGGTTGTGTTGACGACAGGGACATTCCTGCGTGGACGGATGTATAAAGGCAGCGAGGTCATCGAAGGTGGGCGCGTCGGCGCGCAAGCTTCAGTGCGACTGGCAGAGAGGATCGATGAAATCGGCTTGCCACTCGGCCGGTTGAAGACTGGTACACCGCCAAGGCTGGATATCCGAACGATTGACTTTGCCGGGTTGGTCGAGCAGCCGGGTGACGACGAGCCATCTCTTTTCTCCTCGATGACGGATGTACCCGCGCTCCGCCAAGTGCCTTGTCACATCACGCATACGAACGCGCGTACGCACGACATCATCCGCGATAATCTCGACAAATCTGCGATGTATGGCGGTATGATCGAAGGCGTCGGCCCGCGGTATTGTCCGTCCATCGAAGACAAGATCACCCGGTTTGCAGAGAAGGACTCGCACCAGATTTTCCTGGAACCGGAAGGGCTTACGTCTGAGCAAGTGTATCCCAATGGGATTTCAACATCGCTTCCAGTCGATGTACAGGAAGCGTATGTCAGAACGATCAAGGGCCTTGAGTCTGCCGAGATCCTGCAACCTGGGTATGCCGTTGAATACGATTATGTCGATCCGCGCTCGTTGACACGGACACTCGAACTGGAAGCCTTACCGGGACTGTATCTGGCCGGTCAGATCAACGGCACGACCGGGTACGAGGAAGCTGGCGCCCAGGGTCTTGTTGCCGGATTGAATGCCGCGGCACGCGTCATGGCATGCGATCCATTCCATGTCAGCAGATCGGAAGGGTACATCGGTGTTCTGATCGACGACCTCATTACCCAGGGTGTCTCGGAGCCTTACCGCATGTTCACATCCCGTGCGGAATTCCGGCTACACCTGCGTGCCGACAATGCTGACCAACGGTTGACTCAGAAGGGTATTGATTACGGGTGTGTTGGCGCAGAGCGCCGTGAACTTTTCGATAAGACACAGAGAGCGCTCGACGCTGCGAAGGCATCGTTGACCGGAGTTGCGGTGACGCCCCACGAAGCCGCCGCGCATGGGCTCTCGTTGAAATCTGATGGCACGAGACGCACGGCATTTGATCTGTTGTCGATGGTCGATATCGGTATGGCTGATATACTTCGGATCTGGCCGGATCTAGCAGAGCACGCGCCTGAAATTCTCCAACAGATCCAAAACGATGCCAGGTATGCGCCGTATCTTCAGCGGCAGCAGCGCGAGATTGATATTCTCCGAGATGATGATGCGTTGGCAATCTCGCGTGAGTTGGATTTCCAGTCAATCTCCGGTCTGTCAAGCGAACTCGTGGTGAAATTGTCGACCGCTCGACCGGAGACGCTTGGGCAGGCATCGCGGATCGAGGGGATGACCCCAGCTGCCCTTGCCCTGTTGCTCGTCCATGCCAAGCGCAGTGAGAACCGGAAGAGCGCGTGAGATCTCTCGAAAGCGTTGGTCTGAATGTTTCACGTGAAACATTGGACAAATTGGAGACGTTCTCCGAGTTGGTCAAACGCTGGAACCCGCGGATCAATCTTGTCTCGACACGAGATCTCGAACGACTTTGGGAGCGCCACATCGCCGATTCTGCACAGATTTATCCACACCTCGCTGGCCATGATGCTGTTTGGGTCGATATCGGATCTGGTGGTGGTTTCCCCGGTGTCGTGACCGCAATCATTGCAACCGAGAAAGACCTAAACGCAGATATGCATCTAATCGAGTCTGATCAGCGAAAATGTGCTTTCCTGCGTCAGGTCGCGCGCGAGATCGGTCTGCCGCTCACGGTTCATGCCGGCCGGGTCGAAGCTGCTGAAATCGAGAATGTCAGTATCATCACTGCCCGAGCATTCGCCAGTGTGACCAAGATCCTTGCTCTGACCAGCCGATTGCGATCCGAGGTGACAAAGTATCTTCTCCTGAAGGGTCGCACCTATGAATCCGAATTGACGGAGGCCGAGCAGTTCTGGAAACTGAAGGTCGACAGGATCCCGAGTCGGACCGATCCTGAAGGTTCGATCCTTGCTCTCACGGAAGTATACCCACGACATGACATCTGATCACACCCGATCCACCAAAGGCGCGCGCGTTCTTGCCATCGTCAATCAGAAAGGTGGCGTCGGAAAAACGACGACTGCGATCAATTTGTCCACAGCGCTTGCCGCACAGGGTTTGAGCTGCCTGGTGATCGATCTTGATCCCCAGGGAAATGCCTCGACTGGTTTGAACTGCCATGCGGATGAACGTGAAACGTCGATCTATAATGCTTTGGTCGGGGATACAGCGTTGACGGACATCATCCGTAAGACCGACGTTGAACACCTCAGCCTTGCACCTTCGTCAATTGATCTTTCCGGGGCAGATGTTGAGTTTGTGAACGATCCGTCGCGGGCGCACCGACTGAAGACGATGTTGGAGGAAAACGCCGGCGAGACATCCGTTCGGGCCACATATGATTTCATCATGATCGATTGCCCGCCGTCGCTGAACCTTCTTACGGTGAACGCAATGACCGCCGCCGAAGCCGTGCTGGTCCCGTTACAGTGCGAATTCTTTGCGCTCGAGGGTCTTAGCCAGCTGCTCAACACCGTGCGCCGCGTTCAGCAGAACCTGAATCCGGAGCTTCGCGTCGATGGTATCGTTCTGACGATGTATGATCAAAGGAACAGGCTGTCGTCGCAGGTCGCTGATGATGTTCGGGATAATCTGGGCGATGTCGTGTATTCGACGCTTATTCCGCGGAATGTTCGGTTGTCCGAAGCGCCGAGCCATGCGATGCCAGCGCTGGTTTATGACCCGAAATGTGCGGGGAGTCGCGCTTACGTCGATCTGGCAGCAGAGCTGCTCGAACGTACGAACACGCGCAAGGCGGCGTGATCCGATATGGCGAAGAAATCTGATAGACGTGCTCTGGGCCGCGGGTTGTCCGCGTTGCTTGGTGATGCGGATGCGGCAACCGCCGTTGCGCCGAAGGTTGAAGCCGCTTCACCGAGCGCTGGGGCCGAGAATATTCCAATCGATCTGATTGAAGCGAACCCGGACCAACCACGCCGCGTTTTTCGTGAGGCAGAGCTGGACGAGCTCGCCATGTCATTGAAGTCTCACGGTCTTTTGCAGCCAGTTCTGCTTCGGCCGCATCCCGCTGATGCAAAGAAATACCAGATCATTGCGGGTGAGCGGCGATGGCGCGCTGCGCAACGGGCCGAGATTCACTCGGTCCCGGCGGTGATCCGTGATGTGAATGATCGGGAACTGCTGGAGTTCGCGATTGTCGAGAACGTCCAGCGCGTGGATCTGGATCCGATCGAAGAGGCTCGGGGATATGCTCAGCTGATCGAGCATTACGGCTACACGCAGGAGGAACTTTCGGGCGTCATCGGTAAAAGTCGCAGTCAACTGGCGAACGCAATGCGGCTGCTGGCGCTTCCCTATGACGTCATCCAGCTTGTGCAGTCTGGGAAATTATCCGCCGGTCATGCGCGGGCGCTGATCAAGGCAGACGATCCGGTCGCTCTGGCGCATCGGGCGGTGGATCAGGCGCTTTCCGTGCGCCAGGTCGAGGCGTTAGTGAAAGAACCGCCCGAAACGACGCCCGCTAAGGCGCGGAAATCTACCGAAAAGGATGCGGACACAAAGCTCCTGGAAGGGGATTTGTCAGCTGCGATTGGGATGCGTGTGGATATTCAAGCCAATCCGCAGGACGGGAGCGGAGAGGTTCGAATTCGCTATAAGTCCCTGGATCAACTCGACAATTTGTGTCGAAAGCTATCGGAATGAGGCAGCTCTAACCGCGCTTTGCCATCATGGCGAGGCGCAGCGCACACCGTTCGATCAAGGCGAATTCCGGAGGTCTGCCTGATGACCGCACTGAGGCGTCTGTTTCGAGTAGCAACGTATTCGCCGTCTCAAGCCGTCCGGCGGACCATCGATTGAGTTGACGCTGCACGCTGTCACGGCGGCTGCCCCACAATGGTGGTTTGACAGCCGCCAGGTTGCCCCCAGAGGCCACGATCATGAAAAGCATCCGAAAGTGCCGCTGCAGGGCGATCAAGACCGATACCGGTGTAACGCCGGACCCGGCCAACCGCCGAAGCGTCGGGCCGATTTCCTCGGCGTTACCATCGGCGACTGTTGCGACCACGGCATCGATCTCGGCATCCCGATCAAGCGGAAGCAGCTTCAGAATCTCGTCCATAGTGATCGGTTTGCTGTGCTCAGCGGCATAGATGGCAACAATCTCCATGGACTTGAGAAACGCGGCGTAATCCATCCCTCGTCCCACTTGAATGAGGCTTTCCAAATCATCGTTTGAAATACTCAGACTCTCATTCATGCTTCGAAGTATTGGGAGAATAGTATCTCGGTCAATTTGCGCTTCAAAGGTTTGGAGTGAAACAGTGTCGAAGTTAGCCTCAAATGCTTTTCTAAGACTTGAACGGGCTGCTAGTTGCCCAGCAGTGAGAATGAGGTGGGATTCATTTTCTTCTAAACGCGCTAAACTGGGGGTGACCGATTTCGACAGGGCATCGGTGGCGTTCTGTACAATGACCAGGCGTTGCGACGCAAACAAACCCTGAGATTGTAATGCTTCGTCGAGCTTTAGTGGATCGCGGCGCAGTTTGTCCGGGATGGCGCAAGACACCGAGATCGTCGATTTGGCACCGGACGAACTGCGC
>JBCAXJ010000073.1:0-25833 GCA_038534135.1 Pseudomonadota bacterium | reverse complement strand
CCACCCCCACTGAAATCCAACCGCGCTCCGGCCCAATTGAATCACATCAGAAAGTCAAACTCAATTCAGAGGGCTCCCGTAGAGATTTTGAGGAAAGTCTCTCCGAGGAGATTTCGTCAATCGAACAAGCACTGATCATTCATAACAATAAAATTAAACAAAAACTGATCGAAGCAAATGCACTCTTGTCTATCGAGCAACAAGGTTTAATATCGGTGAAGACTTATGATATTCAAAATATTTTGAGGCTTCTTGAATTAATCCCCAGTATTAAGCCAGACAATCCTCGAAAAGATCATACTGCATCAGAAATAAAAGACCTCCTCTTGGAACGAAAAGATATTTCTTTTCGCTTAAATGAACTAAAAAACCAGAGCTGGCGAAGCTTTACGTACCTATCCATGGGCGTAATGCTTCAGGGACTGATAGTAATTTTTCTTTATATTGGAACCTTTGCTGCCGGGCGGCAATTTCTGCGATTGAATCGACGACGGCGGCAGGCAAAGCAGTTTCCGAACGAGATCGGTCTACGGACATCCGCCCAGGAACTGCTCGAAGGTCTCAGATTCCAATCGACCACGACCACCTCGGCCGAGGCGCAGGTCTCGCTGGGCAAACTGGGCGGATCGCTGGGGCAGGAACGCAGTCTGGAAGCGCGCGAGTTGTCGCTGCCGGGACTGACCGCAGCCTTTGGCGACTTTCTCGGAAAGGTGGCGCAGGTCTACAATGGCAAGGTTGTCATCTGCCTGGACGAGTTGGACAAGATCGAGGAGATCGACGATCTTGATGGGCTGCTGCGCGCCGTCAAAGGCGTGCTGGGCCACAAGAACACCCACTTTCTGCTGACCGTCTCGGAGGACGCGCTCGCGCGCTATAGCACACGGCGCCGGATGGAACGCGGGATGCTCGAAAGCTCATTCGAGATCATCGCCTTTCTGGACCGGGTCCGGTCCGATCAGTCGCGGGACATTCTGAAGTCCATGGGCCTGCTCTCGGGTACTGATTGTGATGACTCGCACCGCGCGGGTCTGTTTTGGATTTCGGCCGCCGCCATCCCGCGTGAGATCAAACGCAGCGCAGTATCGCTGCGCCAACACGGATTCAATCTGTCGGCGGCCTCACCCAAGCGGATATGGCGGCGTCTGTTCCGCGAGAAGCTGGCTGATTTGAAGCTGTGGGGCACACGTTTGCAGGTTCCGGATGAACTAGGTTTCACCTTTCTCCGGCTCATCAAGGATATCGAGGCACGCTTCGAGCACGAAGCCCTGCCCTCGCCCGATCGCATGAGATCAATTGCCGATCGGTGTTTCGCGTTCGAAGGGGAGCTTCTCGAGCGCATCACCGGCGAAGACAAGGACGTGGGGAGCGAGGCGGACACGGACCGGATCAATGCCATGATCCGGGCATCGCTGGAGCTGCGACTGGAGCTTCTGTCGCTTTCAATCATCGAGGGGCAGAACACGCTGGACGATGATCTGGAAGAGGCATTTCTGGAGTTCTTCGATGCCCTTCCAGCCAACGTGCTGTTCGCGCGCGATCTGATCGACCGGGTTGCCGGGTGCTGCAATGGTGAAATGAGCGAGTTGCCTTCGTTGAAGGTCGAGCCGTGTTCCGATCCACAAGCGGAGCCGGAAGAGGATGGGCACCCGGGTACCGAGCCGCAGTTGGACTCGACGCATGAAACGGTGGCCTGAAGACTAAGGATCGGGGCCATTGGGAACACGGTCGGGAGCGGACCTACAGCAATCAAATGGTCTGAGCGATACATCCATCTTCTAATTCTGGTGTGCGGTGATCTGGGATCCGTAACAAAACCGTCACGGAACAGGCGCAGAAGGCCCCTAAGGACAGGGGAGGCCGGTATGGCGCGCATCGCGATCAACGGGTTGGGACGCATCGGCAAGCTGGTGCTGAAGGCGTTTTTTGAGCAGGGCCTGCCGGGTGAGATCGTGTGGTTGAACGATCCCGTTGGAACGCCCGAGGATCACGCGCTCTGGCTGGAGTTCGACGCGGTGCACGGGCGCTGGGGCGCGCAGTTCGGCCACGATGCTGACGGGATCAATGTCAACGGGCACCGGATGGGTCTGAGCCATGCCAGCCGGATAGAAGATCTGGATCTGACAGGCGTCGATCTGGTGGTCGACTGCACGGGCAAGTTCAAGACGCCCGCCAAGGTCCAGCCCTATTACGACGCAGGCGTGAAAAAGGTGGCGGTCTCGGCGCCTGTCAAAGAGGCCCCTGCCCTGAACCTCGTCTACGGCGTGAACCATGATCTCTACGATCCGACACAGCACCATCTTGTCACGGCGGCGTCTTGCACGACCAATTGTCTGGCGCCAGTGGTCAAGGTGATCCACGACGAGATCGGGATCGAGCATGGTTCGATCACAACGATCCACGACGTCACAAACACGCAAACCATTGTCGATCGCCCGGCCAAGGATGCGCGGCGGGCACGCTCAGCTTTGAACTCGTTGATCCCGACGACGACCGGCTCGGCGACCGCGATCACGCTGATCTACCCGGAACTGACAGGACGATTGAACGGCCATGCGATCCGGGTGCCGGTGCTGAACGGCTCGATCACCGATTGCGTGTTCGAAGTGAAGCGTCCGGTGACGGTCGACGAGGTGAACGGGCTCTTCAAGCGATATGCGGATGGCCCCTTGCAGGGGATCCTGGGCTTTGAAGATCGACCGTTGGTCTCGGCCGATTTCCTGAACGATCCGCGCTCGTCGATCGTGGACGGGCCGAGCACGATGGTCGTGAACGGCACTCAGCTTAAGGTCTATGCGTGGTACGATAACGAGTGGGGCTATGCCTGCCGTCTCGCCGACATCGTGCGGATGATGGCGCAGGAGTTGTGACGGTATGCGCGTCTTTCGAAACCCGCGCTGCACTGTCCCGGGCTTGACCCGGGACCGCTCGCACGTTCCAGGCGGTCCCGGGTCAAGCCCGGGACAGCACATGGTAAAGAGCAGCCTTGGCGCGAAAGTGGCGAACCAGAAAGGTTGAACATGGCCGTGACCGACCCCGCCGCGCGCAACGGGCTTGCCGCCTATATCGCGGTGACAGCCGCCTATTGGGCGTTTATGCTGACCGACGGCGCGCTGCGCATGCTGGTGCTGCTGCACTTCCACACGCTGGGGTTCTCACCGATCCAGCTTGCTTATCTTTTCCTGCTCTACGAGTTCATGGGCGTCGTTACCAACCTGTCGGCCGGCTGGCTGGCTGCGCGGTTCGGGTTGACCTCGACGCTCTATGCGGGTCTGGGCCTGCAGATCGTGGCGCTGATCGCGCTGGCCGGGCTCGACCATAAATGGCCTGTCTGGAGCTCGGTCCTGTTCGTCATGGCCGTGCAGGGGCTATCCGGCATCGCCAAGGACCTGGCGAAGATGAGCGCGAAGAGTGCGGTGAAGGTGCTTGCGCCCGCCGAGGACGGCGCGCTGTTCCGTTGGGTCGCCGTACTGACCGGCTCGAAGAATGCCGTCAAGGGATGCGGCTTCCTGCTGGGCGCGGTGCTGTTGGGTGTGGCCGGGTTCGAAACCTCGGTCCTGGCAATGGCTGGCGTCTTGATCGCCATCCTCGTTGCCGTTGCTGCCTTCATGCCGCCGGGTCTGCCGCGCGGGTCGAAGAAAGCCAAGTTCGCCGAGGTCTGGTCGAAGGACCGCAACATCAACCTGTTGAGCGCGGCACGGATGTTCCTGTTCGGCGCCCGCGACACCTGGTTCGTCGTTGGAATACCGCTCTATTTCTACGCAGTCCTCTCGGATGGCTCCGAAGCCGGAAACCGTGCGGCGTTCTTCCAGATCGGGACATTCATGGCCATTTGGGTGATCGGATACGGCGCCGTGCAGGCAGCGGCCCCGAAGATCCTGAAGGCGCGCACCAAGCCCGTGGTCGAGATTATCGGGCTGGCACAGCTTTGGGTCGGGCTACTGGCGATCCTTCCCGCGATCCTGGCGGGGCTCGCGCTGATCCTGGTGCCATCGGCCGCGCTGACGACAGCGCTGATCATCGGCCTGCTGGCATTTGGCGCCGTCTTTGCCCTGAACTCCGCGCTGCACTCATACCTGATCCTGGCCTTCACCAGCACGGGCCGGGTCACGATGGATGTCGGGTTCTACTACATGGCAAATGCGGCAGGGCGCCTGATCGGCACGTTGTTGTCCGGGCTCAGCTACCAGTTCGGCGGACTGCCGCTATGCCTGGCAACGGCGGCGCTGATGCTGGGGCTCAGCTGGATCTTCGCCCGCAGATTGGCGTGAGCACCGCGTCATTGCCGCCGGACATCCAGCCGGATGCCGTCGATCGATACTTCGGTGCCCGTGGGGTCTGACAGGATCAAGTCGACCCATGCCGTCGTCGGTTTGTCGATCGGAATGCGCAATCCATCGAGATTGAACCGGACCGAACGGGCGCCCGCCTCGATCACGATCAGATCGTGCAGGACCTCGCTCCCGTCGTCGTTGCGGAAGTGCGCCCGCAGAAACACGGGCAAGGCCCGGTCCGACTGTGCGGAGAAAGCCACGACCAGTTCCGTGCCCACGCGGATTCGTGCCGCCTGATCGGCCGGAAGATCGATGGCCAGGGATACGTAGCTGCCATCGAACGCGGCACTGTCCATCCGCACACCGTTGGCTGTCTTTCCCACGCCTGGCCTGTGCCACGCGGCATCGTGAAACAGCTTCAGCCCGGATGAAAGCTCGGTCCCGCTGTCGCACGCTGAGATGTCTGCGGCCATTAGCGAGAGACCGTCCTTTGCATCAGCGGCCTGTCGGCTTGAAAATCGTCGGGCCATCCTGCGCAACAGGGCGCCCAGACCCAGCCCTTGCTGCTCCCTGAAACCGGACGCACGGCGCGGGACGGCGCTGTCCGTCATGCGGTGCCCTTCCGGGGTGTGACCAGCTTCGCGGGGCGCCGCTCCTCGGCCGCCTTGAACAGGCTGAAGGTCTGGTTCACGTAGTTCACAGCCCCCGAGACGAGATCGAGGTACTCCTGCAGTTCGGGCGTCACGTCGGCTTCGATCACCTGCACCGGACGGTCCTGAGGACTGGTCTCGAACAGTGCATAGAACAGTGGCTCCCCGCGCGAGAGCTTGATGGGTTTATCGGGCTCGTGCCATTCGAACGCCCACATCAACGGGCGCGGCCAGAGGTTGATGGGAAACCGCCCGCCAAAGATCGTGCCCGGCAAAGGATCCTTGCTGTAATGCATGAACGGCGAGACCTGGGACATGCAAACAGGCTCGTCCGCGATAAAGAGATAGGGCAGCGACAGCTGGATCGTCGGGCGATCCGGATAGCGCCACTCCTTCTCGGACGTCACGTGCAGGTGCTGGCTCAGCTTCTTGGCACGCACCGGCGAGGCATCGCCCGCCAGATTGCGCAGGGCCGGTTTGCCATCCTTGTCGCGCGTGAAAGCGATGTGCAGATCGAACGGGCACTTCACCACGAAGTACCGGCTTTCCAGATTGATCACCGCCGGGCATCGACTGGCTGATTTGGCGTGCGTCTTGTTCATCTCGACCGAACGGACGCGTTCCGGCGGGTCGAAGACGATGCCGCCCTTGCGGTCGGTCAACAACCAGCCGACACGGACCGGGCCAGTTTGCGGATCGTCATGGTCGGGACGCTCGTAGGTGACGTGGATGTCCATGCGCAACCCTTCTGGCTCAGCGAGTGTCAGCCGGTTGATTACGTTCTGCATGGGCCGACAGGGCGAATCGTCTATTGCCAAGCCATACGAAATGAAAGAAAATTTTGCGTTGATCGATTTATGGCAAAGGGCTCGATTGCCCGTGAATTGTTAGAGGCATTGGTGGACTTTCTCTTCGAAGAGATCAGCAAGAGCTCGATCGCCTATCTCGTGATCGAAAGTTGGGGCCCGCCGGTTTTGACGATCATGGTCGGCGGCCTATTTGCTTCAATCCTGTTCCCGCGATGGCAGGCGCAGTACAATCGCGGCAAGGCGCTGGGCGAGCACAAGATCAAGCTCTACGAAGAGATCGCGGAGCACTTCAGCTTGTACATTGCCGCCTGGCGTCGCCTGATCTCGATCGCACGCCTGGAAAAGAGGCGGAAATTGTCTGAACGCGAAATGAACCGGAAGGAGCAATTCGTTCTACAACGTAACGATTACCGGGACACACTGATAAGTGAATTTGCCCGGGCTAAATTATACTTTTCCGCGAAAAGCCGTAGTGAGATAGAAGATTTTATGAGATGGGATGAAGCCAATGGAACCAAAACTGTCGACGAACTCCCGACGATTAGCGAGTGGCAAGATTGGGAGGAAAGGGTGGTCCAATGTTTGAGAAAAGAATTGAGGATCAGGTGAAGGCGATCTGCGCGACATTGATTCTCTGCGTGGCCCCGCTGTCCATTCCAGCGCACGCCGAAGCGAAGTTTTCATCGCAGGCGTTTGTCGAATTCTTCATCGACGGAGACGGCGAATGCCCAGGCGCCGGGTGTCCGATGCGCATCGTGACGCCGCAGGATTGCGCGTCCGGCGACGAATGCCTGCAGCAGATTGGCCTGATCAAACGCTCGGCCCGTCAAGGATGTCTGAGCGGGAGCGCACCTTGCGCGAAGACCCGATCGACCGCGCCGACCGGGTTCGATCTTTTGATCACGTTTCCCGCAGGGTCGGCCGACATCAGCCTCGATATCCGCGCGACACTCGACGAACTCGCGCAGGCGCTGAAGAACAGCAAACTGGTGGAGAAGCAATTCCTGATCGCCGGGCACTCTGACGCGAAAGGTGACGACGCGTTGAATGTGTCGCTGTCGATCGAGCGAGCCGAGGCGATCCGCGCCTATCTCCTGACCCAGGGGATCGAACCGCATCGGCTGTTCTCCCGCGGCTTTGGGGAGAGCCTGCCTGTCGCCGATGATCCCAATTCGCCGGTAAACCGCCGTGTCGAGATCCGGGAGATCAGCGTCAAGGCAGCGGTTCCGAGACCCCGACAATAAAGATGTGCAGGGCGACTGGCCCGTGCGCGCCAAGCTGCAAGGTTTGACCGATATCGGCTGACCTGGACGGGCCAGAGATCAGGTTGAGCGTGCGCGGATTGAGGCCAAGCTTACGCCAGCGCGCCCAGAGATCCTCGAACCCACCAACGATCGTGCTGGCGTCTATGACGGCAAAGTGCGTCTCGCCCAGGAAATTGAGTGTCACCGGATTGTCCGGGCCCGAGGACAGGGCGAGCGCACCGGTCTCGGCCAGGCGATGTCGCGCACGCAGTTGTCGTCGCTAACCTTCACCATCGACGGCCACACGGATGCGCGCGGCTCCGAGGCCTTCAATCTCGAGCTGTCGAACCGGCGTGCCGATGCCGCGGTCGCCTATCTCGAGACCCTTGGCGTTCCAATGTCACGTCTGACCGCGAAGGGTTTCGGTGAAACCAGTCCCCGCGTCGACGATCCCCTCGCCGCCATAAACCGCCGTGTCGAGGCGAAGATCCGGCTGGAGCAGTCTTGCGGGACGCGCATCACTCTATGCCCAACCCCGCCAACAACTCGGCAACCTCGTCCTTGACGGCTTTGGGACCGGTGGCGCCACCTGACAGCGCGCCCGACAGCGCGAATTGCGCGACCTGGGCGCCGGCAATCTGCGCTTGAGGCTGATTGATTGCGCCAGCCGGGTGCGCCGCCGCGGCAGCGTCGTACTGAGCCAGGAAGTCAGCTGCCCGCATTACCGCCATACCGTCAACCGACACCGAGAGTAGGTCGAGATCCGCTCCGGCCCGCTTCAGCGCATTGATCATATGGCACAGCGAAGGAAGCGGCGGCCGGTAGTGTCCACTCTGGTTGGACAAGCTCCACGGCGCTCCGCCGCTGATCGTGATCATGCCCGCGGTGCGCACCTTATGTCCCGCCATGAACGAGGAATGGTGAAGCCGTCCCTGTTCCTTCGGAGCGATATAGACCTGTCCGTCCGGCGCCATGACAAACATGTGCTGGCCATCCGGCACGGGCCGGCGAGGGGCGACATAGGCCGGCTTTTCCTGCAGGTGGACGAGGTATTGACGCCGCTCAGTCCTGTCGAGATAGCGGACCTCTGTCGGGGCATCGTGGGGATGCGTGATCGCCAGCCACTGCCAGAAGCTTTGATTGCCCTCGTCTGCCTCCGGTAGCCGTGACCATTCGTTATAGTGATCGATCAGCTCTTCACCGTATCGGTGTTTCGGGTCCGTCGCCTCCAATCGATACATCGTGTCCTGATGGAGGTGACGGTACTGCGCACCGGGTGTGTTGCTGGCGTCACTGACGAAACCGCGCTTCACAGCATTGCGAAGCAGCGTCTTCAAATGCGCCTTCCGCGCGTGGCTCATTGGCATCTGAATCTACCCTCTGCTCGTGACATCCGTCCCGAGCTTAGGGAGGGACGGTGAGCGAGTCTAGGAACCGATGAGAAAGATATGCAGCGCCACGGGGCCGTGGGCGCCGAGCTGTAGGGTCTGACCGATATCGGCTGACCTGGACGGGCCAGAGATCAGGTTGAGCGTGCGCGGGTCGAGGCCAAGCTCACGCCAGAGCGCCCAGAGATCCTCGAACCCACCAACGATCGTGCTGGCGTCTATGACGGCAAAGTGCGTCTCGCCCAGGAAGTTGAGCGTCACAGGATTGTCCGGGCCCGAGGACAGGGCCAGCGCACCGGTCTCGGCCAAGCCAAGTTCCGCGCGGGTCAGTGTCGCCGGTTCCTCGATACGGCCCGGTCCCGTAGTTCGTTCGATTGTGCCCCAGTCGCGGTCGAAGATCGGATCGGAACCGGTGCGGATCGCAGCAGGCAAGTTCCGTTTGCGAAGCTCATCGGCCAAGGCATCCGGCAGGTCGTCGATCGAAGCAAGACGCGTCACGGTCGTGTCCTGCGCCTGGGCCTTGGCGATGAACTGATCGACGGCTGCGGCGCCTTCGGTCCGCGCAATCGATGGTTTCAGCCGTTGCGGCTCTGGCGGGCTCTGGCCCTCAGCAGCCCGGCGGATACGGGTGAGGATGCGGTCGCGGGCAGTCATGTTTTGCGTCCAACGCATAAGGATCAGGACTTTTGCGATGTCTACCCACCCGCGAGACATCCGACAAGACCGAGTCAGCGCGTTTGAGTTCAATCCAAATACTCACGCAATAGTTGATTGATAATCAGAATGCTCATCCAAAAGTTACACCTCAAAATCACTATTTGGCATGACAATCGCCTAACGTCTTTTCCAACAACGTGCTATCAGGCTGTGATCGAATTCTATTTCTCTTAAGGCATTCCAACACCCAGAGGCATGATATGAGCAAGCCCCGCATCTACCGCAAATCTCACGGTACACACTTCGCCGAGTTCGGCACGTTCGACGGCAATCAAGGCGTAAGCATCAGCCTTGGCGGCAGCAAGCTGCCCGAACATGGCACGATCGCAGGTCAGAACAGTGTCAGCGTAGGCGTTGGACCTGAACTGCGCAGAGTGAATACGTCGAACGGGTCATGGGAAGCGCTCGACACCACCAAGAAGTCTGACGTCCGCGGCGCAAAGTTTCCATCGAACGCATCGCCCGGCGATCTCGTCTTGTTTTCGAGCTTCTTCGCCAAGCATCCTGCCGCCTTTATCAAGTGTAGCGCGTTCGGCGCAGATCCGCTGGTTTTCTATTACAGCGCCAAGCAGGCCTCGAAGGACGACGGTCAGGGCACTGGAACCGGCCCGTGGAAGCACCTCGATTACTCGAACGTCGCGAGACAGAAGTACGCGTCCCTTGGCAATCATGAACGTGCCTTGTTGCGAGCGGGAACCGAAGGGGCTCGCGGTGAAATCCTGGTGCGCCGCCCGAATGGCACCTGGACCGTATTTGGCGAGAAGTTTGGTCAGATCGATCTCGAATGCGAGCAAGCTTACGTGCTTGAGGTGGACGAAGACGCAACGATCGAAGAGCAATGGGAGAGCTCTGAAAGCATGCAGGTCGGCGATCACTTCCAAAGGACCGCGGGCGCGCAGGATAATGATCGATTGTTGGCCGGACTTTACGATGCCTACCAAGACGCGCCCGACGACCCTGCCCAGTACACGTCCTGGTTTCAGAAGCATCGGCAGAAGGGCAACTTTGGAAAATGGACGGGTGAGCTTGTCGGCAACCTCGAGTCCGGTCCGACCATGGGGACGACCATTCCGCTGGACATGGCAAATTTCGTTCAGTCCTTCAAACTGCCGGTCGCGGGCGATGGTGGCTCACCGCTCAATCATGACGGTGCCCCGGGCATGAGCGCGGGCGCCAGCTTTGCCAACATGATCGGCTCTCTCTATGGGCTGATCGTCAGCGCGCACGAACTGTGGCAGGAGTCGCGGATCAATCCGACAATGATGGAACAGACCGGTCAAAGCCGGCATGCCAATGACATCAAGGTGCACAAGCGGGATCTGGCAACGCATATCTCGAAACTGATGTCGAGCGCATCATCCGGGGCCACAACGCTGGCGCAGGCGGCCCCCGGTGCCGGTGCTGCGGCCTCGATTGCCGGGTCAGTCACCGGTGGAGCCGGCGTCGTGTTGTCCCTCCTGGCGATGTATCGCAGCGCGCGCAAGGCGGCCAGCGCGGCCGACCGCATCAAGCTTCTGCGCCGATTGTTGAGAAGTGGCACGGTGACGCACAACCCGGATCTTGCCGGGTGCATGGAGTACCTTCTGGCCAAGCTGGTTCATCGCCACCGCATTCAGATGTTCACAGCGATCGGAGCGTCTTCCGGCGCCATCGGGGGCGCGCTTCTGATTGTTGGCGGGTTTGTGGCTGCTGCCGGTTGGAGTCCCGCCGGTTGGGCGTTCCTCGGCGTGGCAACGATCGCAGCGATCGGGGTCGGGATCTACCTGCTGCATCGGCGGCGTACGAAGGGCAAGCGCGCAAAGGAGCGCGAACAGAAGTGGGGATGTGGCGACGAGACAACCGCGGCGCAAAAACTGCTCGGTATCGCGAACCAGTCGCAACGTGAGGGTGCCGCAAGCATCGCCCGCGCCGTGCTTTTCAATTTCGGTATCACGCAAGAGGATCTGTCCATGGTCGACGTCAAGGACGTCGCGGCGCATATCGGGCGGCACCTGCGAAAGTAGTGACCGGCGTCGGTTCCCTGCGAACCTTCGAAGTTGATCGCGCTATTTTTGCGACCGCTGCCACTGGCTCTGGAACGACCCCCCTGCCGGTGGCGCGGGAAGGTCCCGGTGGTCTGTCCAGCCGGAGGCCAACGGCATCCAGGCGAAGTTGCCGCGCCAGCGGCCCATCAGGCCGAGCACCCGGTTCAGCGTGCCGGTGATTGCCCGATAGAGCGCGGGCCGCGAGGCAATCCACTTCCAGGCCCCAAGCGCGTAGCGGGCAGCACCGGGCGTCAGGCCCTTCTCGAACTCCTTGGCCCGGTAGGCGCGCATCATCTTCGGCAAAGGGATGCGCATCGGGCAGACGGCCTCGCACCGGCCACAGAAGGTCGAGGCGTTCGGCAGGTTCCGCCCCTGTTCGATCCCGATCAGCGAAGGCGTCAGCACCGCCCCCATCGGGCCGGGATAGACCCAGCCATAGGCGTGTCCGCCGACCGATTTGAAGACCGGGCAGTGGTTCATGCAGGCGCCGCAGCGGATGCAGCGCAGCATCTCCTGAAACTCGGTGCCCAGCATGTTGGTGCGCCCATTGTCGAGCAGCACGACGTGGTATTCCTCGGGCCCGTCCGGGTCGTCGGCTCGCTTCGGCCCGGCGGAGAAGGTCGTGTAGACGCTGCTCTCCTGCCCGGTCGCCGAACGTGCCAGCACCCGCAGAATGGTCGAGGCATCGTCCAGCGTCGGCACGATCTTCTCGAGCGAGGCCATGACGATGTGCACCTTGGGCAGTTGCTGCGAGAGATCGCCGTTGCCTTCGTTGGTCACGATCACGGACTGCCCGGTCTCGGCGATCAGCATGTTCGCGCCGGTGATCCCGACCTCGGCCTCGAAGTACTTCTGGCGCAGCACGCCGCGCGCCTCGGCCAGCATGGTCTCGAGCTCCATCGGGCGGCCGGGCTTCAGATGCGTGTGCTGCTCGTTGAAGAGCTGCTCGACCTCCGGCAGCGTCACGTGGATGGCCGGGGCGATGATGTGTGACGGCGTCTCGCCGCGCATCTGGATGATGTACTCACCCAGGTCCGTCTCGACCGGTTTGATGCCGTGCTCCTGCAGGTGCTCGTTGATCCAGCATTCCTCCGAGATCATCGTCTTGCCCTTGTTCACCGCCGTCGCACCGGCCTTGCGGCAGATGTCGAGCACGATGCGGCGGGCATCCTCGGCGGTCTCGGCCCAGTGGACATGGCCGCCATCGGCCGTGACTTTCGCCTCGTACTGTTCGAGGTAATCGGCGAGGTTCGCCAACACGTGGTTCTTCAGGTCGCGCGCCTGATCTCGGATCTCGTCGAACTCGGGCATCGCGGCGCGAGCCTTCGCACGACCCACAGCGAACCCACCCGCAGTCGACATGGCCGACTGAATGTTCTGGTTGGCCAGCGCATCCTTGACGTTTTCCTTGAAGCGCGGCGTGGTTGGGTTGAGCGAACTCATCCTGCCATCAACTCCTTGCCGACAAGGCTGGCAGGAAAGAACCGGTCTTCAGCATCACGTGCCCTCCCCGATCGCGGGCTGGTCCGTCATACCGGCCAGCACCTCCACCACATGGCGCGCCTTCACCGGGCGTCCCTGACGCGAGAGCTTGCCGCCCATGTTCATCAGGCAGCCAAGATCACCTGCGAGGACCAATTCCGCATCGGTGCCTGCGATATCATCCGTCTTGTTCCCGACCATCTTGTTCGAGATGTCCGGGTACTTGACGCAGAAGGTGCCACCGAAGCCGCAGCAAACTTCGGGTTCGTCCATCTCGGCGACTGCCAATCCGTCGACCGATGCCAGCAGCTTGCGCGGCTGCTCCTTGATGCCCAGCGAGCGCAGGCCGGAACAGGAATCGTGATAGGTCACCGTGGCATCCAGTGCCGCCGCGACCCCCTCGACCCTCATCACGTCGGTCAGGAACGAGACGACCTCGTGCGTCTGCGCCGCCAGCGCTTCGGCCCGCGCGCGCCAATCGGCATCATCGGGGAACATCTGCGGATAATCCTTGACCACAGTCGCCGCGCAGGATCCGGAAGGCACCACGACATAATCGTATCCCTCCAAGGCCGCGATCATCGTCCGCGCCAACGCCTCAGCCCCCAATCGGTCACCCGAGTTCCAGTTTGGTTGACCGCAGCAGGTCTGGCTCGGGACGGACACCGTGCACCCCGCATCCTCGAGCAGCTTCACCGTCGCGAACCCGACGCTCGGCCGGATCATGTCGACAAGGCAGGTCACCATCATGGCAACAGACGGATTTTGCGGGCGGTCCAAGGCGTCACTCCATTCCACGCCTTGCGCATAGCACGGGATGGCACCCGTTCAAACGCCGCGTTGTGCGCTGCGGTACATCGCGCCGCACTCCACCTCCTTGATCCATCGCAAACCCGGCAATCCGGCTTTGCCATTCCCAGAATCCCGCCCTACGGTCCTCGGAATACCAGACGCAGAGAGACCGCCATGCCCGATGATTTGACGCCGCAAATGAACGCCTTTCTGGACAAGGTTGCCGAGGCAGGCATCCCGAAGCTCGTGGACCTGACACCGCAGCAAGCGCGGGATCTGATGGAGGCCCTGTCCGCGGCGCGCCTGCGCGACTTTCCCGCCCCGGATGTCACCTACGCTGAGACCTTCAGCACCGGCCCGGGCTATGGCCATGCGCCGGTGCGGGTCTACAAGGCCACTGACGCGGCCGATCTGCCGGTGATCATCTATTATCACGGCGGCGGGCATGTAATCGGCAGTCTCGAGATCTACGAAACACTGTGCCGGTTTCTCGCCAATGCAGCGGGTTGCGCCGTCGTCTCGGTCGACTACCGCATGGGGCCGGAGCACCGGTTCCCCGCCGCCGCCGAGGATTCCTACGATGCGCTGCGCTGGGTGGCGGACAAAGCCGGGAAGCTCGGCATCGATGCCACCCGCATCGCCGTGTCGGGCGACAGCGCGGGCGGGAACCTGGCAGCAGTCGTTGCCTTGATGGCGCGAGAGGCCGACGGACCGGCGGTGTCGGCCCAGGCACTGATCTATCCGGTGGTCGACTATCGCGGGGGCACGGCCTCTTACGACCGATACGGTGCGGGGTACGGGATACTCGAAGCGCCGACGATCGACTGGTTCCGCGAGCACTATTTCGCCAACGCCCACGACATGGACGACTGGCGCGCAGCACCACACCTGGCAACGTCGCATGCAGGACTGCCGCCCGCCCTGGTGATCACCGCTGAATGCGACGTGCTCAAAGACGAGGGCGTGGCCTATGCCAAGCAGTTGTCCGATGCCGGAGTCGCGGTTGAACACACGGAATACGCCGGCGTCGTGCACGGGTTCTTCGGCTATCTCGGCCTGGTCGACGAGGCCGAACAGGCGCACCGAAGGGTCGCCAGCTATCTGAACGGCATATGGGGCCGCTGATGACGGCCGACATGCGGCTCGCGACCTATGGCACGCTCGCGCCGGGCGAGGTGAACCACCATGTGCTCGACGGGCTGACCGGAACATGGTCCAAGGGCGTCGTGCGCGGCAGGCTTCTGCAGGAGGGCTGGGGCGCGGCGCATGGCTGCCCCGGCATGGTTCCTGATCCGCAAGGTGATCCGATCGCCGTGCACGTCTTCGAGTCACCTGACCTGCCCGAGCATTGGGCGCGTCTCGACGATTTTGAAGGGGCCGAATACCAGCGTGTCACAGTCGCTGTCACAACGCCGGACGGCGCTCTCGATGCCTCGATCTACCGCATCCACGTCTGACCAGACCTGACGAAAGCACAGATGGATCGTGACCGCCCGGATACAGCCGGACGGCCACTTCTCGTCGTTGATTTCCTTGGGAAGCGGCGCTTCAGAATTCCTCTTTCTCAACATTGGGCACGCATTGGAAGACAACGGGGCGCGTCGCGTCCTCTTTCACCTCCGCCGCCTTGGGAACGACAATGGTGGTCCGCAATCCAAATCCGGCCGATACGGTGCCCAACGAGCCAGAACCGCCGGATGTGTTGGGAATGTTGGCCGTTACTGAGCCGTTTGCGTTGATTTCGATGTTCTCGATCGTGTTCAGCCCGGCAAAAGTCGCAACACCTTTCGCAATCAGCCGGGCCTTGGTTGGATCAACCCGGGTCTTTGTCGGGTCACCACCTTCATCGGGAACAAGCACGCGTTCCACATCGACAGCGGCAGCAGCCTGACATTCAACCGACGAAGAGACGTCACCTCGCTTGCCCTCGGGCAAGGCAATACAAAGCTGATCGCCCTTGATGCAATCGACAGAACCGGCAGCCTCTTTTTCGGCGTTTCGCACTATGAGTGAGGTGCTGAGACCCAGGCCGGCGCGAAAGAAATCATGCCAAGGCCTGATCTGCGCCGATGACCTCGCCACAACCTTGATGCCATCCCGCATGACGGTGAACGCAATCGAGACCTGGAAGAAGTTCACCGTCACCGGCAAGAGCAGATCCATGACGACCGATGCTTGATTTACCTTGCGTATGCCCGACGAAATTCCGTTGTCACGGAACACGCGGCTGGTGCAACACCCAGGCTCGGGCCGAATGATAACCGGATCGGATACCGGGATTTCCCCGGGAAACGCCCTATCGACCGGGCCGGGTTCCCCGCCCTTGATATCCTCGGACAGTGCCTGCTGTGCTTAGAATTGACGGCGCAATCGGCTTATCCGGATGGCATTGATCATGGACAGTGCCGCGAAAACGCCACCGATGATCCAGGATGCGACGAACTCAGTCGCCTCGAATGCAGGAAGGCCGGACATAATCGCTGCGGAAATCACCGACAGCAGCACGAGTGCAAACGCCGAAAGGCCGACCTCGCTCAATTGATATGCACGACGGCCACGCGCGATCCCAAGAACGTACAAAATCAATGGGATTAGAATTGCCGCTAACAACAGTATATTTGGAATGTTTTGAGTAATTTCTGGTTCCTTTGGGTTATTCAGAGTCAGTTCTCCCAATTTTATCGAACCGTGTTGTTCTTTGATCATAACCTCTTTCGTTGATTATGAAACGGATACGCAAAGCCTTTGCGGTTGGATCAAAAGAATACTCAATGTCTCGAAGTTCAGAACCTGCCAATGCGGATACGACCGCGCCGGTCGGCCTGCTCTCATCGCTGAGTGCTTGGCACAGGAAGGGCGTCGGCGTATGGCGTGAGGCTCCCAACGGAGACCACCTGTGTTAGACACCTACACGCCCCTGCAGATTGCCATCATCTTCGCCGTTTATCTGGGGGCCGCGACCGCAAAGGGTGTGACCGGGCTGGGCTTCTCGACGACCTGCCTGCCGTTCCTCGCGGCGACAATCGGACTGAAAGAGGCTCTGCCCCTTCTGATCATCCCGTCGATCTCGTCCAACATCATGGTGCAAATCGGCGCCGGGCAGTTCGTGCCGACACTGCGACGCTTCTGGCCAATGTTCGTCGCGACACTGCCGGGTCTGGTGCTGGGGCTTTGGCTGCTCGATCAGGTCGATGGTGCGACCGCCGCTGCCGTCTTGGGCCTCGTTCTGGTGGGATATTGCGTCTTTGCGTGGTCGCGGCCCGATCTGCGCCTGCCCGCCCGGTTCGAGAAGCCATTTGGCCCAGTCAGCGGGTTTCTGACCGGTACGATAAACGGCATCACGGGAAGCCAGGTGATGCCCTCGATGCCGTATCTGATGTCGCTGCATCTGGACCGGACCATGTTCCTGCAGGCGATCAACTGCTCGTTCACGCTGTCCAGCATCGTTATGATGATCGGCCTTTCGCGCCTGGGACTGGTGCCGATGACCGCGATCTGGGTCTCGATCCTCGGCACCGGCTTTGCGATCTTCGGCATTCGTCTGGGCGAGCGGATCCGGGACCGGTTGGGCCCGGATCAATTTCGGCTCGCTGTCCTGGGCATGCTAACGCTGCTGGGGCTCAGCCTGATCGTGCGCGGGGTGCTTTGAAGCCACAGACGCCCGCGGTTCGTTCTCGGCAAGATCTGCGCGCGAGCGTGATTTCGAACGAGCATTTGCATCCGAAAGCGAGACGATCCGGCCGCAGGACCGCGGCCTAAATCTGTCTCAAACCGCTACGATCACGAAGAGTTAACACGCCCGATCGACTCCGCGTTGTTACGAATGCGGTATCAAAGGAATACGTTTGAACTGCCTTTGCGGCATCAAATCAGGAGGCCTCGCGGGACAGCGCCAAATGATTAACAACGGTCAGAACGCTTGATTTCCTTAGCTTTATCACGCGTTTCTGCCGCATTTGCGGCGAATTCTCAGAGAACCTGCATCGAAGTTAACCCAAGTTCAAGGTTTCCCGCCTAAAACGCCCAGCGTCATTGCGACAGTCCGATTTCAAGCCGGGCCAGCGAAAGCTCGCACGTCGCTGATCATTTCATCCAGGCGGCTCAGCATGGACTTCATCATGCTGTCCGAGAGATAGAAAACCTTGCGCGCGCCGACATTGTCGAGCGGTCCATCCAGCTTGATCTGGCTGCGGTTGACGGCCTCGATCAGGCCGTCCTTACGAGCTTCCTCGATCATGCGGATCTTCGTCGAATGCGAGATTCCAGTCATCGCCGCTGTCATCTCCTCGAGCGTTGAGACCGAGCCGCGCAATTGTTTGGCGAGCATGTTCATGAACAAGTCGAAATATCGCTCGTCCCAGTACTTGCGTTCGCCAAAACTCTCGAACAGCGTCACGCGCAGCAAGCCCATCAGGCCAACAAACTCGATATACTTTACCGCATCTGACGGCGGCTTCGGGGGGGATTTTGCCATACTCGCCTCCAACCTCGGCGATACCTTATCAAACTAAGACCCAACTTGACAATCATTCGAGTCGTATTTCTTCGATGAAAAATGCCGTGGCCCGATCAGGCCACGGCGCATGCCAATCTGAGATCTGAGATCAGCCGAACATGTCGGACGTGATGCCGTTGTACCAGCCGATGCTCTCCTCGTAGGTCTGTTTGCGCAGGGCTGCGTCTTCACCATTCTGGCTTATGAAACCGTCGGTCTTGGCGATCTTTTCGTCAGTCGCCTCGTAGGATGCACCAACTTTCACACCGTCATCGGTGCCGATCAACGACCAGCAGGTGTTCGAGAACCGCGCCGGGAAAACCTTGGACCCGGTGAGTGCCCCGCGCACCGCATTGGCGCAGACCTTGGCCTGGCTGTTCGCCGAGAAGCCTGATTTCGGCATGTCGCCCTGCTGGCTGGCATCGCCCAGGACATGGACATCGGCATCCATTTTCGAGGACATGTCGGCGGCATTGACCGGCGCCCAGCCCTTGTCGTTGGTCAGACCGGCCGAGGCCGCGATCCAGCCTGCTTTCATGGCCGGGATGACGTTGCAGACATCGGCCTTGACGACTTCACCATCGATGTCGACTTCCATCGTCGCCGGGTTCACGGTGACATTGTTCCCGCCAAAATCCGGACCCAGCCACTCGATCATGCCGGAATAGTGGCTTTCCCACCCTTCGGTGAACAGACCCATCTTCGAGAACTTCGGCTTGGGATCGGCGATGATGATCTTGGCCGTCGGGTTCTTCTGCTTGAGGACATGAGCCACCATCGAGATCCGCTCGTACGGTCCCGGCGGGCAACGGTACGGATTGGGCGGTGCAACCATGACATAGGTACCGCCTTCCGGCATCGCCTCGATCTGCGCCTTCAGGAGGGCCGCCTGCGTACCGCCCTTGTAGGCGTGCGGCATGGCGGTCTGATCGGCCAGCGACCAGCCATTGACCGAGCCGTCGACGAAATCAACGCCGGGCGAGACGATCAGGCGATCGTAGGGCACTTTCTGGCCACCGGCCAACGTGACCGACTTCGCGTCCCGGTCGACGCCTGTCGCCATGTCGTGGATGACGTTGACGCCGTAATCGCTTCCCAGCTTGGCATAGGAATGGCCGGTCGCTTCAAAGTCCCAGAATCCGCCAATCGCCAGATTCGAGAAGAAGCATGTGTAGTAGCGCCGCTGTGGCTCGATCAGGGTGACGTTGACAGCCCCCTTCGAGTCCTTCGCCAGATAGCGCGCCGCGGTTGCGCCGCCCGCCCCGCCGCCGATTATGACGACGTTAGGATGGCCCGCGCCAAGTACTGAAGGCGCCGACAGCGCCGTGGCCGTCGCCGCTGAGGTTCCTAGGAACCCGCGTCTGGTGAATGTCATTCTTCCCTCCCGTTTTGATTATGACTTTAGTCTACGCTTTTCGCGTTCAGAAGCCGAGTTGATCTTCAATGGCTGCGATCCCGGCTTCCGCACATACATCGTCCAGATCCGGCCCTGGCGCGCCGGAGACACCGACAGCACCGACCATCGCGCCACCGCTTTCGATCATGATACCGCCGCCCAGCGGCAAGGCCTGGTTGATGAAGCGAATGCCGAATGCATCGCTGCCCGGTTGCGTGGCATCGTCGAGTTCAGAGGTGTTCGTTCGGAAACTGACCGCCGTCCATGCCTTGCGCGTCGCGGTCTCGATCGTATGGGCGCCTGCAAACCGGTCCCGCACGAAGGCCTGCAATTGACCCGAGCGGTTCACGACCGAGACACCAACCTGGTAACCTTCTTCGCGACAGTGCTGCATCGCGGCGGTCGCCAACGCGATCGCGAGTTCGGGCTTCAATGCCTGATAGGTCACCAGACCGTCGTCGTCCTCGGGCAGAGCTGGGCTGGCGATCAGCAGGGCTGCGAGCGTGGCATATGCAAGGCGCATCATTGGGCTCCTTCAAAGTAAATGGCGAGCGAGGCGATTTCCTCGTCCGACAGCCGGCTTGCCATCATCTGCATCACCGGGTGAGGGCGATGCTTGACCTTGTAGGCATGCATCGCAGTGACAAAGTCCTCGCTCGGCCATCCGGTGATCGACGGAATACCGTCGTCGGCGCCGTCAGACTTGTGGCAGGTCGTGCACTCGCCCGACAGGTATTCGCCGTAGTCGCGATCTCCGGCGATTGCCATGATCGCGGCGTCCACATCAGGATCGCTGGGGGCTGCTGTCGGTGCGCTTTCAGGGATGTCCTGCGGATTGGCTGAGAACTGCCTGAGATAGGCGAGGACGTCGATACGGTCCCGCGCGTTCTTCAGACCACGGAAATTCATCCGGGTCTTTGACACCAGCGCTTTCGGGTTCTCGAGGTAGATATGCAATTTCTCCGGCGTCCACGTCAGGCCGTCTGCGCCTTCACGCAACATGCCCTTGGAGTAGGGAAACCCTTCGATCGACCCGGCTTTGCGGCCAAAGATCTCGTTCAGGTGCGGGCCGACGCTGTTCGCCGCGCCATCGCCGACGCGGTGGCAGGATTTGCACTTGCCCCAAATCTTCGCACCCCGGTCGGGATCGCCCGTCTCGGCTGACTGCACGGCCAGTGGGGACAAGCAGATCGCAAGGATCGTGATGATTGTACCAGGCCAGCGCATGGGTTTATTGCGAATGGCTCTTGAGGAACTCAATGACTGCCAGCCGGTCCTGTTCCTTCTTCAGACCGGCGAACGACATCTTGGTGCCCTTCATCCATGCCTTCGGTTTCTCCAGGAACGCTGCGAGCGAGGCATCATCCCAGACACGGCCTTCGTCGGCTTTCGCCTTCAATGCCTTGGAATATTTGAAACCATCGACCGCACCCAGAGACGCATCGACAATGCCGTTCAGCACAGGACCGACCCGGTTTTTCGCCTTGTCGCCGACCTGATGGCAGGCCTTGCACTTCTTGAAGACCTTCTCGCCGGCAGTGACAAGTTCGGCATCCAGCGCGGGCTGCTCCGGTTCGGTCGAGGCTTCCGTCGTCGCCGCAGCAACTTCAACAGTTTCCCCGGCGGGCGCTTCCGCCGCGTCGTCATCCGCGCCCTCGGGCGTGACGTCCAGCACGCGCGCGCGCATCGTGATCTTCACGTCGGTCTTGCAGTTCGACATGCAAGCGTCGCGGTTGGCGAAGATCGGGCTCTGCTCGCGGTCGTCCATGAAGAAGTTGTCTTCGTTCGGCAGGCGAAGCTCGGCGAAGTTCTCGTGGTTGAGTTCGAATTCGTCGTCCACCAGATCGTTCGAGTACAACAGGTAGGCCGTGATCCCATAGACCTCGTCGGGTGTGAGCGATTGCGCATTCCCGAACGGCATCGCACGGTTCACATAGTCCCAGACGGTCGAGAGATAGGGCCAGTAGGACCCAACGGTCTTGACCGGATCGTCCGAGGCCAGTGTGTCCTGCCCGCCCGCCAGAACCGGCCATCGGTCAACGCCTTCGGCGAAATCGCCGTGGCAGACGGCACATTTCTCGACGAAGACTTCTTCGCCGGTTAGCACGTCGCCGCTGCCTTCCGGCAGACCGGCGCCATCGGGGCGAATATCGATATCCCAGGCGGCGACTTCGGCTGGCGTGGCGGCGCGGCCCAAACCCAGCGGATCGGCGGCGGCCGGACCGGTGACTGCGATGAGCGCGGAAGCAGCAATCGCCTTAAGAAACTTCGACATTTTCCGCCACTCCCTGTTCGTTGACGTACCAGGTCTGGATGCCGTTGTTGTGGTAGATCGAGTTCTCACCCCGGACAGCGCGCAACGCGTCCTTTGTGGGCTGGATGTAGCCGGTCGAGTCGTGCGCCCGGCTCTGCAGCAGCAGCGGTTTGCCGTCCCAGTTGAACTCGAAGTAGAAGCGATGCATCGACTTATCGAGGCTCGGGCCGTCCATCCGCGCCTGCAGCCAGTTTGCACCACCATCCAGCGTGACATCCACGCGCGGGATCGTGCCGCGTCCGGACCAGGCGACGCCAGTCAGAACCGTTGGGCCGGGCCCATGCGTGATCGGTGCTTGCGGGCTGGGGTTGGTGATGACGGATTTGGCATCCATCTCCCAAGTAAAGCGGCGTGCTTTCCCGTCGCCGAGCAGGTCCGTGTATTTCGATGTCTCTTCGCGATGGTGCCAGGGCATATCGCCAACCTCGATCCGGCGGAGCCACTTGACCCACATGTTGCCCTCCCAACCGGGCACGACCAACCGCACGGGATAGCCTTGCTCGGGATACAGCGCCTCGCCGTTCATCTTGAATGCGACCATGCAGTCGTCGAGCGCCTTTTCCATCGGGATGGACCGGGTCATGGCGGAGGCGTCCGCGCCTTCGGGCAGCACCCACTTGCCAGTGGTCTTGACGCCTGCTTCCGCCAGGATGTCCCGAAGCATGACGCCCGTGTACATGACGTTGTGGATCATGCCATGCGTGAATTGGCATCCGTTGAGTTGCGCGCCCCGCCATTCCATGCCGGAGTTTGCAGCACACTCGAGGAAGTGGACCTTGTTCACGCGCGGAAAGCGTTTCAGATCGTCGAGCGTGAAGACCAGGGGGTGATCCACCAAGCCGTTGATCATCAGGCGATATTCGGCAGGATCTACGATCGCGATGCCCGCGTGGTGGCGTTCGAAGCACAGACCGTTTGGCGTGATGATGCCGTCCAGGTCATGCAATGGCGTGAAATTCACCGAACTCACGGGATCGGCCGTCAGCCATGGCACGTTGCGGCGGACGACATGTTGCTCGAACTCCGACGGCATCCCGTACGGGCGAGCATCGACCCCTTCGCCAAGCTCCTGAGCCCAAGGTTTGACCTCGAGGATCGCCGGATCGCCTGCCGCGTGCGCTACCGACGCTGTCGCTGCGGCACCGCCAGCGGCAAGACCTGCCGTCAAGAACTGGCGCCGGTTCGCGCCCTTGCGGGTTGGGTTATCGGTCATGCACCGGTCCTCCCTTCCGATTCGTCATTACATTCACATTATTGAATGCTACACATTAAATCCACACTTACCTGAAGTGAAATCTATCAGACGCCTGTCACGTGTACACTCTTGTTCGGATCGATCGTGACCCGGCCCTTGCGCTTGACGTAGGTCTCGACCACGTCCCAGATCGCCGGGCCTTCGGTGTCTTCATTGACGCTGGCCCAACCGGATACCGTGTAGGTGCGGTTCGGATCGATCGCTGAGCCATCCCGCAGCAGCGTCATCTTGGAGATACGGCTGCCCTGCGGTTTTGAGACGTCGATGTGGTAGCCCATGCCACCGACGCGGACCATATCGCCGCCCTGCTGATAGTACGGATCCGGATTGAACAAGTTGTCGGCGACGTCCTCCAGCACTGTGTGCAGGAACTCACCGGTCATTTGCGTGCGATAGGCCGCAGGATAAGACATGGCGGTGGCGTTGTGCAGGTCTTCGCGGGTGATCGGATCGCCCGGCAGAAGGCTCGGCCCCCAGCGGAAGCCAGGTGACAAGGCGATGTCCGCCTCGCGCTCCTCGATCAGCGCATTGCAGATCAGGTCATCCCAGGTGCCGTTGAAGTTGCCCCTGCGATAAAGCAGGCTGTCGGTGTGACCGAGAACTTCCGAAAGCTGGTCCGCGTAAGGCGCACGCTGCTCGTCGATCAGGGCCGTCATCGCCGGATCGGTTGCGATCACGTCTGAGAAGATCGGGATCAGCTTGTGCCGCAGGCCCTGAAGCCCGCCATCTCGAACATCCAGATCAATGCGGCTGACGAACTTGCCGTTGGATCCCGAAGCAATCAATGCGGTCTTGCCGACCATCAGAGGCTCGGGCAAAGCATCATGCGTGTGTCCGCACAAGATGACGTCAATGCCCTCGACGCGGCTGGCCATCTTGCGGTCGACGTCGAAGCCGTTGTGGGACAGGACGACCACGACTTCGGCACCCTCGTCACGGACCTCTTGCACGACCTCCCGCATCCGTTCTTCGCGGATGCCGAAGCTCAGCGTCGGGAACATCCAGCGTGGGTTTGCGATGGGCATGTAGGGGAAGGCCTGTCCGATGACGGCGATCTGCACGCCACCACGCACGAACATCTGGTACGGCTCGTAGGCCGGTTCGTCCCATTCGTTGTCGAAGATGTTCGCGCCAAGGAACGGAAAGTCGAGTTCATCGACGATCTCATCCACGCGATCCTTACCGAGTGTAAACTCCCAGTGCGAGGTCATCGCGTCCGGCCGCAGCGCTTTCATGACGTTGACGACGTCCTGCCCCTTGGTCTGCTCGGCGGTGTAAGAACCATGCCAGGTATCGCCGCCATCCAGCAGCAGTGTCTCGGGCCGCTCGGCGCGGATCGCGTTGATGACCGTGGCAACGCGGTCTATCCCGCCCATTCGGCCATAGCCCTTCGCGAGCGAAACGAAGTCCTGGTAGGTCAGCGCATAGGCACCGGGCGAGCCCGCGTCGATGTTATAGAGCTTCAGGAAATCCTTGCCGGTCACGTGCGGCGGCAAGCCCTTGACCTGGCCGACGCCCAGATTGATCGCCGGCTCCCGGAACCAGACCGGTTTAAGCTGCGCATGGATATCGGTCAGGTGGATCAGCGTGACATTGCCCAGCGCATCAAAGTCCAGCAACTGGTCCTGTGTCAGCGTTTGCTGTGCCGCGAGCCGCCCCCAATTGCCCAGGCCGGAGGCACCCACGATCGCCGAGGCAGCAACACTGGCCTGAAGAAAATCACGGCGAGAGATCATGTGGTGCCTCCTTCTGGCAAGCCTATCCCGGTCGCGCCAAGCGGCGCGTTCGGAGCACGTAAAACTGGAAACAAATGCGATGCGCCCCATCCACCGGGACGCACCAGGATTATCAGTTCCGGACGGCTGGCGTTTCAATCCCCAAGCCAGCGCCGCGAGAGGCAAGGTAAGCCTCGAGGGCGACAAACTCGTCCGAACCGCGCTTGTACGGGGTCGCGCGTATGTTCTTCATGCAACCCGAGAAACGGCGGTGCAGCGAGCCGAGACCCTGCCATTTGAAGCGGTAGGTCGGGAAGCCGTTGATGTTGCCTTGAGACAAGTGGTCGGCACGGATCATGTTGCCGTAGTTGTCTTCGTGACACTGGCTGCACGCCATGTCGAGCTGGCCGACACGGGTGTAATAGAGTTCTTCGCCCTTCTTGATCCAGTCGGCCATCGGGCCATCGGTCTGAACGCCCATCGCCATGCCGCGCGACTGCATCCCGATCAGCGCCGTCATAGCCAGCATCTCGGGGCTTTCCCACTTCCATGGGTCGGCGCCCTGATGCTCGGCAATCGAGGCATTGATGATGTGCTCGAGGCTCTCCGGTTTGCCCTTGGCGTCGCTCCAGCGCGGCATGCTGGCACGAAGACCTGCCATCGACTCGACATCGCCGTGACAATCAGCACAGGACTTCGCGGACGAGCCTGCTGGCGTCTCCCACAACTCGATCCCGTACTCGACCGCGACCATGGCGGGGTTCTCGAAGTCGTCGGTCTCCAGCGCCTGGGTCTCGTCCGACCGGAATCGCCATCCCGAGTAGATCGTATCGAGAGGATGCCCTGCGGGCGCCTTCACCTCGGTGACGATCTCGACACCTTCGATCACCAGCTTGTCGTCGTCCGGCCCCGGTCCCGCGTGCGCGACCAAGGCCACCGACACAGCGGCCGCTGCCGCCATCAGTGGGTACTTCATATCTTCCCTCCCTCGGAGGCCACTTCTCAGGCGGCCTTGATCTTCTTTTCCAAGTCGTAGACCGAGCCGTCATCGTCGGTCCATTCAAAGCGCATCGTGCCGGCGCCCGGAACCTTCATGTCGAACTGGAAATAGGGGTTGGCCGAGACCGCTGGGTCGATGTCGACGGTGACGACCTCTTCGCCCTCGAAGGTCGCGACAAACTTGTTGATGATCTTGCGCGGGTCAACGCAAGGACAAGAAGACCGGCGAACTGATCCCGCGCAAGATCATCAACAAGTTTGTCGCGACCTTCGAGGGCGAAG
>JBCAXJ010000072.1:0-26277 GCA_038534135.1 Pseudomonadota bacterium | reverse complement strand
ATCACGAAACTTCCTCTCCATGATCAAACTGGCATCGTTCAGGTTGTGGGTCGAGTTTTATGAGTCGGCTGCCTAGTGATGATATCAAAGGGATAGAAAATTCGAAACCGAACACAGATTTCTACGCGTCTTCGCTTTGGTGCGGCGAACTGCCAACAGGCTCTCTGGAAGACTGGTCGTCACTTCGCGATCACCTTCTTGCCGACAATGAAGGCTGGAAGGTCTGGGTCGACTGGTATCAAGACCGGCTCGAAGGTAAACCGGCTATCGAGGATCTGGAGGTCGCCAAGGCCCTGATCCCAGACGAGATCTGGAAGGCCGGTCCCGCTACGCTTAACGCTGAAATTGCCCGCCTGATCAGGAAACACACGACAGAGCTACCCGAGACACTCGAAGTATCTCAGAGCAAGGCGGGTGAAAACTTCGGCGGAACACACGAGCAGCGCATCGATGTCGCCGATGATCCGCTAGTCCGCGCAATCAGCACTGATGCTATCGCACAGGAGTTCCACGCCGAGGTTCTGGACGCCGCCGAGCAGGTTTTGGATTGCTGCCGCCGATCGAACCAGCTCGACCGGCTCGCTCAAACGGTCGATGGCTACCTCAAGAAACTTGGGACAAGCCCGGAAGAAGTCAGCCCGGCTATGGTCGGGCGCGGCGAACGCCTGCGAACCCTGCGCGATGCAGATCGACGCCTCCAAGCCGAAAACGATCCGATTCCCGGTCCAATGGCCCCAGACGCATTCGCGCGCTTGGAAGATCTGATCAGCGCGCACAATCAATATGTCTCGACCGAGCCAGCATTGAAGGAAATCCAAGACACGCTCGCCGACCCCGAAGCGCAGATTCAGGCAATCGTTGCACCGATAGACTCAGAATCTGCCCTCAAAGACATCTCCCCGATCCTAACGGAAGCGGCGATCGACTCCCTAGCTTCAGCGACTCAGGCCGCGCAGGTCGTGTCCGAAGCAGGCAAGCGTGCCCGCGTCTGGCTCTCCGAGACCTGGCGCAACCTTTCCATCGAGATGTTCCGGCGAACGCTCTATCAATTTCGTCAAAGCGCACGCGCCTTGGCGGATCATGTCGAGTTGTCCGCTAAACTCACTGTCGCCGAGGCGATCGAAGCAACCCAGGCTGTGGCGTCAGTCGTGTGGCGCAACACTAAAAGCGGCGCACTTGGTATGGGCATCATCGAGGTGACACCTTCCGTCATCGAAGCGATGGCCGGTATGACGCAGGGACTCGATATCGGTGGCCGGATGTTTCGAGCAGCTGAAATCGTCGCTGGAACCGCTCTGATCCCGATTGGCTGTGCGGTCGGCGTGGTCTGCGTTGCGCTGCTGATCAAGATGTTGAGTCAGCGGGCATGGTTCCGGGAGTTGTTAGACGATGAGCAAGTGCAAAAGCTCATACCGTTCCTGAAGACCGGCGGGTAATTGCGTCTGGCTAGAACGGCTAACGGCGCGATCGAGTTTTCTTTTCGCATCGCGCAGCGGTGCGGCGCCCGACCCTCCCCCCGGGAGGGCGCATGGCGACTCCACACACCGTTCGACCGATGCTGGGGCTTTCACGAACGGAAGTAGAAGATCCTCTGCGTGCGCCATCCCAGGCTCGGGCGCCGCAGTCCCGACTTCGAACTCTACCGGATCGTCAAAAAATGAGCGAGGCGGCATCGCCTCAACTCTTATATAAGACTAGATGAGTGCCGAAACTGCCGAACCGCGAACGGGTCGCAAGGCACCAGTTTTCTCGTGTGCAGGGCCTCTGCCCACCGTTTCTCGCGGAATCCGCCCCGAAAAACCTGCGTTAACCTTTGGCAGTCGAGTCCGCGTTGTTACCAACGCGGTATCAAAGCACTACGCTTGCACTACCTTTGCGGTATCAATGCATACGGCCTCGGAGAACAACACAAACCCCGTTAACCGGGGCCTCAGCCGCCGGGCAGCGACTTCGAGTTTTGCTCGAACAGCAGCTTGCGCTCCGCGTCGTCGGGAGGCGCCGTGCGGCGCCATTCCTTGCCGACATCCACTCCGCGCTGGACGGCTGGACGCTCTTTTATCGTTTTACGCCAGCGGGTTACATTTGGAAATGCATCCAGGCTCGCGCCCAGAGGCTTCGCGATCAGCACCCAGGGCCAGCAGATCATGTCGGCAATGGTGTAATCCGGCCCAACCAGCCAGTCCCGGCCTTCCAGACGCCGTTCCAGCACGCCCAGAAGCCGATCGTACTCGCCGGAATATCGTTTCTTTCCATAGGGTTGGTGCTCTTCCGGCGCATAGTTCACAAAGTGCGAAAACTGCCCTGCCATCGGTCCCTGACCGCCGACCTGCCAGAACAGCCACTCCATGATCTCTTTCTTCAGGCGCGGGTTGTCGTAGGTAAATTTCCCTGTCTTTTCAGCCAGATACCACATGATCGCACCGGATTCGAAAACACTGACCGGATCACCCTCGACATCATGATCCACGATCGCGGGCATCCGGTTGTTCGGCGAGATTGCGAGGAATTCCGGCGCGAACTGATCACCCTTCGAGATATTCACAGGCCGGGTTTCATATGGAATTTCAAGATCTTCCAGCAGAATGCTGACCTTCCATCCATTCGGCGTCGGCCAGTAGTAAAGGTCGATCATCCCCGCCCTCCAAGTCCGTGATGAACGCACGCGGCCTCGTGCCGACCGCCGCGTCCGGTTTGACATCTTGGTGCCAACGCGGGAGACATCGGTCAATCCGAAACACACTGCCCGGGGAGGGGCCATCATGAGAGAAGCCGTCATCGTCTCGACCGCGCGCACGCCCATCGGCAAGGCCTATCGCGGCGCGTTCAACGACACCCAGGCGCAGGAACTCGCGGGCCACGCGATCAAGCACGCGGTTCAGCGCGCGGGGATCGAGCCGGGCGAGGTGGAGGACGTGGTGATCGGCGCGGCTCTGCAGCAGGGCTCGACCGGTGGGAATATCGGGCGCCAGGCCGCAATGCGCGCCGGGCTGCCCACCGTGGTTGCGGGCATGTCGCTGGACCGCCAGTGTGCGTCCGGCATGATGGCGATTGGGACCGCAGCAAAGCAAGTTATCAATGATAACATGACCATAGCCGTCGGTGGCGGCGTTGAATCGATCAGTCTGGTGCAGACCAAGGACCAGCGCACGGACCGGCTGCGCGACCCCTGGCTGAAGGAGAACCTCCCCGCGCTCTACATGTCGATGCTCGAGACGGCCGAGACCGTGGCCGACCGGTATGGTGTGTCTCGCGATGTGCAGGACGAGTACGGTTTCCAGAGCCAGATGCGCACGGCTGCGGGTCAGCAGCGCGGTGCCTTCGATGACGAGATCGTGCCGCTGCCCTCGACCATGCTGGTGCAGGACCGCGAGACCAAGGAAATCTCGAAAAAAGACGTCGTACTGGAGAAGGACGAAGGCAACCGGCCGACCACGACGATGGAGGGGCTGAACAGCCTCGCCCCCGTCTTCAAGGATGGCCTCGTCATTCAGGAAGGCGGCTACATCACAGCAGGCAATGCGTCTCAGTTGTCGGATGGCGCGTCCGCTTCGGTCATCATGGAAGCCAAGGAAGCCGAGAAGCGCGGTCTCGAGCCGCTGGGCTATTATCGGGGCATCGCAGTGGCAGGGTGCGACCCGGACGAGATGGGGATCGGTCCGGTCTTTGCGGTCCCCAAGCTGTTGGAAAAGTTCAATCTCAAGATGGATGACATCGATCTCTGGGAACTGAACGAAGCCTTTGCCGTGCAGGTTCTTTACTGCCGCGACAAGCTGGGCATCCCGAACGAGAGTCTGAACGTCGATGGCGGAGCGATCTCGATCGGTCATCCCTATGGCATGTCCGGTGCACGCATGGTCGGCCATGCGCTGATCGAGGGCAAGAAGCGCGGCGCCAAGCATGTCGTTTGCACCATGTGCATTGGCGGCGGCATGGGGGCAGCGGGCTTGTTCGAGGTCGCCTGAGACAGCTCTGAGAGAACAGGGGCAATGATGTCCGCATGAGCGTTCCGGACTTCGGAAAGGCGGCCAGCGACTACGCGCAATACCGCCAGGGTTTTCCGGAGCTTTTGTACGATGAACTCCATGCTCTTGGGGTCGGCTTGCCTGATCAGGCCGTCCTCGATCTCGGGACAGGCACCGGGCTGATGGCACGCGAGATGGCCTGTCGCGGGTGTCGTGTCACGGCGCTGGATCCGTCCGAGGATTTGCTGAAGCAATCGCGCGCGTCGGCGCAGGCCGACGGATTGCGGATTGAGCACGTTCACGCCACGGCCGAAGACACAATGCTGCCGAGCGATCGTTTCGATGCGGTGACGGCTGCGACCTGCTGGCATTGGTTTGATCGGCCAAGAGCGGCGCGCGAGTGTTTGAGATTGCTGAAGCCCGGAGGCAAGCTGGCGATCGCCCATCAGGACTGGCTTCGACGTCCTGGCAATGTGATTGATGCCACGCTGCAGGTTATCGATCACTGGAATCCTGCGCCGAAAAACCGGAAGTGGACCTTTCAGTACCCCGACTGGCTTTTCGATCTGACCGATGCGGGCTTCGGCGACTACCGACTTCTCGGCTTTCCGGCTGACCTGACCTACACGCAGGAGGCCTGGGTCGGGCGGATCGTAGCGTCGGCTCAGATCGGCCCTGTATTGTCCGTTGAGGACCAGGCCCGCTTTCGAGTGGCATTCGCCGAGCGGTTGGCTAGATCGTTCCCTGATCCGATGACGGTCCCCCACCGCATATTCGCAATTGTTCTTGAGCACCCCGATGAATGAACCGAGATCAGAGATGACGCGAGACCTGAATTCCGAGTTCCTGGCGATTCATGAATTTATCCCGACTGCGCGAGAAGCCTGCACGGATGAAGCGTGGGAGTATCTGATCGGGGGCACCGAGACGGAGACGACCGTGGCGCGCAACCGTGCGGCCCTTGACGCCTTGGCGATCCGGCCCCGCGTTCTTGTCGATGTCTCCGAGATTGACAAAAGCTCTGACTTTCTGGGCAATCCGTGTCGCCTTCCAGTGATGCTTGCGCCGGTTGGGGGCCTCGAGAGCTTCCATCCCGAAGGTGCTTTGGCCGTGGCCAAGGCCGCGGAAGCATTCGGGGTGCCAACCATGATGTCATCCGTGAGCCCGCGCTCGAAGGATGAAGTGCGTGCTGCGACCACGAATTCAGCGGTCTTTCAACTCTATGTGCGCGGTGGCGACAGGTTCATCGAAGACCACGTCGAAGAAGCGATGCAGGCCGGATTCGATGGCTTCGCGCTCACTGTCGACGTTGCGGTTTATTCGCGACGTGAACGCGATATCGTGCGCCGCTTCGACAAGCCATGGCGGCGCTGGGTGAATCCCGAGAGCATTCGGGCCCAGGCTGCGCTCAACTGGACGGATGTGGCCCGGATACGCGCGGCCTATCCCAACCTCAAGCTGATCATAAAAGGCATCATGGCCGTCGAGGATGCCAGGATTGCCGCCGATCACGGCGTCGATGTCGTCTACATCTCTAACCACGGAGGACGACAACTTGACCACGGGCTGGGGGCAATGGACGTGCTGCCCGAGGTAGTCGCGGCCGTTGGTGAACGCTGCGAGATCATGATCGATGGCGGTTTTTCGCGTGGGACGGACATAGTCAAAGCGGTCGCGCTGGGCGCGCATTCGGTGGGGCTTGGCCGGCTCTATTGCTATGGGCTCGCAACGGCGGGGCCTGCTGGTGTGGTCCGGTTGCTCGAGATCCTGGAAGACGAGGTACACTCGGCATTGGGATTGACGGGCGCCACATCATTTTCCGATCTGACACCGGATCATGTACATCGAGGAGCGCAATTGACGGTGAGGCCGTCGGTTCACTCGGCCTTTCCTTTGCTTCAAGACTGAGCCTTGGTCGGTTGGAGCGGGTGAGAGTTGCACGCTTGCTCTGGGCGCAGAACTCTGTGTATTTGCATTGTGCTCTCGGTCTAATCTGGCTTTGAGAGCCTTTGGGTCACGATGCACATGCTGATGCCCACGGCTGCCATACTCGGCGGGCGTCTGCGGTCCGAATTTTCTGAGACATGCACGATATCATTGCGGACTCAGCGATCGAGTTTATCAATCGAGCGCGAACGCAAATGCAGGCCACGAGACGAACACAGTCGAAAAGTGCCGCGGAACGAGTGGAAGTGAATGCGATACTTTTTGCGCCATAACGAGCATCGCGACGGGGTGCTGATGGAAGCAGCACTCGGGATACTCAAAACTGATCCCCAAGATCCGGTGGCGCGCCCGATGGGTTCGGTTCCCGAGGACTTTGTGCAACTGCGTGAAGCCGGAGCCGAAACTCTTCGATTGTCCGAACGCGCGGCACGCAGCTTGATCCGGTTGAGTGCGCTTTGTGATCTCATCTCTGTCCGAGAAGCGGAGATCGGCGACGCAGTTCACACATGGTTTGCGTTCGCTTCGTCGCTGCACGTCGAACCGGGTGATCCGACGGCGATCTCCGAACGCGATGTCGAGATCATTGCAATGTCGGATCTGGTCGCCGAGCTTGCGACGTCGGCTCAGCTTCGCGGTCCAAGGGTATGGCGTGGCTTCATGATTCGCGCGCGTATGCGTCTCGACAGCCAGTCGAGGCACATCCCGACATTGCGGCCAGAGATTGCAAACCGTGACAACGCCCGCGAGGTTGTCCGCCTTGGAAGAGATGTGCGCTACTCCGGGTATTGCGTTGTCGAGCAACACGAGATTTCTCACGAAAGCTACGAACGGGAATTGTCTGCGCCGATTGAGCGGACGGTCGTGTCCTGTGGCGACGCCGCAGCGGTTTTACCATTCGATCCGAAAAGCGGACGCGTGCTTTTGATCGAACAGTTCCGTGCGACCCTGCATTCCCGAGATGAAGCAATGCCTTGGCCAGTTGAGATCATCGCCGGGCGCATCGATCACGGTCTGAGCGCCGAGGCAACAGCACGGCGCGAAGCGATGGAGGAGGCGGGCCTGCCTCTTGGGCGGGCGATTGAGGTTGCGTCTTATTTTCCATCGCCCGGTGTCCTTGCCGACCGTGTGACGGTCTTTGTAGCCGAGGCCGATCTCTCGAACGTCGCTGGCGTTTTTGGACTGGCGGCGGAGGGCGAGGAGATCAGGACGATCGTTCTGGATCTCGACACGGCGTTTCGGGCTGCGCTGAACGGTGAAATCGAGACAGGGCAAGCGTTGATTGCCCTTGCATGGTTGCAACGGAACCGCGCTGAGATCGCGGCCGAGTGGTGCGCAGGCACGCCGGAGAATCGGTCTGCTTGAGAGGCGTCTCGTGACGTTTTCGTTGCGGTTAGAATTGGTCTCGCGATCGCTCTGATGTTGCTGCGCAACATTGGCGGTTGGGCGATACACTAGTTGCACAGTCACGACATCAACGACTGACGATGAGCTTGCCTGCGCGGAACAGATCGCGCTGTCCCCCTGCGGCTGGTTCCTGATGAAGATCCCCTTGAGTCTTGAGCGTGAAACGGGCGTGAGCCCGGTTGCGACGGTATCAAAAGAGGCCGATATGACGACCAATGACATCCTGCGATCCGGAATGCTGTGGATCAAACAATCGCTGTCCCGAGCCATTCGGATCGAGTTTTCGGAACCAACTGATTATCCTTTGACGTGCATCGAATGGCGAAACAGAGACGGTAAGCCGATCTTTCTTGCGGGATGGGTCGCGCACCTGTTGTCGCCAAAAGGCACGGCCCACAATCACTGGAAATTGGACACTGGCAGGCGCCTCGGCGCACAGGTGATGGGCGGTAAATCAGGTCACTACCCGGTCCTGGACATCGATATTCTAACAGGTGCGACGGATGAGGCGCCCGGAAACAAGAACATCCCCACGGTGCAGTGGAACAACTGCTACATGGTTTTCCGTACTGTTGGCAAAGGACTTGATGCGGACAGTGCGCTCGTTTTCGACCATGACGGCGAAGTCTTGCGGCTCGACCTCGACGCGATGCGGGACGCTGGTTACCTGAAACCATTTGAGTCGCCGGACGGCGCGAAAATGACAGTGAAGCGTCTTTATGCGCACACCGAAGACATCTCAAACGAAGGTGTTTGACGCACACGAGAGAACGTTCCGGTAACGAGTTCAGGTTTTTACGTTCAATCAACGGTTGAGCGGTAGCGTTGCCTAAATTTCGCCGCAACATCCATGGCTGTTGCGGCGCACAATAAAAAAATCCTCGAAAAATCTGAACCTCGAACCTGAAAGGGTTGAACCTTGGAAGCGAGATTGGTTTTTGAGGGACCGGTGTTTGTTATCACCACCGGTACACCTACGCATGACATCAACACGCTGATCGCGAGCGCACCTGCTGGATCGATCATCGAGTTTGCTGCGGGGCAACATGAGATCACCGAGACGATCGTTCTGAACCGATCGGACATCTGGCTGCGAGGCTCGGCGGACGGTGAAACCGAACTCATTGGTCTGACATCCGCGAACGTTTCGTCGCTGATCACGGTTGGCGAGGGCCGGGAGTTCACAGTCGGCGCGGTGGCGCAAACCGTGTCCCAGGGCGACACATCGATCTCGGTGCCGAACAACAAGGTCGCCGAGGGCGACATGTTGCGGATCTGGCAACCGGATGTGAGTGCATTCGTCGCTGATCCCGAGTTCGCCAATGTCGACCCGGACTACGCTGCGGACCGACCTTTTCTTGAGTACTTCTCAGAGGTCGTTTCTGTGTCGGGGGATGTGATCGAACTGCAAGACCCGGTTCCCTACGACATGGGAAGCAATGTTCAGGTCCGGGCGGTCGATGCCGTCGAGCGGGTCAGGATCTCAGATCTTTCAATCACATTTGATCTTGGGACCGCGGATCCGTTCGCGTTTGAGAACACCCAACCGGACCTTCTGCGATCTGCTGCGATCCACCTGCATGGTACTAACAATGTCGAGCTTGCCGATATCGACGTGCGGGATGCCCCGAGTTTGTCCTTCCTGTTCGAAGAAACGATCCATCTGACAGGTGAGCGGTTGAGCGCGGACGGTGCGCACAACAAGGGCACGGCCGGCAATGGATACGGGATCGAAATCAACGAAGGCCATCACATAACGCTGACGGAATTGCAGATGATTGATCTCCGCCATGCGGTTCTGCTGTCGGCGTGGCACAGCGAGACGAACAACTACATCCACATCTCCGAGGCGAACCGGGACGTCAATTTCCACGGCGGGGTCGACGTTGGAAACACATTCATCGTAGACAGATTGGTGGCGTCCTATCGCGAGGGAGAACAGGCTTGGCCGATAGTCAGCCCTGGTGGGGATCACCACCCTCCGACCGATATTTACGGCCAGAACGAAGTCTACTTTCGGTATGTCGTGGCAGCGGACCGGCGGGATGAACTCTATGGTCATGCGGACGGAAGCTTTCTGGCTGGCATGGGGCGCGAAGACACGCTGATCGGCAATGTCGGTCAGGATAGCCTGTTTGGCGGTACCCACGACGATACGCTCGATGGCGGTGCCGGCGCCGATCTGATCGTCGGTGACGCGGGCAATGATACGCTCATCGGCGGCGAAGGCGCTGATCGCTTTCTGTTTCTTCTTGAATCCGGAAACGATCGGATCCTGGATTTCAATCCCGAGGAAGATGAGATCGAGATCTGGAATTCGGCCTCCGGCCTCGCGTCGGAAGACCTCAAGATTATTGAAACCACCTCGGGCTCCAACCTGACGCTTCTGACCGGTGAAGGCGTCGTGTCGACCATTCGCGTGGATGGCGTAAGTGCGGATGCCTTGCGTCCTGCCATAGCCCTGCGGCGAGATGGGGATTTCACCGTAGACTTGTCGCTGACTTCCGGAGCAGACCGGGTCTTCGGTAGCGGAAAAGCCGAGCGCGTGTCTGCCTTTGTCTCGACGCTCGGCGCAGAGGATACTGTCGACCTTGGGCGTGGCGACGATGTTCTGCACGTCGCCAGTGCGTCGTCGACATTCGATCTGACCGGCATGGGCGCGCTCGACGGGATCGACCGCATCGATATGCGCGACGTCTCACGGATCCGTTTGATCCTGGACGACTCTGTCGTGTCCGGCTCGGATCGCGGCCAATTGTTGCTGGAGACCGGAAGCGCTGGAATAGAGCGTCTGGATCTTGCTGCGGTGGACTCGGCTTACCGGATCAGTGTCGCGGGTCTTGGAGATGTGCATCTCGCGAACGCCGATGGGCAGCGGCTGTACCTGACCGAGGCATTCGACGGCCGCTTCTTCGGCGGCTCCGGAGATGACTACATCGCCTTGCAGGGAGGTGCGGCGGCCCACGGTGGGCGAGGTGTCGACACCTTTTCGATCCGCAGCACGGCGTTCGGGACCGTCTTTGGCGACGACGGCGACGACAAGTTTCTAATCCATGATGCGTCGGGACGTCAGATGACCCGGGTCGATGGCGGCACGGGATATGACCGGGCCGTCTTCTTCCAGGCAGACGTGAGCCTTGCAGACCTCGCGGCTTTTGAGAATGTCGAAGATGTCGAGGTTCGTGCGGCTGATGCCTCGGTGCAGATCGATGCAGCGATGATCGCGCGACAGGGTGACCAAGTCACTTTCGATGGGTGGGGAGACACGCTTGATGTCGCCGGTCAAACGGGCGCGCGCGGTCTCGTGGCACTCGATGGCGCAGCGGATGTCCGCTTTACAGGCGGTGCGCAGCGGATCGAGTTGCTCGACAGCTTCACGGGATTGCTCGATGCCGGTGATGGCGACGATTTGATTTTCAGCGGTGACGCTGATGATCAGATCATGACGGGTGAGGGCGCCGACACCATCATTTTCGTCGACGGCAGCGGAAACGATGTTCTCTCGGATTTCGATCCTGCGCGGGATACGCTGGTTCTCCGGGACGTCGTGAATGCCCGTTCGCGTGCGACGGTTGAGCTGACACAGGTCGGTGGCGATGTTGTTGTTTCGGCTGGCCAAAATGACGTCACCGTCTTCGGCACGACGACGGATGCGTTGAGGCAGGCCGTCAACGTCGAACGAAGCGCTGGCTTGACGTGGGAGGCGCAACTTACCGCTGGCACGGATCGCGTTTTTGGGGACCACGGGAACGATGTCGTCTCGACCTATGGATCTGCGCTGACGTCAGACGACTGGATCGATCTCGGCAGCGGCAAGGATCGTCTGGAAATCCTCAGCCGACCCTATTTCCGGCTGGACTGGCGCGGGTTCGACAAACTCGACGGCATCGACGTCGTCAGTTTGGACGGTATGGACTGGGCGGAACTCCGTCTGGACGATGCCGTTCTGTCGGGGACCGATGACGGGGTCCTCCGGATCGAGACTGGAGGCGCTGACCTGAGGCTTCTCGATTTGTCCGGGGTGTCAGAGGCCTACAAGGTAGAGCTTTCGCAGGCGGGAGATGTTTTACTCGCGGATGGTGCGCAGTCTGTGTTTCTCAATCCCGATTTCGCAGGCAGTGTTACGGGTGGCGCAGGCGATGACACGATCGTAGTTCGTGGAACATCGGCCAACATTCATACGGGCGGCGGCAACGATCTCGTCAAGCTGAGCGACTCCACGCAACTCAACGTGACGCTCGGCGCTGGCAACGACACGATCGATGCCGGGAATGGATCAATTCTCGCCGGATCACAGATCTCCGGTGGTTCAGGCCAAGACCGATTGATCCTGCGATCGCAGTCTCAGGTCGATCTTGCCGATATCAGCTTGGACGGCATCGAGGAGATCGAGCTTCGCCGCAATTTCACAGTGGTCACTCTACCGGAGTTGACCGACCGGATCGTGTTTGAAGGCACTGGAAGTTCCAGTGCACAAATCGGGACCGACTCCTCCGCACGAACTGAGATTGGCATTGGCAGCGGTTTCGGTACCGTTGTCTTCGACGACTCTGATCAAATCATCTCTGTCGAGGGTGGGGGTACGCTGGATGTTCGCGCCGGTGGTGGACGCGATGATATTCTCGGATCCGGTGGCGCAGATATTATCGATGCAGGCGAAGGCCATGACGAGATCAGCGGACGTGGCGGGGATGACCGGATCACCACGGGTTCCGGCAGCGATACAATCCGCTACCGTGAAGGCGATGGCGACGACATTATCTACGACTTTGATCCGCAGACCGACCGCTTGATCCTGACGGATCTGCTGTCCGCCGCCGATACCTCGGACCTTGAGTGGCGAATCGACGGCAATGGACTAATCCTGAACCTTCAGGGTTCAGACGGTGTCGCCACGCTTCTCCTCCGCGATGTTCAGATTGATGCGCTGCTTCCAGCGATCGAGGTCGTCCGGACAGCCAACTTCCGATTGGAGGTCGATCTGACGGCGGGGCACGACAACTTCGTCGGTGGAGACGGCGACGACGTCGTCTCGACCTTTGTTTCGAATTTTGGGCATCTGGATAGCGTCGCGCTTGGAAGTGGTGAGGATACCCTGCGACTGCTCAGTTCCACCTACACGCTGGACCTGAGCAACGCGACGCTTATCAGCGGACTGGACTTGGTCGATCTGACGGGCGCGAGTACGGTTCGCGTTACGCTTGATCAGCACGTGGTGTCCAACTCGGACAACGGCTCCTTGGTCTTGTTGACGGGCCCCGCCGGTATCGATCGTCTTGACACCGCCAATGTCAATTTTCTTGGTGTTCTCATCACGTCCGGTCCCGGGGATGTCACCCTCAGCGACAGCTCGGGCAACCATCTGTTGCATCGCGGGAGCGGAGCCCTGGACGGCGGCCGGGGGAATGACGTCGTCGTCCTGGCTGGCGAGGCTTCGATTGCAGGGATGGGGCAGGGCGACGATGTCGTGGCGATCGCAGGGCCATCCCGAGACGTCCAGGTGTCGCTCGGCGACGGCGCTGACATTCTGGTCTTCGATACGACCGACATGACGGCGGTGTTGCTGGACTTTGATGCGTCCCAGGATCGAGTTGCGCTGACGGCGCAAGCACGGGCGTCCTTCGATGGATCGGCGCTTGAAGCGTCACTTGGCGTAATCGGGGCAATGCCTGAGTGGATTGTCGAATGGGAAAGCCTTGAGAGCGCGTCGTTGACGCCGGATGCGCATGGCTGGATCACTTCACTTATGTGAGGCTCCGCCGCTCCCAGATCTGTTGCACTGCACCATAATTCTTGATTTGTTGGATGCCCTGTGCTCTCCCGTAAAGGCCTTACGGGGGAGTCGGCGATGCGGAATGCGCTGAAAACGATAGTTCTGTGCATGCTCGTCGCGCATGGTGCCGCCGCGCAAGAGCAGTTGTCTAACACTGATGATCTGGACGTGCCCGAGATACCGTCGCGGGTTCCCGAGACGGGGGAGCCGCTTCTGCGCGTGTTCGTTGAGCCTAAGATTTCGACGTTGTACGAGACGAATCCCCTTCGCGCAGTCGATGGAGCTGAGCAAGACGACATATCTGTCGCGATCACACCGCGCGCACGTTTTGTTTTGACGGGAGACGAGGTTCAGGGCGAGCTCGCGTTAGGGGTGGAGGTCGGCCGGTCGCTGGATCTGACGCAGAACAACTACATAGATGCCGAAGCGAGGGCACGCGGACGGTGGCTCATCAATGACAGCCTGACAGGCGACATCGATTTCAGAGTGCGGCGCGATCACAACGCGATCAACGAATCGTCCGGAGACCTGAGTTCCGCCGCCGACGAGGTGACGGTGTTCCATGACGTGACGCTGGACCTGGGCCTTGAGCAAGACTTTGACACTTGGCGCCTGCGCGGCTTCGGCGAAGCCTATTTCATCGACTTCGATGACTTCACGCCTCAGGCGTCCGGACTTCCGCCGCTGTTCAACGGTGACAGAGATCGGATCGAGGTCGGAGGCGGGCTGCGTGCGATCTACCCACTGTCGGACTCGCTGAGCGTCTTCGCGGAAGGGTCACTCGACCGCAGAAGCTATTTCGACGACCTCGAAGGCCGCAGCTTTGATCGGTCTTCCACAGGGTATGGAGGGCTTACGGGCCTGACATATGTTGATAGCACCGCGACGCTTGAGGTCGAGACGGGGCTGGGTCTGGAGTACCGGAATTACGATGCTTCCTTCTTTGGTTCGGACGTCGCGCCCGTCGCCGCGGTCGAGTTCGACTACCGCCCTTCTGAGATTCTGTCGCGCATTCGCGGCCGCTTCGACGCTGGCATTCGAGAAACGGATCTGAGCACTGCTTCGGGTTTTGTGCAGTATCGCTTGCGCTTTGACCTTATGAAGGAATTCAGTCCGGGATACGAACTCAGTGCAGGCACTGACCTGGAGTTGCGTGAGTTCGAGATCGTTCAACCTGGTGTGCAGTCGCGAAGTGATTTCCTGTCGCGAATCAACCTAGGGATGCAAATCCCGGTGATCGAGAGTTTCTTTGCGTCCGGCACGGTCGGTTATGAGCGACGAGACTCTGATGTTCAGAGTGCTCAATATGCAGGCATTTATGTCCTGTTTGCCGTCGAATCGCGCTTTGAGTGAAAAGTTTCTGTGACAACCTCCGGTTTCGGTTGACTTGATGGTGCATTGCACAATTCCCTAACGTTGGATTAATGGGGAAGAGACATGGCACCTAAAGATCTATCCCTTGCGAGCATCGCGTTCACGCCTGTCATTCTGTCTGGTGGGAGCGGCTCACGGCTTTGGCCAATTTCGCGAAAAGCGCATCCCAAGCAGTTCCTGAGCGTCGTTGGAGATGGCTCGATGATTCAGGAGACCGCTCTGCGGGTCTCCGGATCGCCCGGGTGTGGCGCGCCGGTTGTAATTTGCGCAGCGGATCAGCGTTTTTTGGTCCGCGAACACATGCTGTCGGCCGGAATGCAGCCAACGATTGTCCTGGAAGCGATGGGTCGCAACACCGCGTTCCCGGTCGCACTGGCCGCGATCATGGCCGCCGAGACGGACCCGGATCGCGTTCTCGTGATCCTGCCTGCGGATCACAACGTCCCGAACGCCGATCGCTTCCTTGAAGACTTGCCGGTCGCGCTCGAAGCAGCACGCGATACCGGATGTATCATCACGTTCGGCATTGTCCCGAGCGCGCCCGAGACCGGGTTTGGCTACATCAAGACCGTTTCCATGGGGCAGGAAGGCGACGTTCTCGATGTCGACACCTTCGTCGAGAAACCTGACGCCGAGACCGCTCAGAGCTATTTCGAGGATGGCCACTATCTTTGGAATTCCGGGATGTTCGTGGCGACCGCGCGGACTTTGCTGGCAGCGTTCGAAGCGAATGCGCCAGATGTCTTCGCGGCGGCAATGGCATCGTTCGCGAAATCTGAAATGGATCTCGAGTTCATCAGGCTGGGCGCTGCTGAAATGGCACGGTCGCCCGACTTGCCGTTCGATATTGCAGTTATGGAGCAAGCGAAGAACATCAAGGTCGTTCGTGGCCGATTTGCCTGGTCGGATCTTGGCTCGTGGGAAGCCATTTGGCAGGTTGGCGATAGCGATGCGAATGGCAATGTCGCGGTTGGCAACGTCGTAGCACTGGATACCCAGAACTCATACATCCGCGCGAGCGACGGTCCGATGGTCGCGACCCTGGGAGTCGAGGATCTGGTCGTCGTGGCGATGCGCGATGCGGTGCTCGTTGCAGACCGCACGAAGAGCCAGGATCTGAAACAGGTTGTCCAGGCTCTGCGCACGCGCAAGCGCCCGGAAGCAGATATTCACGCGCAGATCTTTCGCCCCTGGGGATCGTATGAAACGATCTGCATGGATGACCGCTTTCAGGTGAAGCGGATCGTCGTGAAGCCGAAGGGTAAGCTTAGTCTGCAGAGCCACCTTCATCGCTCAGAGCACTGGGTGGTCGTCTCGGGAACGGCAATTGTGACGATTGACGGTGAAGAGCAAATCCTGCGCGAGAACGAGTCAGTCTACATCCCGCTAGGGGCGCATCATCGGTTGGAGAACCGCGGGAAGATCGACCTGCATCTGATCGAGGTTCAGTCGGGATCGTACTTGGGCGAGGATGACATCATCCGGTACGAGGACATCTACGCGCGGGTCTGATGATGGGTCGTGTGAGCGATATCCGCAGCCTGACGCTGCCTGGTGCCCTGATCCTTGGCGTGTTGGCGGTTGGCGCCGTGCTCACGCCGTCGGCTGTTAGAGAGTCGTTTGATCAAGCGGGGCTACCAGAGCGTCCATCGGCACTGATCAAGGGACAGTATACCGAGGCATTCGAGGATCTTTACAGCGAAAGCCTGGCCGCCCGGGAAGCTGCTGTGACCTTGTGGGGCGCCATAGACTACGCGCTGTTCGGCGTTGGACGATCGGGCGTTGTCGTCGGGCGGGATGGCTGGCTTTTTACCGAGGAAGAGTATCGAACGCCGGATCGCTCAAAGACCAACCTGAACGCAAATCTTGAGTTCGTGAGCAAGGTGCAATCGGTCCTGTCCGAGCAAGGGATCGGGCTGCTGGTCACACTCGTACCGGCCAAGGCATCGGTCTACCCCAGTCGCCTGAAAGTCGCTGCTCCTAGCCGCCGCACAGACGCGTACGCAGCGTTTGTTGAAGGTCTGGAGGACCGACAGGTCCCCTATCTGGACGCGACCAGCGCATTGGTTTCGGCAAGCGTTGATGCTCCCGTCTTCATGGCGCGCGACACGCACTGGACACCGGTTGGCGCCACGGTTGTTGCGGAAGCGGTCAGGTTCGAGATTGCAGCCCGGATTTCGACGGAAGCCAAGGGTTACCGCAGGGTGGATTTGCCCGAGACGATGCATCGGGGCGACCTCACCAAGTTCACACCGGTCGGCGCCGCACGGGATTGGCTGGGACTTGGGGATGAGGCGGTACAGGCCTTCGAAGCAGAGGCGCTGGAAGCTGAGCTTGATGCCTCTGGTCTGTTCGGCGCTCCTGAAATCCCAGTGGCCCTGGTTGGAACAAGCTACTCGGCGCAGGAGCAATGGAGTTTCGCGGCGTCGCTGCGGCTGGCACTGGATGCGGATGTCCTGAACCTCGCCGAAGATGGCGGTGGGCCGGTAAAGCCGATGGCGACGTTCCTGGAGGATCTGCCCAACATGGAGGCGCCGCCCCAAATCGTGATCTGGGAATGGCCGATGCGGTTTGTCGACACAGAGTACGCAGATGCGCTGGCCGAGTAGTTCCCTCATGACTGGCCGGGCATAACGCGCATGGTGTTCTCCTCGGCGATCTTTCTGTTTGGGTTTCTGCCAGGGTTCCTGGCAGCGTATTTCTTGACGCCAGCGCGCTTCCGCAATGTCACCGTCTTGATTGCCAGCTACGCATTCTATGGTTGGTGGCGGATCGATTTCCTCGGACTCTTTGTCCTCGTCACGCTTTGGAATTATGCGCTCGGGTGGCGAGTGAACTCGCTGGACCATGGGCGCAGCCGGCAGATCTGGCTTGGGGTCGGTGTTGCCGGGAATCTAGCCGTGCTGGCCTACTTCAAATATTTCAATTTTGGCGTGGAAAGCTTCCTCGCCATGTTGGATGTCTCGGCCGGTGAGTTCAGCCTTTGGTCCGTCATCCTACCGATCGGGATCTCGTTCTACATTTTTCAGGCCATCAGCTATTTGGTCGATGTGCATCGGGGTGATGCTCCGCCCGCCCGAAATCTGATCGACTTTGCGGCATTCATCGCACTGTTTCCGCAACTGATCGCCGGGCCCGTGCTGCGATACAAGGATCTGGTCGATCAGTTCGAGAATCGCACCCATTCCTGGGCGCTGTTCTCCGAGGGAGCGTATCGCTTTGCGCTTGGGCTGGCGATGAAGGTCCTGATCGCGGACAGCGTCGCGCCGGTCGCGGACCTGATGTTCTCTCTTCCCGCGCCGACGGCTGCTGAAGCCTGGTTGGGAACGACCGCATACACGATTCAGTTGTTCTTCGACTTTGCGGGCTACTCTGCAATGGCGATTGGACTGGGTCTGATGATGGGCTTCCGGTTCATGGAGAACTTCGACAATCCGTATGTGTCGATGTCCATCACAGAGTTCTGGCGCAGGTGGCACCTGAGCCTGTCGGCCTGGTTGCGCGACTATTTGTACATTCCTCTGGGTGGCAGCCGTCTGGGCAAGGTTCGAACGTATTTCAACCTGTTTCTGACGATGTTGCTCGGCGGGCTTTGGCACGGCGCGAACTGGACGTTTGTGTTGTGGGGCGCGTGGCACGGTGTGCTTCTGGCGATTGAACGCGCCTTTGGCGTGAAGGCGCAGGTTGATGCGCCCCGGCATGCGCCGCGGATCTTGCTGACGCTTTTGCTTGTGATGATCGGCTGGGTTCTGTTCCGGGCACCTGACCTTGCGTCAGCCATCGCTATATATGAGGGCATGCTTGGCTTGAATGGGTGGAGCTTAGGTGACGAAGTCGCATGGCAGATCAACAATAGCCACGTGTTTTGGATGCTGACCGGTTGGGTCGTTGTTTATGGCATGTATTTCGCCCCAAAGATCCAAAGACTGACCCAATCACCGAGATTCAGAATTTATCTTGAGCGTGGTGCAGCGCTGCTTCTGGTGTTCAGCGCGGCAAAGGTTCTTTCATCGTCATATTCACCATTTCTGTACTTTCAGTTCTAATATATAAGTATTTATGAAGCTTGTAACGCGACTGCTGGTGCAGTTTGGGCGGATAATTTCTGTTACTCTGAAATATAATAAATAAAAGAGTCAGAAGGCTTGATCTTTTTCTTGAACTATTGCTGCGCTGCAATATGATTGTGCCTGCGGGGCTTGAGCGGGAAAGGAATCCCTTATGCGAGTAAGCATTCTTGGCGCAGGATATGTCGGTGCCGTATCCGGAGCATGTCTTGCGGAGTGTGGTCACGGGGTGACCGTTGTCGACGTGGACCGTTCCAAGGTCGACCTGATCGCGAATGGACAAGCCCCCATTGTGGAAAAAGGCCTGTCCGAGATGATCGCGGCAAACGTCGATGCCGGGCGTCTCACGGCGACCGCCGACCTGGAACAGGCTGTGGCTGACACTGACGTCTCGATCGTGTGTGTGGGGACGCCGTCGAGGCCAAACGGAGATCTGGATCTTCGGTTTGTCGAGACCGTCTGCGCTCAGATAGGAGAGGCAGTTGCCAACAAAACGACGCGCCATACGGTCATCATCCGATCGACCATGTTGCCGGGTTCGATGCGCGGAACGGTTATCCCGACGCTGGAGCAGGCGTCCGGCCTGACCTATGGCGACGGGTTCGGATTGGCAATTTATCCGGAGTTTCTGCGCGAAAGCACCGCGATCGACGACTTCTTCGCACCTGCGATCATGCTATTGGGTGTCGATGATGACAAGACGCTCGAGGTCCTGCGCGAGATCAATGCTGGCATCGAAAGCACCGAGATCGTCACCGAGATTGATACGGCCGAAGCCGTCAAATACGCAAACAACGCATGGCACGCGGTGAAGCTGACCTTCGCCAATGAGATCGGCAACATATGCAAGGCCGCACAGGTCGATGGACAGAAGGTCATGGACATCGTCTGTATGGACACGCGCCTGAATATCTCGCGTGCCTACTTGCGTCCCGGCTATGCATTTGGCGGATCATGCCTGCCGAAGGACCTGCGTGCCCTCAGATACAAGGCGTCTTCCATGGACGTGCGGACGCCAATGTTCGACGGCGTCATGGAGGCGAATTCCCAACAGGTTGAGAAGTCCGTCGAGATGGTGACGTCGAAAGGCGGCCGTAAGGTCGCGCTCCTTGGTCTTGCCTTCAAAGCCGGGACGGACGACCTGCGCGAGAGCCCGCTTGTCGAACTGGCCGAGCGCCTGCTTGGCAAGGGATACGATCTGAAAATCTATGACAAGAACGTCGAGATGGCGACGCTGCGCGGATCCAATCTTGCGCACATTCAGGCCAAGCTGAGCCACCTCTCTCAACTCATGACCGACGATCTGGATGGCCTGATCGCAGGCTCAGACACGATCATCATCGGGAATGGTGACAAATCCTTCGCCAAAGCTGTCGAGAAGGCGCGCCCCGAGCAGCAGGTGATCGACTTGATCCGCGTCGATCCCGACAAGCGAACGGGCGGCAACTACGACGGTATCTGTTGGTGACATGACGGGCGCAGGGTACAAAAGCACCCTTGATCCCGGCTGGAGAAATCTCGCCGGGCACCTCGTCTTCCTGACGTGCCTGGTGCTGTTTGCCCTGTCCATGCCTGCTGCTGCCTGGGACCCGAAGGCGGCTGAGTTCTTGCTGATCATTGGCATGATTGGTGTGTGGCGCTACAGTTGGGCCGTTCTGCATTGGGTGCGCTCGATCATCTACCGCAAGATCGTGTTCCCGCGCTGGCGGCGCCGCGCCGACGCGCTTGCCGAAGCTGGGATGCCTAGCCACGTCTATCTGTTGGTCACGAGCTTCCGGATCGACAGTGACACGACGATGCGTGTCTATGAAGCCGCGATCCGTGAGGCGATCGATTGTGGGGCACCAACGACGATCGTCGCCTCGATCGTGGAAATGGGCGATCAACGTCTCATCAAGCAGCTCTTCGAGATGTGCGCGCCACCGCCCGATGTGCGCCTGAAGTTTGTGCGGATTGCGGGAACCGGAAAACGGGATGCGCTTGCTTTCGGTTTTCGCGCGATCGCAGCCGACAATCCACCCGATGACGCAGTGGCTGCGGTTGTTGATGGCGACTCGATCCTCGAGGAAGGCCTGATCCGCCGCTGTGCTCCATTCTTCCGGATGTTCCCGCGCGCGGGCGCGCTCACAACGGACGAAGACTGCGAGGTTCAAGGGAACTGGGTGTTCCACCATTGGTACGCGATGCGCTTTGCACAACGCCAGATCCAGATGTCCTCGGTTGGTTTGTCACGCAATGTGCTGACGCTGACGGGCAGGATGTCGATGTTCCGCGCATCAATCATCACGGACCCAGAGTTTATCCGGCGGGTCGAGATTGACTGGATCGATCATTGGCGCTTGGGACGCATCAAGTTCCTGACCGGCGACGACAAGTCGAGTTGGTATCACCTTTTGAGAGACGGTTGGCAGATGTTGTACATCCCGGATGTGCGCGTGCTGACGGTCGAGGATGCTCCGTCCGAGAGCTTCCTGCAGGGATCGATCGTTTTGATGCGCCGGTGGTTCGGCAACATGCTGCGCACAAACACACGGGCCATCGCGCTCGGTCCTCGGCGTATGGGGCTGTTCACCTGGTGGAGCATCATCGACCAGCGCATCTCGATGTGGACGTGTCTGACGGGCGTCATTGTCACAGCGCTCTATGGCGTGACGGAGGGTCCGGTCATGATCGCGCTTTATGCGTTCTGGATCTTGAGCACGCGCTACCTTCTGACCCTGAGCTTCCTGGCTTCGCGATCCACGGTATCGCCGTGGTGGCCATTGCTGCTCTACTACAATCAAGTGGTTGGTTCATTTGTAAAAATCTACATGGTTTACCACCTGAACCAACAGAAATGGACGCGCCAGAAGACGACACTGGCAGCGCAGTCTTCGGGTTGGCGCACGCGTTTGTCGGCAGCCTCGTCACCCGCGATGATGGCTGTCGCGTCGATTACCTTCGTAATGTTGCTTGGGCTGAGCATCGGCGTGTTCGAGCTGCCGAACACCGGTGCCATCATGACTTCTTTGGGGCTGTAAACTCATGACCTTCCAAACCGCGATCGTTCACGAAGCCGAAGTACAGCGCCAGCACGCGCGACTCCGCGTTCCGCTCCGGATCGACATCTCGAACCAGATGTTTGACGCATTTGACTGGAGCGTCGGTGGGTTTTCTCTCGAGACGGCGACAACACTCGGGCTGGGCTTGCAGACGGTTGATGTCACGCTTCACATCAACTTCAACGAGTTTGCAATTCTGCAGCCGATGCGCGCGCAGATGCGACACGAAACGCCGACGACGAGCGGTCAGGTTCGAACCGGGTTCGAGTTCGTCGATGTGACGCGCGATCAAACATCGACGCTTCGCTATGTGTCCGGAGCGATCCTGTCCGGCGAACTCGTTCATTCCGGCGATCTGTTCGCGGTGGTCAATCGGGACAACTCTGCCAAGGCGCGGAAGAAGGAACCACCCGCGCCGACGATCGCAGAGCGGTTTTCGATCGGTCGAATGCTGACCTTTGCTGCGGCGTTCGTTTTCGTCGTTGGCATTCTGGGCCTGGTGGCGTCGATCATTTATGAAAGAGCGTTCCTGATTTCCGCGACAGTCGCCGAGGTCACAATTCCCGCGATAGACGTTCGTGCTCCGCAAGATGGTGTTCTGGTCTTCACGGCTGCTGGGGCTGGCGGTGCGCTGACCAACGGCAGTCCGATGCTTGGGATCGAGCAAGCGGATGGGGCCGTCAGGTACATGGACAGTCCGTGCGATTGCAGCGTGCTCGATACGAATGCTGAACCCGGCATGTTCGTGCGGGCCGGCGAGCCGGTCATGCGCATCACAAACGCCGATCAACGTGTCCAAGTGCGCGCGTTCTTCGACCCGGAAGCCGTCAAGTCGCTGAACGGGACCGAACGTGCGGAGCTCAGGTTTCTCGGGACGACCGATACGGTGTCGGGGAGCATCGAGAGCGTGCACTTGGATCAGAACAGTGGACAGGTCGCAGTTATCATTTCGCCAGCGACTGACTTGCCCATTTCGCTGGTCGGTCGTGCAGCAGATGTCTTCCTCAGCCGAGCGCCGGTGTTCTCGTCCGCTGCGGCGCAATCGGTAGAGCCCGAGTAGGGTCTCGGCACATGGTTAGATCGGACGCACCAACTCCACGCCGGGCGCAGGGCAGTATCCTTTGCAAGATGATTGCCCCGCTTGCACTGGCCATTGGTCTTGCGGTTGGGCCCGTTGCGATGGCCCAGCCTATCTCGATTCTCGACCTGTTGAAGAGCCGCACGGAAACTCAGCGTACACTTGAAGAGATCGAGCGCGATGCGCTCGTGGCGGATCCGGTCGCAGCGTACTCATTCTGGAATGAAGCTCTGGAGTTCGTGACGGCGGGAGAACCAGATCAATGGTCGCCAGCACAGATTGATCGCTACGCCGAAGCGGTGATTTCATCTGCACTCGCGTTGTCCAAGGCGCAAGTCGCCGATATGCAGAGCGACCAAGATCCGCTTGCGATCGCGAGTTACGCCTCGAGCCTTCTATCTACGGCCGAGGGCAGAGTTTGGGCGATGCTGGACATTGCAAGCGCCTGGTTCGTGCGCGGCGATACGATCCGCGCAATGTCCAATCTGCGGCGGGCCGCCGATCTATCGCAAGACATTCCAACGATCAATGCCCGAAGCCTCGCACTCGGCGAGATCGCGATTTCCGCGCTTGCCTCGGACGATGCCGGTCTGCGTTTCGGAGAGTTCGTGCTCGAACGGATACCCGGAGCAGTCGGGCGGCTCCGCACTGCGTCGGCGCTTGCCGCCGCGCGGCTTCGGCAAGCTGATGTGCCGGTGCCAGAGGATCACGGTCTTCGTGCCGACACTGCTGAGGCCATGATATCGGACGGGGAGATTGACATTGCAGCGGATGTCGCTGCGATGCTTCCGTTTGGTCGAGGCTTTGACACCGAACGCCGCGACGAACTCCTGGCACGGGCAGCGCGAGCACAGACTTCGAATGGTGACCGTCTGTCAGCAATGCACACGGCTCTGGCGATTGCGGAGATCGACATTCACGGCGAGGTCGCCGAAGATATCGTCTCAGCGGCGATCGCGGCATCGGATCACAGGATGGCGCGCCGGGTTGCGTTCGGCGTGACCGACACCGGGTCTGCCGTGAAGGTATGGTCTGAGATCGGACAGTTCCTGCACGGCAAAGGCTTGGATGTCCAAGCATTCGATGCTCTGGCAAAAGTACGCAGTTTCGCCGAAAAGTCCGACGATCCGAATGATCTCGCGCGTGCGGCAACTGCATTTGCCAGGATTGGGCAGATCACTACAGCGATCGACGTTCTAAGCGGCGCAAACGCTGCAAGCACCAATTGGGCATCACGTGCAAACGCCGAAATCGCCCGCGAGTTGGCGCGCGCCGGACGAATCGATCAAGCCAAAGCGCGGCTGGCGCTGATTACCGATGCAGATCAGATGGATCGGGCATCGAGTGAGATTGGCGTCCAGCTTGTGCGCAATAGCGATGTGGACGGTGCGCTTGGTGTTGCGGAAACGATTTCAAATGCCGGGCTGAAAGACCGTGTTCTGCGGCACGCCGTAAAGGCACTTGCCGACGAAGCCGAACTGGCGCGGGCGCGATCGATACTGGAACAGATCGACACGCCCGCCGTCCGCCTCGATGCCGAGATGCAAATTCTGAGAAGAGACGCGAGCGATCACACCGAAATTGATGCGCAAGTCGCGTCGGTTCTGGAACGCTTCCGCGCCTTGTCAGAGAAACCGCAGCGGCAGGTCGAACGTTCGTTTCTTCGTGGATTGGTCGACCTGAAGCGACCAGAGATCGCCCTGGATGTGGCGAACGAAAGTTCTGATCCGGCGAAGGCGCTCGGGATCGTTCTGGACCGCATGGCGAGATCTTCCCCTGACGAGGTTTTGAAACTTTCGGACACGCTGATTTCCGAGGGCAACCTGTCACCAAGTGGCGCCGAGCAGGTCCGGGCGGTCGTAGCGCGGACCATTGCCGACGAAGACCGACTGCTTGAAGCGCTCGACCTTGTCCGAACATTCGACGATGCGCGGTTGCGGGTGCGAACCTTCCGCGCAATCGCAGAGGCAAAAGCACAGACTTTGGACCGCAACAGTCTGTTGGGTGGTTCTGAAACGCCTGTCACTGTTCGCGCATCGCCTGAAATTTCGGATCGGCCAGTCGCAGTTTCCAGTGAGTACTCGGCGCGCCGGGTGAACCAGATACCGCTGAAGCTGCCTTTGCCTCCGATACCGGACATGTCTTTGTCGGTGGCTGATCTGCGCGCAGCACTACCGGCCATCGCGCCTGGCAATGCGACCGTCGCGTTGATGCGGTACAGCCAGTACAATCAAAAGTTCATCACCGAGATCCCGAAATGGGAAGAGCTGGGCCGTCGTCAGCGCAAGCTGAACCCAGAGTTCATCTTCATCGAAAGTGGCGTCTTTGATCTGCAAAGTCTGAAAGACCATCTTGACGCCCGTCTGATGCGGGAAGGCGTGTTGGTCGAGGATAACGGCGACTATCTGCTTCGCCTGCCTATCCTGATCGGCCCGGACGCAACGCTCGTCCTGCAACTTGGCGACACGCTGAAGCTCAGCCAGGAAAGCGGCAGCTATATCGTCAATGCGGGAAAGCTGCACGTCATCGATTCCGACATCATCGGGTGGCAGGAGGCAACTTCTGAGCCCGCAGAACGCTCCTACCGCGACCGTTATGATTTCCGCCCGTTCCTCATCACCTGGAGCGACGCCGAATTGCATGCGGGTGGCGCGACCTTCGTCGCGTTGGGCTATCAGTACGACAAGTCTTACGGGGTTTCCTACTCGGCCGGACCAACGCCAATCGTGCAGAAATCCGATGTCGAGGTTCGGCGGCCAAGCGGTGCCATTGTCGATAGCACGTTCGAACAGATGTACTATGCATTCTACTCGTATGAGGCCGATCACGTCGCCCTTATCGGGAACGAGTTGCGCGACAACGTTGTTTACGGGTTGGATCCGCACGACCGGTCCCGCTGGCTGAAGATCGCTTACAACACGGCTTATGGCACGGCCTATCGCCACGGGATCATCATCTCTCGCGAGGTTGATCACAGCTGGTTGGTCGGAAACGTGTCGTTTCGCAACAACGGCACCGGGATCATGATCGACCGGGATTCAATCGAAACCCTGCTGTATGCCAACACCGTTCTGGCAAATCGGCAGGAAGGGATCACGCTGTTTGAAAGCTCGTGCGTCATCGTCGCGGCGAACGAGATCGCTGGAAACGAACGCTCTGGCATCAAAGTGCGCAACAGTTGGGATATTGGGTTCTTCGGGAACCGGATCGATGGAAATACCGAAGCTGGCCTCGAGGCGTATGTTAGCGATTTGAAGTCCAGTCCGCAGCACTCCCATCGGGACTTCCCGCTCGATCCGTACGAGACCGTCACATCCTTCTCGATGCAGGGCAACGTGATCGGCGGCAACGGGATCGGGTTGAAGGTTGAAGGTCTCAACAGTGCTCTGATCGGGGAGAATGTCTGGAATCGTCAATCGCCGCATGTTTTCTCGAACCAGCTTGGCGCAGTTGGTGCCGCGATACTGAATGCGCGAGACGGACGCGGGGTCGGGATCAGCAGTCGGTGTGTTCAACCGAAACCTTCTTACGCGTGCCCCTATCTCGATGACGGACACCTGAGCGGGGACGGTCAGGGCATTTTGCCGGAGCTTGACCAGCAAAGTTCGTGCACGCCGTATCCATTCCAGAA
>JBCAXJ010000071.1:0-26527 GCA_038534135.1 Pseudomonadota bacterium | reverse complement strand
GCTCGTGCCAGATCAAATCACGAACACGCAAGGCGGCCCAGAACGGCCGGTTACCCCTAAACAAAGAATACCCACGTTGATGTCCACTTAGCGGATGCGCTGCGGCGCGCTAAAACACACACGTCGCAGCGCTGACCGGTTCTGCGTCGGAGACCAGTGCGTGGTCGCGCAAATCCTATGTGGAGAACAGTGTCGCGTGCTCGTCCCGAAGCGCCTTCTTCTGAACTTTGCCCATTGCATTTCTGGGTAGTTCCTTGGCGAAGAAAACTCGCTTTGGCTGTTTGAACCGGGCAAGCTGGTCCGAGAGGCCCGTGATGATGCCACTCTCGCTGAGCTCAGCGCCCGGCGCCGGAACGACCACCGCGACCACACCTTCGCCGAAATCCGGATGAGGCACACCGATTACGGCGCTCTCCAGAACACCCGGAAGATCGTCAATCGCTTCCTCGATCTCTTTAGGATATATATTGTAACCTCCTGAAATAATGAGGTCTTTGGACCTGCCAACGATCGAGACATACCCGGCATCGTCAGTCTTGCCCAGGTCACCCGTTATGAAGAAGCCGGTCTCTCGCAACTCCTCCGCCGTCTTATCCGGCATCCGCCAATATCCCTTGAAGACATTAGGACCTCGCACCTCGATCATTCCAATCTCACCAGTCGGCAACACCTGTCCGCTCTCAGGATCGGTGATCTTGACGTCGACATCTGGAAGAGGAAAGCCGACGGTTCCAGGAATTCTCTCGCCATCATAAGGGTTTGACGTGTTCATCTGCGTTTCGGTCATTCCGTAGCGCTCAAGGATCGTATGTCCGGTCCGCTCCTGGAACTGTTCATGTGTTTCGGTCAGCATTGGTGCAGATCCCGAAACGAACAGCCGAATGTGGCTGACCAAGTCTTTCGTGAAATCTTCCCGACCGAGAAGGCGTGTGTAGAATGTCGGAACGCCCATCATTGCGGAGGCATTTGGAAGTTCGGCAATGACGCGGTCTGCATCGAACTTTGGCAACCAGATCATGGAAGATCCCGCGGCCAGGATTGTGTTCGTCGATGTAAACAAGCCGTGTGTGTGAAAGATCGGCAGGGCGTGAAGAAGCGTGTCTTTGGGGGAAAATTTCCAGTAATCGCAAAGCGTTACAGCATTTGACCAAAGGTTTTCATGGGTTGTCATCGCCCCCTTGGAACGACCGGTTGTGCCAGAGGTATAGAGGATCGTCGAGAGATCGTCCTTCGCTCTCACGACCGTGCGAAACTCGGCCCGATCGGGAACTTTTGGCAGGAACGAGCCGAACTGGCTTAAGTCTTCGCCGTTCTCGTAGACACCAAGCGTCTCGATCAGCGCCCCCGCCTTTGCCGCGACAGGTGTGAGTGCGCTCAGGTTGGCCGGATCGCAAAAGAAGATGCGTGGTTCAGCGTCTGTCAGGAAGTATTCGATTTCGTGCGGCGTGTAAGCCGTATTCAGAGGCAGAAAGACGCCACCCGCACGGACTGTCGCGAGATAGAGCAGCAAGGCTTCGATCGACTTCTCGACCTGTGCCGCAACGCGGTCTCCGGGCTGCAGCCCCAGTGACACCAACGTGTGCGCGAACCGGGCGGTGACGTTCTCGACATCGCTATATGTGTAGTTTCTACCATCGTTTAGCACTGCAAAGACGGCGTCGCCGTGATCAATCGGCAGCCTCTCCCGAAGCAGCTGATAAAGATTATAATTCGTCATACTGCCCCCGTTTCGTTTCCCGAGCGTCTCCTAACGGGCATCAAGGGCCATCTCAAGGACCCGAACCACGTGCATGGCATTGCGAGACGTGGCATCGGCAATCTGATGTCGGCAAGACGTCCCGTCCGCGACGATGAGTGTCTCGCTGCTGCTCGCGCGGATCTCTGGCATGAGGGTCAATTCGCCCATCCGCTTTGACACTTCGAGCGTCTCTGCCTGGTAGCCGAATGCTCCCGCCATCCCGCAACAGGAGCTCTCGATCGTCTCGACCTTCAAATCGGGGATCTTTGAAAGCACCGCCTGGACGGATGACATGACGTTCTCGGCCTTCTGATGACAGTGCCCATGCAGTTTCACAGGTCGGTCAAGGGGTTTTAGAGGGAGATCCAGCGTCTGAAGAAACTCTTCGATCAGCATGACGCTGTGACCATCTTCTTCGCTCCACTCGGGAATGAGCCGGGGCGCTTCATCTCTGAATGTCAGCAAGCAGGACGGCTCAAGCCCGACGATTGGGATACCCGCCATGACGAAGGGTCTTAATGCATCAATGCTGCGCTCCATTTCGTTGCGGGCCTCATTCACCATCCCTGCGGCCAGATAGGTCCGGCCGCAACAAAGCGGGCGCGCATCGGGCGCGGTTGCATATCCGATGGTCAGGCCTGCGGCGTGCAAAACCTGCTGTGCAGCCCGCAGGTTATTCGGCTCGAAGTATCGATTGAACGTGTCGGCGAGCAAAACGACATCCGGCATCTGCGGTTTGTCGACCGGTTCTCGGAAGGGGCGCCGCCAAACCGGCAAGTCACGCTCACCCGACACCCCTGTCAGGCGCTCCATCACCCAAGATGCGCCGGGAACCGTATTCCGAAGGTTAAGGACCGACCGTACCATGCTTGCGTATTGCGCGTATCGCGGCAGATGAGCCACCATACGGTCCCGTATTGACCATCCGTTAACCGCCGCACGCGCGGCTTGGACCTCGGTCTTCATCTTCGCCATGTCGACGGACATCGGGCATTCGCGCTTACAGGCCTTGCATCCGACGCAGAGCTTCATGGTCTCGGCCATCTCGTCAGAAGCCAGCGCATTCGGACCGAGTTGTCCCGTCAAGGCCAGGCGCAGCGTGTTTGCCCGGCCCCGCGTGAGGTCTCGTTCGTTCCTTGTGGCGCGATAAGAGGGGCACATCGCGCCGCCCGACAGTTTTCGACAGGCCCCATTGTTGTTGCACATCTCGACCGCGCCATGCAGACCGCCTGGCCAGCCCGACCAATCGAATTGCGTCTCCATTTTTTTGTGTTCGTAATCAGCCGGATAGCGGAACAGGCTGCGATCATCCATCTTTGGTGCACGCGTGATCTTACCCGGGTTCAGCAAGCCGTCTGGATCAAAACGATCCTTAACGACCTCGAAGTTTCGAACCATGCGCGCGCCGAACATTCTCTCGTGAAACTCGGATCGAACGATGCCGTCGCCATGTTCCCCGGAATGCGAGCCCTTATACTCGGCGACAATGTCGAAGCATTCCTCGGCAATCGTACGGAGTTGGCGGACACCCAGATCCTCTTTCAGGTTCAAGACTGGGCGCACATGCAACAGGCCAACAGACGCGTGCGCATACCAAGTGCCATCGGTGCCGTGCTTCCTGAACACCCCTGTCAGGCGGTCAGTGAACGCGGCGAGATCCTTCAATTCGACGGCACAATCCTCGACGAAGCTGACCGGCTTCCCGGCCTCGCGCATCGACATCATGATGTTGAGGCCCTGCGTCCGCAAGCCCCAGATCCGGGACTGAAACGCCTGATCAACGGCTTCAACCAACTCGCCGCCGAGGTCCGCCATCAGATCACGCAGCCCAGCCAAACGTGCCAAGTTCTCTGCATGGTCAGGTTCAGCGAACTCCACCAGCAACAGGGCCGCTGGATCGCTGCGAACGAACTCTTCAACGATCGGCCGGAATTGAGGGATGTCGCGTCCGAGCGCGATCATGTTGTGATCCACCAGTTCAACAGCCACCGGCCCCAGGTTCACGATGTGCTGTGCCGCATCCATGGCTGCCCAGAACGTCGAAAAATGGCAGACTCCCAATACCTTATTGGTTAGAACCGGCGACAGGCGGATTTCGATCTTCTCGCTCAGCGCCAACGTCCCCTCCGAGCCCACAAGGACGTCAGAGAGACGCGGCGATCTGGGTCCCGGCACGAGCGCATCCAGATTGTACCCTCCGACGCGCCGCTGGACCTTTGGGAACCGCGCGGCGATCTCGTCGGCCTCTCTCGAACCGAGATCCAGCAGATCCCGCACCAGCGTATCATTCGTCTCGCGGTCGGTTTCGGCAAAGCGGCGGCGCGTGCCGTCCGCCATCAAAGCATCGATCGTCAGAACGTTGTCGCGCATGAGCCCGTATTTGATCGAGCGTGATCCACAGGAATTGTTTGCCGTCATACCGCCGATCGTGGCGCGCGACGCGGTCGAGACATCCACGGGAAACCAAAGCCCATGCGGCCGCAATTGCCGGTTCAGATCATCCAGTACGATCCCGGGTTCGACGATCGCTCGGCGCCCTTCGACATCAAGATGAAGCAACCGGTTCAAATGTTTGGAAAAATCGACTATCACCCCTGTATTGACGGTTTGCCCTGCCTGACTGGTGCCGCCGCCGCGCGCAGTAATGGCAAGCCCTGCCTCGCGCGCAACTGACAGGGTTGTATTGACGTCTTCGAAACTTTTGGGAACCACGACTCCGGTCGGCATGATCTGGTAGATAGAGGCGTCCGTTGCGTACCGGCCACGATCGAATGGGCCGGACAGCACATCGCCTGCGATCTCACGAGAAAGCCGTGTCCAATCCATATATCACCTGCCGGAAATCGTTATCATTGTTTTGGCGTGCCTCGCCTTGCATAGATAGCGCAAACGGACAAGGCGGACATCCGCCGGATGGAGGACCGCCATGGCCGGACGCCACTTCTTGCAGATCCCTGGACCGTCTGCGGTGCCCGACCGGATCCTACGCGCCATCGACCAACAGGTCATCGACCATCGTGGGCCGGACTTCGGGCCTTTGGGGCGCAAGTGCCTGGATGGCATGAAACGGATCTTCCAGACGAACGGCAATATCGTGATTTATCCGGCATCGGGCACCGGAGCTTGGGAGGCAGCCCTCGTCAACACCTGCTCGCCCGGCGACAAGGTCCTGATGTTCGAGACCGGACATTTCGCGCATTTGTGGCACAAACTGGCCACGCGGGTGGGACTATCGCCGGAAGTGATCGAGAGCGATTGGCGCGCCGGGGCAAACCCCGAATTGATCAGCGAAGCGTTACGCGCAGACAGCACTCACACGATCAAGGCGGTGTGTGTCGTGCACAATGAAACCTCTACGGGATGTACCAGTCGCATCGCGGACGTGCGCCGTGCGCTCGATGATTCTGGACATCCTGCATTGCTGATGGTCGATACAATCTCGGGCCTTGCCTCGGCCGATTTTCGTATGGACGAATGGGGTGTCGATGTCGCCGTCTCAGGCAGTCAGAAGGGCCTGATGCTGCCACCCGGTCTGTCCTTCAACGCGTTTTCTGCGAAGGCCCTTGAAGCCCACGCCAAGGCTGCCTGTCCCCGGTCTTACTGGGATTGGTCGGACATGCTGGGGCCGAACGAGAAGGGCTACTTCCCCTACACCAACGCCACCAGCATGCTGTACGGATTGGCCGAGGCGATTGACATGCTCGAGGAAGAGGGTCTGGACAGTGTTTTTGCGCGTCATCAGCGGCACGCCAGAGCCACGCGCACAGCCGTTCAGTCCTGGGGGCTCGAGGTCCAGTGCACCGACGATCGCGAGCACTCCCCAGTGCTGACAACCGTGCGGATGCCCGAGGGGCATTCGGCTGACGCTTTCCGCGGTGTCGTGCTCGACAGGTTTGACATGTCGCTGGGCTCTGGCCTGAGCAAGATCGCCGACAAGGTGTTCCGGATCGGCCACCTGGGCGATTTCAACGATCTGATGCTCATGGGTACGCTTTCTGGGGTCGAGATGGGCCTGAGCCTTGCAGGCGTTCCGCATCAGAAGGGCGGTTGCGACGCTGCGATGCGAGTGCTGGAGGAACAGGCGGCGTGACCTTTCAGCCGCGTGATCCGGGCTGGGAGGCGCGCACCCGCCAAGGCCACGCAGCGCAATACATGATGCGCACGCTGGGAATGTCGTTGGTTGGCGTCGCGCCGGGTGAAGTCGACGTCGAAATGCAATGGGATCAGCGGTTCTGCGAATCTGGTGGCGGATTGCACGGCGGAACTGTCGCGACGGGGCTCGATACGGTCTGTGCGTCGGCGGCGGCCTCGTTACAGGCAGCCGAAGACAGTGTTCTGACCGCAGAGTTGAAGACCAACTTCCTGCGTCATGCGACAGGCGAGAGGTTCCGGTTCGAGGGGCGCGTTATCAAACCAGGGCGTACGCTTGTGTTCACCGAGGGAAAGTGCTGGGCGCTATCGGGTGATGGTGAAAGACTGGTTGCGACCATGGCAGCAACCATGGCCGTGATTGTGGGCGGCGCAGGAGATGGCACATGAGCGAAGATCTGATTTACAAGATCTTGGACGGGGTCGGACAGGTTACATTCAACCGCCCGGCTCAGCGAAATGCGCTGACGTTCGCGATGTACGAACGGTTGGCCGAGATCTGCGATGATCCGGGCCAAGGAAATGAAGTTCCCCGGGCGCTGGTGATTTCCGGGGCAGGTGGTGCCTTCGCTGCGGGGACCGATATGTCTCAGTTTCGCGCGTTCGATACGCCGGAGGACGGTTGGCGGTATGAAGAGAACATGGACGCGATCCTTGCGCGGATCGAGCGGTGTTCGGTGCCGACCGTCGCGGCGATCCATGGCGCGTGCACAGGTGGAGGTGCCGCGATTGCTGCGTGCTGCGACCTGCGGATCTGTGACGACCGGTTGAAGTTTGGGTTTCCGATCGCCAGGACCCTGGGGAACTGTCTGTCGATCGCCTCTCTGGCACGGCTGTCAGCATTGATCGGGCAGGGCAGGGTGCGCGAGTTGATCTTCACTGCGCGGCTGGTTCGGGCTGACGAAGCCGAAGCGCTTGGGCTTGTAATGGAGGTCTCGGACGATCCGCTGGCGCGCGCGCTGGAGCTTGCCGAGACGCTGAAGGGACATGCGCCGTTGACGATGCGTGTCACCAAAGAAGGTCTTCGACGCCTCCGGATCGACGGTGCAGGCGCCGACGACAAAGACCTGATTGAGACATGCTACATGAGCGATGACTTCAAGGAAGGCATGGAAGCGTTTCTGGGAAAACGCAAACCGGAGTTCAAAGGGGTATGAACGGGCCACTCGACGGCATCAAGGTGATCGAACTTGCGCATGTGATGGCGGGGCCAGTCGCGGGGTTGATGCTGGCCGATATGGGCGCCGATGTCATCAAGGTGGAAAAGCCGACGGGCGATGACACCCGCCACTCGGCCCCGTACATCGGCGACGAGGCCGCCAGCTACATGATGATGAACCGCAACAAGCGGGGCGTCGTGCTGGATTTGAAGGATCCCGAGCAACAGGTGATGCTGCGCGAGATGATCCGCACCGCCGATGTGGTACTCGAGAACTACCGCGCCGGGACGATGGAGAAGCTGGGCCTTGGCTATGAAGTGCTGAAGAAGGACAACCCCGGGCTGATTTATGGCTCGATTTCCGGATTCGGCCGGACCGGACCCTATGCGAACCGGGCCGGGTTCGACCTGATCGCGCAGGGGATGTCGGGGCTGATGTCCGTGACGGGCGAGGGACCGGGGCGGCCACCGTGCAAGGTCGGTCCGCCGGTCAGCGATATCACCGCTGGTATCCTGCTGGCGATGGGCGTTTGCGCGGCATTACAGCACCGGGCGAAGACGGGCGAGGGGCAGGTGGTTGAAACCTCGCTCTTCGAGGCGGCGATCACACACACTTACTGGCAATCGGCGATCGTCTTTGCGACGGGAGAAAGCCCGGGGCCGATGGGCTCGGCGCATCCGCTGAACGCGCCTTATCAGGCGATGCGCACGGCGGATGGTTACATCAATATCGGTGCTGCGAACCAGCGCAACTGGGAGCGCTTGGTTGACCTTATCGGAGCGCCGGAATTGGCGAAGGATCCGCGCTTTAACCACAACACGCAACGCATGGAGAACCGGATCGAACTGGAAGACGTGTTGAACGGCATCTTTTCACAAAGGCCGTCGGCTGAATGGCTGACGCTGCTTGAAGATGGCGGGTTTCCGGCGGGCCCCGTCCTGTCGATCGCTGAAATGCACGCCGACCCACAGGCGCAGGCCCGGGACATGGTCCCCACGCAGGCGCATCCGACGTCCGGCGATGTTCAGTGCATCGGTCTTCCAGTGAAGTTCGCGGCGACGCCGGGCAGCGTGCGCGGTCCGGCACCAACACTGGGCCAGCACACAACGGAGGTCCTGGCGGAATATGGTTTCCAACTGCCCTGACATACGATGACTGTGCTCTTCGAGAACCTGCCGTTCGAGACTGATGCCGGGATCGCGTCACGGGCGCGGATTGGCCTTGTTGCTTTGGCCTCGGACTACACGGTCGAGTACGAATTCCAGCAAGTCTTGCGGTATCTGCCGGGCGTTGCCTTGCACGTCACCCGCGTCCTGAATGACCCGATCATCACACCTGAGACGCTTGCTGCGATGGAGCTTGGTCTTACGGATGCGGCAGCAACGCTTTTGCCGGGCGACACGCTGGATGCGATTGCTTACGGATGCACCTCTGCCAGCATGGTGATCGGACCAGAGCGGGTGGCCGCGCGGATCCGCGATGCCAAGCCTGACGTTGCCGTGACAAATCCGATCTCGTCGGCACTGAGCGCGTTCGAAGCCTTGAGTCTTCGCCGGGTCGGCGTTCTTACGCCCTACACTGCAGATGTGAATGCAGGCATTCAGAGGTTTATCGAGGATGCCGGTTACGACGTTCCCGTCTTCGCATCGTTCAACGAGCCGAGCGATACCGTGGTCTCTGCCATCACGCCCGCGTCGCTCAGGTCTGCTGTTCTACGCACCGCAGGAGCGGCCGAACTGGACGGCATCTTCGTATCTTGCACGTCGATCCGGCTCTTCGATCAGATCGAGGGCCTTGAAAGCGAACTCGGGATGCCGATCACATCCTCGAACCATGTTCTGGCCTGGAGGACCCTGCACACCGCCGGGATCCCGGACCAGTTGCCTGGTCTGGGACGTCTCTTTCGGATCTAGCGCGGCCGTCAGATCGGCTGAGCGGTCTTACGAAGATACGGCAGGACCGTGTCGAACTCTCCGAACTTCTCTTTGGCCTCGTCGTCGGAGACAGCAGGTGTGATGATCACGTCCTCGCCGTGCTTCCAGTTGGCGGGGGTCGCCACCTTGTGCTCGGCCGTCAACTGGATCGAGTCGATCGCGCGTAGAATCTCGTCGAAGTTCCGGCCCGTGGTCATCGGGTAGGTCAGGCTCAGTTTGATCTTCTTGTCCGGACCGATCACGAAGACCGAACGCACGGTCGCGTTGTCCGCCGGCGTTCGGCCTTCCGAGCTATCGCCCGCCGCCGCCGGCAGCATGTCATAGAGCTTGGCAACGTTCAGATCCGTGTCGCCAATCAAGGGATAGTCAACTGCACCGCCCGTGGCGGTCTGGATGTCCGATTTCCACTTGTGATGGCTTTCGACTGGGTCGACCGAGATCCCGATAATCTTCGCGTTGCGCTTCGCGAAATCGTCCTTCATCTGTGCGACCAGACCAAGTTCTGTCGTGCACACCGGCGTGAAGTCCTTGGGATGGCTGAACAATACGGCGTACCCGTCACCGATCCAGTCATGGAAGCTGATGGGACCGTCGGTGGTATCAGCCGTGAAATCGGGAGCGGTATCATTGATGCGCAGGGACATGGTGTTCTCCGAATAGGTCGTGTGATTTCTGTTCATGCCACGTGGGACTGCGGAGCTATGCGCTCGTGCGGACTTTACAACCTGTCTGTCACGCGGCGCGCATTTCGGTCACGCCATCGTCATCGGACGCCGTCACACAGATGCTCGCCAGTTCGCGTGCCTGCTCGTAAGGCCATGGCATCCCACGATGCAGAGTCGCGCGCTCGTCCCAGATCAACACGTCGCCGACCCGCCATTGAAGGGCGTAGATCGCGTGCTCAGGGACCATAAGCTCGATCAGCTGATTGATCAGCGCCTGACCCTCGGCATCGTCCAATCCATCGACCGCAAAGGCGTGGCTCGCGATGTAAAGTGCCTCCTTGCCGTTCACCGGGTTGGTCCAAACAGCAGGCCAGCACGTCGCCTCCCATTTCGCGATATGGGCCGCCTTGGCCAGATCCGGATCGATCTTGGCCCGCGAATGCGCTAGGGCGTGGCGTAGCTTGGCGCGACGTGCTTTCGCCTTCAGTGTCTCTGGCAGCCGGGCGAACCCGGCCCGGGTCGACACCAGCTCGGTGGCGCCCCCTTCTCTAGGGACGATCCGGGCCGTGATGATATTGGCCAAGGCGGGGGTGGGAAGGAACGTGCTGTCGGTGTGCCACAGCATGTTTCCCTTCAGATCCTTCAGGCGCATCGCATCCGGCTTCAGCACCGAACCGTCAGGCAGAATGTTGGAGACACGCGGAACCGAAATCGGCCCGTCGGTGCGGTTTTCGATTTCGCCAAAGCACCGCCCCAGCTGAAGGATGTCATCGTCATCCAAGGCTTGCTCGCGAAACAACAAGAGAGAGTGTTCCTCGAACGCCGCGCGGATCTCGGGATATCCGGCGTCTTTCCGGACCTTGGAAAGGTCGAAATCGAGGATCTCGACGCCGAAATCGGGGTGCAGGGGCGTGGTGCGCATCGGGTGTTCTCCTTCACGCCGACGTCGACATCGGTCGTGGCGAGTCGCAAGCCCGGTTGCGACGGGTTACGTCGCGCAGGGGCTATTTCGCTGCAATTGCCGTTCCTGCGGCCCAGCCCGAGGACCAGGCCCATTGGAAATTGTAACCTCCGAGCCATCCGGTGACATCGACGACCTCTCCGATGAAGTGAAGGCCATGCACAGTCTTCACCTCCATCGTTCGAGCGTTCAGCGCATCGGTGGCAACGCCGCCCAATGTGACTTCGGCGGTCCGGTAGCCCTCCGTGCCTTGTGGCCGGATTTTCCAGTCCGAGAGGGCCGAGGCCACCGATCTCAGGACCTTGTCCGATTGATCTGCCAGAGTTCCCTCGATCTTGAGAGACCCCGCAAGATGGTCTGCGAGACGTTTCGGAATTGCCTCGGCCAACACGGTTGTGAGGGTCCTGCGCCCCTCGGTGGCGCGCTTTGCGCGAAGCATATCGAAAAGATCAACATCCGGTAGAAGTGCGAGACTGACCGTGTCACCCTCCCGCCAGTAGGATGAGATCTGCAACGCCGCAGGGCCGGACAATCCGCGATGCGTGAAGAGGACTGCCTCATTGAAGCCTGTACCGTTGCAGGTTGCCTGCGTTGCGATCGAAACTCCCGAAAGGGATTTGGTCTCGGCCAGCATCTCGGTGCTGAAGGTGAAAGGCACCAGGGCAGGCCGCGTCTCGGTCAAAGGCAGGCCAAACTGCTCAGCAACGCCGTACCCGAAGGCCGTGGCACCCATCTTCGGAATCGACTTGCCGCCGCAGGCGACAACCAGATGCGTGCAGGTCACGGCGCCAGAGGTCAACTGCACTGCAAATCCAGTGTCGCGTCGCTCGATCCGTTCGACCGAGGTCCGCAACCGCAACTCGGCGCCTGCGTTTTCCAGTTCCGAGATCAGCATGGCGATGATCTGCTTCGCCGAGATGTCGCAGAACAGCTGCCCAAGCGTCTTTTCGTGCCAGGCGATGCCGTGACGGTCGACCAGATCGATGAAATCCCATTGCGTATAGCGGCTGAGCACGCTTTTGCAGAAATGCGGATTGGTCGACAGAAAGTTCTCCGGCGCGGTGTGGAGGTTCGTGAAGTTGCAACGCCCGCCGCCCGATATACGGATTTTCTCACCCGGTGCTTTGGCGTGATCGATCACCAGCACGCGCTGACCGGCATAGGCCGCGCACATCATGCCCGCGGCACCGGCGCCGATGATCAACGTATCGTAGTGTTCTGTTTTCATCGAAGCGGGCATTAGCCGGTCGCTTGTGTGAGGTCACGTGCCGATTGAGCCGGACCGATTGGGTGCCCTGAGCCGAGAACGTCTACCTGACGCAGTCTCGAGACAATCTCCTCAAGCTTTGCGCGCTTGCGCGCCATCTTTGATCCTGGGTTTTCCGACGCATAACGGTGGAAGAGCGCGGCCGGGGAAACCCACAAGCTTTCGATCTTCAGGCTGTCTATGTCGGGGAATGGCGCGACCCGAGCGGCGATCTGTCGGTCAAAGCTAAGTCAGGTATTGGGACGATCGGACGTAAGTCAGAGCGTGCGTGATCAAGCAAACACGGTGGTCGACGCTACTGATGGCATCGACGCGTCTCGCTGCAAGCAGCGACACGCGACGTCTGCTTTGGGCGCGCAAACAGGGCGTTAGTTCGATCGAGGCCCTTCTCAATGGCCTCGGCAAGTGCAGGCCTTACCCGTCGATTCCTGTCTCAGCGCCGTCGAGGCTGAGACGGTTCTTTCGGAGCCAGTAATCACGAACGCGCTCGGGCCCCATTTCGGCGTAGAAGGGCAGCAGTTCGTCATGGCCGCGCTGTTTGGCGTGGGTCATAATCGGCACGCCGGTGCCGCAAGAGGTCTGGACGAGATCTACCCTTAGATCGAAGATCTGTCTGGCTCCGGCCATGGCGGGAAACCCCTCGACCAGCTTTGACCAGTCATCGGCGCCGGGGTGAACGACGCGGGTGGTACCGTAAACCCTCAGGATCATTGCTGACCCCTCGAAGGCGCAGAACATCAGTGTCATGCGCGGCAGCGCCCGCACATGCGCAGCGGTCTCGTTGCCGCTGCCGGTCAGATTTAGCCAGACGATCCTTTGGGGGCCTTTCACCTGCAGGGTCTCGAGGCCCTTTGGAGAGAGATTTACCCGGCCGTCTTGGGCGGCGGTGGCAACAAAGAAAAGCGGCTGGCGTTCGATAAACGCGGTCAGGGTCTGGTTCAGGCGCTGGGCTGATGGCATCGGGCGTCCTCTGCATCAATTTGGTGGGCGGATTGGGCAAGCTGACTTCCAATGATGCCGGCGATGATCAGCACGCCGCCCGAGACTGTGAGCACCGTCGGAACCTCGGTAAGGATCAGCCACGCCAGAACCGGTGCAAGGGGCGTCTCAAGTGTGCTGAGCAGAGCCGTCTCGGCGGAGGGAAGCCGCTTGGCGCCCTCGGTCATCGCGACCGAGGCGAGCGCGAAGACCAATCCGAAACCCGCCATGATCACGATCTCGGACAGCGGATTGTGGAATGGCGTGCCGTAGATCAGAGCGGGCGGCAGCACGAGGATCGAGGCCAGCACCACTGGTCCAGCACTGGGCGTCTTGGGATATCGGCGATAGATGACCAAATAAGTCGCCATGACGATGGTCATCCAAAGCGCCAGGAGATCTCCGCGCATGTTGATCCCGCCGAGCGAACCCGAGACGATCAACCCGACCCCGGCGAACGCTGTGAGACACGCCAGCGCTACGGGCCGCGTCATACGCTCGCCCAGCCAGAGCCATGCAATCAAGGCTGCGAGCATTGGCGCCGCCGCATAGATCAGCGCGACATTCGCGACGGTCGTGAGCTTGAATGCGGTGATGAACGCGACTGATCCCGATGCACCGATCACGGCTGCCACCAGACCCGCACGCCCCATGCCGCTAAACTCGCGCCGGAGCGCCCCGCGTCCGGCAATGAAAAGCGTCGTCAGCAGCGCCGAGAACACCCCACGCCAGAAAACCACGTCCCACGCACCCGCCGTGACGCCCTTGGCAAAGAGACCCGCGCTGCTGAACATCACCGCCGAGGCGATCATCAGCGCAACTCCTACCCGGCGGGAATTCGGTAAGATCTCGCGGTCCATCGCGTTGCCCATTCCTTGTCTCTGAAGACCTGGATAGTGCGCCGTTGCTGACAGCTATCTGTCAGTATGCTTCTGCTAGCGTCGAGAAAATGGAGGGCGCGATGCTTAGAACCGATCGGTTGTTCGAGATCATTCACATCCTGCGCAGTGCTGCGTCGCCGATGTCAGCGGCGGCAATTGCTGCCGAACTGGAAGTCTCGCCCCGTACGATCTATCGCTACATCGCGACCCTGCAGTCCATGCGCATTCCTATCGAAGGCGAGACCGGCGTCGGATATGTGATGCGTCGCGGATACGATCTGCCGCCGCTGAACTTCAACGAAGAAGAGCTCGAAGCCATCCTCGTCGGGCTTTGCATGATCAGCCGTACGGGTGATGCCAGCCTCCGCAAGGCCGCCGACAGGGTTCACCGCAAAATCGAAACGCACCGCGTCCCGGACGGTAGCCTGCGTGTCTCGGACTGGGGAATACCAGTGCACGGGGACAATCTGATGGCTGACATTCGCGCCGCCATCCGCAAGGAACGGAAGCTGAAGATCGTTTATCAATCCCTCGATGGCACGCGCACGGAGCGGGTGATCCTCCCGATTGCCATAACCTATTACATCTCGGTTGCGACCGTATCGGCGTGGTGCACGCTGCGCGAGGACTTTCGAAACTTCCGCGTCGACCGGATCCCTGAGTGCGCGGCACTCGACTCCTACTTCACCGGTGAAAGCGAGGCGTTGCGCCAAAGCATGTCGAACGCGTGAGTTTTGCTCGTGGTGCACTCACTGGAAGGCAACTACAGCACGATCGTGAGAACATCGCCCTGGTTGCTCGGCCAATGCCGCACACGCAGTTATGTCGGATGATGCTCGCGGATGCGTTCTGTTTACGTGGCGAACGATCTTCGAATTCGTTTTAACGAGGAACCTTCCGAACCTCGTGCCCCTCCGTGATGGCGGACGAACTGCCGCTTCCGATTGCAAGGATGCCCGATAGAACTGGGGGAAGACTTCCTACGCAATCCTGTCATTCGTATGCGCATCAAACAGGTGGACATTTTCTCCTTCCGGCGAAAACCGCATGATTTCGGTTGCATCCGCAAGGGTCAGAGCGCCGGGAATGCTCGCGGTTATGGGCGTCCTGGTCCCCTCCAGATGACCATGCGCCAGAGTGTTCGCGCCCAGTGGCTCGGTCATGCCGATCTGAACCGCAATCGGCCCGGCCTCGTCCAAAGCAAGGTGTTCTGGGCGAATCCCGAACGTGGCCTTACCCGAGATCGCCGTAGGCACACTGAAACCAACACCGTTTTCCAATGTGAGTCTGCCCGCGTCGACCGTCGCGGGTAGGACATTCATGGATGGACTGCCGATGAACTGAGCCGCGAAGAGGGTGGCGGGCCGCATGTAGACATCCAACGGCGCGCCAATCTGTTCAACCCGTCCCTCATTCATCACGATCATCCGGTGTGCCAGCGTCATGGCCTCGACTTGGTCGTGGGTGACATAGAGTGACGTAACGCCGAGATCGGACTGCAATCCCTTGATCTCCAACCGCATCTGTACCCGCAATTTAGCATCAAGGTTCGAGAGCGGTTCATCGAACAGAAATGCCTGCGGTTTGCGCACGATGGCGCGGCCCATGGCAACGCGCTGGCGTTGTCCGCCCGATAGCTGCCGGGGCTTCCGGTCCAAGAGCCCATCGAGTTGCAGCAGCTTCGCGGCGTCCTCGACCCGGCGGAGGATCTCATCCTTCGGGGTCTTCGCGATCTTGAGGCCGTAGGCCATGTTGTCGAAGACGCTCATGTGCGGGTAGAGCGCGTAGTTCTGGAAGACCATTGCGATGTTGCGGTCCATCGGCTCGCGGTCGTTGACGACCTCGCCGCCTATGCGGATTTCGCCCGCCGTCACGGTCTCGAGCCCCGCCACCATGCGCAAGAGCGTGGACTTCCCACAGCCCGAGGGACCAACGATGACGATCAACTCACCATCGGCAATATCCGCGTCAACGCCGTGGATCACGTCAATGTCGCCGAAGCTCTTCTTCACGCTGGAGAGAGTTATCGTTGCCATCTATTTCTCCGAGTCCACCAGGCCACGCACGAAGAGCTTCTGCATCGAGACCACCACCACCACGGGCGGCACCATGGCCAGGATCGATGTCGCCATGATCACCGGCCAATCCGCGATGTCGTCGCCGGACGGGAACATCTGTTTGATGCCCATCACGATGGTGTTCATCTCCGGGTCCGTGGTGATCAGCAGCGGCCAGAGGTACTGGTTCCAGCCATAGATGAAGAGGATCACGAAAAGCGCTGCGATGTTCGTGCGGCTCATCGGGATCAGAATGTCGATAAAAAAGCGCATGGGGCGGGCCCCGTCGACGCGTGCGGCTTCGGCCAATTCATCGGGCACGGTCATGAAGAACTGCCGGAAGAGGAATGTCGCCGTCGCCGATGCGATCAGTGGGAAGATCAGACCGGAATAGGAGTTCAGCATTCCGAAGCCCGCGATCACCTCGTAAGTGGGTACAATGCGCACTTCGACCGGAAGCATAAGAGTCAGAAAGATCAGCCAGAAGAAGACCCGACGGAAGGGAAAGTTGAAATAGACGATGGCGAAGGCGCTGAGGAGCGAGATGATGATCTTTCCGACCGCGATTCCCACAGCCATGACCAGTGAATTGAACAGCATCAGTCCAACGGGCGCATTGATGCCGGAGAAAAGCGCGCGCTTATAATTCTCCAAGAACTGGTCGCCTGGCAGCAGTGGCATGGGCGGACGCACGATCTCGGGCTGGCTCACCGTCGACGCGACGAAGGCAAGCCAGATCGGAAAGAAGATCAGCAGCACGCCGACGCACAGTCCGAAATGGGTGAGCCAAAGGCCTGCGCCGCGTTTCTCGACCATGCCGCTCCGATCAGCCATCAGTAGTGCACCCTGCGTTCAATGAACTTGAACTGGATCACCGTCAGCAGTCCGACGATTACGAGCAGGATCACCGATTGTGCCGCCGAAGACCCGAGATCCTGACCGACGAACCCGTCCGAATAAACCTTGTAGACCAGGATCGTCGTTGCCTGTTGCGGCCCGCCCGAGGTGATGGTGTGGATCACACCGAAGGTTTCGAAGAATGCATAGACGATGTTCACCACCAGCAAGAAGAAGGTGGTGGGAGAGAGCAGCGGGAAAACGATCGTCCGGAACCGGGTCCAGAACCGCGCACCGTCGATGGCCGCAGCCTCAATCACGGACTTCGGTATCGCCTGAAGACCAGCAAGAAAGAAGAGGAAGTTGTAGCTGATGCGCCCCCAGGCAGAGGCAACAACCACTAGGCCCATCGCCTCTTCGTCATTCAGCACGTGGTTCCAGTCGTAGCCGAGCAGGCCCAGATACCATGAAACTACGCCAACGCGTGTGTTGAACATGAAGAGCCAGAGCACCCCGGCCACAGCGGGCGCGACAGCGTAAGGCCAGATCAGGAGCGTTCGGTAGGTGCCCGAGCCCTTGATCAACCGGTCCGCCATGACGGCAAGCCAAAGCGCGACGCCCATCGACACCAGCGTGACCAGGGTCGAGAAGATCGCTGTCGTGACAAAGGACGCTCGGTAGTATGGGTCGCCCAGCAGAAACTCGAAATTGCCGAGACCGACATACTTCATGCTCAACCCGAACGGGTCGGGGATGAATAGCGATTGCCAGATCGCCTGGCCCGCAGGCCAGAAGAAGAAGACAGCTGTGATGAATACTTGCGGCGCGACCAGCACCAGCGGCAGCATCCAGCCCTTAAACTTGACGCGTTTTTCCATGGGTGATCCCGCCGCCTCACGAGGAGACGGCGGGGAAGACGCTTAGCGGTTCGCGCTCTCGAAGCGACGCAACAAAGCGTTCCCGCGCTCGACCGCGCTGTCCATGGCGGCGTGTGCGGTCTTGTCACCGGACCAGACCGCTTCCAGTTCCTCGTCGATGATGCCGCGGATCTGATCGAAGGACCCGAGACGGAGCCCCTTGGAGTTTGGCGTTGGTGCCGAACCGGTCATCTGTTCGATGGCGATGTTGGTGCCAGGGTTCGCGTCGTAGAAACCCTCGGTTTCGGTTTGCTTGGCCGCAGCAAGGGTTATCGGAAGGTAGCCGGTATCCTGATGCCACTTGGCTTGGATGTCCGACGACGAAAGGAACGCCATGAATTCGGCGACGCCCTTGTACTCTGCTGAGTCATGACCGGCCAGAACCCATAGCGACGAGCCGCCGATGATCGTGTTCTGGGGTGCGCCTTCCACACCTTCCCAATAGGGCAGCGGCCGGATCTCAAAATCGAACTTGGCTTCAGCCTTGATGCCGGCATAACCCGCTGAGCTCTCCGTGAAGAAGGCACATTCACCAGCACGGAAATTGGCACCGCCTTCGTTCCGACGGCCTGCGTAGATGAACTTGCCGTCCTTTGCCCAATCGCCCATCTGCTGGATGTGCTTCACCTGCACCGGCCCGTTGAACGCCAGTTCGGTGTCCATCCCGCCGTAGCCGTTTTCCTTGGTGGCGAAGGGCTGATCGTGCCAGGTGGAGAAGTTCTCCAAATGGATCCAGCTTTGCCACGCAGTCGTCAGCGGGCACTTATGGCCGGCCGCTTTCAACGCGTCCAGCGCCCCGCCTACTTTTTGCCAGGTGCTCAGATCCATATCCGGGTCCAGCCCAGCATCGCTCAGCGCATCGCGGTTAACCCAAAGGACCGGAGTGGAAGAGTTGTAAGGCAAAGACAACATGTCCCCGCCAGTGGTCGTGTAGTACCCCTTTACGGGCCCCAGATACCCATCGGGATCAAATGTCGCGCCCGCATCACCCATGACCTTGTGGATCGGGTTGATCGCGCCTCCGGCTGCCATCATGGTGGCGGTTCCGACCTCGAACACCATGAGGATGTGCGGCTGCTCACCCGCCCGGAAAGCGGCGATCCCGGCGTTCAGTGTTTCGGAGTAGTTGCCTTTGTGTGCGCCCACGACCTTGTAGTCGGACTGGGAAGCGTTGAACTTGTCGACCTGCTCGTTCAGCAACTCGCCCAGTCGTCCGGTGAACGCGTGCCACCACTGGATCTCGGTTTGCGCTGACGCTGCGCCTGAAAGCGAGATGATCGATCCCGCAATCGCTGCCGCTAGCATTTTCCTGTTCATCGTAATCCTCCCGGAGTCTGTCTATGCCGTTACCATAGGATGGAAACTCACGATCCCCGAGTCAGAATTCCGGATGGCGAGGATCAAGACCGCAGCAGATTATTGAGCTGATGTTACAGTTCGGATTCTATTGCGTAAAAGTTCAATGAGAGCCGAGCAATGGCAGGCGGGTCTGGGTGTTGATTAGCTCCGGGTTATCATGCGAACAACCGGGCTTAAGATGGGTCGATGATCGGTAGTTGATCCGCGGGATCATCGACGTCTTGAAATCGAGGTGCTGCCGGAAAGACGACATCTCGATCCATGGCCCGCCCGAGATCATGAACACCGATCAGGGCAGTAAGTTCACTGGAGCCGCATGGATCACGACGCTGACCGAGGCCGGTAGACGCATCTCGATGGACGGTCGGGGACGTTACCTGGACAACATCTTCATCGAACGGCTCTGGCGCTTTCTGAAGCAGGAGGCCATCTACCTTGAAGAGATCAATGACCACTTCCAGGCCCGGCGCGTCGTCAAAGATTGGATTGCGTTCTACAACTCCAAGCGACGACATTCGTCGCTTGAACGGCGGAGGCCCGACGACGCATACTGTACCGGCTTGGAAGAGCAAAAAGCAGCATGGAACCTAAACCCGATACACCTGAGTAAAGCTGCAAAATGTGTCCGAAAATCTGGGACCACTTCACACCGTTCAGAACAACCCAACCGGAGCCGCCGTCGCATGAAAAAAGTGCGAAAGGTTCTGGACACTACCGTGTTGGGTCGAGGTCAGGCTGCGCTTCGAACCAGGCCCGGCGCTTTGTTAGGACATCGGGTCTGTCCTGCTCGGCAGCATGCCCAGTCTTTTTTTGCGCGTCATGTCGTGGCGGATCAGGAACCGCTGGATAGTGCTGTATCCGAAAGAAACGCCCGTCTTTGACAATGCTTAGCGCAGTTCCTGAATGGTGATGTCCGGCGTTGCCTCAAGAATCTGTAAGGTCGTTTCCGCATGGGCTGCCACCCTCCCGGACCGTCGGTCTGCGCCCAATGGTCCGGGACGAGGGTCACTTTGACGTCGCGACGGTGAGGGCCAGCGGATCACACTGGCCGCACTGATACCGAACCTCTCAGCCGCAACCCGATGCGATGCTCCGGAAGCGACTGCGTCAAGCACGCGTCTTCAAAGATCGAGAGAAAAGCCTTAGACATTTTGATCCTCTTCCTTCTCCGGTCAGAATTATGGATCACAAAACAGGTCCAGTGGGAGTCAACCGCGATTAATTCAGATCGGACTCCGGTCTAGTTGATCACTGTGTGACCGTCTCTGTCTCGATCCTCAACGTTGCCGCCAGTGTTGCACGGCCTTCCTCGGCCGAGACCAGTGGTTCGGCCCGTCCGGCGATGACTTCAACAAAGTGCTCCAACTGGCGGATCAGAGGAACGCCGTCATCGACCGGTTCCTCGTGCATGGCGGGCGCCTTGGCCCAGGTCTCCGACCCGGACCAAATCCGCAGGGACGGGAACTCAACGGCCCCGCGCTCAAAGGCCAGCTTGAATGCCGTCTCGCCCGTGGTTGCGATGTTCGGGTTCTCGCCGGTCCCCGCTTCGAACCCCCAAGGCGTCGGAGTCGCGTCCGAGAACGCGATCGTTACGATTGCACCGGAGGAGAACCGCAACACGGCCCCTCCGCTTTCGGTTCGAGGCGCGCCGCGCACCATGTTCGAGCCGAGGCCCACCACGTCCACGACCTCACCCAGCCACCAGCGCAGCAGATCGACATCGTGGATCAGGTTCATCTTCACCGGCGCGCCGTCCATTCCCGCGCGCCAGGGCACGTCGAAATAGGCGTCTGGCTTGCGCATCATCCAGAGCAGCGAGCCAACCACCGGGCGCCCGAGCGTGCCGCCCGCGATGATCTCTTTCATCCTCGCGGCGCGTGGATGGTGCCGCCGGTGGTGGCCGACCAGAACCTTGATGCCGGACGTGCGCGCGATCTCGACGACCCGGTCGGCCGCGTCCAGATCCTCGGCGACCGGTTTCTCGACCAATGCGTGCCAGCCGCGCCGGGCGGCAAACTCGACCATCGGCAGGTGCGTCGGATTCGGCGTTGCGATGATGATCCCGTCGGCCGCAACGTCCACGTCCTCGAGCCGCGCGAAGGTCGGCGCGTCGGCCAGTGCACGCGCTTCCTCGGACGGGTCGACAATGCCCGCCAGATGCAGGGCAGGGTGGTCGACAATGTGTGCGAGGTGACGCCGACCGATCAGCCCGGCCCCGGCCAATAGCAGCCGTGTCATGCAACGCCTCCCCATGCGTTAACGTTTTTGATCGATCCGGCGTTGTTATCGATGCGCTATCAAAGGACTACGCGAGCCCGACGCTTGCACTCCCTTTGCGGTATGCCCAGTGGGGCAGCGCGGCCATTGGTTAACGGGTCAGTATTCGACTCCGATCTGTGCTTTGACACCCGAGCGAAACGGGTGTTTGACCAGTTCCATTTCTGTCACGAGATCGGCTATTTCTATCAGTTCGTCCTTTGCATTGCGCCCCGTCAGGACAACATGCGTCATTTCAGGTTTCTCGTTGCTCAGGAAATCCACGACCTCGGCGATATCAATGTAATCGTAGCGCAGGGCGATGTTGATTTCATCAAGCAAAACCATCTGGTTGGCGGAATCCCGGATCAGCTCCTTAGACTTCTCCCAAGCCGCCAGAGCCATCTCCATGTCGCGCGCCTTATCCTGAGTCTCCCAAGTAAATCCTTCGCCCATCGTGTGAAACTGGCAGAGATCGGAGAACCTTGAAGTAATCAGATCGCGCTCGCCTGTTGACATTCCCCCCTTGATGAACTGGACGACCGCGCATGGAAATCCATGCGCTATGTGCCTGAAAATCATACCAAAAGCTGCGGTGGATTTTCCCTTGCCCTTGCCGGTATGAACAACGATCAGGCCCTTCTGATCGGTCTTTGTGGCCATGATCTTGTCGCGCGCGGCCTTCTTCTTGGCCATCTTCATTGCGTGGCGTTCGAGATCCTCTGGTTTCTCGCTCATCCCTGTCTCCTCAGCGCAGGCGCGGGCCTGCCTTTTCCATCAGTTCCTCGATAAGCTCACGATCCATAAAGGAAAACCGGTCGCGTATGTCCAACACCAGAACCTTCTTTCCGGCAAGTATCCGCCCGAACCGGTCATTCAGGCGCGTCTGATGGCGACGTTCCATGACCATGATGACATCGGCCCAGTCAATCTGATCGGCACTGAGCGCGTCATCGGCGTCGTTCGAGATCCCGCCGAAATCCGTGCGCAGCCCGCTCCAGTCTGCAAAGATCTGAGCCGCCGTCGGCGATCGCGACCGGGCCTTGCCACAGATGAAAAGAACTTTTTTCACAGGAGCTTAAGCATTGTGATCGAGGTGGGGCGGTCAAATCCAGGATGAGCGGTTTCCGCGGTCTTGATGAAGCCGAGCCGCGCGAAGGCTTGGTGGTTCTCGACCAGTTCGATGCGCGTTTGCAATTGCAGACCCTTCAGTCCCATCCCGCGTGCTTCTGCCTCGGCCGCTGCCATCAGCGCCCGGCCGATACCCCGTCCCTGATGCGCTGGGTCAACCGCCAATTTACCGACATAGAGCAAATCCGATTCAACTTTGCAGAAAATGCAGCCAATCAGGTCGACGCCGTCATGCGCCAGATAGCAGATTTCATCCCTAGCCTTCGCAGCGACATCCTCTGGCGTCATCCTGTCGAGGGACGACGGCGGATCGATCCGGTCCTGCATGTAGGCGAACGCGCGCAAGAGCAAGGCGAGCAAAGCATCCCAGTCCTCGACGTCAGGGCAGCGCATGATAGAGCAATCGGGCCAAGGTTCGACATCGATCCCAGGCCATAGCTGTCGCGCCCGTTGTGCCTTCGCCTCGTGCGTCAGCCTGTTCCGGGTGCGAGGGTTCGGTACGATCCGCAAGCCAAAAATCGCGTCCAAGCTGTAAGGCGCGAAAATTTCCAGACGATCGTCTCCATGCAAGCGGACACCAACCGCGTGGGTTTCACATGCGAATTTGGCTATGCTGTCCCGGCAATCGCAAAGCGGTGTGATCGGACGCCCGAAATGGCTCTGGTACCAGAGGTGCACCCGCGCCTGATTACGGATCTCAATCGGAATGCGCCCAGAGAAGTGTCGAGATCCCCGTTGGATGACCTGATCTTCGGCTTCCCAGGACGTGTCAGGGTCGAAGTAGAACAGATCGATATCCTTGATGCCATAGCCGCGAGGCTTGCCTGTGAGTGCGTTCCAGACGGTGTTGTACACAGCTCCCGAGACGATCCACCAATCAGGCAGATTGAATGCACGTGCCTGTTCGACTGCCGGCCAGACCACGTGATCGGCGCGCAGGATCTTTTCCAGGCGCCGATCCAAGTCGGTCGTATCAACGGCATCAGGTCTCAGCGGAACGCAGAGCGTTGTGAGCACGGGTTGTATTCGGTACGTCCGCTGGCACTCAGGCGTGTCGTCCAAGCCTGACCGCAATAGGTCTTGATCTGTTCGGGCATGAAAGCCGCATAACTAGACCCTTCGAACAGAGGCGGTGACCCAGGTACCGGCGGATACTCCAGCGCGGCCCGGGTCGCCGCCGCAACCTCTACGGCTTCGCTGCTGACCGTGGCAGACGGCGCGGTCTGGGTCGGGTCGGTTTGTCGGGTCACCGGTTGTCGCGGCGAGGTTCCAGCGGCTGTGCCCGCGCTCGATGTTTGTCGAGCCGCGCCCGCGGCACTTGCCAGGGTCCCGGACTTCAACTGCGGGAAGGACACCGCCACGGGGTTCGGCACATGTGTCAGGTTGGCGCCACTGGCTGCATCAACCGCCAAACCGATCGGAGCGATGAGCAATGGTGCGAACAGAACGGTCCCCGCGATGGCTGCCGCGGACCCATCGGCATAGTCTGTTCCGACCGTTACCCTTTTCTCAAGGCCGGCAAGCTTGAACGTCGCCACGAATTCATCATCGCGATCCATGCGGATTGTGCACGGTGTCGTGCAGGAAAATCCATTGGTTGTGGAGACCCTCGCTCCGCTGGGATCCGATTTGAAAACGACGTCTTCGGTGGTGCCCTTGATTGCCGTCGCACATGCGGACGTCAGCATTAGTCCGACAACGGCAATCGACTTGAAAAGAAACTTGGTACGCACTGGTTCCCCCTCGCGCTTCACATAAGCAGATATGATCGTGAATGCGTATGAACCGAGGTGGGCGGAATCAAGGCGTTTTGCGCGTCGACTCAAAAGCTGAATCCTATGGTGTCACGCCGGGATCTGCATCGTGCAGCAATGGATGCCACCGCCACCCTCGGCGATCTGATCGATATCGAGTTGGACGATCTGTCGATCAGGTTCGAGCTCAGCGAAGAGCGCGCGGGCGTTCTCATCTCTGCCAGCATCACCAAAGCGCGGCATGACTATGCCTTCGTTGGGAAAATAGCTGTTCACATAGGAGGACGCGAAGTCCGGCCCACGCTCGGGCATGTTCTCCCACAGGGGACGGTTCAGCCGGATGACTTCATAGTGATCACCACGGGAGTTGCGAGCCGCCTCCATGCGCACGGCATTCTCCTGAAGTTCGGCGTATTCGGGGTCTTCCTTGTCATCGGTGACCTCGACGACCACGATGTCCGGGCCGAAAAACCGCATGATCCCGTCGACGTGACCATCGGTGACCTCGTCGACCTCCGAGCCCCACAGCCAGACGACGTTTTCGCATGGTGCGTAGGCCTTGATCGCGTCCTCGACGTCGCGCCGGGACATGCCGGGATTGCGATTGGGGTTCAGCAGGCAGGTCTCGGTGGTCACAACCGTACCGCGCCCATCCGTCTCGAATGCGCCGCCCTCTGCGATGATCGAGGCGCGTGCAAACTCCAAACCCGCGAAACCTGCATAGCGTTCGGCCAGCGTCCGATCGGCGTCGTAGCCATCGAATTTCTCACCCCAGGCGTTGAAGTTCCAGCCGGTGGCATGATGGCTTCCAGGTTGATCTCCGAGACCGATGACCGGCAGGGTATCGCGGGTCCAGGTGTCGTAGTGTTCCAGCGTGACAACCCGCACTTTCGGTCCGCACGCGTTCGCGATGGCGTCCTCGTCGCCAGCATTTGCCAGCATGATGAGCGGTTCGAATTCGGCGATCGCGCGCGCGATCCTGGCATGCTCCTTGCGGATCCTGGCGATTTCGCTGCGTGTGTAGGTGCTGTAGGCCGTGCACCACGCCATCACACAGGCCGCGTGCGGCACCCATTCGGGAAGCATCCAGCCGGTCCCGCGTTGCCCGGCCCACCCTGTCGACATCGCCATTGTGCTTCCCAAGCTCGCTAGGAAACCGCGCCGGTCGATCACTTCAAACCCTCCAACAACACGCGGGCGGTGTTCGAGCGCGGCTGCCACAGATCTCGGTCCATGGCCTCCAGCATCCGGTCCGAGATCTCTCTCAACGCCGCAGGATTGGCATCGGCAATGAAGTCTCGCACGCGATCATCCTCCAACACCGCCTGATGGACCAGATCGAAATGGTGCGATCGCACGGCATTGGTCGTCGCCGCAAAAGCGAACAGGTAATCGATGGTCGCCGCGATCTCGAAGGCCCCCTTGTAGCCATGCCGCATAACCCCTTCGAGCCATTTCGGGTTCACCACGCGCGAACGCACGACGCGACCGATTTCGTCCTCCAGCGTCCGGATCACCGGGCGCTCGGGGCGAGAGTGATCGTTGTGGTAGATGGTCGGCGCTTCGCCGCGCAGACGCTCGACGGCAGCGGCAGCCCCACCTTCGAATTGATAGTAATCGTCCGAATCCAGCAGATCGTGCTCCCGGTTGTCCTGGTTCTGAACGACGGCCTCGGTCCGGCTGAGGCGGGTTTGCAGCGCGTCGCGGGCACGCTGTCCGGTCAGTCCCTTGCCATAAGCATAGCTGCCCCATTCAAGGTAGGCGTCCGCCAAGTCCTCGCGCCGATCCCACAGCCGCTCATCGATCATCGCCTGTAGACCGGCGCCGTATGCCCCGGGTTTCGAGCCGAACACGCGGTAGGCCGATTGTTCACCGCCTTCAGCCCGGGCATTTGCTGCGCCTGGGTTCTGATCCGCCGGTTCGTTCAAGGCCATGACCGCACGGGCAGCGGAATCAAACAGCTCCATCTGCGCCGGGAAGGCGTCGCGGAAAAAGCCCGAGACCCGCAGGGTGACATCCACGCGCGGACGGGCGAGCGCCTCCAGCGGGATGATCTCGAAGCCGGTCACCCTGCGTGATGCACCGTCCCAGGTGGGTCGAACACCCATCAGCGCGAGGCCCTGTGCAATGTCGTCTCCGCCGGTTCGCATGTTCGAGGTGCCCCAGGCGGTCAGCAGAATCGTGCGCGGCCAATCACCGTGGGTCTGCAAGTGGTGCTCGATCAGCCGCTCCGCCGAGTTCCAACCCAACGTCCAGGCGGTCGGGGTTGGAACCGCGCGGCTGTCGACGGAATAGAAATTGCGCCCGGTGGGCAGGACGTCCGGACGCCCGCGTGTGGGTGCTCCGGAAGGGCCCGGCGGTACAAAGCGCCCGTCCAGCGCAGCCAACAGAGACGCGCGTTCGGCCTGCCCACAGGAGCGAAGCGTCGGCAGGATTTCGTTGTGCAATTCCTCCAGCACAGGTGCTGTCTTGGTGAAGTGCTC
>JBCAXJ010000070.1:0-26625 GCA_038534135.1 Pseudomonadota bacterium | reverse complement strand
AGACCAAGACGATCCGCCGCCGAGATCGTCAGGCTGATCACATCGCCGCGCACAAATGCCCAATGTGTCATCGTGTTTACCAAACCGGTCACGGGCGGAAGGTCTTTCGCGCGCGATGGATCCTCCAGCACGAAGTGCGCATTGAGGATGCCCGCATCGTCCTTTGGCAAATCTTGACCCGGCATCACAACGCTCAAGCGGGTCGGTGGGAGCGCAAGCACCACCCGGTCGTTGGGAAACACCTCAGCTCGCTGGCCATCCGCGAAATGCAAAAACCTGACGCTGTTCGAGCAAGACTCGATTGCTTTCAGCGCGATGCGCGTTCTCAAGTGCACACGCTGCTCCTCGAGATACCGCAAAGCAGGCTCAACCAGCGCAGCCCCGAGTCCTTTCGGTGCAAACATCGGTCGACACTTCTGGCCGCCCAGCGCAAAGGTTTCACGCATCGCCGCCCAAAGCAGGCGCGCAGATCCCCGATCTGGTGTTGTGTTCAAAACAGCCAGCGTAAGCGGTTCCCAGAACCGTTTCCAAAGCGGGCCACGGTCATGGATCGCTTCAGACACAGTTTGATCGGCGCCCGCCCGAACCAGAGCAAGTCCTGCTAGATAGTCTTTGGGCGACGTCTTCGGGATGCGCTGCGTCGGCGCGAGCACCCACCATGGCAAAAAGCCCTCACTCATCTGCACGGTCCACCGGGTATCATCGCCAAGGTCCGCAAATGCAAACGAAGCCGTGTCCGCTGTCTCCATCAAATGCGCGCCACCGATCCGATCCAGATATCTGGCGACCGAGGTATTGCCTGAGAGGACGAGGTGGTTGCCATTGTCGATCTCACGTCCCAGCCGGGCGTCGTACCAGGTCCGGACACGGCCTCCGGCGACCGGATTTGCTTCGTAAAGGCGGATCGCGTGACCTTGCTCCGCCAAGATCGTCGCGGCCGAGAGACCGGCCAACCCGGCTCCAATGATATGCACGATTGCTGACATTCGGCTTATCCGGCAACAACCGCGCGCAAACCGTAAAACAGCTTCTGCGTCCCGGTCATTGCGGGCGCCGGACGCTGCCAATCGCAGGCTTCCATCAAATCGAGGTATCTTCGGTAGACACCCATCATCGCTCGGGCTGGCGCCAGCGCGACCAGCCCGTGTTGTGCGCTCAACGCCTCAGCCGTCTTGTAGTTCTGCCGCGCCATCTCGCCCACCATCCGGCACGCCTCGGGCAGGTTCGGCGATCCTGCGACATGGGATGGCACACGCGCGAGACCGGCGCGCTCCAGGACCTCTGAAGGCAGATAAAGACGCCCAATCTCAGCGTCCTCTTCGATATCGCGGAGGATATTCGTCAATTGAATACCGGCAGCCAGGGCCACGGCGAAGTCGTCTGATGCTTTGCCGATATGCGCCCCGAATACTCGCATCGAAAGACACCCGACCGATCCCGCGACGCACCGCACATAAGCCATCAACACCTCGGTATCCGGCGCTATCACCGGCCCCGCCGCATCGGTCTCCATCCCGTCAATCATCGCGATGAACTCGGATTTCGGCAGCGCATACAGCGCGACTGGCTCAAGAAGCGCCTGACCAATCGCTGAAACCGGCACTCCGTCGTAAAGCCTGTCGATCTCGGCCCGCCATTCGGCCAGCAATGCAAGCTTCTCCTCCGAACTCATGGTATCTGCCGGTGGATCCCCGTCCGCAATGTCGTCAACCACGCGGCAGAACGCATAGACCGCGCGCATCGCCCGCCGCCTCGGCTGCGATAAAAGCTTCATACCCAACGAGAATGAGGACTTCGCAGCCCGCGTGATCTCGTCAGCCACCTGCTGCGGCGGGAGAGGTCCGTCATACGGCGCTGGCTGGAGCGATGTCGCAGTCATGCCGGTGTGGCCCGCCAGAATGCAGGCAGGCCAGCCAATGCCGCGCGCAGAAAGTCCAGCTTCGAAGGCTTCACACGCCCCGCCAGCGGATCCTGCCGCCGCAATCGGTTCGACAATCGTCGAGCGAGAGCCGTGATCACCCGCATCTCGGCATCCAGCCTGCGGCTGCGTAATTGAACCGCGCGCGTCGATGCCGCCGAAATCATTGGATCACAAAGGTCCAACACGCGATCTAGCACCTGTCGCAGCGGCGCCTGCATGGTCGCTTCTGTCAGAGCTGTGACCTCGAGCTGTTCGGCGGCAAGCATATCTAAGGGCAGGTAGACTCGCTCCATTTCAAGCAGATCCAGCTTCAGGTCCTGAATGTGATTGAGGATCTGGAGCACCGTACAAAGCGCGTCCGAGGCTGGCCAGAGCGCCCTGTCCTCACCGTGCAGATCCATCAGGTATCGCCCGACCGGGTTCGCGGACAACTCGCAATAGCCGATCAGTTCGTCCCAATCCGCGTATCGTTGTTTCACCGCGTCCTGGCGGAACGCTTGCAAGAGATCGCGCGCATGCCGGTCGGTCACGTTCGTTTCGGTCAAGCTGTCCCGCAACATCAGAGCCTTCGCGACACTTCCGATACCGTCCAGCCCTGCCTCGAACAGGTCCAGGCGACGGATCTTGTCATCCGATGACAGCGCGGGATTGTCGGCAATATCATCCGCAGCACGCGCGAAGGCATAGAAGCACATGACGTGTGGGCGCAGCGCAGGCGATATGAGCAAAGAGGCGACCGGAAAATTCTCGGTCCCCGCCTCTTTCCCAGAGGGTGTTTCGATCGGTCCCGGCGCGCTGAGGGCCTGGTCACTCATTTTTTTGTCTCGATCGCTGCTCAACCATTACACAATAGGATGCTGCAGGCGCGAACACAATCCGTGCATGCTGCGGCGAGTGCCTTGTGATCTCGTGTAAGCGCCCCTAAGCCAACGTGATGATCGTCGCCGCCTGCTGTCTTGCCTGGGTTTTCCTACTCCTTTTCTGGGGCCGGTTCTGGCGTGCAGATCAACGGCTGGCCCCTGCCGTCGCAGCACTGAATTGGCCCGAAGTCGCAATTGTGATCCCTGCCCGCAACGAAGCCGAAGCGATCGGCGAAGTCGTCGCAAGCCACAAAGCCTCGGACTATCCGGGCCGAACTCATCTCATCGTTGTTGACGATTCCTCGGATGATGGAACGGGTGCGATCGCAACCAAATCGGGCGCTGACGTCGTAACCGCAGCCCCGCTCCCCAAGGGTTGGAGCGGGAAACTCTGGGCCGTCAACTCGGGGCTTGTTCGCGCGGACAGCGTCGCGCCTGATGCCGAATACGTTCTGCTTACGGATGCGGACATCATTCACGCGCCCGATACGTTGCGCCGGTTGGTCGCGATCGCAACAAGTGAGCACCTTGCGCTGGTTTCCCTGATGGCGCGACTTGATGCGCGAGGATTATGGGGTCGCTTGCTGATCCCCGCGTTCGTTTTCTTCTTCCAGAAACTCTACCCCTTTCCCTGGGTGAACGCACCGAACATGCCGTTTGCCGGGGCCGCTGGAGGCTGCATTTTGGTGCGACGCGATGCCCTGCGCGAAATCGGCGGGATCGCCGCCGTGAAGGAGGCGCTGATCGACGATTGCGCCTTGGCCGCCCGGATCAAGCGCGGCCCGCCCCGCCGCAGGATCTGGTTAGGTCTGGCGGATGATGAGGTGATCAGCCTGCGCGACAATCAACGTTTCGGCTCAATCTGGACCATGGTTCGCCGCACGGCGTTCACACAGTTACATCAGTCGTGGTTGTTGTTGACCCTGGCAGTCCTCGGGATGGGATTTCTGTACGTTACCCCGCTGATCGGACTCGTCCTTGGGCTGGTCACGGGCGATGTCTGGAGTGCGGTGCTGGCGCTGACAGCGATCGCGATGATGGGCCTCGCATACGCGCCGACCATTCGGCTCTATCGATTACCGCTCGGCTGGGTGTTCACGCTTCCAGGTGCTGCGATACTCTACACTGCAATGACCGTTGCTTCAGCATTGGCCCATCTTCGCGGGCGCGGCGGCGCCTGGAAAGGCAGGACTTATGGTTGACCTGAGCCGCCTTCCTTTGCGCTGATCCAATCGACAACCTCAGGCAAAAGCTCCCGTACCGGTCGCGGAGCAAACCCCAGTTCAGCGCGAGCGACCTTTGTGTCGAAGCCAACCGGTCGCGCGGCAAGTCGCACACCGGTCAACGGCGCCTCTGGCGGTCGCTTTGTAACGCGCGCGACGGCAGCCTCGACCCGGGCCGCGGCCAGAGCAACAATCAAGGGCACGCGATGTCTTGGCGCGGGCCGCCCGGATAACGCTGCAATCTCGGTGGCCAGATCCGAAAGTCGGATATCCTCGCCTGCCAACATGTAGCGCTGCCCGGACCGTCCATGATCGAGTGCGGCAACCGTGGCCGCGGCTATAGCCTCCGCATCCAAGAGGTTCAACGTACAGTCGAGAAGTGCAGGCAGGCGCCCGAAAACCAGATCGCGGATCAGCGCTGTCGGCGGCGTGAAGTTGTGATCGCCGCGCCCCAGCGGAGCAGTCGGACAGACAATGCTGACAGATTGCCCTGTCTCCGCAGCGGACATCGCAACAAGCTCTGCCTGTCGTTTGCTCCGCGGGTATCGTCCCAACAATCGGTTGGGAGTGATTTCTGAGGTCTCATCGACGATATCGCCCGGAGACGTGTCGCGCCCGATCATGGTGGTGTAACTCGAGACAAGCACCGTCGGGACACCGGCACGCCGAGCCGCTGCCAGCACCCGACACGTGCCGACAACGTTGACCCTGTCATAGTCAAACCGGCCCGGTGTCCAGAGTTGCGCAATGGCGGCAGCGTGCACAACGCCGGAGACGCCCTGCATCGCGGTTCGGATCAAATCCGGATCCAGGACTGACCCAATGAACGTCTCGAACTCGGCAGAGAAGGGAAAAGCCAGGTCGAGTCCGCGCACCGACCGACCCGATTGCTTCAAGGCTCGAACGATGTGCCCGCCCAGAAACCCCGCGGCACCTGTCACCAGTACAGTCACGATTGGCCGCGCTCACAGACGAGAAGACCATCATCCGCGACAGAACCCGCAATCAGAAGCTTGTCCGTCAGGACAGCAGACGTCGCGCCTGAAAACAGCTCACCGCCAGGATCGTCGAACAGCACGTCGATCTCCGAGGTCAGAACGTTTGTGCGAACGATCCGGGATGGCGCCGTCGGCCATACATCCTGCAGGTAAAGCCACAAGCGGCGCAGGCTCGGGTGTATCGCGACGAGAATATGCCGATCGTCCAATCGCGTGATGTTGTCTGGCCCGCCGGATAGACGGATTGGTTCGCCTGCCGGTCGGAGAATGCGGGACTTGCGGGTTTCAGCCACGAAAGCCCCGGAGATACCGTTCGGAAAAGAAAGACCCTCCCGAATGACGTTCAAGCGGCCTCCATCCCACAGTGCTATCCTGCCGGTCGTACTTCCAGGCATCAGATCCTCGACCGACGGCTCGCAATTCGCGCGATCGAGTGTGATCATCAGCGTCTCGACTTCACGCTCCAGAAAAACAAGATCATTCGCCCGGCACAGACTGTTGCCAGTCAGCCGTTTATCGATGAACCAGTTGGTCGCGGTCAGGTCGCCAATCTCAACCACGGCCTCACGCTCGGCGACCCTGTTCACGATGGCCAGACGGGATCCATCCTCGGATAGTGCGATGCCATGCGGTCGGAAGGCGCGCTGCCTCTGCGTCTCCGGTAAAAGGTTCACGACCCCAATGCTCGTGGCCGATCCCAAGGTCCAAAGATCCAGCGCATAGATAGCGCCGTTCGGACGCGTGGCGTCGCGGCGGTCGTGAGCCGCTATGATCACGCGGTTGCCGTCCGGCATAAGCGCCAGATCCTCAGCACCCGAAACGGCCCAGCCAGTATCCCGGTCAGTGAGTTCAACACGGCGGCAGTCTTGCACCCCAAGCGCTGCAACGACCGGTTCGACCGGCTGAAAGAGCCACAGCGCAAACAATAAAAGGACGAAGACAACAACCGACGCCGACGTGATCAAGCGCATGGTTGTGCCTGTAAGGTCGGAACTTCGTACCCCCACCGCTCGATCCAAGGCCCGAGCCTGCGCGCCACCTTGTCGATGTCGTCTGCGGTGCCTCGGAAGGCATTCTTCTGAAAGGACTGGACGCTTGCCAGATAAGTCTCGAAAGCTGGGCGAGCGTCTTCGAAGCCGCTTAACTCCAATTCAGCATAAATCTTTCCAAGCGTCGCCATCGGTGCGTTATCGAGTTCGGCATACGAGATTTCAATCAGGACGGGTGCGTCCAAACCTTGAGAGTCGTGCGCATAGGCCGTCATCATCCGGGAATAGACGCGCAAGATCGTCTCATCGATGTCCAAGTCGCTTGGCACGTCCTGAAGCGCCATGACGTCAAGCAGCCTGCCGTAGAAATTCCTCATCGACAGGAAGACATCGAACGGATCGCGATGCAGGAAGATGAACTTCGCGTCGGGGAACAGCCGCCGCAGATGTCCCAGACGCCCCGTGTAGACCGGGTTCTTGATCAGCATCTGCTTGCCTTGAGCGTACGCGAGCTTGCGCATGAAATAGAGAAACCGCTCCTCCCAACGCCGGACGTCAGCTTGCGTGCACCCATCGAAGAACAGGCCGCGATCGATCAGCCGGTCGAATGCGCGTGGGAAGTATATGCCATGATAGAAGGAGAGATCCGTCATCGAGGCCAAGCCGACCTCGTCCTCCTGTGGGCTCGTCGGTGTAACCGGGATACGGTCGATCCAGCGATGCTCGGGCAACGCGCGTTCGAGCAAGGGCCGAAAGACCGAGGCAATCCCGAACATGTCCCACGGAAGCCCGACAGCAACCGGCGGGACATATCCGAATTCTCCCAAGCTCATCGTGTTGTAGAGATGTGTGGTGCCGGACCGCCAATGACCCAGGATGAAGATCGGCGGGGCCTGCTCGTCCGATTTGGGCAATCGGAACCGCAGCGCCAAACGTTCCGCAGCGCTGACCGGCGCGCGCGCAAGTGCTGCCCCCCAAACGCCGGCTGCACTGCCCCAACGGTTCGGAAGGCCGCCTTGCCGGAAAGCGCGCCAAAGCGTGTCGAGATCTGCGCCGCAAAGCGGGTGCGCCATGCTGAAAGGTTCCTGAGTTGACCGGCAACGCCCTAGTTCAGCGCCTGAGGCTGAGCAAGAGGCGAGATAGGCTGACCAGCACGTATTTTCAAAGCTGTGAAGTGAGGTCGCTTTTGGGTTCGGCTTTTGAGCGATCGGGGATCAAGCGCGCCCGCAAGCAGATCAAAGAGGCGAGTGGGTCACGCTGTGTTGGGCATTGCCGACACATCCGAAAGCGCCTGATGGTGGAGCCAATCCCGAGTATCGGCAAGGTTCAGCACAGGTGCATGATAGTCACCCTGCTGCACCCAAACACCCGCATCAGAGAGCAGTGTAGATGTCGCGGCACTTTCCACGCCCTTCGCACATACCATAAGGCCCGCCGACGATGCACCGCGCTGAAGGCTCGACATCACATCGACCGTCATAAGCGCTTCACGGCGACCAACGGCTACGTTTGAGAGATCCGGCACGTTGAACTTTATGGTGCCAGCACCGACCCGCGAGATGTTCCGCAATGCCCCGTCGCGTGCCCCGAAGTCATCCAGCACAACGCCAACGCCCAAATGCGCAAGCCTTCCGAGGTTTGAGATCGCCACATCGCTTCCACGGAACGCGCAATCAGCCTCGCTGATTTCAGCAGCGACACGCTCCGGCGCGATGTTGTTGTCGTCAAGCATCCAACTCAACCGGTCAACGAAACTGCCGGACAGCAACTGCGTACGGCTTAGGTTCAGGTGCAGGACGGGCACCGGCATCGACGCCCTGTGCCAGTTTCTGATCGCCTCCAAGGCACGGTGCAACACTTGAAGACCGACGTCCTCCATCAACGAGTTTGCTTCAGCATCCTGCATGAAGTCTTGCGGCATTACGATCCCGCGTTCGGCATCATGCCAGCGTGCCAGCAACTCCAATCCTATCGTTTCGCCAGTCCGGCAATCGACAATCGGTTGGAACCATGGAAAGAAGGACTCCGAGTGAATGGCGTTGCCGAGTGCGATGGCCCGCTCATTGCGTCGCCGCGCTTCCTCGGCCATGTCTGAATTGAAGATCGCAAATCGGCCCCGCCCGAGAGATTTCGCCCGGAACAATGCCGTGTCAGCGTTGATCAGCAGACGTTTCGGGTCACGCACACGACCACGCTGACCGCCCAGCACCATGCCCATACTGACACCGACGCGGCAAATACGGTCGCCGTATGTGATCGGGGCTTCGAACTGAGTGATCAGCCGCTCGGCGATGCGCGTCATATCCGCTTCATATTCGATCCCGGTTGCAACGATCAGGAATTCGTCGCCTCCAAGCCGTGCGAGGAGATCGGAGTCGCGGATTGCAGTCGACATGCGGCGAGTCGCCTCGCGCAGTACGAAGTCGCCCGCATCATGGCCAAGCGTATCGTTGACGGCTTTGAAGTGGTCGAGATCGATGTGAATGAGCCCGATCTTTCCGTCATCTTCCCAGACGTGATCTTTGTTTGCCAGAAGGTCGAGGAACGCGAGTAGGCCCCGGCGATTCGGCAAACCGGTGAGCGAGTCCGTGAATGCCATCCGCTCGATTTTCTCATTCTCGAGCAACCGTTCGCGGATGTTGAGGGCAAGCACGTTGAACCGCTTGTTCAAGGACGCGATAGGCGTGGCATCGTCACTCATCGTCTCGGCAACGCCTTCCGTCACATCGGAAAACCTGTCCGGCAGACGCTCAAGCATGCGACGCAAGGTGGCCATGTGCTGAAGTACGAAGAGCAATCCGAGCGTTCCGATGATCCCAACCGCTGCAACGGAAACGTGGATGATCTGGTCTTGAACGCGAGATTGAGCCTGGAACTGAGCGGCGGCCGCAGTTTCGATTTCGGCCAACGCGAGATCGGTCTGTATCGCAATGCGATCCACCAGCTCTTTCGTCGACGCGAACACATCGGAGCCAGGCACTGCACCGTCCAGAACGCGCTGTGCAAGAGACCTCAGAGCGCCCGTGGCATCTAGGATCTTCTGAAAGGCAATCGGGGACATATCTGCCGGAAGCGACTGAACCAAGTTTTGCTCACGCGCTTGCAAATCGGAGATCGCCGATCTCAGCGCGTCGGATGTTTCTGCGCTGATGTCAGCAGATGCGCGACGCGACCCTGCCCCGCGCAGTTCGGTCATCAATCCTGCAGCCCTGATCTGGATCTGTCGCGCCTGATCCGTCATGTGAATGAGCCGGCCAGATGACCGCTCAAGCTCTGCCATCGGCGTCGTCAACATCCAGGCACCCCAGATCGCAGCAGCGACCACGGCAAGACCGAGGGCAACAATCGGCAACAGCAATTTTGTGGCGAAGTTATTCGACACGAGCAACCATGGGCAGAGCACACCAACAACTGGCGAAACAATGCCGCAAGAGTGTTTCCAAGTCGGAAACATCAGGCATCTGCTTCGCGCCTGCCGCCCCGTGCGCAACACCGGCACGCAGAAACGCCGAGAACCAGCAAGAATATGTCGTTTTCTGACCTTCGGGAGTTGCAAACTGACCCTCGGTTGCAAATTCCTGCCACGAATAATGCCTTGGTTCCGCGGCAGCGACATGTTTAGCTGCCGTCATGAACACTTGAAAATGCGGACAGGGAGAAACGCATGAGTGAACACATGATGACGAACCGGTCGTTCCATCCGTGGGCCACGAAGTTCGTCGAAGACTTCAAGGCCGGCAAGATGAACCGCCGCGAATATCTCGCATCGATGGCAGGTGTGGGTGTCGCCACCGCTGGCGCGCTCGCGCTGGGTGGACTGACGCCGACCCCGGCGCGCGCCGAAACGCCGAAAAAGGGCGGAACACTGCGCGTGTCGATGCAGGTAAAGGGTTGGAAGGATCCGCGCACCTACGACTGGACCGAGATGGGTTCGGCAGTCGCCTCGGTGAACGAATACCTCGTGCGCTGGAATGCGGACTTCACCTTTTCGCCGTGGCTGCTCGAAAGCTGGGAAGTCTCGGACGATGCGAAAACCTACACGCTGAAGGCACGCTCTGGCGTCAAATGGTCGAATGGCGACGATTTCAACGCAGATGATCTGATCTTCAACATCTCGCGCTGGTGTGAGAAGGACGTCGAAGGCAACTCGATGGCCGGTCGCATGGCCGCGCTGATTGATGCCGAGACGAACAAGGCCGTCGAAGGTGCGATCGAGAAGGTCGACGACCTGACCGTGAAGCTGAACCTGCCGCGCGCTGACATCTCGATCATCGCAGGCATGTCTGACTATCCGGCCATGGTCATGCACCGCTCGTACGATGGCGGCACAGATCCGATGACGGCGCTCGAAATCTCGACCGGACCTTGCAAGCTGGTCCAGTACGAGGTCGGCGTGATGTGCCGGATCGAGCGCAAGGAAGAAGCCTGGTGGGGTGGTGACTTCTGGCTGGATGCCGTCGAGTACCACGATCACGGTACCGACCCGACGGCGATGATCTCGGCCATGGAAGCCGAAGAGGTCGACGCCAACTACCTGACGCCGCCAGACGCAATCGAACAGCTGGATTCCATCGGTGCCGTCACGTCTCCGAAGGCAACCGGTTCGACGATCGTCATCCGCATGAACGTTGATAACGCACCCTACGATGACATCAGGGTTCGCCAGGCGGTCACGGCTGCCGTCGACAACTCGGTCGTTCTTGATCTCGGCATCAACGGAACGGGCATTCCTGCGGAAAACCACCATGTCGGCCCGATGCACATCGAATATGCTGACGTGGGCGCACCGGTGCGGGATGTGGAGAAGGCAAAGGCCCTGTTGGCCGAAGCCGGTCAGTCCGATCACGAGTTCGAGATCATCTCGATCGACGATGACTGGCGCCGCAATACGACGGATGCGGTTGCCGCCCAGATGCGTGACGCCGGTCTCAACGTCAAGCGGACAGTGATCCCCGGCTCGACCTTCTGGAACGACTGGTCAAAGTATCCGTTCTCGTCAACCAACTGGAATGGCCGCCCGCTCGGCGTTCAGGTCCTGGCGCTCGCCTACAAGGCCGGTGAAGCTTGGAACGAGACGGCATACAACAACCCCGAGTTCGACAAGCTTCTGGATCAGGCTTTGGCAACGCCCGATGCCGACGCCCGCAGAGTGATCATGGCAGACGTTCAGAAGATCCTTCAGGACTCTGGCGTGATCATCCAACCGTTCTGGCGCTCGATCTTCCGTTCGCACCGCGAGGCCGTGAAGGGCTACGACATGCACCAGGCGCAGTTCCAGTTCGCTGACCTGTATTGGCTGGACGAGTAATCCTGCCTCTCTGAAAGCGCCATGGGCGGCATCTGTCGCCCACGGCTGCGCACCAAGCCACGCGCCGTGTGCAAAATCTGCGCGAGCCAGACCGGGGGCCAGCCATGTTCATGTTCATCTTAAAGCGCCTGGGAACGATGATCCTCACGATCCTCGTCCTCACATTGATCGTCTTCTATATGGTCAACCTGCCGGGCAATCTCGAGAAGATCGCCAAGACCGAAGGCAATATGCGCATGACCGATGAGCAGGTCGCCGCGTGGCTCGACAAGGAAGGCTACAATCGTCCCTTCTTCACCCGGTACGGCGAGTGGGTGGTCGGCACTGTCCAAGGCGACATGGGCTTTTCGCGCACAGCCCGCAAGCCAGTCTCCGAAGTCATCGGCCAACGCCTGGGCCTGACGGGCTTGTTGATGTTCTGGGTGATGATCGTGATGGTTCCCGGCGCCCTGATCATCGGCGTCCTTGCCGGAATGCGCGAGGGATCCCGATTGGACCGAGGCTTATCGGTTGCTTCGATCACATCGACATCCGCGCCGGAATACGTGACGGGGATCATCTTCACGGTCGTCTTCGCGTCGCTGTTCCGCGGTTTTGAGAAGGAACTCAGTTGGTGGCCCGAGGGTTTCTATCTCAATGGCTCGGCCGCGACCGCCGCCTCGAAGGGCATTACCTTCTACAATTTCGCTCTGCCGGTCATGACCATGGCGATCTACGGCATGGGCTATATCGCCCGGATGACACGTGCCAGCATGGCCGAGGTGATGACCTCGCAGTACATTCGCACGGCGCGCCTCAAGGGCCTCAGCTTCCGAACGGTGGTGCTGAAACACGCACTCAGGAACGCTTTGATTGCACCATTCACCGTGATCATGCTGCAGTTCCCATGGCTGCTGACCGGGGTCGTCATCGTCGAGACGATGTTCAACTACAAAGGCTTCGGCTGGTCCCTGGTTCAGGCCGCAGGCAACAACGACATCGACCTGCTGCTTGCCATCAGTTGGGTTGCCGTGATCGTCGTTCTTCTCACTCAGCTGATATCAGATATCGGCTACGCCTACTTGAACCCGCGGATTCGCGTGAAGTGATCGGCCGCGCTGGGGGAATGACATGAAACCGGAAACGATCTCTACGATCGAAGTCATCATCACGTCCGTCATCCGGTTCTGGCCGGTGTGGGCGGCGTTGGCTGTCTCGCTAACGAGCGGCTACTTCATTCGCGAGCGGTTGGGAACGTTTGGCAGGCTCTATGGGTCGCCGGTCGGCCTCGCCGGTCTTGCCATCGTGCTGTTCTGGGTGTTCACCGCCCTCTTCGCCGACGTGATTGCCGTCCTGGGACCGCTGGAACAGAGTTTCACCGGTGGCATGAAGAAGGCACCGATCGGAACGATCGACTCAGAGTCAGGCATCTTGTTCCTCTGGGGTGCTGACAACCTTGCACGCGACATCTTCAGCCGCGTGGTCTACGGCAGCCGGATCGTCCTGATCATCGCACCTGCGGCAACGCTGATTGCCTACATGGTCGGCTCGACGCTCGGCCTGCCCGCCGGCTACTATACTGGCTGGATCGACACCGCGATGAGTTTCCTTGCGAACCTCGTCCTCGCCTTCCCGGTCATCCTGCTGTTCTACCTGCTGGTGACACCGGAAGTCCGCATCCCGACCATGTACAATTTCGGCCTTTTCGAGGTTCCCTGGTCGATCCCGATCGGCATGGCGGCACTGTTCTTCCTATTCCCGATCATCTTCCTCTGCCTGATGTGGTGGACGAAGTACGAAAAGGCGCCGCAGAAGCTGATGATCCGTGGCGGCACCACGCTGGTCATCGGGTTGTGGCTTTATGTCGGGCTGGTGTTCCAATCGCCAATTGCTCCGCTCTCACTCGATCCAAACGAGTTGAACGTGTTCGCGGCCGTCGTGCTGGGATCTTCTCCCGGCGTGTTCCGGATCGTCCGGGGGCTGACCATGGACATCAAGACCCGCGACTATGTCGCCGCCGCGCAAACCCGTGGCGAGCGCCCATGGTACATCATGTTGTGGGAGATTCTCCCCAACGCTCGCGGACCGCTAATCGTCGATTTCTGCCTGCGCATCGGCTACACGACAATTCTGCTTGGAACGCTCGGGTTCTTCGGCCTCGGCCTGCAACCGGAAAGCCCGGACTGGGGCTCGATGATCAACCATGGCCGCTCCTTCGTGCGCCTGACATCAACCATTCACCTGGCACTCTTCCCAGCCCTCGCACTCATGACACTCGTGCTTGGCCTGAACCTGCTGGCCGATGGCCTGCGCGAAGAAAGCCTGAAGGACTGAGGAGGACCACGCGATGGATCTCGGACTGAGCACCGACCCGAACACGCCGATCCTCGAAGTCGAGGACCTGAACATCTCGTTCTACACCCGCAGTGGCGAGATCCCGGCAGTCATGGATTTCTCGATGACCGTGATGCCGGGCGAAACCATGGGACTGGTGGGCGAATCCGGCTGCGGCAAGTCGACCGTTTCGCTCGGGATAATGCAGTACCTGGGCAATAACGGGCAGATCAAGTCCGGCTCGATCAAGTTCATGGGTCGAGACATGTCAAGCTTCAGCCGCGAGGAATTGCGCGACATCCGGGGCTCGAAGATCTCGATGGTCTATCAAGAGCCAATGGCGTCGCTGAACCCTGCCATGAAGATCGGACGTCAGCTCAACGAAGTGCTGACCTTGCACGAAGGCTTGTCCGAGGAAGAGGCCGCGAAACGGTCAGCCTCGATGCTGGATGCCGTGCGCCTGCCCGATCCGGACCGCATCATGGGCGCGTACCCGCACCAGCTCTCTGGTGGTCAGCAGCAGCGCGTCGTGATCTCGATGGCACTGCTCTCGAAGCCGCAGCTTCTGCTGTTGGACGAGCCGACGACGGCGCTGGACGTCACTGTCGAAGCCGGGATCGTCGAGCTGATTCAGGATCTCGCCCGCGAGTTCGGCACCTCGATGATCTTCGTCAGTCACAACCTGGGTTTGATCCTCGAGACCTGCGACCGCATCACGGTCATGTACTCGGGCGAGGCGGTCGAAGAAGGCGACATCAACACCGTCTTCGACAACATGCGCCACCCTTACACAAAGGGTCTGCTGCGCTCGATCCCGGTTCCCGGCGCCGACAAGTACGCCAAACCGCTCGTCGCCATTCCAGGCCAGCTCCCGCTGCCGCACGAACGCCCTGTGGGGTGTAATTTCGGCCCACGCTGTCAGCATTATGAAGAGGAAGCCTGCAACAAGGGCTTGGTCCCGATGACCGAGGTCGGGCACCGCCACTGGTCGCGCTGTGCCCGCATCGACGAGATCGACTGGGATGCAGACGTTGCGGCCGGCGTCGTCGACGAGCCCATCGAGGTCGGCGATGTTGTCGTCTCGGTTAAGGGTCTGAAGAAGCATTATGCAGTGTCCTCCGGCATGTTTGGGGGCGGCGACACGCGTACTGTCAAGGCCAACGAGAACCTCAGCTTCAATGCGCGCGAGGCCGAGACGGTCGCCATCGTTGGCGAATCCGGCTGTGGCAAGTCCACATTCGCCAAGGTGCTGATGGGCCTGGAAACCGCGACCGAAGGAGAGGTCACCCTGGGCAATCTCGACATCGCGCACCTGCCGGTCGAGAAACGCGATGCCAAGACGGTGTCTTCGGTCCAGATGGTGTTCCAGAACCCGTTCGACACGCTGAACCCTTCGATGACCATCGGCGCCCAGATTGTCCGCGTTCTGGAACAGTTCGAGATCGGCGACTCCGACGCTGACCGCGAGAACAAGATGCTGGAACTGCTGGATCTGGTGAAACTGCCGCGCGAGTTTGCCCGGCGGATGCCGCGCCAGCTCTCTGGTGGTCAGAAACAGCGTATCGGCATCGCCCGCGCCTTCGCCGGACGACCGAAGCTGGTGGTGGCCGACGAACCTGTCTCGGCGCTCGACGTCTCGGTTCAGGCCGCGGTTACCAAGCTGCTCACGGACATCCAGCGCGAAAGCCGCACGACAATGTTGTTCATCAGCCACGATCTGGGCGTCGTGCGCTACCTTTCGGACCGGATCGTGGTGATGTATCTCGGCCGGATAATGGAGCAGGGCAAGACAGAGGATATATTCGCCCCGCCCTATCACCCGTACACAGAAGCGCTGCTCTCTGCGGTGCCGGTGGCTGACACGCACGTCAAGAAACGCCATGTGGTGCTGGAGGGCGAACTGCCTTCACCGCTCACGCCGCTTCCGGGCTGCCCGTTTCAAACTCGCTGCCAGTACGCCATCCCGGGCAAGTGCGACAGCCAACTGCCGCCCGCTCGCGAGATGGGTGAAGGGCACGTCATTGCCTGCCACCTCGAAGCCGAGACCCTGAAAGAGATGGAGCCGGTTATTGTGGTCGAGGACAACGTGGCGGCGGGCTAGGCCCTCGCCCTGTCGGCCCGCTGCAGCGAGCCCTCGCTTTCGATCGCGACGTCGAACACGATCTCCAGCGTGAACGTGGTTCCGACGCCCTCCTCCGAGCGGACGGTCAGGCACCCGTCCATCAACTCGGTGAGCGATCGTGCGATCGATAATCCCAGACCGACACCTTCGCTGCGCCCGCCCCGGCCTGTTGCAATCTGGCTAAACTTGGTGAAGATACCGGCCAGCTTGTCCTCGGCAATACCGCAGCCTGTGTCCTGAACGTCGATGATCACCGCCGTCCTGTCCGCGAGTGGCATAGACTTTGCCATCAGAGACACGGTGCCATGATCGGTGAACTTTACGGCGTTGGTGAGCAGATTGATGACGATCTGGGTCAGCCGGGTTCCATCGGCAACGATTGCCGTGCCATCCAGGTCCAGCTTCAGTTCGAGTTCGAGTTCTTTCTCGGCAGCTTTTGGCCGGACCATCTCGAAGCTGTCACGCAAGATCAGATCGAGATCGCAAGGCTGCCGTTCCAACAGCAAATCGCCTGTCTCAAGGGTCGAGGTCGTGAGCAGCCCATCGATCAGATCGATCATGTGCAGGCCCGAGCGCTTGAGCGTCGCGAGGAAGCGTAGCTGCGTCTCGTCAAGATCGGACTGTTCCATCAAAGCCACGATCCCGAGAACCCCATGCATCGGCGTGCGCAGTTCATGTGTCACCCGAGCAATGAACTCAGACTTCAGCCGGCTCATATCTTCCGCTTCGAACTTGGCCACTTCGAGCAACTGCTGACGCTCGTAAACCGTGGTCAAATCACGGTGCAGCGAAATGGATCCGCCGTCCGGGAGTGTCACACGCACAACGTTGTAGACGCGGCCCGTCTTGGTTCGAACCGAACGGTGCCTGACCCGTTGATCCGCAATCTTGTCCAACTGTTCCAACGTCTTGGGACGCTCTTCGAACATTTCGTCGATGATCTCGGTACAATCGATGAAGTGCTTCGTGAACCAGGCAATATGATCGCCAACTTGCAGCGAGTACGGGTTGATGCCGTACATTCGCGTCAGTTCGCTGTTGAACAATTCGACACGGCCCTCGGCGTCCACTTGAAGGATGCCTTCGTCCGAGTGCTCGTTCAGGGCTTCCAACTGGCGTGTGCGACGCACCAGTTGAGACCGGTCAGTCACATCGCGGACGGTTACAATTCCGCCACCATCGGCAACTGCATTGCGCCGGACATCCAGCTTCCGGCCATCGAGCGTAAAACACTCAACCGCACGATCAACTTCGTCTGGGTAGCCGCCGGTCAGCAGGGTCCGGACAACTTCGTTTGCCTGCCCCAGATCATCGCCTTCCCAGAAATCCAGATCGAAATGCCGTGCAACCGCATCTCGAATGTGAAGACCCGTGAAATCAGTGGCGTTTCCGTTCCCAAGGATCGAAAAGATCTGTCGATTGTGCGCCGTGATGTAGCCGTCGCCGTCGACGACGACCACTCCGTCCTCCAGACCATCAATCAAGTCTGCGAACAAATCCCTACACAACAACTGGTCCTGCGCGTCAAATTCCATGCAGTTACCGACCCCTGACGGCACTCCTAACATGCTTTCAATACCTAACCTCTTGCTAAGACCGGGTTAAACACGCCCCGTCAGAGACGGTTCCTGTGCAATTCGCCGCCTGGCGAGTAGACAGCCCAGCATCGGACCAGATACCTAACGAAAAACAGCGGACAAAGACTGGTATGACCCTGATGCGCGCCATCCATGTTCTGAACGGACCAAACCTCAACCTGCTCGGGCAGCGAGAGCCCGAGATCTATGGCTCTGACACGCTCGAAGACATCGCGCAGCGCCTCGCCGACCGGGCAGCGCCGACGGGCTGCGAGATCCTCTTGCGTCAAACGAACTACGAGGGTGAACTGGTCGAATTCATTCAGTCTGCGCGTACCGATGCGGTTGGGGTGATCATCAATCCCGCCGCCTACACACATACATCCGTGGCCGTGCACGATGCGCTCAGGACGCTGACGGTCCCAATCATCGAGTTGCACCTGTCGAACCCGCATGCGCGCGAGGCCTTCCGCCACCACTCTTACGTTTCTCCGGTCGCCACGGGCATTATCGCGGGCTTTGGCGCCAATGGGTACGAACTCGCGCTCGATGCCATGCTCGCGATCATCGGGCCCGGTTGATCGGGAAAAGTTTCAACAGAGCGTAGGGAACCCGCGAAGCCTCCGTACCATTGAACGAGCACACTGAAACGCTCAATCAGTCAGGAGACTTCGACATGACCACGACCCGAACCTACGTCGCTGCATCGCTTGCTGTCTGTGCCGTTCTCGTGGGCGCATCGGCCCTTGCCCAACCCGCTGCGGTCTTCGCGCATGCCGACGCAAACAATGATGGCGCTGTGAGCCGTGCCGAGGCAACCGACGCCCGCCGCGCCATATTCGCCCGGCTTGATCGCAACGCCGACAACATGATCTCGGATGACGAATTGCGGAGCGCGCGAAACCGCATCGCCGCCATGGCACGGATGGCCGATTCCATCATGCTGCTGCGCTCTCAGCGTCTCGACACTGACGGCGACGGCTCACTCACCGAAGCGGAGTTCATGGCGAGCAACCCGATGTTCGATCGGATCGATCGCAATGGAGACGGTGTGGCAACCGCCGAGGAAATCTCAGTGATCCGCGACCAGTTCACCCAGCAGACCCGTTGAAACACCAACAACAGGAGAGCATCATGGCACGAGCCCAATATGCGGGAGTTGCAGCCGTCATCCTCGCGACACTGATCGCAGGGACGGCCTTTCCACAAGAGTGGAGCCGAAGTGGCCCGAACGGCACCGTGAACCGCAGCTACGATGGTGATGCCGGCCTGTCCGTTGATCGGAATGGCGTCAACGGCGGCAGTTCGAGCGCCACAGTGACATGCTCTGGCGGCGGACGCTGCGAACGCGATTACTCGGTGACGAGCCCTGGCGGCCAGACGGCGACGGGACAACGCCTCACGCAGCGTAGCCCGTGGGGCGTGCGGTCTGGCAACACCGTCACCGGACCAGACGGGCACACCGCGACCCGGTACCGCGCGAGCCCGGCTCCACGTGTCACCAGACCGCGCGCACATGCGCGCCGGGTGGTGCGATGGTAGCGTCCGGGGCATCCTGAACGCTCCGGCCGCACGAACATCCGTGTCCGATCGCACCCAAGCTCACACGGCCGAACTTCTCTCGGCCATCGCGCGCAAGGACCGGCGCGCGCTGGGTGAGTTGATCGCAGTGCACGGGCGCGGATTGACCCTCGTGGCGACACGGTATCTGGGAAGTCCGGAAGACGCTGATGAAGTGATCCAGGACGTGTTTCTGCGCGTCTGGCGTCACGCGAGCAGATACGATCCGCACAAGGCCCGCGTGAAGACCTGGCTTTATCGGATCACTGTCAATCTTTGCGTCGACCGGCACCGGCGCACGTCATTGCGCCGTTTCATAGGTCTCGACGATCCCCCAGTCGAGATCGCCGATCCGCAGCCCAGCGCTGCGGATCGGCTCGAAGACCGACACACACTGGACACAGTCCGCGCGGCAATCGCCGCGTTGCCTGCACGCCAGCGGATGGCGCTTCTGCTCAGCGCAGTGGCCGAGTTGGACACCGGCGATGTTGCCACAGCGATGGCCGTCAGCCCGGGCGCAGTTGAACAATTGTTGGTCCGCGCCCGTCGCAAGCTTCGCGCGGCGACCAACCAGAACGAGGATCAGACACCATGAGCCGACAAAAAGAAGACACAGACGGTGACCTTGATGCACGGGTGCGTGCAGCCAGTGCCATGCCAACGGATGAATCCGCGACCTTCTACAAGGTCCTCAGCCGGTTGGACGCCGATCCGCAGAGAAGCCCGATCCAGCTCCCAAGTCTTGCGCCGAGCATGGCACTCGCAAGCTTCGCCGCTTTGATGCTTGCGGCGGGAACTGCGGGATACGCATTACCCGATCTTGCCGCCATCGATCCCGATGATCAAATCCTGGCACTTGCCTTTGGAGGCTCGGATGCCGTGCGGGATCCGTTCGGACTAACGGTGCCAGGATCAGCGAAATGACGAGACGGCGCATCTTTCGCATCGCCTTCGTGACTGTGGCATGCCTTTCGCTCTTGATGAATGCCGTTGTCATCGGTGTTGGCCTGCGGCTGGCCGATCGTGGCTGGTTCGCAGCAAGTCCGGCGGGTGCACTCGCGGACATGCCGCGCGAGTTGCGCCAGAGCTTTGTGGCTGGTCTGCGCGCAGAGCGTCCACGGCTCCGGGGATTGGCGGACGACCTCCGCGCCCAACGCACCGAGATGCTGAAAATCGCGGCACAGCAGCCCGTTGACCGGGCGGCACTGGAGGCTGCGATGGCCAACGTCCGCACCGCCACGACGCGCGTTCAGTCCGCTGCGCACTCCGTCATTCTGAAGACCGTCGACAAGACAGCATCACGCGAATGATTGCTTGAAGATTTAGCGCACCAGGGATGTTCGGAACGCGAGCAACGCCAGACCGATGCCGAGTGCCGTCAGAACCGGAAGAACGCTGATACCCACCGTCTCGTACGCCACCGCGCTGATCGCCGACCCGATCGACATGCCCACGTAGACGGCCGAGGCATTCAGCGCCAGCGACAGGTTCGATTTCTCCGGCGCAAGCCGCACCAGCCGGGTCTGCAAGGGCGCCATCACCATCAACCCCGCCGCGGACCAGACCATCATGGTGGGCACGATCAACCATAGGACCGGCGGCAACAGCCAGAGCACGCTCAGGGCAAGGATCACGGTGACCAGACAGGCTGCCACCGTCCCTTCAGGCCCCAAACGACCGGCAACGACCGAGGAAACCTGGTTCCCCAAAACCCCGCCAATCCCGAAGCAGAACAGCAGCAGCGGCACCAGGTGATGCGGCGCCTCGGCCACCTGCACGAGCCAGACGGCCAACAGCCCATAGGTGATGAACTGCCCCATCAGTTGTAGCGCCGTGGTCGATATCGATAACGCCAGCGCCCGATCTCGCAGGACCGAAAGCAACACGGCAAGCGTCGCACGGCTCCCCCGGTTCGTGTCGTCCATCACCCGCAACACAACCGGCGCAATCGCCAGAGCCGCGCAACCCATCACAACCCAGGCTACACGCCAGCCAAAGGTCTGGCCCAGCCAGCTTGCCAGCGGCATCCCCATGACCGAGGCAACGGTCAGTCCGGTGAACACCGCCGCCAGCGCGCGAGCACGCCCTTCCGGCGGGACCATTGCCGCTCCGGCAGCCGAGGCCGTTGGCCCGGTGATCGCCGCCCCGAGCGCCATGCCGACCCGGCTGGCCGCTGCCGTCCAGTAATCCGGAGCGATCGCACAGAGGAAACAGGATGCGGCCATCAATGTGACACCCGCCGCGATCAGACGGCGCCGCGCGATCCCGCCCAGAACCGCCTGAGCCACCGGTGCTGCAACCGCGTAGACCACCGCGAAGATCGTGACCAAACCGGCAATCGCTGACTCGCGCACGCCAAGCCCGGCGCTCATCTCGGCCACCAGCCCGATCACGCCCAGCGACGTCGCGCCGACGAAGAAATACGCGATCGCAAGCACGATCAGCGCCGTGCGGACGGGGGCGGCCTGTGCCGCCTGTGAATCTGTCATGATGTCTGCCGGGCGGATCCGGCTCCGCGTCAGTTGAGGTTGCGCGCCCCATAGGCGCAGCAGTTAGGAATGCCGCCCCGGTTCACGCAGTCAACCACCGAGTTGTACAGTGCTGTTTCACGGTCCGTGGCGCTGCCATAGCCGGTAACGCCGGTCTGCGAACAATAGGCCTGAGCACGGTAGGTCGTCGCCCGCTTCTGCCTGTTTGCAGCAGCGGCCTTCGCCCGCGCCGCCGCTTCAGCCTGATAGGTCGAATAGGCCTCATCGGTTTCGTCCTCCAGAGCATCCAACTGCACGTCATCCAGATAGCCCGTCGCCGGATACCCGGCCCCGATTTGCCAGGACGAGATCGCACGCCGCGACCCGGGACCGAAGATCCCGTCGACGCCGCTCGGATCATGCCCGGCCAACTTCAGGCGCCGCTGGATCTCGCGCCGGTCCGACCGGTCCAGATCCAGCGCCTGTTCCGTGACAACCGTCCCGGCCGACGGACCCTGAGGCTGAGGTGCGGCCTGCGATTGAGGTTGCACCGCCGCGACCTGTTGGTTCGACGCTGCCGCCGCTGCCAGCCTGTTGATGCGCGTCCGCGCAAGCCCCGAGAACGCGCCCTGCGGGAACTGTTCGAGATAGGCTTGGAAATCCGCCGCCGTGCCGCCCGCCTCGGCCGCCTGCCAGACAGCTATCTCCAGCGTGCTGTCACTGCGCGGTGCTTGCGGGGCTTGAACGGTCGGCACCGCCGCCAAGGCCGCCGCTTGCGACGCCGTCTGGTCGGCGGGTTCCGCATCCGGCACGACCGGGTCGGACAGATACACCTCACCGATCAGCGAGGTGGTCGTCCAGGGCCTCTGCTTTTCGCCGGTCTTGCGGAACACATCCGTCCGAACCCGCTGCATCAGCGTGTTAATCTCCAGCCCCGGTGTGTCCAAGTGCGCCAGCAAGGCCTCGGTGAACGGGCTGTGATCGCCCTCGCCGTCATAGGCAACATTACCCGGATCCGTCGCGAACGCGATCAGAGAGCCGCCCAACGCTTTGATCTCGGCCAATCCGCGGCCCAGCGCCGACGAGCGGGTGACACCCATGGACCGCGCAAGCTCCGCCGCGAACGGATTGTCCCGGCAGGCATCCATAATCACGATCTTCGTCTTTGCCGCCCGATCGAGCTGCTTCAGCACCAGATCCATCTGGATCGTAGCGAAGTCCAGATCGATCTCGGCGGCCAGTTTTGCGTCGGTTGGCAGCAGATAGTTCTGACCTCCGACCTGCACCCCGTGCCCGGCATAGAAGAACAAGGCCAGATCAGCGCCATCGGCCACCTGCGCAAATTCGTAGAGCGAACGGCGCATCTGATCCATGGTCTGATCGATGCCGGTGACCACATGAAACCCAAGCTTCTCCAACGCATCGGCAACCGCCCGCGCGTCGTTCGCCGGGTTTTTCAATGGTCCCGCTTGGGTGTAGGCGCCGTTGCCCACGACCAAGGCGGCCCTTTTGGCCGCATGGGCCGAATCAAGAGCGAAAGTCAGGCTAAACAGAAGCAATGCAATTCGGAGCATGTCTCACGCCTCGATCGCTGGTGACTGGACCCAAGTGTACCATCCGCGCGCGGTGGCAAAAAGCGCCGATCCTGGAAATCGTTCCGCGACGCAACAATGTCCTTACCGATCCAGTTTCGGTCAGATACCGCAGCTCTGCGGGTATCTAGCGTCCGATCGCAGGTTGCCAGATGCTCAAATTTTGCGCATTCTCGCCGGATTACGCATTTCACATCGCTTACACGCAGATTTCCCCCCGGAGGCTTTCGATGACTTCTGTTTTCACGTCCCGCAAGAAGCGGGTCGACGCAACCCTTGAGTTTTTGACCGACCGCATCCCCGCCGCACTCCACACCCAGCTCACGCAGGCGGTCTCGCTCGAAGCACACAAAAAGAACGCAGGCGCTTACATCCGCCTCGACTTGGGACGCGACTCAGATGCGCGTCGTGCACTGCGCGCGATCCTGCTCTGCCAATACCTGCTGGTCGACTCTCGAACCGACGGCAAAGTGACGGCTTGGGGCAAGGCCAGCTTCGGGACCAAGGCGTCGACCAAGGACTACTGGAAGAACCGACCCGTAATCGACATCATCGGAGGCGTTAAAGCGTACGACAAAAGCGGAACAGTCAATCTTGCCGATAAGCTCGACAGCCTGGGTACGGACCCCGGCGACATCGTCTTCGCCTACAACAAGATGACCCGCGACACGACCAATCTGGGCGCGCGCGAGCCGATCTGCTACCAGTCCATCGCCTTCGCGCTGTGGCTGTCGGGTCGCGCGTCACTGCCGTGGTTGTCGACATGGTATGCCTCGCTGAACGCGGGCAACTGTTTCCAGCAACTCGGCCCAGGAGACGAGATCCAGCTCGATCAGATTGACCGGATCCTGAACCTCCGCGGCACGGTCATCAGCTTCCGGGCGCGCGAGATCAAGGGACCGCAGACCGTGAACCACTGGGCCGTGATCACCGGCGAAGGCAACGCGGTCGGCAGCAACACCGATGGCTTCAACGACGCGGGTTCGGCCGAGGACGGCTACCAGTTCATCTGGGGCAAACGCCGGTTCGGCAAGTTCGACATCCAGGAATGCATCGACGCCTGCAACGCCAGCACGAAGTATAGCGACTCCGGCGGTGTGCGCGTCGCCATACACCCGTTCGAAGCCATGGATCTCTGGTAGACGCCCGTACGCCCGGCGCCAAATCAGGATCCTCTGCCGCAGGGATCATGTTCCGCTTGAATTGAACGCTCGTTCACTTAACGTGCCAGTGGGGAGGACGACCACAACGATGGCACGTCGCACAGGATCAGATGGAGCACGCACGCGCGCGGCCATTTGTGCCGCCGCCATTCGGCTGATCGCGCGCGTGGGCTACGAGGCCGTATCGATGCGCCGCCTTGCCCAGGATGTCGGCGTCGGTGCAGCCGCGCTCTACCGCTACTTTCCGACCAAGCAGGCGATCCTGTTCGATCTGCTGATAACCCACATGAACGATCTGCTCGACGCCTGGGCACATGCCCGCCCCACGGGCGCACTGGCACCCCCAGACCGTCTGCGCGCCTTTGCGCGTTTCCACATCCGCTATCACCTCGACCAGCCCGACAACCTGTTCCTCAGCTACATGGAACTGCGCAGCCTCGATGCCGCGAACTTCGCTCGGATCGAAGACCTGCGCCGCACCTACGAACGCGAGGTCGCAGAAATCATCGCCGCCGGGATCGCCAGCCGCGATTTCCGGCCCCAGGACCCGCGCGTCACCGCCCGTGCGATCATCGCCATGCTGAACGGCCTGCCCGTCTGGTTCCGCGACGATGGCGCGCTGGGCCGCGATCACGTCGAACAGCTCTATATCAATATGGTCGCGGGCCTTGTCGGCACCGCCCCCGTACCCGAACTGCAGGAGACCGCATGTTTCACGCCAGCATGAAGTTCGGCTTGGCCGAGGAGATCGAAGCCCTGCGCGAGGCAGTCCACCGCTTCGCTCAGGACCGCATCGCACCCGTCGCGGCCAAGACGGACGCCGAGAACGATTTCCCGCACGAGCTCTGGCGCGAGATGGGTGAGATGGGCCTGCTCGGCATCACGGTCGAGGAGGAGTACGGCGGCTCCGGCATGGGTTACCTCGCCCACTGCATCGCGGTTGAGGAAATAGCCCGCGCCTCGGCCTCGATCTCTCTGTCCTACGGCGCGCACTCTAACCTCTGCGTCAACCAGATCCGCCTGAACGGCACCGAAGAACAGAGACAGAAGTACCTCCCAGGCCTTTGTTCCGGCGAACATGTCGGCGCGCTGGCCATGTCCGAACCGGGTGCGGGCTCGGACGTCGTTTCGATGAAACTCCGCGCTGAAAAGCGCAACGACCACTACCGTCTCAACGGCAACAAGTTCTGGATCACCAACGGGCCGGACGCCGACACGCTGGTCGTGTACGCCAAGACCGACCCGGATGCGGGCTCGCGCGGGATCACCGCCTTCCTGATCGAGAAGACCATGACCGGGTTCTCAACAGGGCAGAAACTCGACAAGGTCGGCATGCGCGGATCGAACACCGCGGAACTGATCTTCGACGATTGCGAGGTTCCCTTCGAAAACGTGCTGGGCGAGGAAGGCCGAGGTGTCTCGGTGCTGATGTCCGGCCTCGACTACGAACGCACCGTGCTGGCCTCGATCGGCGTCGGCCTGATCCACGCCTGCCTCGATGCCATCATGCCCTACCTGCACGAACGCGAGCAATTCGGCCAGCCGATCGGCAGCTTCCAGCTCATGCAGGGCAAGATCGCCGACATGTACACCGCCATGAACGCCAGCCGCGCCTATGTCTACGCCGTAGCCGCCGCCTGTGACCGGGGCGAGGTCACCCGCCAGGACGCCGCTGCGTGCTGTCTGTTCGCGTCCGACAAAGGCATGGAGCAATCGGTCGAGGCCGTCCAGGCGATGGGCGGTGCCGGTTACCTGCGCGACTACCCGGTCGAGCGGATCATGCGCGACGCCAAGCTGATGCAGATTGGTGCGGGCACGCAGGAGATCCGCCGCATGCTGATCGGCCGGGAGCTGTTTGCGGCAACGGCGTAAAGGTCAGGCTCTGGCACCCTGCAACAGTCGTTTGCACCGCCTTGCTATGCCTTCCGGCATGGTCCGCCGATCTCGACGCCGACATCGAGTCGCTCGAAGCCTGTGTGCTCGAAAACGGCGCAACTGGACACGAACAAGACTGTATCGGCATCCTGCACGACGCCTGCGCCGCGCCACTTTGCTACAAACAAGAGATGGCGCTCTGGCGGATCATCCTGCTCAATGCCTCATCCTCGAATGACGCCTCATCGAACAGAAAGATGCTGGTGGGCGACTGGACCAATCGCGTGGCATCGCTGAAGCAGGCATGTTTGAACGGGGCCGCATCGACGGCCTCCAACTTGCGCGATGCGACGTGTGAACGGGATGCCTACGCTCAAGCCGCCATGGAAGCCCTGCTGGGTCAATAACGCGCCAAACAATCGAACATCGCCGCTTGACCCGACCGACCAGAAGACGACGTCGCTGCGCGTTTCGAAGCAGTGAAGCGCACGAGCGAGCCCTTTCGCCGCACCTCGCCCAACCGGCCATCTGACCAAAAAGGTCGGATGACGGCTGTGAGCCCTTCTTGCCAATCTACTGGAGCCCTCTGAATTGAGTTTGACTTTCTGATGTGATTCAATTGGGCCGGAGCGCGGTTGGATTTCAGTGGGGGTGGC
>JBCAXJ010000069.1:0-27498 GCA_038534135.1 Pseudomonadota bacterium | reverse complement strand
CAAAACCGGCGCAGGCGCAAGCCTGGCGGGTGCAGCCGTAGCAAGATCATCTGGCGGCGAGACACCATCAGCGCCTTCGGCGGCGCCACCCACGATACCGATCTCTGGTGTGAAGCCTGGCGCGATCGCTGCTGCCGGACCGGTGCTTGCGACCGAGACATTGAAGATCTGCCCGAGCACCGCCGCAATATCCTCAGCACGGCGGTTTGCCACGGGGAATACAGTGAGACGGGGTGCGTCTGAAAAGTTCTGATCGAGCCCGCGTGCCAGAGAAAGCGACTCGGTCAGCAGATTGCTATCCTCGGAGATGATGAGAACCGAGTCGATCCGTGAGATTGGCAAAAACCTTATCGCCGGGTTTTCACCGCCGGACGGTGTCGCGAACAACTCCGTCAATTCGATCGCTATATCGTCGGCCTGCGCTTCGTTGAGCGGATGCAGAGCAAAAGAACGACCGGCGAAGAAGTTCACGTCCAGCGTCGCTAGCAGTGACTGGATCGTCCTTTGCTCGGCCGTCGTGCCGACGACGAATACAAGATTTCGGGCGCGATCATAGCGGATTGCGCCGGCGACCGGCGAAAACCCGTCCAGCACTTCGGCAATGTCGTTGGCCGTGACAAACCGCAGCGGCGTGACCGTCGCCACAAGACCCCGACTGCGGATCTCGCGCGCAGAAAAAACCGGTGCGGATAGCCCGACCTGCTCACGCGGCAGGATCCGATAGACACCATCCTCCTGAACGATCGCCGCATCGTTCTGACGCAATATCTCTTCCAGTGTCGAGAGGAGTTGATCCGGCCGTAGCGGGCTGTTCGAGAAGAACGTCACCTCGCCCGACACAGCAGGATCCAGGACGTAGCTCGCGCCCAGCCCCTCCTGCAAGACGATGCGCACCACGTCCGAAAGTTGGGCGTTCTGCAGGTTCAGCGTGATCGCGTTGCCATCGACAACCGTCGGCGGCTCGCCCCGAAGCACTGGTTGCCGGTTGCCCCGCCGCACCACAAATCCATCTGCCGCCGCGCGTCGTTGGCCCGTCTCGGCGACCTGGGCGCGCACCGGCGTGGGTGATGCGACTGGCACGGGCGTATCGGTTGTTGGCAGATTGGTGCTGGGGTCTCGTTCGATGAAGCCGGGCAAACGCTCGCAACCGGCCGCCATTCCGAGCATCGCAGTACCCAGTACCGCACCGCGAAGAGTCTGAAAAATATTCGGGAACGGGGACATCTCGGACCGGACCGCTCAGTCGATGGCGTCGGTCATGTCGAGTGGCAGCGCGGTCGCCTGTCTGCGGGGCGTCGGCGTTTCCTGCGCCTTGGCTGATGCCGCTGTATCCCCGCCTGGAAGATCAACGCCGTCGATCGCGACAGTGTGCCGATGCTTCCCAAATCCAAGCTCGATCCGGTCCTCACCGATACCCGTGATCCGCCAGCCGCTCACGGTCTGTCCGATACGATAAAGCTCCGGCGGCGTGCGCCCCATTTCGATCAAGGCGCGGTGGCTCTCGCCAACCGAAACCGTGCCGATAAGTGAGACATCCGGCGGGCGGATAGTCCTGGTTGCAACGGGTGTGGCCTCAGGCGCCTCGGCTTCGGGCGGGCGCCGGCTCACCATGAAAAGCGGGCGTTCGGTGATGACGGCAAATGCATCCAGCGTAGCCAGCGTGTGAATTTCAGTCGTGACCTCTGGCTTCTGCGACGTGCCGACGCTGGAAAGTGTCTCTGAAGATACCGGTTTCGCATCCTGAAACTGACCGACAACAGCAAGGCCAAGAATGGTACAAAAACCCAGCAGTAAGATATTGAGATAGATCATGATGCCCGATCACCCAGCCATCGATGTCTCTAGTGATGCCGCGACACAGTTTTGTGACGGTTGCGCCAAGCCGGCTATGGGCGATCCAGCGCGGCGAAGCCCGAAACCACGAGATCGGCGGTCATCTCGGGCTCCTCGCCATCGTTGACGCGGCGTACGCGGCGGATCTCGATCCTTTCAATCACGATGTAGGGGACCGAATTCTCCAAAAGATGCAGGAACTCGGTCAGAGGCTCGAGCGTGGTGATCAGCCCGGCATCTAGCACAGTCTTTGACACCTCTTCCTGCGGAACCGGATCTTCGATACGGATGCGGTCGATTTCGACCCCTGCGGTCTGAGCCGCATCTTCGACGAGCTCCTGAAGCTCGGCTGCCGCGAGCGCGTTGCTGGTGCCCGTCAGCAGGACGTCCTCTAGTACCGAGATCACCGGCTCGGACATGGCAACGTCAGTCCGTGCGCGAAACTGTGAGAGCCGGCCTTGCAGATCTTGGATTTGCTGATCTGCATCGGACAACATTTGATGCGCTGGAAGAATTAGACCGAAGACGGCGCCTGAGCAAACGGCTGCCAGCAAGGCAACGGCGGCGAGGCTAGAGACGAGCCGGGTCACGGCGTCAGCCTTTCGACCAGGCGCGCCGCCAGCACGAACCGCGACTTGCCTACCTCGGATGCCCGCGTGATCGGCGCCGCGAAGACCGGGTCTGCGAAACCGGGTGCGTCGGTTAGGATTGCGATCAGTGCTGCGGGCTCCTCGGCCAAGCCGGTCAACAGGATATCCGCGCCTTCGATCTCAAGACCAGACAACGAGGTGTCGTCCGGAAGCAAATCAGTGAGTTGCGCCAGCACCGAAAGCACCGAAGGCGCGGCGGATTTGACCTGATGCGCAGCAAGGGCAAAACCGGGCCGTCCGGTTGGTTTCGCCGCGTCCTCTGCCGCGATCAACTGCTTGCGGATCTGCGTTAGATCAGCTTCCAGCGCCGCGATCTTTTCCGTCCGCTCCGAGAGCGCATTGAACCACACCAGCGCCGTAAGGACGATCGCCGTCACCATCAATCCGGCTGCCAGTCGGCGTCCTGCGGTCCAGGTCGATGCCTTTGCGCTTGGCAATAGGTTGCTGTCGGCGAGCGTGCCATTCGCACTGAGCAGGCTAACGCGGGTTGCGGGCAGTCCAGCACTACGAATGTGATGCAGTAGAGGGTCGACCCGATCCCGGGCAGTATAGGTCAAAGCAACGTCGATCATGCCGCGTGTCTCGTCCCGCCCGGTGACCTCCCCTGCGTAATAGATCTCGTCTGGCGCGAACGGTGTCAGCCGATCCAGCTCGTACCCGAGCACCTGATCGAGGTCAGCCTCCGTAGCGACAGGCAGGCGAGAGGGGCGGGTCACGGCCCATGCATCCGGGATCGCGAGCACAATTTCGAGTCGACCACGCCGTGCTTCGCTGCGGAACCGCTTGATACGATGGGCCGGCAGTGAATCGAGCGGGCCGAGGTCGCGTGTTCTCCGGCCTCTGCGCATCTCCGCCACAGCAGGCTCCTCCCCACGGATTGCCAAGGCGGGTACCCGGCGGCGAAACATCCGACGCACGGGCGTAGGAACTGCGTTGCGAAGACCGCGCCCCCACCATTCGAAGAACCTTGTCAGCCCCGTGGTCACCGTCGTCCGTCCTGTATTTTTCCCACGGTGTTTGATTGGGCTGTGTTTGTCAGGATCGGTGCGCCGGGTCGAGCGCGATAACGTGCAGCGCGGCATCCTGTGCCCCTTCGGGACTGCCAAAGCGGAGCTCAACGAGGCTTGGGAGCTGAGGTTGAAAGCGCCAGACCTGATGCCAATCCGGCGCCGCACCACCGATCGAGCCGAAATAGCGAAACGTCAGCCGGCCCTCGAGGTGAATCAGGGTGTCACCGGTTCCGTACTCCGGCCATTCTGGGGGATCTTGCCCGACCGTTGCCCAGGCAAAGGTCAACGCCACTCTACTGCCACGCAGCACCGGTGATAATGTTATCGCCTGCAAGCCCGGCGGCGCCGCGGCGGCGGTGATCGGTGCAACAATGGCAAGCGTCTCCTCGGTTCCGTCGAACAGAACCGGCGGCTCACGCGAGCCATCTGCGATCCGCAACGCGCGCGCGGCTGCGATCTGACGGCGGAGGAAGGCGGTTGTCGCCTCATGCTCCAGCGCCGCGGCGCTATGGTTGGCCGAGCGCTGCCACGCTGCGGAGCCAAAGCGGATTCCGCCTGCCGCCATAACCGTGATCATGCCGAGCAGCGTGAGTGCAACCAGTACCTCGACCAGCGAAAGGCCTGTGTCACGGGACCTCATGGCAATGGTCCCATGCGCAGTGTGTCCAGCGTCACTGGGCTGGTGCCGTCGGATGTGCTTACTGTTATAGTCACGCGGTACGCGGCTTGACCGAAGGCGCGCCATGCCGGCGCTGTGGGATCAATCAGCGTGGTGGTCACCGCAACGCGGTGTTGGCCCTCTATGCGTTCCGTGTGGCCTGTCTCGAAAGCACCGACCACGCCAAGACCGGCGAGAACCGACTGCGCCCGGTGCAAGTTTGCCAGTGTTTCATCCGATCGGGTCTGTGCGCGCACGCCACCTGCAATCGCCGCGTAGGCCGCGCCAAGAACAAGCGCCAGGATGACGAACGCGACCACCGTCTCTAGCAGAGTGAAGCCCGCATCACGGCGCATGGCGTGCAACCCCGGTCAGCCAGTTGATGTCGATAACTTGTGGCCGGTTTCGCATTTTATGCGTGACCAAAATGCGCCCCCCGCTGGAGCTGCCATCGGGAAAGAAACGAATGACCTGACCGGTGTCGGTACGGCGCAGCTCGCGGGCGCTTTCGACCGCAATGGTGAGATCATTTGCAAACGCGATGTCCGGCGCATCGATCCCATAGCGTTGAGCCGAGAGATCGAAGATGACGTCCTTCTCTTTGCCAACTGCGATTGCCTCAGTCCGCGCGAGGCGTAGCGTACCGACGATATCGCGCAACGTTGTATCGCGATCCGACGTTCGAGCGATGAAACCGGATATCGCGGCGATCATCAGCATCACAACCGTAAGCGACACCAGCAACTCGAGCAGCGTCAATCCGGTGTCACCGACGCGCTCAGTTGGTGATATCGGCCGCATCGCCCTCGCCACCCTCGGTCTTATCGGCCCCATATGAGGTCAGGTCATAAGGACCATCCTGCCCCGGAGCTCGGAAGATAAACGCCTCCTGCCAGGGATCGACCAGCGCTTCGGCATTCTTAACATAAGGCCCCCGCCAGGTGTCGAGCCCGGCGGGCCGCTCGAACAGCGCCTCGAGCCCCTCGCTTTCAGTTGGATAACGACCGATGTCGAGACGATAGAGATCTAGCCCAGCTTCAATCTGATTTAGTTGCAGCCGCGCGGCATCCCCCTTGGCGCGGTCGAGATAGTTCAGCGCGACCGTCCCGATGGCAACGGTCAGCACGACAAGGATCGTAATCACGACCAAAAGTTCCAGCAGGGTCAAGCCAGCGTCTTTGGCGAGGGGGCGGTGGCGCATTGCGGTCTCCATCAGATCGCGAGTTCGTTGATGCTGAACAGGGCGTAGAGGATCGAGGAGATGATCAGCGCGATCATCGCCCCCATAACCAGCGTAAGCAGAGGTGTGAGCAGCGCGAGCATCTGGTCGAAGGCCCGCTTTGCCTCGGCATCGAAAATCTCGGCAAGTTTGCGCAGCATCGGTGTCAGATCGCCGGAGTCTTGCCCGACTTGGATCAGTTGAAGCGCCAACGGAGGCAGCAGCGCCCCGTCGCGCAATGGGCCCGCGAGGCCGCGCCCGGCCTCGACATCCGGCAGGACGCGGCGGATTTCGCTGGCAACCGCCCGGTTCGAGACAGCATCCGCCGCAAGACGCAGGGCGGCGGGCAGCGCGACGCCATTGCCGAGCATGGTGCCAAGAACACGGGCCAGCCGCGCCGTTTCAAACTTCATTAACGCAGGACCGAGCAGTGGCATGCGCAGGCGCATCAGGTCCCAGCGCTCTCGCGGCTCGGGCAACCGAAGAACGAGGCTGATGATGCCGACTAGGACGGCAACCGCGATCAGCCCGGCCAGCCACCAGCCCTGCACCAGGCGTCCGGCTTCGATAACCAATTGGGTCAGTACGGGCGGCTTGACCCCAGCCTCGGCCAGTAACGGCTCGAACGTCGGCACAACATAGCCGAGCAGGATCGACACAGATCCGATCGCCGTGACGACCAGAAATGCTGGATAGATCAGGGCCGACCGCAAGTCCCCTGCACGGCGTTGGCTTTCCTCAAGCATATCAGCGAGATCCGTCAGCGCCTCGTCAAGGCGCGCACCTGCTTCGCCAGCGCGGACGATGCCGCGGTAGAGCGGTGGAAACCCGTCAGGCTGTTCGTCCAACGCCCCCGAGAGCGGCGCCCCGCCGCGCACGCCGTCGTGCAGTTTGGCCGAGATTGCACGAATGCGCCGGGTTGCCCCCAGTTCCTGCAGCGTCCGCAGTGCCCGGTCCGATGGCAGGCCAGCGCCAATCAGGGTCGCAAGACCCCGGGTGAACGCCACCCGGTCTGCGGGTCCCAGGACATCGCGGGGCGTGATCTCGGTTTCCAGCAGCGCGCGCAGCCTGGAGGTGCCATGCGTCGTGATCGCAAGGGGGAGATGACCGGTGCTCTGCAACTGGCTCGCGGCGCTGCGCTCATCGGTGCAGTCAAGCGTGCCGGTCACGACCTCTCCGGACGGATCGACAGCGCGGTAGCTGAAGACCGGCATCTCGGCTCAGTCGGCCTGAAGTGATGCAGCGAGTAGCACTTCGCTCAGCGCGACCTGACCGGCGGCGGCCTTTGCGATACCGTCCTCGCGCATCGGGATCATGCCGGCGCCCTGGGCAAGGCGCTCGATCTCGCGTTCATCGGCTCGGGCCAGCGTGGCCGCGCGGATGTCCGGATCGACGGCCATGACCTCGTGGACGCCAGTCCGACCTCGAAAACCGGTCTGACCGCAAGCGCTACAACCGACCGGGGCACAAAATCCATCACCGGGCATGCCCAGGATCTGAGCGACTGACGACGGATCCTCGGGGACCTTGCAGGTCACACAGAGCGTCCTGACCAAACGCTGTGCCATAACGCCGATGACGGTTGCGGTGATTAGGTAGTCCTCGACTCCCATATCGCGCAGCCGGTTGATCGCCGCTGACGCCGAGTTCGTGTGAAGGGTTGCCATCACCAGATGACCGGTCAGCGCGGCCTGCACGGCAACGGCGGCGGTCTCGGCATCGCGGAGCTCGCCGATCATCACGATGTTCGGGTTGTTGCGCAGGATCGCGCGGATCACGTTGGCGAACTCCAGCCCGATCTGCGGTTTCACCTGCACTTGGGTGATGCCGTCGATCTGGTACTCGACCGGGTCCTCCACCGTGATGATCTTTGTATCTGGGCGGTTGAGCTGCGCAAGTGCTGCATAAAGTGTCGTCGTCTTACCGCTGCCCGTGGGCCCCGTGACCAGAAACATGCCGTTGGGGCGCGCCAGAAGCGGATCAATCGCCGCAATGGATGCCGTGGACAATCCGAGACCGGCAAAGTCGAGCACCAGCCCGGAGCGATCAAGCAGGCGCAGCACCACCGCTTCGCCATACAGCGTCGGCAGGGTCGCGACGCGCAGGTCGATATCGCGGCCCGCTACCACAATCTTGATCCGCCCATCCTGCGGCAGGCGCTGCTCGGCGATGTTCAGCTCCGCCATGATCTTGATGCGCGAGACTATGGCCGCGCGTAGATCGGGGCTGGGCGGGTCGACCGGTGTCAAAGCCCCGTCAATTCGTTGCCGAACTGTGAGCCCGGTCGTCGTCGGCTCGAGATGAATGTCGGAGGCCCGCGATTCCACCGCCCGTCGGATCAACTGGTTGACGAACTGGATGACCGGCGTCTCCGAGGCCAGGTCGCGCAGTCGGGCGACGTCGGCAGCCGTCTCTGATCCCACATGCTGCGTTGTCAGATCTGCCTCGGCTTTTGCCGCCCGTGTGAGCCGGTCGAGAGCCGCCTCAACATCCGCCGCCGCCGCGGGGCGGGGCACTACCGGCAGGCCGACACGCATGGCGATCGCATCCAGCGTAGCGCTGTCAGTCGGATCGGTCATTGCGAGGTGCAGGCCGTCGGGCCGTTCCACCAGCGGAAGCGCGCCTGCGGCGGTGAGAAACCTTAGCCCCAGCGTGTCGAGATGGGGTGGCGCGTCCGGCAGGTCCTCGGTGGTCACAGCTGTCAGATCGAGCTCGTCCGCGAGCGCGTCGCGCAGTTCATGGTCCCGAACGAGACCAAGCCGCGATAGCACAATACCGAGGCGTTCATCCGACTGCGTTGCAACTGCGCGCGCGCGGGCAAGGGCCTCGCCGGACAGAACGCCTGTTGCGACCAGCCTGTCTCCGACGCGGCTCATGATCTCGGATGTCGATCTTAGGCTCTTGAGCACGGATCACCTTTTGGAACGTCAATGAAATTATTGCGCTGCCGCGACAGTATGATGACGCTGGGGCGGGATGTGGATGAATGCGCTCCCAACCTAGAAGAAGATCGGGCCATGGAGCCAGGTGATCCAGAACCCGAGAGCGAGGGCTGGACCGAACGGTATGGCGAGTTGGCCTGTCAGTTTGCGCTGAGACAACCCTGTGGAGATCGCAAACAACAGCCCCGTGCCGCAGCCGATCAGCAGAACGGACGGCAGAGCTGCGGCTCCGACCCACGCCCCGGCGGCGGCCAGGAGTTTCGCATCGCCAAGGCCGAGCGCCTCGATGCCACGCCATCTGTACCAGACCCACCCGATCCCTGCGAATGCAATATACCCAAGCGTTGCCCCTGCCGCGTGGTCGAGCGTGGAACCGGTGATGCCGGCAACCGAGAGCAAAAGGCCGACCAGAACTAGGCCGAGCGTGCCAGGATCAGGTAGCCGAAATGTTCTGAGATCGATCAGCGAAAGCCCCAGCAAAACCCAAGCAAGCAAAGCCGAGAGACCGAGTACAAGTCCCGACGTGATTGTTGCCGCCCACAAGGTCGCGGCGAGGGCTGCCAGTTCGGCGAAAAGCAAAGCGGGGCGCATTTTCTTCCCACAGCATCTCGCGCGACCGCGCAGAGCAATGTGTGAGATGATCGGCACAATGTCCCGAGCGAGAAGTGCGTTCCTGCAGTGGTCACACCGCGATCTGCCCCAAAGGTCCGTGTCATCATCCTCGAAACGGTCAGCCAGAAGCGCCGCGAAGCTTCCTGCGCATGGTGCCGCGAGCAAAAGTGACACTGCTAGCACTGTGTCTGAGACGTCCTGCCCGATCATCCTTGCGGCCTATCCGCAAATCCCAATCTGTTCAAATCTTCTGCCCCATACCGGCCCCATTAGGACCAGAAGAAAAGCGGCGCCGAAGCGCCGCTTTCCCGATCATTCAATGCAGAAGGGCGCATGCCCTTCTGTGTCATTTCGGAGGCAGTCAGGCCCTCAGTAGTCCCGAAGCTTGGCAAGCAGCGCCTTGATCTTCTTCAGCTTCTTAAGCTTTGCCTTACGGTCATCATCGTCGTCGTCGTTCCGACGATCGTCAGCCTTGATGAAGATCGGGTTGGCGTAGAACCAGAGATCGGCCCACGCTTCCACATCGGCATCCAGGAACTTCTGACCGGTTGCATCCACCGGCAGGTGATCCGGGCATGCGGTCGGGTCAAAGGTCGCGTTGATGGCGTTACGAGCCCGGAAGCTGGAGTTGCCCGTCACCGCCAGCGCGCCGGTCGATGAATCGGCAACATCCTGGTCCGAAGTACCGAGACCCGTCGCGGTGCACGGGATCAGCGACGAGAAGTCGTCGAGCAGCGGGTTACCGTCGGCGTTGGTCTCGTTCGGGGTTCCGACCGGCATGTTGGTCCCGCGGACGCGGAAGTACATGTCGTTGCGGATGTCCTTGGCGCGGATCTTGCCCGAGGCGATCAGGAACTCACCATCCGTGGTGAACTCGCCCGCGAGGTTGTCGACACGGTCGAACAGCTCGGTGGTCGGGTTCGCAACGTTGGTGGTGTACTCCGGATCTTCGGGATCGATGATGCCCGTGACATCGCCGCGGATGATGTCGATGTGGCTCAGAACGGGCTCGTTGAGAGGGACGCTTTGACCAATCTGCACCAGCGACGGGTTGTCGAACGTGTAGGGCGAGTTGTTCGCACCCTCGGGATCGCGCAGCTTGATCACCCAGGTTACCGGGCCACCACGGCGCTTGACCTGCAGCTCTTCGCCCATCGTCGCGCAGCGCCGGTTCTGACACATGACGAAGTGGAAGCTGTCGATCAGGTCACCCATAACGGACCAGCTGTTACCCTCGCGCATGCCTTCGATGATCTCGCGGGTTGCGACGCGGCCATAGGTGCCATCGGTGCCATCGGCATAAGCGTAAATCTTGTTGTACTCACCCGGCCATGGATCCAGCGTCGACTGCGGCTCGAACGGTCCGAAGACTCCGCGGTTGTGCCAGTCAGACGAGCCGAAGTTGAAGAACCGGCGCCCTTCACCCAACATCGCGTCCCACATGGTCTTGATGCCCGGACGGCCAAGCACGAAACGCTCCTGTGCCGAGGTTCCGATGCCCTCCGGAGCCGGATCGGGGCAATCATCACAAGCGTCTAGCTGGTCATATTGATCGCTGCCCGACGGTTCGGTCAGGCGGTCTTCGAACAGCGCATTCAACTCCTCGCGGACCTCGGTCAGCTTGGCATTGGTGATTTCGTTGCCGTCGAAGTCGAAACCGGCAACCGAGATCTCGGCCCCCGAGTACGCTCCTGCACCGCCATACGTGCCGAAACCTGCGGTCGGGCGATCAGCTTCATACGTCCCGCGTCCGCCATTGGCGAACTGGTGCCCGGCCAGCATTTCTGCGCCGAACACGATCGACTGACCCTGCGGTTTGCGCGGGTTCAACAGACCAGCATTGTGGAAATCACGGAAGTGCTCGACATTGTAACCGCGGTTCTCGTCCGAGACGAAGCCACCCTGGCGCTCGACATGGGCCGGCACGTAATAGGCTTTTTTGCCGAAGCGGTTCGCAAGAAACTCGATCGACTGCACTGCAACCGCGTGCCCAGCATCGCCGGTTAACAGATCGCCGTTGAACTCGCCGCCCTCGACGCCAGGTTTCGGGATCCCACCATTGGCCGGATTCTCGAAATCGTTCTCCTCACCGCCCGAGGTGTCGCGGTCGCCACGGTCGAACAGGTATTCAAACTGACCAAGTGCAAAGGCGTTCGTGTCCTTCCGGTCGAACTGCCCGTCGGTAATCGCCATCGAGATGTGCTCGTGACCCGGCACATTGTGCTCGAGACCGAGCCAGGCAGGCTCATCGGCGATTTGTCCCATGGATTCCTGCAGCGGAAAGGCGAACTCTGTGAGCGACTGCCAACGCCACATGCGACCACTGTTCTCATCGCCCTTGATGCCCTCTTCGCCAACGGTGTTGGTCCAGAAGTCACCGGACCCTGAATCTGAGCCGTCATACTCGGGATCATCGAAGCGGCAGTCCCGGTTGCCCGAGCCGCCATGGCCGGTCTGAGCGAACCAGTCGAGATCGTAGGTAATCAGCGATTCATTAACGACGGTCTGCACCGCCATCGCGCCGTCGGTGCAGGTCGTGTGGTTATGCTTGTCGCCCGACAGGTAGACGCCAGTCGACTCGAGTTCTGCGATCTTGTTCAGCGCGTTTGCGGCCGGTTCAGCGGCTGCAACGCCCACGCTCAGGGCGAGTGCGCTGACGCTTCCCGTCAGTACTACGCTCAGAGCACGCATGTTTGTCGATATCATGGGGGGTCCCTCAGAGTTGTAGTGGTCTTCGCCGGCTTTCACGCCGAGACAACTCCTGCTAGGGCAGTTTCATGACAGCCATTTGGGCGCCATAAGACGAATAAATAAATTAATTAATACGATATACTATAACATCACACATAAGCGAGCAGGATGTCAACACTTTCTTCTCTAGCCAGTCGAGAAACGGGGTGTCATCGAACCTTCGCTGTCTTGCAGTACGCGTCTGTCATGCGACCGATCGAGGGATCCTGAGAGCGATGCTGAACCGGCTGGTATCCGAGCCCTTGCTGCACTTCTTGTTGATCGGCGTGCTCGTTTTTTCGGCGGACCGTCTGACCCGTGAGAAGGTCGCAGATCCCAACGAGATCGCTGTGGATGCTGAGGCCCATGCGCGGCTTGCTGGCATTTTCCGGGATATCGAGAGCCGGATGCCGACACCCGACGAGATGGACCGACTTGTGGAGCGATACATCCTCAACGAGACTTTGTTCCGCGAGGCCCGAGCACTGGGACTAGACCACGGGGACGAGATGCTCCGTGAACGCCTGATCCAACGCATGCGGTTGTTGATTTACAGCGGGATCGAGGTTGCGGACCCTGGCGATGATGTGCTTCGCGCCTGGCTCGCGGAACGCTCGCGGAAATATGAGGTTCCTGCCAAGCTGGGGTTCCGCGTGATCGGCCTCGATGCGGAAGAAGCAGAGGCCCGGGCAGAGGCCAAGCGCGCCGCCGCACGGGAAGCGGCAGGCGAGCCCGTGAAACGCCCGGGACGCCCGATGCTAAGCTTCATTGACCGCCCGCGTGTGCAGCTTGTTGCGACGTTCGATGAAGAATTCGTCGCCGCGATTGAAGCTGCGCCGACGGGTGAGTGGTCTGCCGTCCCCTCGGCGCGCGGCTGGCAAGTCGTAAAACAGCTCAATGTGATCCCGGCTGAAACCCCGGCCTTCGAAGAAATCCGCCCCCGCGTTCTTGCCGACTGGCGCGACGCCGAAGTCCAGCGGACGGCCCGCGCAGCCGTCGATACGCTCAAACGCGACTATCCGGTGCGCATCGAGCCTTATGATCCGGACAGCATCGTTGCGGTGCTGCCCACGGCGACAGGCGACAAATGATCCGGCTGTTCTGTCTCTGTCTTATGGTGCTTTGGGCATCGCCCACGGTCTCCCACGTGACCGAATTGGCTGTGTTGAAACTCACTGAAGTTGGAACGGGGCGGTACGTCCTGTCCTGGGAGATGAAACCCAACACCGAAACCAGCAGTCGCCTGCAGCCTGTATTTCCCGAGCACTGCACCCGATCCGACTTCAAGATCGATTGCGGCGAACGCGGTCTTGTAGGACCACTGAGTTTCGAGAAGATCGGGACAGGCCAGTCCGCAGCGATGTTCAAAATTCGCAATGCTTATGGTGAGACGTCGATCTATACGGTCACACCTTCCGACCCGGTTGCCGAGGTGCGCCCGCGCTTTGACAGCGATGGCTGGGCGGGGGTGGCCGAGATTGCGGGATCCTATTTCAGCCTGGGGGTCGAGCATATCCTGCAGGGGGTCGATCACCTTCTGTTCGTGCTCGGGCTGATCTGGATCTCCACCGGGCGCTGGATGCTGCTCAAGACGATCACGGCGTTCACCGCGGCACATACGGTGACACTCGGCGCTGTGACGTTCGGGTGGATCGGCGTGCCTGAGGCGTTCGTGAACACGATGATCGCGCTCTCGATCCTCTTTATAGCGGTCGAGGCTATGGCGGCCCGGGCAGGGCGCTCGACACTGACCTTGCGCTTCCCCTGGATCGTGTCCTTTGGCTTTGGCCTGCTGCACGGCGCGGGGTTCGCGTCAGCGCTCTCCGATCTCGGTTTGCCCGATGATGCGGTGCCGCTAGCCCTTCTGGCCTTCAATGTCGGGGTCGAGGCCGGACAGATCGCCTTTGTGCTCATCGTCATCGCGATGCTCTGGTCGTACCGCGTCATGCAGGTCGGATGGCCGCGTTGGAGCCCGCTGGTCCCAACCTATGCGGTCGGCGGCCTCGGCGCATTCTGGTTCCTTGATCGCTTCGATCTCTTGCTGAGGGTTTGATCCATGTTCTTTCTCCGCACGCTCGTACTCGTTGTCGCGTCCGCTTTGATTCTGCCGTCTGTTGCGCTCGCCCACAGTGCCGAGGGCATCGCCGGTGGCGCCATCAGCGGTTTTCTCCATCCCCTTGCAGGCCCTGATCACCTGCTAGCCATGCTTGCGGTCGGCCTTTGGGGCGCACAGCTTGGCCGGCCTCTCATCTATGCACTGCCCATCGTGTTCCCGTTGATCATGGCCTTGGGCGGCGTTCTGGGGATCATGAGTGTACCGATGATTGCGGTTGAGCTTGGTATCGCGCTTTCGGCCCTGGTGCTGGGCCTTGCAATCATCGCGGCGTTTCGTGCCCCTGTTCCGATCGCGATCGCGTTGGTCGCCCTGTTTGCCGTGTTCCATGGCTACGCGCATGGGGCAGAGCTCCCCTCAGCGGCCGAGCCGCTTGCCTATGGCCTCGGCTTTGTCGTCGCCACCGGTCTAGTGCATCTGGCCGGCGTTGCCATCGGCCTCTTGAACGAGCGCCCACCGGCCGGTCCCACCGTTGTCCGCGCAGGCGGAGGGTTCGTCGCATTGTCAGGCGCCTACTTCACGGCGGCGGCTGTCGGGATCGTCTGATGCAGCGGCTGCTGATCGGTGCCCTGCTTTTCCTGCCATCACCGGCCCATGCCCATCTGGTGGGCATGGAGTTCGGCGACTTCTACGCCGGTGCCTTGCACCTGATCGTCGCGCCAGAGCATGTCGCCATTCTGATTACCCTCGCCTGCATTGCTGCATTCCAGTCGCGCAATGTCGCGCGGTGGATCCTGATCGCTCTCCCGGTTGGACTGGGCTTTGGCGGCGCGGCGGCCATGATCTGGACCACCGAGATCCCTACCACGTTGATTGGCCTCAGTCTCGCCATGCTCGGAATTGCCGCGGCGGCGGCCCTGCGCGTCCATCTTGCGGTCCTTATCGCCGCGAGCGTGCTGGTCGCGGGTCTGCATGGGTTTACCAATGCGCTCCCTGCAGCCGATGGTGGCGCGGATCCTTTGCTCTACACGCTCGGCGCGATGTCTGCAGGAACAGTGCTCGGAACCATCGGCATCGCCGCCGCGACAGTTCTGGCAGCGCGGCATCGGATGGTACCAATGGCCTATCGTATCGTCGCGGGTTGGATCACCGCGAGCGGCGCGATGTACGGGGCGCTGAGCCTGGCGGCCTAGCCGGCCCCGAATAGGTCCCGGTAGAGACGCCGCGCATCCGCCCGCCCCGGGACAGCGCGGTCCAACGCACGAAGCAGAACTTTCGCGGCCTTCGAATCGGTCTGCGAGATACGCCGCGCCATCTGCAACAGCGGTGCGTAGGCCGGATCGAAATCCGGGCTGATCTGCAGGATCTCGACCAGGCGCGGCGCCAAGGCGCGGACATCGGCACCTGGATTGCCCGTTATCCGTGTCTCTGCACCTAGCTTCAGGAACGCGGTGCGGGCAAGCCAATAGCGCTGCAACCGATCGCGGAACGCATCTGCGCCGGAGATGCCATCGAGCGACACCGCCTGCTCAGGCTCGGGTTGAAAGGTCCTCAGCAATGCCGCTACACGGTCTATCGGTGGCTTGCCAGCGGACTGTGCCTGCGGCGCTTCAAACAGGACATGCGGCAGATCATCGGTGTTCAGCGGGCCGTCTTCAGCGAACGTCCGCAGCGCATCAGGACCCGCAAGGAACCCACCATAGAGCGCAAAGGGCGTTCCGAGGCCAATCCGGTCGAGAGCATCGCGCAGTGGCCCCCGCACGCGGTCCCCCATGACATCACGCAGGCGAGGCTGATCGCCATCGCGGCCTGACACCAGAACCAGCAGCGGCGTTCTCAGGTTGAGGTTGCCAAGCTGAAGCCGCGCCCGGGGGAACACCGCCTGAAAGGACCGCACAATCAGCTTGAGCGTCGGCAGGTCAAGCTGATGGAGCGGCAGCCATTGCGCGAAGATCCCGCCATCGGCCAGCCGCGCCTTGATCGCCGCAAAGTGCTCGACAGTGTAAAGCATTGCCGCACCGTCCTTCGCGGGATGGTACGTGTCCGCAATGATCACATCGTAGAGGGTCGGATCCGCCCGAACCCACCGCCGTGCGTCTCCGATATGCAGATCAAGGGCGCCCGTCCCCGTGATCTCGGCATGGGCCTCGGCGAACTCGGGCAGGGTCTCCAGAACCTCGGGCAGGAGTTCGACCCCGGTCGCGGCCAAATCGGGATGTGCGGCGGCGGCAGCAAAGGTTGCGCCGGTACCGACGCCGAGGAAAAGAGCCTGGCGCGGCTCCGGGTGCTGCATCAGGATCGCATGCCCCTGGATCCGGTCGAGCCGGTAGGAACCGGTCCCGCCCATCACGTGGCTGTCGTTGACAACAAGCCACTTCTCGCCACCTGCGTCTTCGGTGACAGAGACATGCGCTGAAACGCCGTCAATGGATTGGACAAGACGCCCACCCGCCGGGGCCTGGCTCAACCCAGGCGCCAGCGCCACCACCGCGATCGCACCGCCTGCAAGACACGCAAAAACGATCGCCGGCGCACGCTCCGGGTGCGCCGATGCCCAAAAGCCGAGCGCGAGGTAGCCCGCTGACAGCGAGGCCAGCGTCGGGATGACCCCGATGGCGGGGATCAGGACGACACCCACCACCACTGGTGCTAGCGCGGCGCCGAGGGCGTTCGCCGCAAAGGCCGTACCTAATCCTCCATCCGCGCGCCGGGCCCGCTGAGCCAGTTCCGCGAACAGCATGCCGGAGGCAAGGCTAGGCAGGAACAGAACCAGACCGGCGCCAACAATTTCGGCCATTGCGGTTCCCAGAACGGGTTCGACCGCGCCGACGCTGCCACCCACGAGGTAGACACCGCCGATTCCACCGAGGCTAGACACTGAGACACCCGCAATCAACCACGGAACAACACGGCCCAATCGCGGCCCAAAGGCTTGCCAAATCGCTGCGCCAAGGGCAGTGCCGAGTAGGTAGACCGCCAAAGCGGCGGCGAACGAGTAGACCGTGTTCTCCAGGATCTGTGCCAGCGCGCGGACCGCCGCAACTTCGTACCCGATGCCGAGAAGCCCGGTGGCAAAAAGCACGATCAACAGTCCGTTTTCCCGCAGCGCGGTCCTGTCGGCGCGGAGTGTGGGTCCATTGGGCTGAGGCACTTGGGATTGTAACAGCGCCCAGATCGCACAAATCGCGTTCAGCGCTGCAAGTACCCAGAGCGTGCCACTGAACCCGATCTGAGGCGCAATCACGAAGATTGTCAGCAACGCGCCTGCCATGGCCCCGGTAGCGTTGGCAGCATAAAGCCCACCAATCCCACGTGTCGAACCGGCGATGCTTGCGAACACCCGTTCGGCTGCGGGGAGTGTGGCTCCCATCGCGGCAGTCGCTGGCAAAAGCAAAAGAAATGCAGCCCCGAACGATGTGCTCCAGCGCCAGATCTCCGAAGGCATCGGGCCGATCAGAAGCGCAAGGCCATCGTTCACCGACGGGATCACCCAGACGAGCGCAACAGCCCAGAGGCCGATGATGGCCTCGAGCCCCGCGTACCAAAGCACCGGTCGTGCCGTCTGCGCCACCCGGCGATCCAGCACCAACGCGCCGAGCGCAAGGCCGCCGAAGAATGCCGCGACGATCGCAAGAACCGCGAACACCTCGTGCCCAAGGCCTGTCGACAGCATCCGCACCCAGATGACCTGGTATCCAAGTCCGGCGATACCGGAGAAAAAGACAACCCCATGCAGCAGCGAGGCCGCACCGCGCCTGGTGGTCACTTGAACCGAACGGTGTAGCCCCAGCTGTCCACCCGCTCGGGCAGGGCGTTGAAGGCCGCTGTCATGCGAGAACCGCCCTGGTTTGGCGGTACCTCGTGCAGGATGTAGCTGGGAAAGAGGATCATGTCACCCGGTCCGACCTGAGGCGCGCGGAAGACCGAAGCGTTGAACGCGGTCATCTTGGTGTTCTTATTCTCGTTGGTCATGACGAACGAGTTGGTCTGCGTCGGTCGATGGAACATGGTCAGCGAGCCCTCATGGCTTTCGCTGAGATAGATGATGCCGGAAATGAAGCTGTTGGCGTGGTTATGCAGCTTCTGCGCGCCGCCGGTCTCCATCCGGTTGATCCAGATCTCCTTCACGCCCCAGTTGAGGCGTTCGCCCAGAATGGTTTCGCCGAATTCGGTGATCATCGGCGCAGCCTTGGACAGCACAGCCTGATAGATATTGGAAGCGCCCGGGCTGGTCATCGGGGTGTGGCTGAGGAGCGCGGTGCGGACATTCGCGCCCTTCTCGCTCGCGTCGTAGTGATCCACCATGCCAGTGACCAGATCCGGCCCCAGCACGCCCCGGCATACCATCAGGGGCGTCGGGAACAGCCCGATGATCTCCGTCTTGGCCAAGATGCTATTCGTCGATGGCAATTGGCGCTGCGGGACGCGCGGGTCTCGTGTGATCAGCGGCGCGTTTCTGACGCAGGCGCGCCTGCACCGGATTGATCGCGCGCTGATCACGGGTGATCGTCGCCTTCAGGATGCGAACATCGTTGTGCAACCCATAGCGGTCTTCATGATCGTGCGAGACCGAAATGATGCCCTCGACCCGCACCCGGGTGCGCGTGGTGATCGAGGAGAGATCCATCGGCGCGTCCGGATAGACCAAAATGTACGGCAGGTGATCCTGCTCATCGACCGCGGTGCAGTACGGGCAGAACGAAGTCGGAGCGCCCACCATCACAACAAACGGGCTGTCATTAGTTGGCGGCGGCGCAAGGAACCCGACGATTTGAACCGCCTTACCCGACCGGTTCGCGCCCTGACGCGAAGGTTTGCCGCTGTTGCTGCCAAAGACATCGCGAAACTGAAGAACGCGGGGTTCGCTCTCGGTCGCTGGAACACTCGTCGACATCACCGCCCAGATTGCGAGCGCAACGAAGGTCAGAATTTTCATCTCTTTCCTCGCTTTTGTTTCTCCAGGTTGCGGGTTACCAAAATCGGCCACGATTCTGGCGGCCAAATCGCGACTGTAACAAAAAATTCTTTTCCGCGATGATGCCGTACCGGTTGACCCGAACAACGCCGGCTCGTCGCCATTAGCGACCACCGTCTGTGGCTGCCAACGTCTGCAATGTGAATGCTGCAGCGCATCAAGGCGATCATAGGTGCAGGACTGGAACGGGCCGTACCTGTTTGAGCATGATGCAACGCTTTCGGGACATTCAACGACAGGGCTCGATGCCAATTTCGGCGTAGCAAGGCCGGACAAGCTATTCACATGTCTGCGCGATACCTGACGTAGCCATTAGTACCGGATTGTCGCCCGGCTCGCGCCACAACCAGACATCGTTTCAAGTACCGTCTGACGAAAGTTCAAGCCGATCGGCTACCCGTCGCCCAGCGGCACCTTTTCGTCTGTGCCTGACGCAACGAGAACCGTATTCCGAAGCCACTCCGCGAACAGATTGGCGGCCGCTTTCGAGGGATCCACAACCTTCAGCAAATAGCTGTGACGGCTCGGAAAGGCGTGGTCGCTGACTGGAACAAGGCGTCCTGTCAGGAAGAGACTCGAGATAAACGGGAATAGCCCCAGCGCGATCCCACGCCCATGGGCTGCTGCTTCAAACAAAAGGTGCGGATCTTCGAACACATCGCCCTGATCGGCGAATTGAGTGTTGTGACCGGCAGCATCAAGCCAGTCGCGCCATGCCGTACGATCCTTGTAGTGCAGCGGTGGCGAGCCGCCTGCTAGGAATTTGTCCTTCGGACAAAGATCAGGTCTGGCGACCGGAGTGCACGTCATCTGAAACAACGGTTCACTATCGTCAGGGGACTGATCCACGTCAGACCAGAAGATTGCGACATCAACATTGCGCAGGTCCGGATCACCTGTTGCATGCACCAGTTCCACCCGAATGTTCGGGTGCAGGGCCTCGAAGTGCTCGAGTCTCGGCATCAACCAACTGGAAGAAAAGTACGGTCCCAACGACACGCGCAGGGCATCAGTCGACGTAGTCTTAGCCGTGAGCCTCAGTAAGGCGTCCCTAATCTCCGTCACACCCGCCGCCAGAGACGCGCCCTCCTGCGTTAGCTTGAGCGACCTCACCTCGCGCACGAAAAGCTTCCGATGCAATGCAGCTTCGAGTGCGGCGATCCGATGGCTGATGGCGGATGGCGTGACGCCCAGTTCGTCGGCAGCCTTGGTGAAGCTGAGATGAAAGGCTGCCCGTTCAAACGAAAGCAGCGCACCCACATAAGATGCATCCTTGGGGCTAGGGACCATCGCTGCATCATGGATGAATTGAGCTCAACTGTCAGCTGATGAATTCGCAGTTGTCATGTCTGGCGGTATCAGCACCAATTGCTCGTATCAGGCCCGGGAGAAACGAGATGCTTGCAGCTCATATTGCCCGGCACCGTCCGAAGGGCGCTGCCGCGATCGTTGATCTTCATGCGGATGCACGCACCGTTGCGGTGGATTGGGCGGATGGTCACCGATCAACCTTTCACACTATTTGGCTGCGCGACAACTGCAGTTGCGAAGACTGTGGCGACCATAGCGGCGGGCATCGGTTCCGGGAGTTGAACCAGATGCCCAGTGATCTGACTGTCGAAGCCGAGATGGTGGGCGACCTGCTCCGGCTCATTTGGCAGGCCGATGGACACGTCACGCACTTTGACCCTGCCTGGTTGCGGGCACATTGCTATTCCGAGAGCGAGCGGCGCAAACGCCGCCCGGTGTCGCAATCCTGGGACTCGTCGATGACGGGCAACGTGCCCGAGGCAGACTACGAACGCGCAAAGCAATACCCCGGCGAATTGCTGCGCCTGCTGGAGGCCGTGCGCCGGTACGGCATCTGCCTGTTGCGCAATGTGCCTGCGGATCCAGAAGCAACCGAGCAGATCGCTGGCCTGATCGGGCACATTCGCGAAACGCACTATGGCCGCATCTTCGAGATCGTCTCGACCCCCGAGCCCAAGGTCATTGCCAATGCGCCGGTTGCGCTGCGCCCGCATACGGACGAGAACTTCCGCGAACCGCCTCCGGGGATCATGATCTTCCACTCAATCCGGGCCAGCGAGGATGGCGGCGGCGCCTCGGTCATGACGGACGGCTTCAAGCTGGCCGAGGACTTCCGGGCCCGCGATCCGGAGGGCTTTGATCTGCTCACCCGTGTCCCGATCCCGCACCGGCGTTTCATCGATGGCGTTGGCCTGCGCGCCGAGGCGCCGGTCATCAGCCTCGATTACTTCGGGCAGATCCGGGAGTTCCGATTGAACGAGCGCACGATGGGGCCGATCGACCTGCCGGGTGAGCTGATTGAGCCGGTCTACGCGGCGATCGGCAAGCTGTTCGAGATGACATACGATCCAAAATACCACCTCCATCACCTGCTGATGGACGGTGAAGCGCTGGTCTTCGACAATGCCCGGGTTCTGCACGCGCGCACCGGGTTCAACGGCAATCGCCATGTCCGGTTGACCCATGTCGGCAGCGACGAGGTCTATAGCCGCTGGCGTCAGTTGAAGTCACGTCTGGAAGGGGTGATCAATCCGATCTGAGACGTACCGGCATTGGGACAGATCACATGACGCGGAGATTTGAGGGTAAAACGGTCCTGATTACGGGTGCGGGACGCGGTATTGGCCGAGCGATTGCTCTGGGTCTGGCCGGGCTGGGCGCAAGTGTCGTTGTCGCGGGCCGAACCAAAGCGGATCTCGACGAGGTCACAAACCACATTCGAGATGCGGGCGGTTCGGCTCTTCCGATCGTTTTCGAGGCGACCAAGGCCGGCGATTGCCAACGTCTGGTCGAAGAGGCCACTGGAGAGTTTGGGCGCATCGATGGCGCCGCGATCAACCATGGGATCAGTCTGCACCTATCGCCCGAAGACACCAGTCCTGAGGCATTCGACCGTGTGATCCGGACAAACCTGACCAGTGCATTTACCTGTGCCCAAGCCGTCGGCAAGCATATGATCGCCCAGGGTGGCGGCTCGATCGTGCTGACCTCGTCAAACGGCAGCATCGTCGCCTTCAAGGGGTTAACGGCTTACGGGGCCTCGAAGGGTGGGGTGGACCAGTTGGGACGGCAGTTGGCGGCAGAGTGGGCGCCGAAATCCGTGCGGGTGAACATGGTTGCGCCAGGCTACATGTCCAGCCACATGCGCGGGTTCGAGGAAGAATACGAAGACCCCGAAACCAAGCAGCACATCGAGGCAAGCGTCCCCATGGGGCGACGCGGCGATCCTCACGAGATCTTCGGCCCCGTCGCCTTCCTTCTGTCGGACGAAGCGTCCTATGTGACGGGGCAATACATCGCCGTCGATGGTGGATATTCGATAGTTTGAGGCTGACACGGGGGGCGGGCTCTGCTGTAAATCCCCGGTCTGACAAACGGCGGAGGGTGGGCACATGAAAACTGCATTCATCGGGTTGGGTACGATGGGCCTGCCCATGGCCAGGCGGCTTGCCGGCCACTGCGATCTGTCTGTCTGGGATCTCGATCCCGACGCCCGCGCTGCGTTCAGGACCACAGAAACTGACCTGGATACCGTGCTCGCCGGGACCGATGTGGTTGTGACGATGCTGCCTGAGGGCCGCCACGTTGCCTCGGTTTACCGCGGCGATGTCTTCGGCAAGGTGCCAAAGGGCGCGTTGCTGATCGACTGCTCGACGATCGATGTCGAAACCACGCGCAGATTGGCGGACGAGGCCGCGGCACACGGGTTGGAAACGGTCGACGCCCCCGTTTCAGGCGGTGCGGAAGGTGCCGCTGCCGGGACGCTCAGCTTCATGGTCGGCGGAAGTGCGGCCGCCTATGAAAGGGCGCTGCCGGTCCTTAGTTCAATGGGCGCAAAGGTTGCTCATTTCGGCCCTTCGGGTACCGGGCAGGCTGCCAAGGCGTGTCACAACATGATCTGCGGGATTACCGCGCTGGGTGTATGCGAAGCCTTTGCATTGGCCGACGGTCTCGGGCTGGATCAGGAGCAGTTCTTCACCCTGTGCCAAGGTGCTGCGGCGCAGAGCTGGATCCTGGAAAACCGGTGTCCCGTGCCTGGCCCGGCGCCCACGGCACCAGCGTCCAACGGCTATGCCCCCGGCTTCGCAGCACGTCTGATGGCCAAAGACCTCCGCCTCGGTCAGACGGCGGCGGCGGCGTGCGGGCAAGAGACTCCGTTCGGTGCCGAGGCGGCCCGGAGGTTCACCGAATTTGCGGAATCCGGCGGCGGCGATCTTGATTTCTCCGCCATCTACCGAACCATCCGACAGGACAGCTAGGCGCGCAGTTTCGTGTTCTGCGGGTCGTAGACGTGTGGGTCGTGGCGGCGCGCCCGGCGGCGCGTCCCGAATGCCTGGATATCGCATTCTGAGCCCATGGCAAGCGAGCCATGGCGGACATAGCCGAGCGCCAGCATCTTGCCCGTCCGGTAACCCGTCGTGACGGAAGTCAGATAGCCAATCACCTGCTCGTCCGAAAGGATCGGATCTGACGTCAGTGGCTCAGGCCCGACATCGAGAATCTCCAGGCCGATGAACTCCCATTCAGGCGTCACCTCCGCTTGTGCGACCATGGCGTTGAGACCGATGAACTCCCCCTTGTCCGTGTGGACGAACCCGCCGAGACCCGCATCGGACATCGTGTACTCAGTGCCAAAATCCGCGCCCCAGCCATGATAGCCCTTCTCTATCCGCATCGCGTTCAGCGCGTATGAGCCGAAATCGCAGATCCCATGCGAGGTGCCAGCTTGGAGGATTGCCTGGTAGAGCGCGGGAAGATCCCGCGACTTCGCATGCAATTCCCAACCGAGCTCGCCGATGTAGCTGAGCCGAAAGGCTGTGACAGGAATGCCCGCGACCTTGATCTCTGCCGCGCTCATCCATGGGGCGGCAGTCGCAGACAGATCGTCTTGTGTCAGGGTGCTCAATACATCCCGGGATTTCGGGCCCATGACCAGTAGCGCGCCGTCGTGAGTAAACCCCTTGGTGAGCAGGACACTCTCGTCAGGAAGATGCGCGGAAAGCCAGTCAAAGTCGCGATCCACAGCAAGGGTTGGACCGCACAGGAGGAACCGGTCCTCGGACAGTCGTGCGATCGTTGCCTCGGACCAGATGCGACCCTTGGGCGTGAGCATGTAGGAGAGCCTAATCCGCCCGACCATGGGCGGCCGCCCACAGAAGACGCGAGAAAGGAAATCTGCCGCGCCCGACCCCTCGACCGTGTACTTGGTGAAGCCGCCGTGGTCCATGATGCCGACCGCATCGCGGACGTTTTCGCACTCGGCTTGCACAGCTGCGTGCCAAGGTTCTTCGTGGAAACTCAACGCACCCGTGTTGGGTGCACCTTCACGCTCGAACCACATCGCGCGCTCCCACCCACCGATCTGACCCATGACAGCCCCGCGGACCGTCAACGTGTCATAGAGCGGGGTGCGATTCACGGGACGTCCCGCCTGCATCAACCGGTGCGGGTAAGGGATCGCGTATTGCAGACCGTAGTGCTCCGCAGCACGCGCTTGAGTATAGGTAGGTATTGCCCAGTCGCCAAAGCGACGTGGATCCCAGGACGAGAGGTCCCATTCAGTTTCGCCCTCGGTCAACCACTCTGCCATGGCCTTACCGATTGCCGCCGAATGGGTGATGCCGATCTGGACGCCTGTCGCATGGTAGAAATTCCGCACACCGGTTGCCGGTCCAACCAGCGGTAACGCATCTGGCGCGTATGGGATCGGCCCGTTCACGAACCGCTTTGCACCCGCCTCCGCGAGCAAAGGGAGATGAGGCAGCGCGGCCTCGAACACCTCCATCATACCATCCACATCATCGGGGAAAAGCTGATGGTCGAAGTCACGCGGCACCCCGTCTGGCCAGACCGGACGCCCCTCGTGAGCATAGGAGCCGAGCAGAAAGGCGTCACGTTCGCGACGTAGGTAGAAGCAAAGCTCGGGATCCCGGATGAGTGGAAAGATGTTTTTGTCAGCATCCAGCACTGGCAGGGCGTCGGTCACCATGTACTGGTGCATCAGTGTTGCGACAGGCGCGTGCAACCCGGCCAGCGCGGCGACCTCTCCACCGCTGGAGCCCGCCGCGTTGACCACAGTGCCTGCAATGACGGTGCCGGCAGAGGTCGTTACCTCCCATTCGCCCGAGGGACGTTGCGACAGTGCGGTCACACGCGTGTTCCGGGCAACTTCAGCGCCTTTGCCCCGGGCGTGCTGAGCCAGCGCCTGGGTCAGTTGGCTGGGATCGATGTCTCCTTCATAGGGGTCATGGATACCGCCCAGAACCGTCTCGTCCGAAACCCAGTAAGGGTGCATCGCCTCGATCTCGTCTGGCGATATCATGGGAAGATCGAAACCTGCCGCGCGCGCAACACCGGAGAGGTGGTGAAACAGCTCCATCCGTTCGGGCGTATGTGCGGGCCACACGGCGCCTGTGTGGCGATAGGTGATCGGAGCATCCGGGTTCTTCGCCAGTTCCTTGTAAAGCGCCCAGGCATAGTTCCCGGCCCGCATCCCCAGCCAGGAGTTGGCATAAGTCGGGATGTTGCCTGCCGCGTGCCAGGTCGACCCGGCTGTTAGTTCCGCCTTCTCCAGCAGCAACGTCTCGGTGATCCCTGCCTCGGCCAGATGCCACAGGATCGCCGCGCCGACTGCGCCCCCGCCAATGACGACAACTTCGGCATGGGATCGCATCAGTGCTCGGCCAGCAGCTTGCCAAAGCCCGCAACAGGGTCGGTGATCCCGATCTCGCGCAGCGTTTGCCAGTAGACCGCCGCATTGCAGGCAACGATCGGTTTGCCGAGTTCCGCTTCCAGCTCGGCAATAAGAGCGACGACCGGCAGCGCCGTACCGACCTGCAGAATTGCATCACAATCAGCTGCGGCCACATGACGGAACACCCGGCGGATGTCTTCGAGCGATGTCTCGCAAATGGCGGGGAGCGACGGTGCTTCGGTGCCCTTGATCATGGCCACAGTGAAGCCCGCGGCCTCGGTGTTGGCTTTAACGATCTCGTCAACCTCGGCATTGAAGGGCGTGACGATCCCGATCCGTTCGACCCCCAACGTCTTCAGCGCCGCGTAGTCGGCGGCAGACGCATTGAACACCGGCACACCCGTCGTCGTCGCCACCTCGTCGCACCGGGCGGCCAGCTTTGCCGGTCCTCCGAGACCGGCATCGGTGGTCAGGCCGACGGCGATGGCCGCAGGACCGCAATCCATGAGTTTGCCCGCTTCCTCCGGCAGATCGTCGGACACCGCATCGCCGCCCAGGCGGAACCGCTGCATCTGGTTGGTGACGCCTGCGGGGCGCAACAGCTCCAGTTCCGGCTGGACAACAGTGTTCATCGCAGGTGTCATCACGCCGATGACTGCGCGGGGGGCCAACGTATCGCCCATCTCAGCTCTCCTTCAGGAAACCGTTGAGCCCGGTCATACCACCGACGTAGATCGCGTCCCCGATGACGTCGTCCATCTCGTCCGCGACAGCCGCGTCGCAGTCGAACCGGCTTTCCCAAATGCCGAGCGTCTGGTTGGTATGGGTGATCGAAATGAACCTGTGGGTCGAGACATAGCCCGTCACCGGGAGCGGGCTGTCCAGGATATCGTAGGTGTAGAAGTGCTCGACATCGGAATGCGCGAGCAGGGTTTCGCGAAACACAGTGCCGTCGGCGATGTCCAAATGCCGGATCGATCCGGTGCCAGTCGGCGTCCCGGTCTCCACCCGAGCGCCGATCACGGCGGGATTCCAACCGGCGACACCGTCAAAAGCACGTACCGCGGCCCAGACCCGCTCCAGCGGTGCGTCGAGAATCATCGAGCGAAAGACATGCAAGAGTCTACTCCGGCAGTAGGATCGGGAAGGCTTGGCGGATCCGCGCTTCGGCGGCTCGGTCGAGATGTGAGGGCTGCTCGGCGAGGATCTCCTGAACACGCTTGTGAGCTTTGTAATGAATCCCGTGAGCGCCTGCCTCTTGCCAGTCGGTGACACTGCGTCGATCAGCGAGGTTGGGGTAGACGAATTCAGTCTTCATCCGCGCCAAGGTCTGATCCTCGCCCAGATAGTGGCCTTCGCCTGTTACAACCCGTTCGATCATGTCCAGATCCAGCGCGTCCTCTGAAACCTCGATCCCCCGGACCGAGCGCAGGATCGCGCCGCACATGTCGTCATCGATCACCATCGCCTCGGGCGAGGCGACCATGATCGAGCCAAGCATACCGACGGAAAGGTTGATCATGTTCGCACCTGCATGCGCGGCCAAGGAGACGGTGTAGCCTTTTTCATAGCCTGCCTGCGCGTCCGTGATCTTGGCGTCAGTCATCCCGGCCGAGACCGTCGAGGGTAAACCGACATGGGCCAGAAGCTGAGCGGCCGCGGCATTTGCGATGGCCGCCTCACCACCACCGCCAGTCATCGCGCCGGTCCTCAGGTCCGAAATGAACGGCATCAGGGCATAGATGCAAGGCGCGCCCGGCTTGAAGTGATCGATCAGCATCAGTCCGGCAAGGCTTTCGGCCAGCCCCTGCGCAAGCGCACCGGCCAAAGTCACGGGACTGGTTGCCCCTGCTTGCCCCGCCGAGCAGATCTGCGGGATCATCCCGGTCTGGACCGCCGCTTCAAGTATCGCCACCCCGTCCTCGGCATATCTGAGCGGTGGGACGACATGGACGATGACCCCCATGCAGAAGGGTTGCCTGCGGAACGCGTCTTCCGCACCCAGGGCCATATCGAACATCCGAACCGTATCGCGCAGGTTGCCGGGTGATTGGAAGCTGACGCCGATGGGCTTTGCCGTTCCCTTGAGACA
>JBCAXJ010000068.1:0-27571 GCA_038534135.1 Pseudomonadota bacterium | reverse complement strand
ATCTGCCCGGCGCTTTGAAGTGGACGCTTGTCGCCGCAAGCAAGGGATCGGTGGGTGCGATGCTGGATGCTGGCGAAGCCTATGCCTTGGGCCGCGGAACACCGGTGGACTTCGGGAACGCGGCCCGCTGGTATTCCGAGGCTGCCAAGAACGGGTCAGCTAACGGTGCCCTGCGGGCGGGGTGGGCGTACGCCTCTGGAAAAGGCGTCGAACGCAACATGGCCGCCGCGAATAGGTTGTTCGCTATCGCGGTCGGATCAAACCCAAGCCTGGCTCCGAAATTGGCACGGTCTTTCGCACTCGGCCTCGACGGTGTCAGGGATGATGACGAAGCTGCCCGTTGGTTCGGACGGAGCGAACCAAGACAGGCAGCGGAGCAGATGGCGGCAATCGCACGGGCCTATGAACAAGGGAAAGGTGTTGCTCCAAGTCAGGAAGTCGCGAAGCGATGGTATCGCATGGCGTCAGATCGGGGTGACGCATTCGCAATGCTTTGGATAGCCGACGCTGCGGAGGCAGGCGAGGTTACGGGGTTCTCACGCAGTGACATCTTGCAGCTTTATCGCAAGGCGGCACTCGCGGGTTCTTTTGATGCGGCGATCAGGATCGCGCGTCGCTATTCGGTCGGCATCGAAACGCCACCGGACGTCCAGAAGGCTGTGGAATGGTGGCTCATTGCTGCGAAGGGCGGCTCTGCGGAGGCGCAATTCCGCGTCGGGATGGCGTATCTGGACGGAGCCGGGATCGAAGAAGACCGTTCGAAAGCCGAGATTTGGCTGCGGCGTGCTGAGCAATCCGGTTTCCTGGTGCGCGCGGATTCTATTCTGAGCGTACAGTAGATGACGTTAGCAGACGGGCTTTTGACCGGTCCACGTCGCGATCGGTGGTTTTGGATGTTTTGGCCGCATGTGCGGCAAAGGATGCCGCACGGAACCGAGCATATGGCTCGTGTTGCGTCAGTGGATCGCTGGTGAAGGATTTTCCGACGCTCCTGAAGACCCTTGCGCCAGATGTATGCGGCGCGGAAGCGACAAGTACGAAATCATCTCGTTCGAGTTGTAATCCAGCAAATGTGCGAGAGGAACGAATCCGCGCTCGCCAAAACTGACCTGAAGCTTGTCCCGGAAATACGCGAGATGAAACGTGGTCGAAGATGCAGTAGCGTCATCAAAGGCATCGAGCCGCCAATCATCACATCCCACTGCGGCGGCCATGACCCGGTACTCATACGTGTCACGCGCATTCGACAAGCGTTCAACAAGGTCCTCTGACATATCAGAATTCAGGATCCCCAGAATAGAACACGTCTCCGCCAGTGGCGATCCGTCCCAGAACACAATCGTGGGTGTTTGCATCAATTCCGCTCCCCAGTTCGCGCAGTTTTCTGTCCTGCGCAAGCGCCCGAGCTTTTTGTCTGTATCCCGTGGCGTGAAACTGTAACTTAATCGTTGACAAAGTGTTACGCAATCCGGGGGATCATGCTCGATCATCGGGAAACGATTGATGAAGCACTTGCCAGACGCGAGCCCGACGTTGGACGAAGACGCGGTAGATGTCGTAGCCTTTGATATTGCTAGGTTTTGCTTGAAGCTCGTCAGTTGTCCGCAAGAGCCGGATAACGGTGCCGCTTTGATGATATGTCGCGAATTTGAACAGCTGCGTTCCTCAAAAAGCTCTATCGTGCATGGTGAACTGCAGGAACTTCTGGAGAGGGTCTTTTGTTCCATAGAGTTAGATGTTTTTCCGAGCGATCATATCAAACGACTTGCGAAAGAAGCGTCAGAGATACTGGAAGAGACGAGTAAGAGCATTCTCCAATCCAGGTCACATTTTGAGAGGCTGGCGAACTTTGATTCGTTGACGCAGACCCAGAACCGATTCTCATTTCAGAAAAAAATTAGCGAGCTTTCGGGATTCTCGAACAATGTGGGGTTGGTGCTCTTCGACCTTGATGGTCTGAAAGACATAAACTCGACGTATGGCATGAGGGCAGGAGACATGGCGCTCAAAGCGATCACAGATTCTGTAAAGAGGAAACTTCGAGAGTATGACTTCATCGCGCGGATCGGTGGTGATGAATTTGTCGTCGTCTTGCCAAATGTTGGAATGCCGCAGGATTTGGAGACGGTCGTATTGCGTTTGCGATCAGATTTGCCAAGGCAGGTGGCATACAAAGAAAAACAGTTCGCGTTGGACGCGTCGTTTGGTTTTGCATTGGCGCGTGGACCAGTTTCTCAGGAAGGATTGGTCGCGGCGCTCGACGATGCAGATTCTATGCTCAGAAATTCACGCCGCCAGGGCGCAGCTCCAAAATGATCATTCGCGATCATGCTGTTCGTTCAAGCTTCACAGAGGACGCAGCGCTGACCAATGTGGATCACAAACCGATATTGAGTTGTTCCCAAAGACTGCGAAATAGCGAAGGCTTGAAGGCGATCCGGAACCTGACAACCGCTTCCTTTGCGCGCTGATGGTTCATCCCCGGCTCTGGTCGGAATCCATTGCTTGTCACACTGCTTTGATGCTCCGATGTTGCGCGAATGATCTCCAAGCCAAACCCTAGTTATGGTATCGTCCCGCCCGTCCAATCCAAAGTCTTGGCGCACTACGAGCACATGATCGGCATCGTAGGAGCGGACGTACGGCCCATTCAAGCAAAGGAGCCTGCCACGTGATCGCAGCCTCTCCGTCGCCTCCTCTCATTGTCACGATGGGTGACCCATCGGGGATCGGCCCCGAGATCGTCGCAAAGTCTTACGCTGATGGGCGCGCCGAGGGTTGCTTGGTGGCGGGAAGCGCGACTGTCATGCGACAAGCGTTGGCCGCGCTCAAACTCGACCTCAAGGTTCAAGAGCTCGAAGCGCTTGAAGACGCGACGTTCACCAAGGGTGTTATCGAAGTCCTTCGGACGACGCCGTCCGAGCAAACCTTTCCATTGGGTGTTGTCTCACGTGCCAGCGGCAAGGCGGCCTTCGATGCAATCGTCACGGGAATAGACCTTGCAAAGTCTGGCAGGGCATCGGGCATCGTGACAGCCCCCATCCACAAAGAAGCGCTTGCAGCGGCTGGCCTTGCGTATCCCGGTCACACCGAAATGCTGGCGGAATTTGGTGGCGCGAAAAGTGTCGCCATGATGCTCGCGAACGATGAGATCCGTACGGTTCTGGTCACGATTCATATGAGCTTGCGGGACGCGATCGATCGTGCGGATTTCGCCGCGCAGATGGATGCGATCCGTCTGGCAAACGGTGCCTGTATCGATCTCGGCATTGCCGCGCCGCGTGTTGCGGTGGCGGGCCTGAACCCCCATGCTGGCGAAGGCGGTCTGTTCGGACGCGAGGAGATCGAGATCATCGCTCCCGCCATCGCGGCAGCCCGTGCAGAAGGCATCGATGTCTCGGGACCCTGGTCCGGTGATACGGTCTTTATGGCGGCGCGGCGGGGAAAGTTCGACATCGTTGTTGCGCAGTACCATGATCAGGGTTTGATCCCGGTCAAGTACTTGGGCGTTGAGAAGGGCGTGAATGTAACCCTGGGTCTCCCCTTCGTCCGAACGTCGCCTGATCATGGGACGGCCTTTGACATTGCCGGGAAAGGCATCGCGGATCCGTCCAGTATGTCGACCGCAATCGCCTATGCACGTCGACTGATCCGTACGCGCCGCAGAGCTGAGGAGGTTGCCTGATGGGACTGCGTTTCATCTTCATGCTCACGCGCAATGACCGCACGGTGCCCGAAGCGGCCGACCATTTGGAAACAGCCTTGTCGCTGGGTGTGCGCCATATTGGTTTCAAGGACATCGGCCTGCCGGTTGCGGATCTGAAGTTGCTCAACTCCTCGATCAAGGCGAAGGGAGCCACGTCGTACCTGGAGGTCGTGAGCCTTGATCGTGACAGCGAGGTTGCATCGGCGCGTGCGGCGCTGGAGATCGGAGTCGACATCCTCCTGGGTGGTACGCGGGTCGCTGATGTGCTGCCGATTATCGAAGGCAGCGGTCTCGAGTACTATCCTTTTCCTGGCACGATCGCAGGACATCCAAGCGTTCTGGAAGGGAGTGTCGAGCAGATCGCCGAGAGCGCCCGTACACTCGCGGCCCATGACGGTGTCCATGGGCTCGACCTGCTGGCCTATCGATCGCCACTGCCGGACATTCCGGCGATGATCGCAGCTGTCTGTGAGGCTGCGGGCAAACCCGTGATCGTCGCTGGATCGATTTCCGATCGTGATCGCATCGCAGCGGTCAGGGCAGCGGGTGCGGCCGGGTTCACCATCGGGACAGCGGCGCTTGATGGCGAGTACCCGACGGATGACAAGGGTCTCGAGGCGCAACTTACCGCAATCGTGCGGGATGTTGCCGATCTGAACGGCCACCTGTCACCTTTCGGAAAGCTAAGCCTGGACCGCGTCTTTGATGCGTTCGACGAGACGTGGTCACCGCGCGTTGCAGGCCAGATCAACAACATGCAGATCAAGCTCGCGAAGTTCGAGGGGGCGTTCACCTGGCATTTTCGGGAACGTGAGGACGCGTTGTTCCTCGTCCATTGTGGACGGCTTCTCATGAAGTTTCGCGACCGTGAGGAGGTTGTCGAAGAAGGTGAATTCATTGTGGTTCCGCACGGTGTGGAACACTGCCCCGTCGCACTCACAAGGACCTGCGATGTTGTTCTGCTGGAACCGGCGAAGACGCTCAGTGTTGGTCCCGATCAGGACGATCGACGAAATGCGGGCCTGGCGACGGTCTGAAGGGCCTGTAGCAAGTGGTCATCTTCCCTTGCGGCTCATCGGGTCTGCCTGGTGGGGTATGCGGACCAGCGTATGCCCGTGATAAGGCCTTCAAGGGATCGCCTCATCAATCGCGAGCATTCCGAAGGATTTGTGAGGGAACTGCGGTGCACCAACACCATCGCATCCATTCCGAGCCAAGCGTCCATCACGCTGGCGATCTCACTGCGGAGGCTGGTTCCGAGGACGCGCACTCGTGGTAAGTCTCTGGTGGTATGCGGGCGGAGTTGATCTCGGTCGATGTTATCCCACGTCCCAAGGAGTCGATCAGGGTGGCACATCGGTGCCCCATCTTTCTCTGCATCGTTTGGGGGGCCGGGCATGACCGTCCAGAACACCACCGTCGGGGTTTCCGGGTCGACATCCGATATCGAACTCTGCATCGACGGCGGCATCTTTGAAGCAGGAAACAAAGCGGTACCGAACGGTGTCGGTGAACGAGGCGATTCCGAATGTCAGCGTGCCGAGTCGGATGTGCTGGGTGGCGGAGATGTGGTCTGCCATAGTGCCGACATGTCAAAGCCGAACAACATCTTACGGATGATCGAGGCCGCCAATAAACGCTTCGGCAGTGCCGACTTCGTCGTGGAGAGTACAGGCGTCCAGAAGGTCGAACTGGTGGAGGACTTTCCGCTGGAGCGCTGGGATCTGATCGTCGCGATCAATAGAAACTCGCCGTTCCAAACCTGGCGAGCGACATTGCCCGATAACGGCGGCTGGACCGCCGCATGACTCGCAAGCCCACCCGCGGCCCGGGGCGCCGCAATGCCCGGCACAAGGGCGTGAATCTGGCCCTCCAAGGTGGCGGCGCCCATGGCGCTTTCACCTGGGGTGTTCTGGACAGATTCTTCGAGGACGACCGGATCTGGATCGACGCGATTTCCGGAACGTCGGCGGGAGCCATGAATGCTGTCGTCGCCGCGCATGGCATGCATGAGAACGGCGCCGACGGGGCACGGCAACGGCTGGCGGAGTTTTGGCGCGACGTCAGCGAGAGTGCGCGGCTCTCGCCGATACAGCGCACGCCATGGGCGCGGGCGACCGGCGACTGGTCGCTCGACAACTCGCCCGGCTATATGGCCATGACGATGCTGCAACGGCTCGCATCGCCCTATGATCTGAACCCATTGGGGCTGGATCCGCTGCGCGATGTTGTCGAACGCACGGTCGACTTCAAAAAGGTGCAAGACTGCAGCGATATGGGTGTTTTCCTCTCGGCCACGAATGTCAAAACAGGACGCGTCCGCGTCTTCGACAGGACCGAGATCTCTCTGGATGTGACAATGGCGTCGGCCTGCCTGCCGTTCATGTTCAAGGCAGTCGAGATTGACGGCGTGCCCTACTGGGACGGCGGATTCATGGGGAACCCGCCGCTCTTCCCGTTCTTCCACGGAAGCCCGTCCAGTGACATCCTGATCGTGCAGATCAACCCGGTCTTGCGCGAAGGTACGCCGAAAGGGGCTGCGGAAATCCAGAACCGCATCAATGAAATTACGTTCAACTCTGCCCTGCTGCATGAGCTGCGCGCCATCGATTTCGTGCGCAGGCTGTTGGATGCCGGAGAACTGGACGAGACGAAGTACCGGCGTATGAATATGCACATTGTTCACTCGCGCAAACGGATGCGCAGTCTGGACGCGTCCTCCAAGATGAACGCCGAGTGGTCGTTCCTGCGGCATCTGTTCGACATTGGGCGCGACACCGCAACGCGATGGCTCGATGAACACTTCGACGATCTGGGCAAGCGGTCATCTGTGGATGTGCGGCAGATGTTCGGCGGTCTCGCGGTTCTTCCTGACAATCAGGACCTCGCACAGTGATGGCGAAAAGACGGCGATCATCCCGAATGAGGCACTTTCTTTTTCACTGAAGACGCAGCGCTTGCCAAGCGTTCGATTTGAGAGCGCGTGGCGTTTGCGGTCAATTGAGTTTCCGGTGATCAGTCGGAAGAACAGCCAGGCGCGCTAGACCGGGTTCTCCGTTCGCTCCCAGTTGGAGCTGATATCGTGTACGGCGCTCGCCTTCGACTTCCACGAGCTGGCCATCCTTGATCACGTCGCCATAGTTCATCAGGTAGCCGACGGCGTTGTAGAGAATGCGCAATGGTTCCTTCCGGTCATCCACGAAGAAGGGAGGAACCTCCATCTCGAAACCCAGATACTCGGCCGCGCCCCGTGTCTGTAACCCCAGAAAAGGCCGTTTAGCGTCATCCTGTCCGAGAAACTGATACCCGACCCAGATGTCCGCTGGCCATTTGCCCTGCGCGATTTCTGCCGGAGCGGCGGCGATCCGCTGCGGTGAGGTGCAAATTCGCGACCCGTGCCAGAGTATTCCTGACGACGGAAGAACCTCGGCGAGCGATGCAACCAAACGGGTCAGCGCAACGGCTTGAGCGCGGATCAGCCCGTGGCGATTTGTAACTTCCGCGGCAGAGATTGCTAGAAACGCAGAATGCGTGGCCATGCTCTCTGCGGCGTCGTTCCAGAAGATCGACTTGCGCAAGGCGAACGAAAACTCCGGGTCGGGGATGCGCCCAGTGTAGACACCGCATCCGAAGATCTGGCGGTCGATCTCCAACACAAGGCTCTGCTCTGCGTCCCATGATTCGCCGGTCTGGATGCTCAAAGAGGACCGAGGCGCCACGTAAGACATTGCACGGCGAAGTTGACCGGGCAGAATCTCCTCAACGTTGTCCAGGGCGATCAGACAGGTCAGGCCAAGGTCATTTGCGACGTTGCTCATTGGATGATTCCGACATTTCTGTCGTTTTCAGTTCACGCTGTGACGGTTGTGCACGTTAGTAATCTGGTACCTGAATCGGAGCCAATATGCGCGAGGCTGTGCCGCGCCGCAAGACCAGCTCCGGTCGATCCGAATTCGAGGGTCCGACCTGGCTCGTTCTTGCGGGATGTTACTCACTGTGGGTGTTTTCCCTCTGGGGCTTGGGGGTCCTGGGGTGGATTGCCGTCTTTCCTTTGGCGGTCGCGATCGCCCTACATTCGTCTCTGCAACATGAGATCTTGCACGGGCATCCGACGCGCAATGCACTGCTGAACGAGGCGTTGATATCGATCCCGATGGGGCTGTTCATCCCATACCGCCGGTTTCGCGATCTGCATCTCCGGCATCATCGCGACGACCGGCTGACCGATCCCTACGATGACCCCGAAAGCTTCTACCAGTGTCACAGCGAGATTTCCGAAAGCTGTGGGCTCGTGCGAGCATTGCTCGCGGTCAACGCGACGTTCGCAGGCCGCATGCTCATCGGACCGGCCATGGCTATGTTTGCATTTTGGGCGTGGGACTTGAGGCTCTTTCGCAGCGGTGACAGGCGCGTGATCGATGCATGGATGCGCCATCTGATTCTGGTCTCGGCGTTAATCTCGGTCTTGTACACCTTTGGCGTCGATGGGTGGCTCTACTTTGCCGCTGCTTTTCTCGGAATGTCGCTCATCATGGTGCGCAGCTTCATCGAGCACCGTGCCGATCAGGACGTGGCCGCACGAACAGCGGTCGTGGACGCGCACTGGTTCTGGCGGCTCTTGTTCCTGAACAACAATTTCCACCTCGTGCACCATGATCGCCCCTCGATGGCATGGTATCGATTGCCGCGATACTGGCGTGCCGAACGCGATACGATCGCCGAGCGCAACGGCGGGTACGTGTTCCCGGGATACGGCAGCGTCGCCTGGCGGTGGATGTTCAGACGGCGCGAGCCTTACGTCCACCCATTGACAAACTATGGGGACGCGCCTGACCAAGGCGCATGATTGCAGCACTACAGATGTACGACTGGCCCGAGGTGCAGCCGCGGCTGGATGCCTTTTGGTCGGAACTGGCTGAAGACCTTCGCGATCTGGGCATCGACGCACCGGCTTCATTGTCGCGCCCGGCTGATCTGGGGTCGGCTTGGAACGCACCAGATCTGCTGATCGGACAAACATGCGGCCTGCCATACGTGAGCGACCGGTGCGGAAGCGCGCGGCTTCTGGCGCGTCCGGATTTCGACCTGCCAGGCGCACACGAGGGCACGTACAGCTCTGCCCTGATCTGTCGGGCGGACGACGACGCAGAAAGCCTTGGTGGTTTTCGGTCGCGCACTGCCGTGATCAATGAAATTGGAAGTCAGTCGGGCTGCAACGCTCTTGCAGATGCGGTTCTGGATGTTTCCGACGCAGATGATGCGCCATTCTTTGCGCAGGTCACGCGCTCTGGATCGCATCGAAGTTCGGCCGATCTGGTGGCTGCGAGAGCATGTGATGTTGCGGCGATCGACGCGGTGGCTTGGGCGCTCTACGCGGAGGTTGAACCAGAGCGCCATGCGCGGTTGCGTGTGATCTGCTGGACGCGGCCCATGCCGGCGCTTCCTTACATTACGGCCCACCGAAGCTCCGACATCGAAGATGCACTTTTTGGTGCACTGTCGCGCGTGGTTTCGAAACGCGCGGACACGCCGCACCGATTACCGCTGCCGGTCGGCGTTCTCGCCGCAGAGGATGCGGACTATGACCCGATCCGAGCTATGGCAGGGCGCGTTTCAGGGATGCGCTTGGCGCCAGGTGCACCTTCCCTGTAACTCAAGCAATCATTTACAGAATCGTCATCGCGCGACGGATATTGATGGCTTGCAGGTCCGTCTGACCTGACGCATTGTGCGTCTCGTTTGGTGGGGAGCGCGTGTATCGGAGAAACCAGGGCTTTGGGGAATGCCACTGTTATCTGTTGAAGATCTGGCAATATCATTTGGGCCGTCTGGTGTCGCTGCACCAGTGGTCGATGGTGTCTCGTTCTCCGTCGAGCCCGGCGAAGTGCTTGCCCTGGTCGGCGAGTCCGGGTCTGGCAAGACGTTGACGGGCAAATCCCTTATGCGACTTCTGCCGCGAGCCGCCAAAATCACACGCGGATGTGCGAATTTCGAGTACGGCGGGAAGACAATCGACCTGCTCGCCTTGTCAGACCGGCAAATGCGGCGCGTCCGCGGGTCGAAAGTGTCGATGATCTTCCAAGAACCGATGAGTGCGCTGTCGCCGTTGCACACGGTCGGCTCTCAGGTCGCCGAGGTATTGCGAACCCACGGTGGCGCGCCCGAGGACGAGAACAGCGTTTATGATGCGGTCCTTTCGATCTTCGGAGAAGTCGGCTTCCCGTCACCCGAGCGGGCATGGTCTGCGTACCCGTTCGAACTTTCCGGTGGCCTGCGCCAACGCGCGGTCATTGCCATGGCCATGGTCGCGCGCCCGGCGTTGATCATCGCAGACGAGCCGACCACAGCGCTCGATGTGACGACGCAGGCCATGGTGCTGGATTTGCTGAATCGATTGCAGCGAAGCCACCGCATGTCGGTCATCATGATCACACATGACCTGGGCGTCGTCGCGAACATGGCGGACAAGGTGGTTGTTCTGCGCAAGGGCAGGGTGGTTGAGAGCGGCCCCGCGTCCGAGGTCCTGGGCACGCCGGGGCACGGATACACCAAGGCGTTGATCGAGGCCGCGCCCAAGATCCCGCACAACATGACGTGCCACGAGAATCCCGGAACGGACGCGATCCTGCGGGTCTCGGCGCTGTCCAAGACCTATCCCGGACGCCGTCGGACCTTCAAATCCGATGATCCGCCGGTGAAGGCTGTGGCTGACTTCAACATGGTGCTCGAGCGCGGCAAGACGGTTGCTGTCGTCGGAGAGTCAGGATCGGGAAAGTCGACTGTGGCCAAGCTGGTGCTGCGCGCGGAGCGGCCGGACCCCGGCGCTGTCATGCAGTTCTGCGGCGGGGACGGAGATACGCAGGACATTGCCGCCTTGAAGGGCAAGGACCTGACGAAGTTCCGACGTGCGGCTCAGATGGTCTTTCAGGACCCCTATGCGGCTCTGAGCCCGCGCATGTCGATCCAGGATATTCTTACCGAGCCGATGAAGATCCACGATGTTGGGTCGCGCAGCGAGCGCCGCGATCGCGCGGCATACCTGATGGGACGTGTAGGATTGTCCGGGGACCATCTGGCACGCTTCCCGTTCGCGTTTTCAGGCGGTCAGCGGCAACGGATCGCGATCGCGCGCGCCTTGGCGCTGCAACCCGAACTCCTTGTGTGTGACGAACCGACCTCGGCGCTGGATGTCTCAGTCCAGAAGGAAGTGCTCGAATTGCTTGCGGAGCTGCGGGAGGAGATGGGGCTGAGTTATCTCTTCATCAGCCATGATCTGGCGGTCGTTGCAAAGCTCGCGGACCGGGTCATGGTGATGCGCCGCGGGCGCGTTATCGAAGAAGGTGCAGCCGACAGTGTCTTTAACGATCCGCGCCATCCGTATACACGGGCGTTGATTGCGGCGAGCCCGGAACCGGACATGGACCATCAGCTTGATCTTCGCGCCGTGGCAGCGGGGGCGGGAGAGCCAAATTCCTGGCCGGAACCGTTCGGATATCGTGGCGACGAAGCACCAGGCCTGGTCGAGGTGGCTCCAGGACATAAAGTGAGGGCAATGGCATGATCGATTGGCGGCGCGGTTTCGGGGCACTCGCGTGTCTGGCCTTCTTCGGAACCGCTCATGCGGAGACGCCCGTATACTCCGGACCGCTGATTGAGACGCTTTCCCTCCAGCATTACGTCAAACCAGAGGGCGACCTGCCGCCAATTGAAGAGCGCGTGCCCGTCGATCCCCTGATCGTCGATCTCGAAGGGCGTGATCGCGAGTACGGGCGTCATGGCGGGACCCTGCGGATGTTCGTCTCGCGCTCGAAGGATATCCGGTACATGTCGGTCTGGGGCTATGCCCGGCTTATCGGTTACAACGAAGACTACGAGCTGGTTCCTGACATCCTGCGCGACTACGAGGTCAGCGCAGATGGTCAAACCGTGACTCTCCACCTGCGGCGTGGACATCGTTGGTCGAACGGCAAACCCTTCACGACCGAGGATCTGCGTTACTGGTGGGAAGATGTGGCGCTCAACAAGGAGCTTTCGCCCTCGGGCCCGCCGGTGGAAATGCTGGTGGATGGGCAGGCGCCTGAGGTTTCCGTCATTGACGAGGTCACGATCACCTTTGTTTGGCCCAAGCCTAACCCGCGGTTCCTGCCCGCGTTGGCGCAAGCAAGACCCATCTACATCTATCGCCCTGCACACTACATGAAGAAGTATCATGCCGACTATGCGAAGCCTGAAAAACTCGCCGAGCGGGTCGAGAGCTCGGGTAAGAAAACCTGGGCGGCACTGCACAATCGTAAAGACAATCTCTATAAGAACGACAACCCAAAATTGCCAGTTCTTCAGCCGTGGGTGAATCAGAACAAAAAGAACTCGAAACGTTATGTTTTGGAGCGCAATCCGTACTATCATCGGATCGACGCGCAGGGACGGCAGCTCCCATATCTTGATACGGTCGAGCTCGAGATCGCGGCATCCGGACTGATCCCCCTGAAGGCAAGCCAAGGCGAGGCGATGCTTCAGATCCGCTCGCTTGGATTCTCAGACGCGCCGGTCCTGAAGCAGATGCAGGATGAGAACGGGTACACAACGAGGCTCTGGCAATCCGGGTCGGCGAACGAAGTCGCGATCTATCCGAACCTGAACTATTTCGATCCCGGCTGGCGCGAGCTGTTCCGGGATGTCCGCTTCCGGCGCGCCCTTAGCATGGGCATCAGCCGCAAGGCCATCAACAAGGTGTTGTACTACGGTCTTGCGAAGCCGCGGGCAGTTGCAGCGCTGGAGGAAAGCCCGTTCTTCAACGAGGCGGATGCAACTGCGTGGACCCAGTTTGACCTGGCCGAGGCGAACCGTCTCCTCGATGAAATTGGGCTGTCCGAGCGCAACCCGGCGGGCATCCGGCGTTTGAAGGATGGCCGATTGATGGAGGTTATCGTCGAGACAGCCGGAGAGCGCAGCGAGGTCGAGGATACTCTCGAACTGATCGGGGCGACCTGGGCCGAGTTGGGCATTCGCCTGCTGGTGAAACCGCAGGACCGCGACGTATTGCGCAACCGCGCTTATGCGGGGCAGACAATGATGGTCGCCTGGTATGGTTGGAACATCGGCATCCCGACCGCCGCGACAGCGCCCACAGACCTCGCACCCGTCGATCAGGCGACCTTCACCTGGCCGAAATGGGGGCAGTATTACCAGACCAAGGGCTCTGCCGGCGAAGAGCCGGACTTGCCGGAGGCGAAGCGCCTGATGGATCTCTTCGCTGCCTGGGGGCAAGCGCCCGGACCGGAAGAAAAGGCTGGCATCTGGTCCGAGATGTTGGCCCTGCACGCAGATCAGGTCTTCTGCATCGGAACCGTCGCACGTGCTCCGGTCCCGGTCGTCCACGCGGCCACTTTAAAGAACGTTCCCAAGACTGGCATCTATGCATGGGATCCCGGCGGTCAGATCGGTGTGCACCGGATGGACGAGTTCTTCTTCGAGAAGGGCGCTTCGATCCGATGAGGCTACCGGCTCTCGGCAACGATACGGCCGTCGAACGCACGCTCGCGCGGCTTGTGAAGAAAGCTCATGCTTTCGTCGTCGATGGTTTCATCTTTGCGGTGGAGGATGTCGAAGCCCGGAGGAAACCAAAGCCGGTGAATCCCACGCCGGTCTATCTCGCGCCCCTCCATGCCCTTGTACCGGGACGCCTGACGCGTGCGCTCGCTCGCTGTACTTGCGCGTGGCACAAGCGCTTCGGCCTGCCGAATGAACAGGTTGAGCGTCGCGATTGCGGACAAGCGTTCAGGCCACGCACATGCTGACCTTCCTCATCCGCCGGTTCGCGACGATGCTCGTTACGTTGGCCGCGGTTTCGGTTCTGATTTTCGGGATCATCAATCTGCCCGAGGGCAATTATCTCTCGAACCAGATCGCAGAAATGCGAGCGACGGGCGAGGCTGCGGGCATCGCAAAAGCCGAAGCGCTGATGGCCGAATTTGCGCTCGATCAGCCGATCTGGAAGCAGTACCTGATCTGGGTTGGCGCAATGCCTGGCATCAACGGATACTCCGGACTTTTGCAGGGTGATCTCGGCTGGTCATTCGAACTGGATCAGCCAGTGAGTGAGGTGGTCGGAGAGACCGTCTGGTTCACAATCGCGGTGAATTTCTCAGCGCTTTTGTTCGTTTACTTTGTCTCATTGCCGCTCGGGACGATCGCAGCGGTCCGAGCCAACACCTGGATCGACTATCTCAGCAGTCTGATCGGCTATATCGGGCTGGCGACGCCGAACTTTCTGCTGGCGCTGATCCTGCTGGCATACGGGGCGAAGTACTTCGGCATACCAATCGGCGGCCTGATGGATCGGCAGTACGAAGGTCAGCCGATGAGCTGGGATAAATTCGTCTCGATCGCAACACATCTGATCGTGCCGACGATCGTGATCGGGACCTCGGCCGCTGCGGCAGTCATGCGGCGCCTGCGGGCCAACCTGATGGACGAATTGAACAAGCCCTATGTCGAGACGGCGCGCGCCAAGGGTGTCGGACCGACCAAACGGGTCATCAAGTATCCGCTGCGCATGGCGCTGAACCCGTTCGTGGCGGACATCGGCAACCTGATGCCACAACTGGTGTCGGGCTCTGTCATCATCTCGGTCATCATGAGCCTTCCAACCATCGGCCCGATCCTGCTCCAGGCGCTGAAGTCGCAGGACATCTACATGTCGGGCTTCATTTTGCTGTTCGTCTCGGCGTTGACGCTGGTCGGGATGCTGATTTCGGACATTCTGCTGGCGATCCTCGATCCACGCATCCGGATCGGCGGCGGACGGAAGGGCGCCTGAGCCATGAGCGAGAAGCCCATCAATTCGATGCCGCACTATGTCGCCGACGACGATTACAATCCGCACGCAGACCGTCAGATGCTGGATCGTGCAGATCTAGATGCGCCGACCTGGGTGTTGGTCTGGCGGCGTCTTCGGCGGCACCGGCTTGGCATGTTCTGCGGGATCTTCCTCGCGCTGATCTATCTCAGTCTGCCGTTCATGGAGGTGATCGCGCCCTACGATCCCAACCGGATCAACGAAGACTCGATCTATTCGCCGCCGCAGGGATTGTATCTGTACCATGAGGGTGAGTTCGTCGGCCTGCACACTTATCCGACGGCGACGGTGTACGATCAGCAGACAGGTCTAATCAAATCAGTCGCGAACTATCACGACGTGATCCCGGTCCGACTGCTCTCGAGCTGTGGCGACGGCGAGTATCTGACGGGCCTGGTCAAAACGAGCTTCAAGCTCATCTGCCCGCCTGCGGATGGAAACCTGCACCTGTTGGGGTCGGATCGGCTGGGACGCGATGTGCTGAGCCGAATCCTGCACGGCGCCCGGCTGTCAATGACCATCGGCCTGATTGGCGTGACAGTCAGCTTTGCCATCGGCCTCGTGTTGGGCGGGATGGCGGGTTATTTCGGCGGCTGGATCGATGCGACCGTGCAGCGTCTGATCGAGATTTTTCGGTCTTTGCCGGAACTACCGATCTGGCTGGCGCTGTCTGCTGCGGTTCCCGTGAACTGGAACTCGTTGGCCGTGTTCGCAATGATTTCGGTCATCCTCGGGCTTTTGGACTGGCCCGGGCTTGCGCGGGCCGTGCGATCCAAGTTCCTCGCCCTGCGCGAGGAAGACTATGTCAGGGCGGCCGAGTTGATGGGCGCTAAACCATCGCGGATCATTCGCGCGCACATGATGCCGAATTTCATGAGCCATCTGATCGCGTCGGCCTCGCTCTCGATCCCCGCGATGATCCTGGGCGAGACGGCGTTGTCCTTCCTCGGCTTCGGGATCCGGTCGCCCTCGGTTTCGTGGGGTTTGATGCTGAACGATGCGTTGAAGGCCAACCTCGGTGCGCTCGAGCTTTATCCGTGGATCCTGACGCCGATGATCCCCGTGATCCTCGTCGTGCTTGCATTCAGCTTCCTGGGCGATGCTCTTCGGGACGCACTGGATCCCTATTCCTGAGCACAATTTGATGGCCATGGCCGCACGTCGGGCTGACGTTCGTGCAAAGGCAGTCAGCGCATCCGGAACACGAAAGCGAATGCGATCTGCGTTGCCGATAGCAATGCTGCGTGCCTGTTTCGCGAGTTCTCCGACTGTCTGACTTGTACGGACGGCGCAAGTTCGCCGTCGGAGATCAATCTATTACGAAATTGCAGTTTTGCGGAACGCAACGAGAAAATGCCCTGATTTGAAGCAAGTTTTCAACCATAGAGAGAAGACTGCAATATGCATCAAGCTAAATTTGCTAAGCTCCTCTTAATTCACACTTTAAACACAATTTGCCTAGTTTTCCCCGCAAATTCGGCTAGGGATCAAGTTGATCCGGGCCGTCGACAGACGGGTCGTGATGGGCCGGTAAGGTCTTGTTACCGGTACGAACGGGGCGAAGAAAAATTTGGCACAGAACTTGCGGGTGTTCCCGTCAAGTTGACGGCGCGAGTGCGGGTTCGCGGCCGACGATATTTTGAGAACGGGGCTCATGACATGACAACGTATACGATCGAAGCAGAGGACATGAAGCTTGACGGCGACCTAGAGGTTGTCAGCGGTGATCAGGCGTCTGGCGGCGAGTTGGTGAAGCTGGACGATTCCGACGAGAACGGCAAGTTGAGCGTGAACTTCGATGGCGAGACCGGCACGTATTCTTTCACCATCTACGTCCAGGACGAGACCGACGGGCAAGGCGAGTTCGAGCTCAAGATTGACGGCCAGGTCGTTGGCACGGTCACACTCGATGCGGACACTGATGGTGGCGGTTCGAATAACGGTGGCTTCACGGCAATCACCTTCGAAAACGTTCAGATCGAGAATGGGAAAAAAATAGAGATAGCAGTCAACGGCGACGAAGACGGCAACGAGTACATGCGGATTGACCGCATTGTTCTAGAAGAAGAAGTGCCAGTTGTAACGGCTCCACCGGCGAGCGATTGCATCGTGATCGAAGCCGAGGATATGAACCTCTACAATTTTCACGCTGTCTCGGGCGATCAGGCGTCTTCGGGCGAACTTGTGAAGATCGATAGTGCTGGCGAAGGCGGAGATATCTCGACGTCATTCAGCGGACCAACGGGTTGCTACAATCTGACGGTCTTCGCCCAAGACGAAACGGATGGTCAAAGCGAGATCGTCGTCAAGGTGAACGGCGTTGCAGTCGGTACGATCACGCTGGATCAGGACACTGATGGCGGTGGTTCGGACAATGGAGGTTTCTCGCAGTTCACGCTTCCCGAACTGGATCTGCAGCAGGGTGATACGATCACGTTGTGGGCCGGCAGTGACGGCGGCGAGTTCCTTCGGATTGATAAGCTTGAATTGAAGCCTTGCGCGCCTTCGAATGAAGCCCCTGTTGCGCTGGACGATGCGTTCCAGACTGACGAAGATACGTCGGTTTCCGGAAACCTTCTAGCGAATGACAGCGACCCGGATGGTGATCCGATCACTGTGATCGATGTCGACGGTCGCGGCGTTGGCGAAAGCTTCCAGGTCACCACCGCGAACGGCTATACGGGATCTGTCACGGTCCAGGCGGATGGCAGCTTCTCGTTCGACCCGGACGACAACTTCAAGGAACTCGGGCAAGGCGAGACGGATGCGTTCGAGCTGACCTACACGATCTCGGACGATCCCACCGCCAATGTGAAACATAACCTGCTGTTCGTCCTGGACATTTCGAATTCCACGGTCGGCTCGGGCGGCGGCAGCAACGTCTTCGACGGTGTCGGCGTTGGCGATGTCAACAATGACGGCGTTGCCGATACGGTTCTTGACGCCGAGATTGCGGCGGTCATCGCGGCCGTGAACAACCTGATCGACGAAGGCGTTGACCCGGCTAACATCGACGTGGGTATCGTTACCTTCAGCGGCGTTGCCTCTGGTTTTGCGACCGTCGATGCCGAGACCCTGGGGACGTTCTCGCTGGACGATGCGAACCTGTTCAGCACGTTGACGAACATCGACTCCGGCGGCTGGACCAACTACGAGGCCGGCCTGCAGGAAGCCGAGACCTGGTTCGCTGGGCAGCAAGGCGACAACGCGAGCAACAAGCTGGTCTTTCTGTCGGATGGTCGGCCAATCATCGGCTATGACAACGATGAAGGCGAGTACATCAACCAGACAAACGCTGACTACGGCGACGAGGTTGGCCGCATTGCCGGGACCTATGGCGCCGAGATCTATGGCATTGGCGTCGGTGCGAACTCGGATCTCGAGTACCTGAACGATCTGGACAACACTGGCGGCGCTGAACAAGTTCTGGATGCGTCGACGTTGAGTGTTGCCGTGAGCAACGCTGTCACAACGCCCGCGACTGCGACCGCCAAAGTGACCGTCACGATCAACGGCTTGAACGAGGGTCCGGATGCGCTCAATGATGCGCTGACAGTCGATGAAGACGTCGTCGGATCGATCAACATCCTGGCCAATGACAGCGATCCAGAGAACGATGTGCTCACGATCACTGACGTTGCGGGCAACTCGGTCGGCACGAGCTTCGAAGTGACCACCACCGATGGCCGCACGGGCAGCGTGACGGTTGATGCCTTGGGTAGCCTTACCTTCGATCCGGGCTTCGGGTTCGAAGATCTGAACGACACCGAAACCGATAGCTTCCAGATCAGCTACACGATCTCGGATGGTCAGTTTACCGACACAGCGACAGTCACAGTCACGGTCAATGGCAAGGGTGTTCCGGTCGACGCGATCGATGATGCGTTCTCGATCAACGAGGATCAGAGCATCGCGGACAACGTCCTGAGCAATGATATCCCGGACGACGGCAGCCTGATGGTCACCGGCGTCGCGGAAGATGGCGTGGCTCAGACGGTTGGGTCGACATTTGCTGTGACCACGGACAATGGACGCACCGGAACGGTGTCTGTCGACATGGACGGCAGCTTCGTCTTCGATGGCGGGCAGAACTTCATCGAGATGGCGCAGGGCGAAACCGATACTTTTGACCTGACTTACACCGTGGCGGATGCAACTTCGCGCACCGTGTCCAGGACGATCGACTTCGAAGACCTTCCGCGCGGCACCGTCGTCGATTCTCAGATCGAAGGCATCACAATCTCGGCCCAGCGATCTGGTGACGACCCCGCGTCCGAGAACGATGCGATGATCTTCGACGCAGACAATCCGTCGGGCGGCGATGGCGATCTTGCGGTCCTGGGCGTCGGGAATCTGCTGATCGTGTCGGAGGACAATGACAGTTCCGATCCCGACGACAACACCGCAGGCGGCACGCTGACCTTCAACTTCGACAACCCGACGCAGATCGACGGCCTGACCTTCGTTGACATCGATGACGGAGAAACACCGCCGCAGATCAATCTGTTCGACGCAGATGGCGCTCTGATCTCGTCGCTGACAGGGATCACGACCGGCGATGGGCAGACGGGCGACTTTGCTGTTGGCGTTGGCGGCGTCTCTCGTATGGATATCGTTCTCTCGGGCTCCGGCGGCGTCAACGATCTCGACATTACCGAAACAACGATGGTGCCGGGATCCGAGGACACGGCAACGATCACCGTCACGATCAATGGCTTGAACGAAGGCCCCGATGCCCTCAACGACGCTCTGACAGTGGATGAGGATACCGCTGGCAGCATCAACATCCTGGCCAATGACAGCGATCCTGAGAACGATACGCTGACGATCACCGATGTCGCGGGGAACGACACTGGAAGCACCTTTGTCGTGACCACCGCTGCAAATCGGTCTGGCACCGTCACGGTCGAGGCAGATGGCAATCTGACGTTCGATCCTGGTGCAGGGTTCGAAGATCTGAACGACGCGCAGACGGACAGCTTCCAGATCAGCTACACGATTTCGGACGGCCAATTCACCGATACGGCGACCGTCACGGTCACCGTGAACGGCAAGGGCGTTCCGGTCGATGCCGTGGACGATGTCTTCTCGATCCAGGAAGAAGAGGACATCGCGGCCAACATTCTGGACAACGACACGCCGAACGATGGCAGCCTGACGGTCATCAGCGTTGCCGAAGATGGCGAAGCCCGTTCTGTCGACACACCATTCACCGTGACCACCGACGGTGACCGGACTGGTGTGGTAACGCTGAATGACGATGGATCCTTCACATTCGACGGCGGAGACAACTTCATCGATCTGGCGGAAGGTCAGACCGATACATTCGACCTGACCTATACGGTCGAGGGTGCGGCGACCGCTGGAACCCTGCCGAAGCACAACATCCTTTTCGTGATCGACATTTCGGGATCGACGTCGCCCGCAACGTTCGAGGGCACGCCAGTCGGCGATCAGAACGGTGATGGTGTCGAGGACTCGGTTCTGGACGCTGAGATTGCGGCTTACAAGGCGCTGAGCCAGCAGATCGCGGACAGCGGTCTGCCCGACGACAAGGTCGACATCGGCCTGGTTGTTTTTTCGGGCAACAACAGCTCTGATCAGACCGGTGCCAGCGAACTTCTGGGCACTTTCAAACCAAACGATTCAGCCCTGGATGCAGCGCTGGAAAGCCTGACGGACGGCGGTTTCACCAACTTCGAAGCGCCGCTGCAGACCGGGATCCGTTGGTTCGAGGATCAGGCGGCGACAACGCTGGACGAGAACATCGTCTACTTCCTGTCGGATGGGATGCAGAACGTCGGTGGCACGTTCGACGACGAGTCGGCCGAACTGGCTAACCGCTTCGGCGCTGAGTTGAACGCGGTTGGCGTCGGAACGGCCGCGGTTCTGGATCAGCTGAATGTTATCGACAACACCGGTGGCGCAGAGATCGTAACGACCTCTGACGAGCTGACCGCCGCGCTGGTTGACAACGCGCCGGTGATCCCAGGCGATCAAGACACAGCGACGATAACCGTGACGATCAACGGTGTCGGTGTCAGTGCCGGTGATGACGAACTCCAAACCGATGAGTTGACAGCGGCCAGCATCGACATCCTTGAGAATGACATCGCACCTGCCGGGCAGGGGCTGTGTGTGTTCGATATCTCTGGTGCAGGGGCACCCGACGCCCAGGTTGGCGCGGGCTTTATGGTGACGACCGCTGCGGGACGCACCGGCATGGTGACAGTGCAGGAAGATGGCACGTTCGACTTCGATCCGATGGACGGCTTCGTCGATCTGGACGAGGCTGAGACGGATAGCTTCCAGCTCAACTACACCATGGCGGCTGGCGCCATGTTCAACGAACTAAGCTACGAGCTCTACGATGGCACGCCCGCTGGAAACACCGTCGCCAGCATCCCGCTGACCGGTGCGATTGCCTCGGGAACGGTCGGAGATCTGGATACGGGCGCCTTGGCCACGGCTGGAACCGGCGACGCCACGACTTATGCTGTCCGTTACACCGGTGTGATCACGATCGAGGAGGGGGGTGTCTATGACTTCAACCTCTCGTCCGATGATGGCTCGGCGCTGTTCATCAACGGCGTGCAGGTGATCGACAATGATGGCCTTCACGCGCTGCTGACCGTGCCCGGGCAGGCATCGCTCAGCGCGGGTCAGCACGAGATCGAGATCCTGTTCTTCCAGAACTTCGGTCAGGCTGGGCTGGGTTTGACCTATTCCGGCGCAGATACTGGCGGTGTTGAGACCAGCATATTGGCGGCATCGGCCTCGGAAAGCTTCGAGACTGCCGAGGCGGTCGTCGAGGTTATGGTCTTGGGCCTGGATTCGGCGCCCGCGGCGGAACCGGATGTTCTGGTGACCGACGAGGGTGTCTCCAAGTCGATCAACATCCTCGCGAACGACTCGGATCCCGAGGACGACACCCTGACTGTCGCATCGATCGAAGGTGGCGCCGTCGGCGTGCCGCTGTCGGTCACGACCGCCGAGAACCGCACTGGCACGGTGACGGTCCTTTCGGACGGAACTTTCACGTTCGACCCCGGCGCTGGTTTCGACGATCTCGCCGAAGGTGCGACGGATACGATCACGCTGAACTACACGGCAACCGATGGCGTTTCGGGCGATACCTCGACCGTAACCATCACCGTGAACGGCAAGAACGCAGCGCCAATTGCTGTCGACGATGTAACGTCTACGAGCGAAGATCTTCCGGTCACCATCAACATACTCGGCAACGACTCCGATCCCGACGACGACGCTTTGACCATCATCGACATCGACGGGAATACGGTTGGCACTGAGTTTCTTGTGATGACGGACGAAGGCCGGACCGGAACGGTCACGGTGGAGTCGAATGGCGACCTGACGTTCACCCCTGATCAAAGCTTCCAGGGTTTGAACGATGGTGAGACCGATACGGTGAATGTGACATACACGATCTCGGACGGCCAGTTCACGGACACGGCCGAGGTCACCGTGACTGTGAACGGCACCGGAAGCCCGAATGGGAAAGTCACCGTTTCGGGATCTGTCGCGACTGTGTCTACCGGCCAGACACACGCGGTCATCATCATCGACACGTCGGTTCAGGCCGTGGCAGTTGCAACCGCCTTGACCAGCGCGGATCTGGATGGCGACGGCAATTTTGGTTCGGTTGTAGATGCGACCTTGTCCAAGGTCGTAGATCTTGCGGGGACGTTGGCGGACGACGACATTGTTACACTGATCTCAAGCGGATTCGACTTCGGCCCGGGCAACGATGCTGCATTCACCTTCACGGCGGGAGAGATCAAAGCCGCCTCTGGGTCGGTGACAGAACTGCAGACGCTCTTTGCAGACTTTGCGACAACCTATAACAGTTTCGATTCAACGATCGATTTTGCGTCCGGGTTTGCAAAGGCTGAGGAGGTGCTGACAGCAAGTGGTGCTGATCTGAACGAGGTGATCGCGATCACCACGACGGACACCTCGGACCAAGACAACTCTGTCCTCGCGGCGAATTCGTTGGAAACTGCCACCGGGGCGGACATCAATGTTCTCTACATCCCGAGCGGCGAGTTTGTGAACGTCAGCAATCTTGAAGCCATCGACAACGATGGCATGGTGGACACCGACACCACGCCCATCCCGACGTTTGGTTTGGACACGTTGATCGATCCGGCGCCGACGGTATCGAACGGTGAACTCGTCGAGTTTGCGATCCTTGTGGACGGTACAAAGGTCGATGGTGTCGACGCCACGTCGCTGACAGACAACGGCGATGGCACGTTCAGCTTTGCTGCGACGGACATCGAACTGAATGGACTGACGGGTGAAATCGATGTGGTCGCGGGCCTAGATACGGACAATGACCCGACGACGATCGAGAGCGTCTTCGCTCTGTCCGACACTGTTTCCAGTCTCGAGCGAACCGTTGATGACGGGGACACTTTCGTTTTCGACCTCGTTTGATCCGAGGCGCGTGCCGACGCCCGCGTTCATCAGCCGAAGTAAAAGTATCGACACGGGCGCGGTTTCACATCCGCGCCCGTGCGCGTTTGGCCGCTAACAGCAGGTCCGTTCCGAGGTGCTTTCACTTCTGTAGCTTTTGGGATGTCATTTCGCATCCGCGAAAAGTTGTCACTGGCGCAAGGCATTAAGCCCGAATAAACTCTGCTCTGTGAACGTCTGGGCGACCTATGCGCCCGCGAGAGGAAAGCAGAATGGCCGATGTGAACCGGGGCAATCGCCCTCTCTCTCCGCACCTCACCATATACCGCCCGCAAATCACTTCGATGATGTCGATCATGCACCGGGTCACTGGCGTCGCCATGACACTGGGTTCGGCACTGGTCGTATGGTGGTTGTTGGCGGCGGCGACGAGCGAGGAGTATTTCGACTTTGCAAACGGGGTTCTGACCTCGTGGATCGGAAATCTGATCTGGATCGGCATGACCTTTGCGTTGGCCTACCACTTCTGCAACGGCATCCGGCACCTGATTTGGGATATGGGCTTTGGGTTCGAACTCGATCAGGTTGAGATGTCAGGCAAGATCAGCGTCGGTGCAGCAGGTGTGCTGACCGTGTTGATCTGGCTGTTGGCCTGAGGGGAACGAGATGAGCTACAAGACACCCATGGGCCTTGCCCGCGGTCTCGGGTCTGCGGGCACCGGAACGCATCACTGGTGGCAGCACCGCGTTTCATCAGTCGCGCTGATCCCGCTGACTGTTCTGGCAATCTTTCCATTCGCCGGGGCGTTGGGCGAAGACCATGCAAACGTGATCCAAGTTTACGCCAACCCGTTCAACGCAATCGTGGCGATCCTTTTCCTGGCCGTGACGTTTCACCACCTGATGCAGGGCTTGCAGGTCGTGATCGAGGATTACGTCCATCAAAAGGGATGGCGCACGGGCCTGTTGCTCGGAAACCAGATGTTTTGTGGTGCCTTCGGTCTCGCCGGCGTCTTCGCCGTGTTGAAGATCGCGCTGACGGCCTGAGGAGAAGAGCATGGCTTCGTACGAATTCGTTGATCATTCCTATGACGTCGTCGTCGTAGGAGCCGGCGGCGCAGGCTTGCGCGCGACGCTCGGCATGGCGGAACAGGGCCTCAAGACGGCTTGCGTCACCAAGGTGTTCCCGACGCGCTCCCACACCGTGGCGGCACAGGGTGGTATTGCAGCATCACTGTCGAACATGGGTCCCGACAGTTGGCAGTGGCACATGTATGACACGGTCAAAGGGTCGGACTGGCTCGGTGACATGGATGCCATGGAGTACCTCGCGCGCGAGGCTCCGGCGGCAGTCGTGGAACTCGAGCATTACGGTGTTCCGTTCTCGCGAACCGAGGAAGGACAAATCTACCAGCGCCCGTTCGGTGGTCATATGACGGAGTTCGGGGATGGCCCGCCGGTCCAGCGCACCTGCGCTGCTGCCGACCGGACTGGACACGCGATCCTGCACACGCTTTACGGCCGCTCGCTCAAGGAGAACGCCGAGTTCTTTATCGAGTATTTTGCGACCGATCTGATCATGTCTGATGACGGTCAATGCCAGGGTCTGATTGCCTGGAAGCTGGACGATGGCACCATGCACCGGTTCTCGGCGAAGATGGTTGTTCTGGCGACCGGCGGGTATGGCCGGGCTTACTTCTCCTGCACCTCTGCGCACACCTGTACAGGTGACGGGAACGGCATGGTTGCGCGCGCTGGTCTGCCGATGCAGGACATGGAGTTCGTGCAGTTCCACCCGACCGGGATCTATGGCGCAGGTTGCCTTATAACGGAAGGTTCACGCGGCGAAGGCGGTTACCTGACGAACTCGGAAGGCGAGCGTTTCATGGAACGCTACGCGCCATCCGCCAAGGACCTCGCGTCCCGAGATGTAGTGTCTCGTTGCATGACGCTCGAGATCCGCGAAGGGCGCGGTGTCGGCGAGGAAAAAGACCACATCTACCTGAACCTGAACCACTTGCCGCCAGACCTCCTGGCAAAGCGTCTGCCTGGTATTTCGGAATCGGCTCGGATTTTTGCTGGCGTTGACGTGACGCGCGAGCCGATCCCGGTCTTGCCGACAGTCCACTACAACATGGGCGGCATCCCGGCGAACTACTGGGGCGAGGTTCTGGACCACAAGGATGGTTCTGACATCATGGTGCCGGGTTTGATGACATGCGGCGAGGCTGCCTGCGCCTCGGTCCATGGCGCCAACCGACTAGGTTCCAACTCGCTTACAGACCTTGTTGTTTTCGGTCGGGCGTGTGCAATTCGCGCTGCCGAGATCGTCGACCCCAAGGCCCCGAATCCGGATTTAAACCAGCACTCGGTCGACAAGGCGATGTCGCGCTTCGATGGCCTTCGCCACGCGAAGGGCGAAGTCCCGACCGCGCGGATCCGCCTGAACCTGCAGAAGGCGATGCAGGAGGACGCAGCCGTATTCCGCACATCCGACACGCTGCAGCAGGGCTGCAACCGCGTGTCCAAGATCGATGCGGCATTCGACGACGTGGCCGTGACGGATCGTTCGCTGATCTGGAACTCGGACCTGATGGAGACGCTGGAACTCTCGAACCTTCTCCCGTCCGCTCTGGCCACGGTTTACTCGGCCGAGGCGCGAACCGAGAGCCGCGGTGCCCACGCGCACGAAGATCATCCGGATCGCGATGACGAGAACTGGCGCAAGCATTCGTTGGCCTGGGTCAACGGCGATGTGAAGGTCGATTATCGCGCGGTCGTGACCGATCCGCTGACGCCGCACAACCAGGGCGGCATCGATCCTGCCAAGATCGCTCCAAAGGCGCGGGTGTACTGAAGACGAACGACATGTTGGACGTAGACACACCCATGGTTTCAGGATGCGATGTTCGTAGCAATTGGGGTTGATGTATGATGCCCTGGTCGCCTCCGGGTACCCGCGACGCCGCGGAGATCGCGCGGATCATGGATCTGCGTGCGACACGGGCCATCGACTATGTCACAGCACGTGCGCACGGACAGACGGAACGAAGTTGTCCGATCTGCGGCTATCGTGGCATGTTTTCTCCGGTCAAGCACAAGCCGGAGATCTGGTGCCCATCCTGCGACTCACGTCCGCGGCATCGGCTGCTGAAGCTCTGGATGGATCGCGAGATGGATCTGCCTGCGCGGGCGCGGGTCTTGCACTTCGCGGCAGAGGCCTGGGTGCGACTTGAGCTTGAATCCCGTGGCGCGTCATATCGGTCTGCCGACATCAACGAGCTGTTTGATCTGCAACTGGACATCACGGACATTGCATTGACGGATGCCTCGCAGGACATGATCATCGCGAACCATGTGCTCGAGCATGTCGATGATGCGCGCGCCTTCGCGGAACTCTACCGTGTTCTTGCGCCGGGCGGGCAAGCAGTGATCACCGTGCCGATGATCGAGGGTTTTGATCAGACGTACGAGGATCCCTCGAACGATACACCCGAGCTACGCCAACTGCACTATGGCGACGCAGCCCACCTGCGTTGGTATGGGCGAGATGTCCGGGACCGCTTTTCGGCACCAGGGTTCACCGTGACTGAATTCACGGCGTTGGAACCCGACGCCGCCCGCTACGCGCTCCACCGGGGCGAGAAGGTTTTTGTTGGCCGCAAGGCACGAGGAGAGACAGATGGTTGAGCTAGCACTCCCGAAGAACTCACGCATCACGACAGGCAAGGTCTGGCCGAAGCCCGAGGGCAAGAACGTCAGGACCTTCAAGGTTTACCGCTGGTCACCGGATGATGGCCAGAACCCGCGGATCGATACCTACTTTGTCGATCTGGACACGTGTGGCCCGATGGTTTTGGACGCGATCATCAAGATCAAGAACGAGATCGATCCGACGCTGACGTTCCGGCGGTCATGTCGCGAAGGGATCTGCGGATCCTGTGCGATGAACATAGATGGGATCAATACGCTTGCCTGTACTTACGGGCTCGACGAGATCAAGGGCGATGTGAAGATCTACCCATTGCCGCATATGCCGGTCGTGAAGGATCTCATCCCGGATCTGACGCATTTCTATGCGCAGCATGCCTCGATCATGCCATGGCTGGAGACGACATCGCCGGAGCCGGGGACGGAGTGGAAGCAGTCTATCGAGGATCGCGAGAAGCTCGATGGCCTTTACGAGTGTGTCATGTGTGCGTCCTGCTCGACTTCGTGCCCGAGTTACTGGTGGAATGGCGACCGCTACCTTGGCCCGGCAGCGCTGCTCCATGCGTATCGTTGGCTGATCGACAGCCGGGACGAAGCAACTGGCGAGCGGTTGGACTTCCTCGAAGACCCATTCCGGCTGTATCGCTGCCACACGATTATGAACTGCGCCAAAACTTGCCCGAAGGGTCTGAACCCGGCCAAGGCGATTGCCGAGATCAAGAAAATGATGATCGAGCGTCAGGTTTGATCTGATGCCAAACGCCTCATCATGCGGCAGTAGCTAGGCAGCACACCCATAAATTTCTTCTGTTTGACAGAGGTTTGTGATTCAATCCCGGCACATTGACAGGCGGGAG
>JBCAXJ010000067.1:0-27737 GCA_038534135.1 Pseudomonadota bacterium | reverse complement strand
GATGGCCGAACCATGGAACGCGAGCTTGACGGATCGGTCGAACTGGAGGCGCAGAGGGCCGGATTCTGCTTCACCCGTCGCGTTCGCCGCCAAAGTCCTACTCCGCCTTCGCTAAACGATTGATGTGGCGACATTATCACGCTTCAGACCGGCAAGGAAATGCAGGCCATCTGGGAAATACAGGCTGACGCATTGTGACAGGTCCTACAGGTTTGCCAGCTTCATGCGTTTGAGTAGGACGTGCCTTGCGTCAAGCATGTAATTGACTTGATAAGCCATTGACCCGATGTCACCATATTTATTCGAGCGCAGAAATTGAGATTCAGATTTCAAATAGTTCCAACCAGCAATGAACCGGTCGAGTAACTTCTCGTTTCTATCCTGGGCAGACGAAAGCCTCTGCCAGATCGGCGGATTCGCGGAACGATTCTTCGTTGAAGACCCCAACACATCACTTATCAAGAGCCGCCAGTTCGCGGAGTTGCTAGCCGGCCATGTGGCTGCTCGCTCGAACGTTCTGTGCGGGCCAAATGACACACAGATCGATGTCCTAAAGAACCTCTCCAGCTCGGGCATCCTGTCCAAGGAAGTTGCAGATACTTTCCATCTGATCCGAAAGCGCGGCAACCGGGCGAACCACGAATTCAGCGGCACACATGCAGATGCCTTGACCGTGCTGAAATTCGTCTATGCTCTCGCTGTCTGGTTTCACAAGCGGTATCATGATCGCAGCTTCAAGGCTCCGAAATTTGCGCCGCCAGAGGACCCGAGACAGGCAGAATCTGAAATTCTGGATGAACTGAAGCGCCTTCGTGCTGAACTCAATGCCAGCCTTTCTGATGCGGAACGAGCGAGGCGAGAAGCGGAGCTAGAGGCCGCACGCCGGTTTTCGGCAGAAGAGCGTGCGCAAAAGGCAGCCGAGGACCGCGAGATTTGGGAGGCGCTCGCGGACGAAGCCGAGGAGAGTCGGACCGATCTGATGGCCCGCCTCGCTGAAGTTCAACAAACACATGTGGCTGATAGTCCGCCACCGGAAGTCGCGCTTGAGATCGACGAGGCCGACACCAGGAAACTGATCGACAGTCAGCTTCGCGACGCGGGATGGCAAGCAGACAGCGACCAGCTCCGATTTGCCAAGGGAACCCGGCCAGAGGGAACCACAGCAATTGCGATCGCGGAATGGCCCACATCAACGGGGCCCGTTGACTACGCGTTGTTCCTCGACGGTCGCTGCGTGGCGCTGATCGAGGCAAAACGTGAAAGCAAGGACGTCCCTGGCGTGCTGGGCCAGACGAGGCGGTATGCACGCGACCTCACGATCAATCCCGAACAGGGGCTCGATGCGGCCCCGTATCCTCATGACGATGAGAGGTACCGCGTACCCTTCTGTTTCGCGACCAATGGGCGCCCATACGTGAAGCAGTATCCGGAGAAATCCGGCATCTGGTTTTGGGATGCGCGCCAGCAGACCAATCATCCCTATGCACTCGCGGAGTGGTTCAGCCCGGCCGATCTGCGCGCAAAGCTTGAACAGGAAGTGGACACCGCTGCCGAAGGATTGAAGAACGAGCCATTCGACTACGGGGACCTGCGCCCTTACCAGCAGGACGCGATCACGGCGATCGAAGGTGCAATCGGCGATGGAGAGCGCGATATCCTCGTCGCGATGGCGACAGGTACCGGCAAGACCCGCACCTGCATCGCTCTTATGTACCGGTTGCTCAAGCACAAGCGGTTTCGCCGCATTCTCTTTCTGGTGGATCGGCGGGCCCTGGCCGAGCAAACGCTCCAAGCTTTGGACAACACCGAACTCGAGGGGCTTCTGAAGTTCTCCGAGACGTACAACGTCGCGGGCCTCGAAAAGCGGATCCCTGAGCGCGAAGATCGCGTGCAGATCGCCACTGTCCAGTCGCTGGTGAAGCGGATCATCGACGGCGACAATGGCGACGCCCGCCTTACTCCGGGCATGTACGACTGCATTGTCGTGGACGAGGCGCACCGCGGTTACACGCTCGACGCGGAACTTCGCGAGGAAGACATCGAGTTCAGGAGCACAGACGACTACCTCTCGAAGTATCGCCGGGTCCTCGACTTCTTCGACGCAACCAAGATCGCTCTGACAGCCACGCCTGCGTTGCACACGCGCGAGATTTTCGGCCATCCCGTCTACCGCTATAGCTATCGTCAGGCAGTGATTGACGGTTTCCTCATCGACCATCAGCCACCCAGGCGGATCGTGACCGCGTTGAACCAGGCCGGCATTCACTTCGAAGGTGGCGAGGATGTCGAAGTCATCGACGCACGCACAGGACAGGTCGATCTTTTCGAGGTACCCGACGACGTCGACTTCGAAGTCGACAAATTCAACAAGCGTGTGCACACGCGGGCCTTCAACCGCGTCGTATGCGAAACGATCGCGGAAGAGATCGCACTAGACTCACCAGGCAAGACGCTGATCTTCGCCGCACGCGACGACCATGCAGATCTGATTGTCGAGGAACTCATGAAGGCGCTCGAGGCCGAGCATGGCCCGATCCCGCATGATATGGTGCAAAAGATCACCGGGACCGTGGACCGTCCCTCGGACAAGATCCGTCGCTTCCGCAACGACGACCGTCCGAAGTTCGTGGTCACGGTGGACCTGCTCACCACTGGTGTCGACATCCCGAAGATCAACAATCTCGTGTTCGTTCGTCGGGTCAACAGCCGCATTCTCTACGATCAGATGATTGGCCGCGCGACGCGCAAATGCGACGAGATTGGCAAGGAGTTCTTTCGCATATTCGACGCGGTCGACATTTATGCCAACCTCCAGGCGGTCACTGACATGCGCCCGGTGGTGACGGATCCGGATGTCCCGTTCTCGCAATTGGTCACGGATCTGGAGAACGCCCCGGACAAGGTCGAGAAAGCCTATGTCCGGGAGCAACTGATCGTCCGCATGCGCTACAAGGCTAGGCGCATGCTGCCCGAGAACCGCGAGGCGTTTGAGAATATCACCGGCCAAACACCCGAGGCTTTCACCAACTGGTTGCACGGTGCCCAGCCCACCGAGGTCGAGCAATTCTTCACGGCCAATCCCCGTGTACTCGAAATCCTGGATCGCCGCGAGCAGGCGCCCACTGGACCAGACTGGCAGTGGATCTCGGAACACGAGGACGAACTGATCGGCACGGATGAGGTATACGGCGACCACCTCACACCGGAAGATTACATCGAAGCCTTCGAACGATATGTTCGCGAAAACATGAACACCTTACCGGGCCTGATCGCGGTCACGCAGCGCCCGCGGGAACTCACCCGCAAGGACCTCAAGGACCTCGCCGCCATGCTGGATGAACACGGCTTCTCGGAAACGCACCTCCGTTCCGCCTATGGCCGCACCCGCAACGCCGACATCGCTGCCCACATCATCGGCTTCATCCGCCAGGCGGCCCTCGGCGACCCGCTGGTTCCCTACAGGACTCGCGTGGAAAACGCCGTGGCACGGATCGAAGGGTCCCGCGACTGGACAAGAAAGCAACGCCAATGGCTCCGCCGCCTGGGCCGTACACTACAGGAACAGCCCATCGGCGACCCTAGCCTCCTCGATGAAGGCGCATTTGCCCAGAACGGCGGCTTTGCGGTCATAAATCAGGACTTCGACAATCAACTCGAAACCGTACTACAAGAGCTCAACGGTGCCATCTGGAGCGCCGCTTAGACAGGAGCCCCCCACGTGAACGCCGTCCAAGACATCGTCGCCAAGCTCTGGCGCCTCTGCGCCATTCTCCGCAAGGACGGCATCACTTATCAGCAATACGTCACCGAGCTGACCTACCTCCTGTTCCTCAAGATGATGCAGGAGAAGGGTAAGGATGGCGAGGTCATCCCCGGCAAATATCGCTGGCGCGAGCTCATGCGCATGGAAGGCAAGCCCAAGCTGGACCACTACCGCGACCTTCTGGCCAATATCGGGTCCGAAAGCCGCTCCCGCACCGTGACGGCCATCTTCGAGAACGCCAACACCTTCATCCGCGAGCCCAAGAACCTCGACGCCCTGACCACCGCCATCGACGAACTCCACTGGTTCACCGACGAACGCGACAGCTTCGGCGACCTCTACGAAGGCCTTCTCCAGAAGAACGCCGAGGAAACCAAGCGCGGTGCCGGTCAGTATTTCACCCCACGCCCGTTGATCACCGTCATGACACGCCTCATGGCCCCGCAGGCAGGTGAGACCATCCAGGACCCAGCGGCGGGCACAGGCGGCTTCCTCATCGCCGCTGATACCCTGATCCGCGAGGCAACCGACGACTATTTCGAACTCGACACCTCGGGCCAGACCTTCCAGGCCAACCGCGCCTATCAAGGCATCGAGAACGTCCCCGGCGTCTTCCGGCTGTTGCTGATGAACCTGCAGCTCCATGGCGTTGGCACAGACCGGATCGACCTCGCCAGCACGCTTGCGCCCCATGGTGCCGGTTTGGACAAGGCCGACCTGATCCTGACCAATCCACCGTTCGGCCCCGCAGGCGGCAAGCCGACGCGCGATGACTTCACCGAGACGCACTCGGTCTCGTCCTACCAGCTTCCCTTTGTCGAGCACTGCATTCGCGCGTTGAAGCCCGGTGGCCGCGCCGCGGTGATCGTGCCGGATAACGTGTTGTTCGAGGATGGACGGGGAAAGGCGCTGCGCCGCATGCTGATGAACTGGTGCGACCTGCACACCATCCTGCGCCTGCCGACCGGCATCTTCTATGCCCAAGGCGTCAAGACCAACGTCATCTTCTTCACGCGCGGTCAGGACCAGGATGGCAACACACCCGATGTCTGGGTCTATGACCTGCGCGCCAACATGCAGAAGTTCGGGAAGACCGCTCAACTGCGCGAGGACCACTTCGCTGACTTTGAAGCTGCGTTCGGCGCTGATCCGCTCGGCCGCGCCGCACGCCAGGACGAGGGCGAGGAAGGCCGCTTCCGCCGCTTCACCCGCGAGGAGATCGCGGCTCGCGGCGACAATCTGGACATCACCTGGCTGCGGGATGATGAGGAAGACCCGGATGAGGGACTGGATGACCCTGACGACATCGCCGCCGCGATCCTTGGACATCTGGGAGAGGCCATGCGCGAGATCGAGGCGCTCAGCGCTGAGTTGGCCGGGGATCAACTGGATGTCGTCGAGGTTGCTGCAGAATGACCGAGTTGCCAGCGGGCTGGGCGAACTCAGACTTCGGAACTATCGCGGACATCAAACTAGGCAAGATGCTCGATAAGGCCCGAAACACTGGAACACCAACCCCGTATCTCCGAAACATCAACGTCCGATGGGGTTGCTTCGATCTTGGCGATCTTTTCAATGTTCCCTTGAGCGAGGAAGAGCGTAAACTCTTCGCCATTCACGACGGTGATCTTTTGGTGTGCGAGGGCGGCGAGCCTGGGCGCTGTGCTGTTTGGCGTGATGGGCCAACCGACATCAAATACCAAAAGGCACTTCATCGCGTTCGGTTCCTGGAAGAGGTCTCACCGGAGTTCGCCGCTCAGTTTTTGTTTCATCTATCTCTACAACGCGATCTGGAGCAGCACTTCACCGGGACAACGATCAAGCACCTTCCGCGAACAGCGTTCCAGCGGGTGAGCATCCCACTACCCCCATTGGCCGAGCAGCGGCGGATTGTGGAGAAGCTGGACTGGCTCTCGGCGCACAGCCAAAGCGCTCGAGACCACCTCGCCCGCGTCGCCACCCTCGCCACCCGCGCCAAACAAGCCACCCTCGCCGCGGCCTTCCGGGGTGAGCTGACGGCTGATTGGCGGGAAGGTGCAGAGGAAGCGACTTGGAGCGAGGAGGCAATCGTCGAGATTGAAAGGTTGCGGGCTGACTATGAAAAGAAGCGTCGCGGGTCGCGTCTTTCATCCGATAGCGGTATTATGATCGATGATCTCGGCACGCTACCGCACGGCTGGTTTCGTTCGCATTTGGCTGAGCTTGTCGAAATGCAGGTCGGGCATGCTTTTAAGAGCAAGTGGTATGTTGAGGATGAAGGGCCGCTTCTGGTGAGAGGGGCCAATGTCGCACCAGGTCGTATTGATTGGACCGATGCCAAGCGCCTCGATCCTGACCTTGCACCGGACTATCAGCAGTTCCGACTTAGCAGCGGAGACATCGTTGTCGCGATGGATCGTCCTCTCATTTCAACAGGCCTGAAAGTAGCCGTCGTTGATGACGAAACTGCGGGTGCACTATTGGTGCAGCGCGTCGCCCGGATAGTCGCCGGCCCGTTCAGTTCCACTCCATTCATCTGGCACCTGCTGAACAGCGAGATCTTTCTGCAGCACGCGATTGGCCGGGCGACGGGTGGAGATTTGCCTCATATCAGTGGCAACGATATACTGATGACGCCAGTTCCCCTTCCGTCGCCAACTGAACAACAAGAAATCGTTGACCGCATAGAGACCGCCTTCGCCCGCATCGACCGGATGGCTGCGGAGGCCGCCCGTGCCGCCGGGCTTCTCGACCGGCTGGATGAACGCCTGCTGGCCAAGGCCTTCCACGGCGAGCTTGTCCCCCAGGACCCGTCCGACGAACCCGCCAGCGAACTCCTCGCCCGCATCCGCCAGGCCCGCGCCGCCGCCCCCAAACCCAAGCGTGGCCGCCGGAAGAAGTCGGCATGAGTACGGTGTCCTACAAGAGCGACTACCAGTTCTCGGTCGATGAATGCGATGTACGTGACACAAGCAGGTTGGTCGAGTTCCGCGCGAAGCGGGATGAATGGCTGCATTGGCTGCGGCATGACGAGCTCCATGCAATCTCCAAGCAGATCTCATCGATGCTCTGGTCGGACGCGGTCTTCCGATTGGTCAACGGGTCGCGTAAGGCCGCCCAAGACGATGGTGGTCAGTTCGCAACTCAAAGCGGCGTAATCGCCCGAGCACTCGATAGTGGCTACGTCGCCGAACAGCTGATCGCTTTTCGCAAACTGATGGAACATTCGGCACAAGGTCCGAGGCGCGGAGTAATCTCGGTTCGGCGTTTGCTTCACGATATCAAAGCTAACCGAAGCCTGATGACCCGCGAAATGTACGTTTGTCATGATGGCCTCCCTTTTGACGACCTAGTGGGAATGGACGAGCTGCCACCACCAGATGAGAGCGGTATCTATGTTGGCTCTGTGAGCACGAAAGGGCCAAAAGCATTTGGAATGTCAGAGCTGCACCACGAGTGGTTTGACGACTACATGGATCCTGCACCCGCTGAACGTGCACGCGATGACCAGATCAGCGACAAGTTTTTCGACGAGATTGAACGGGAAATTTCAGAAGCACCCTTTGAGCGTGCACGTCAGAATGCAAACAAGCTCCTGCTTCATGCCGCAGACACGGTCAGTCGTGGTGCGGAACCAATCCAAAGCATGACTCTTCAAGACATTTGGGATTGTCAGCGTGCGATTGTGAAGGCAACCAACCGACTTTCGCTGTCGTTCGGAGGTCCGAACATAGGAGGAATACCAATCCCTAATTTCTACCCGATGGAGGGGTGGAAATATCCGTTTGCGCCTGCGTCCATGCTCCCAGAGATCTATGAGGCTTGGCGCAAAGATAACGCACTTCGAGGAAATTGGAATCACTGGCGATGAAATTGATTAATTGAAATTGATTAATTATTATTCCAAGTTGGCTCCTAGATTAACGGCAATCGTTCAAAGCCAAGTTTTTTTAAGTCATCCCAATCATACTCACCCTCGGAAACTATTTCTTCAGCTATCTTTAGATCGCTTTTGGGGCTATGGTAGTACGGCCACTTATTATGTGTTTTGATAAAGCTTTTTGTACGAACAACCATTTTTTTTGAATTCACATGCGGCCAGTCGGGTTCGCGTGATTCGGACCTTGGTGGCTTTGTTTTCTTTAACCAACAATCCTGAGCCTCCAGAATTTCTTTCACGCTGGGCCATCGAGAAAACTTATAAGTAGCTCGAAGGCGCAAACGGGTCTGCTCGCACAATTCTCGGATCTGCGGCACTGTCATGCTCTTTGGAATCTTATCCAAGAACAACATTTTCAGGTCTTGCACAAACAGCTCGGCTTCCTCAAGCTTGCAGTCTTTCCGAGGTTGGTAGATTACTTCGAGCAGGCGACAGAGAAACTCGTCGACAACCGTTTCTCGATCTTCATACATCTCCTCGATCCTTGCTGGGTTTCAGGATTCTTTGAACGAAGGACTCGCTTGGATTGACCGCGCCAGATTTCCTGGCGCCGTCGGACTGCTGCAGTTTCTGTTTGGTCCGGATCCGCTCCGCTGCTCGTTCCATTGCCTGAGTGAAGTACGAGGGCGACTTTATCGAGCCTTCGGACGCCTTGGCCGAGGTTTGCCCAACCACCCGCGCGATCTCATCCATGCCAAGCTGCAGCTGGGCGATCCAATCAGTCACTACACTGTCGAGAGCGCCGTCCGCCCAGTACTCAGACCGAGCGTCAGTTGCTGGCCCCGCGGCATCTCGAATTCTCTGTAGATCTTCCAAGGGAAGCTGCAGACTAGTTCGAGCTTCGGGCGCAGAAAGGCGGGCTTCCTCCCAGTCAATTTGATTTTTCAATTCGGTTGGGGACCCACCACCACCAATTATTTCTGATTTTGTCTTCTCTGATCTTTTCTTCTCTGTTGTATGGCAATCGGATGGCTCTGCCGTTGCTAAGCTCTTGTTTTCTCTACAAGTCCAGCGCGATTCAGCGCCCTTTCGCCCTGCTTCTGACTTAGATTGCCGAAAGGATCGCGCGGATTTCGCCTCCTGTTGCACACGCTTATTGGTGAGTTGATCACCCATTTGGATGATCTTTCCCTGTTCGATCAGCTCGTCCGTGAGCGATCTGGCTTTCCTTGCGCTGCATCCGAGAACACCCGAGAGGTGACGATCATCCCTGATCATAATGCCGCCCCGCGTGTACATGAGGTCGAGCAGCACAATGAGCGTGCCGATGAGGTCAGGGCCAAGCCCTTGAACACCATTAAGAAATGCGTGCGAGTAGTGCTTGTACCACTCGAGCCCAGTATCCATCGCGGCGCCTCATTGAGTTTGTCAGCTTCGAAGGATTGCATGCCCTGCGATCCAATTCGTCCGACATCGCCAACGATGGCGAAGCCATCGCTGGACACTTGTAGATCTGAAATCCGTTTTTTGACGGATCATGACTAGCGGCATGCTTGGCGAACGCGGCTGTTTCGCTGCTTACGATTGATTGCGTCACAGTCGCTTACCGCGTGCATTCTTTGCGTTCTGGAGTGACCGCAATCGCGCTTTTTCAAAATTCTTGCTAAGCGCTTCTTGCTTCCAGATAGATCGTCCGCCGTCAGCTTCATGCTTGGTCAAGCGTTCAAGGATCAAGTGGCGTTCGGCTTTCCACTGGCGACGATCCATTCGCGTGATCCTACGCAGCAGATCTTCATCGCCAATGAGGCGTCCTCCCTGGCACCACATTGACAGTTTGATACGAATGTATCCGCCGCTGGCGAGCGTCGTCATTGTACTGACGTCTTCAATCATATCGAGAACGTTAACCGGCATGATTTTAGGAGTTGTCATCGTGACGTCTCCTTGACCCTGGTCGAACGAGCGATGTCATTTGGTGCTGCGGCAACGAACGCTTCGAGATCCTTCAAGCGAAATCGGCTTGAGCGACCGACCTTGATCATTTTCGGGAAGGTTGGATCCGTCTTTTGAAGTCGATAGAGTGTTGCTCGTGAGAGCCTCAAAACTATTGCTGCCTCATCGATGCTCAGCAACTGAGGCTTCGGTATGTCCATTTCCATCGTAGTTCTCCTGCTCGATTCGACCCGAGAAGCGAGTCGCAAAACGAATCATAGCAGCGAGAACTGCATCTCTACGGCACTCCGGGAATTCTCCTATCTCTCAATCACTTAACGTGCCACCAAACCAAGACTAGCAAATTGCTCATCCAAGCTGACGCTGAGAAATGACGGTGTTTTCCGTTTGGCACGTCAGGAACTCCGACCAGCGCTCCATCAAATGGCGTCGCTTCTCAACCATCGCTGCACGATCGTAGGCTTTCTGGACATCGCCCTTGATCGCATGTCCCAGTGCCCGCTCTGCGAGTGACGGGTCAACTCCGGTATGATCCTGTGTCCAGGTCTTGAACGATGCGCGCAGACCATGTGGAACCGCGTTGCGGCCGTCGGCATCTTTGAACCCGAGTGCCTTCATCCGTTTTGACAGTGTCATGTCGCTGAGCGGGCGCGCCGGTCTCGTGCCTGGAAAGATCAGATCGCCAGGTAGATAAAGCGCCTTCGTTTCACCTAGGATAGACGTTGCTTCCTCAACCAACGGAACGAGATGCACCTGGCCCGTCTTTGTTCGCTCCGCTGGGATCCGCCAAAGCTCGCCATTAATTTCATCCCATGTTGCGAAGCGCAATTCACTGCTTCGGACTGCGGTCAGCGTCAGGAATCTGAGCGCAAGCGCACAGACTTCACCACGCCCGTGAGTGGCGGAGACGAGAGCGGCGTAGAACCCGTGCATGTCATCAACCGGCACCATCGGGTGCGGACGCTTCGCCCGGGAACCGAAGTCTTTGGGCAAGGCTGCCCGTGCTGCCTCGAGCGGATTGGTCTCGATGTATCCGCGACCGAGAGCGAACCGAAAAATCCGCGAGAGGGCTTGGGCGATCTTGTCGGAGGTGCCGGGCGCGCGGGCATGAATGTCGAGGAGCAGACGCGAGATCACGTCGCGATCGATCTCAGGTAAGCGACGTTCTGCGAGGCGAGGCCAAACATTCGCTTTCAAGCGGCCAAGCCAGCGATCAGCATCCTTTACCTCGCGCCGATATCCCACCATGAACTCCTCGACAACGACGGCGAAAGTGGGGATCGCCCGCGCTTCACGCCGGGTGGCAATTGGGTCGATCCCGTCCGCCACGAGGCGACGCGCCTCGAGTGCACGTTCGCGCGCCATTGCGAGTGATACATCAGGGTAGGAGCCGAGCCCCATCCGCCGCCTGCGTCCATGCAGAAAGAACCGCAGGATCCAGGACTTGGCAATTCCGCGCACCTTTATGCTGAGACCCCGGCCATCAAGGTACTCGCCCTCGGGCAATGAGCGGATCTTCCGATCCGTAAGTTGATGTTCGATAATCCTGGGCATTGTTGAGCGCTTTCGTTGTACCAAAAGGATGGTACAAAAGTCTGCGCTTCACTGCAACACCACGAGACGTTGTGAGTTATCTCGAGAGGCAATTGATTGAGGTGAAGGCTGTTTTCCGTATGAATTCGCTAAGAAAATTAGATCACATGAGATGCTGCGCGATGGGGGGAGAAACACTTAGAATTTCAGGTTCGAGCCTCTCACCGCCCACCATGATTGACATTCACAACCGCCTCGATCGCGACCTTACGCCGTTTTGATCAGCGTCTTCCCGAAGTTGCCGCCCTTGAGCATGTCGATGAACGCTTGCGGCGCATTCTCGATGCCTTCGGTGATGCTCTCGCGGTACTTCACCCGGCCATCGCGGATGTAGCCAGAGACCTCTTCGAGGAACGCCGGGAACCGGTCATAGTGGTCGGTGATGATGAAGCCGCGCACGCTGAGGCGCTGCACCAGGATCGTACGCCACAGCTTTGGCAACATATCGGGGCCTTCGCCGCCCGCCATGCCGAACCCGCCCATGTTGTATTGCGATATCATTCCGCAGACAGGGATGCGGCCCCAGACGTTCATCAGGGGGATCACACCTTGCAGAGTCTTGCCCGCAACATTCTCGAAGTAAACATCGATCCCATCGGGGCATTCCGCGGCCAAGGCCTCGCGCATTGCCTCGCCATCTGCGGCCGCGTAGTGATCGATGCAGGCGTCGAAGCCGAGATCATCGACGGCGAACGCGCATTTCTCAGCGCCTCCTGCGACGCCCACGACGCGCACCCCCTTGATCTTGCCGAGCTGGCCGACCAGGGAACCGACCGCTCCTGTGGCTGCGGCAACGACAAGTGTCTCGCCGTCCTTCGGACGACCGTGGTCGAGCAAACCAACATAGGCGGTGATGCCGGGCATCCCGAGCACGCCGATCGCTGTCTGGATCGGTGCGATCGACGGATCGATCTTCCGGATGCCAGCACCGTCCACCGCGGTGTGGGTGCACCAACCGAAGCGTCCCTCGACGACATCGCCCGCAGCAAACTTCGGATTGTCCGAGGCGATGACTTCGCCGACACAGCCGCCTTCCATCGTGCCGCCGATTGGAACAGCGGCGGCGTACGATTTGCTCTCATCCATCCGGCCGCGCATGTACGGGTCGAGCGATTGCCACAGAACCTTGACGAGGATACCGCCAGCGGGGAGGTCCGGTACGTCAGAGGTTTCGAGCCGGAAGTCGGTCAGCTTTGGTTCGCCCTGGGGACGAGCCGCCAGTACGATCCGTTTCATCTGTTCGGCCATATCATCCTCCCGATCTGTGTCGGCTTCAGACTGCGCCCGATAAAACGCCTCTCGCAAGCCTGAAATTCCCTGTTAACGTGCCGAAAACACATGGGAGGTTTTCACCATGCTGATGGGCCAGATGATGCACCGGCCACTGTTGGTGTCATCCTTGATCGACTACGCCGCCGAGATGCATCCGGGGGCCGAGATCGTATCGTCGACGGTCGAAGGCGGATTGCACCGCACGAGCTATCCCGAGATCCGCAAGCGCATCGCTCAGTTGGCGCACGCGTTGAAGGCGATGGGTATCAAACCCGGCGATCGGGTCGCGACTCTCGCTTGGAATGGCTACCGGCACTTCGAGCTCTACTATGCGATCGCGGGTATCGGAGCCGTGTGCCACACGTTGAATCCGCGTCTCTCGGCGGAACAGTTCATCTACATCACGAACCACGCCGACGATGTCGCGCTGTTCTTCGATACGACGTTTGCGCCACTCGTCGATGGATTGGCTCCAAATCTGCCGTCCGGCATGCGCTATATCGCGATGTGCGATCAGGCACACAAGCCGGACAGTCCTCTCGATCTTATGGTCTATGAAGATCTTTTGGCTGGACAACCCGAGGACATCACCTGGGATGATTTCCCCGAAGATACTGCCTGCGCGCTTTGCTACACGTCCGGCACGACTGGCGATCCAAAGGGCGTGATGTATTCGAACCGCGCGATGGTTCTGCACTCGCTGTTCGTGACAATCGGGCAGGGATCGACCTTCGCTCAAGGAACCCGAATTCTGCCCGTGGTGCCGCTGTTCCACGCCAATGCCTGGGGCCTGCCTTATGCGGCGGCGCTGACGGGGTGCTCACTGATCTTTCCCGGTCCGCGACTTGATGGAGCGTCCTTGTTCGACCTGATGGAGGGCGAACGGGTGGATTCCGCATGGGGCGTGCCGACTGTCTGGCTTGGCTTGATCAACGAGATGGATAAGCGTGGCGCGAAGCCTGCGAGCCTGCGCGAGGTCCTTGCGGGCGGATCGGCGGTTGCGAAGGCGTTGATCGAGCGGTTCCAGAAAGACTATGGCGTCGAGGTTTACCAGGGTTGGGGGATGACCGAGATGTCTCCGGTCGGGACGATCTCGATGATGACGCCAGAGATGCAGGCGCGTCCGTTGGATGAACGCATCGCCCTCAAAGCTCTGGCTGGACGCAAGATGTTCGGTGTCGATCTGAAGATCGTCGACGAGGACGGTGCGCGTGTGCCGCATGATGGTAACGCCGAAGGCGAGCTTTATGTGCGCGGGAACTGCATCACGTCCGGCTATTTCAAGAACGAGGCCGCGACCGAAGCTGCGATGGATGCCGAGGGCTGGTTCGGCACTGGCGATGTGGCATCGATCGATACCGAAGGATGGCTGTCGATCACCGATCGCGCGAAGGATCTGATCAAGTCCGGGGGAGAGTGGATCTCGTCCATCGATGTCGAGAACACGGCGATCGCCCATCCCGCTGTCGCCAATGCCGCCGTGATCGCGATCGCCCATCCGAAATGGGATGAGCGGCCATTGCTGATCGTGCAAAAACAGCCGGGTGCAGAGCCGCAGCCGAAGGAACTCCTTGATCACGTTGCCGAGCATCTGGCGAAGTGGCAGGTGCCGGACGCCGTCGAATTTGTCGACGAACTGCCTCTGACCGCCACCGGCAAAGTGTCGAAGAAGACATTGCGTGAGGCATTCCGCGATCATCCGATCGGAAAGGCCTAGCACGATGTCAAAGCAGGTTTGTCTGGTGATTGGTGCGGGCGATGCCACGGGTGGGCACGTGGCCGAGCGGTTTGCGCTTGGAGGTTACACCAGCGTCGTCACGCGTCGTGCGCGCAACATCGATCAGCTTCAGGCTTTGTGCGACCGCATTGCGGCCAAGGGCGGCGAGGCCATTCCGATGGGCGTCGACGCCCGCGATGAAGACGAAACCGTTGCGATGTTCGAGGAGATCGAACGCGACGTCGGCCCCATAGAGGCCTGTATCTACAATATCGGCGGCAACGTCCGATTTCCCATCCGCGAGACGACCAGCCGCGTCTATCGCAAGGTTTGGGAGATGTGCGCGTTCGGTGCCTTCCTCGCCGGTCGACAGGCGGCACAGGTCATGGTCCCGCGCGGGCGCGGAACAATCATCTTCACGGGTGCGACGGCGGGAATGCGGGGTGGTCCGGGGTACGCTGCCTTTGCGGGGGGCAAGTTCGCACTTCGTGCGTTGGCCGAGAGTATGGCGCGTGAGCTTGGGCCTGAGAACATTCACGTCGCTCACGTGGTCATCGATGCTGCGATTGATACCGAGTGGATCAAGACCCAGTTTCCCGATCGCTACAAACCCGAAGAGGATGCCGTGGTGGATCCGGCCCACATCGCGGAAACCTACTGGCAGGTCCACAATCAACATCGGTCCGCGTGGACGTTCGAGACGCAACTCCGCCCCTGGAAGGAGGCTTGGTAAGTCATGGATAAGAAGGTCGAGTTTTTCTTCGACGTCATCAGCCCCGCTGCCTACATCGGCTGGAGCGTGATCCCGAAGATTGCGTCAAAGGCAGACGCGGAACTGGTTTATCGACCGTTCTTTCTGGGCGGTGTCATGAAGGCGGCCGGTAATCAGCCGCCGGGAACGGTTGAGAACAAGGGAAAGTGGATGGCGACGGACCTGCCTCGGTGGGCCGCTCTCTACCAGATCCCGTACAAGCGGAACGAAAAGTTCCCGCAGATGACGCTGACGCTTATGCGTGGAGCGATCGCCATGCAGGGCACAGATCAGTTCCATCCCTATTGTGACACGCTCTTCAAAGCGCTGCATGTCGACAATCGGGACATCGAAGATCAGGCGACAGTGATCGAGTTGCTGACGCCGCTTGGATTGGCATCCCCAGACTTCATGGCAAAGATCTCTGATCAGGCCGTGAAAGACGAACTGAAGGCCAATACGGAAGAAGCTGTCGCGCGCGGAGCGTTTGGCGCGCCGACCTTCTTTGTCGGAGACAACATGCATTTCGGTCAGGACCGCTTGTTCATGGTTGCCGAGGATCTTGGGATTTCGATTCACGAGGCATTAAGTAATGGCTGACGGATCCAACCCTTACATGCGAGATCCCGTGCCGCTGTCCGAGATCGTGGCTCTGGAAGGACAGGAAATCGGCGTCACGCGCTGGTTCGCGATGGATCAGGCCCGGATCGATGCTTTCGCCGACTGCACCGAGGACTGGTATTTCATCCACACCGATCCCGACAAGGCCAAGGCCGAGACGCCCTGGGGCGGGACCATCGCCCACGGCTTTCTGACCGCGAGCCTGCTCAGCGCCATGGCCTATGAGATCGTGCCCCGGATCGAGGGTGTCGCGCATGGCGTGAACTATGGGTTCGACAAATTACGCTTCGTCTCGCCGGTCCCGACTGGCTCGAATGTGCGCGGCAGGTTCACTCTCAAGAAGGCCGACACGTCGAAAGCCGGGGAAATCACTCTGACCTACGGCGTCACCGTCGAGATCGAGGGCATGGACCGCCCTGCCTTGGCTGCGGACTGGATCGCCCGGCAGTTCTTCGCGTGAGTTGAGTGCGATGAAACCTGCAGCAACGCTCGTCACTGGTGCATCGAACGGCATTGGTGCTGCCATCGCGTCGGCTCGGGCCGAGCACGGTGAGGCAGTGATCAACCTCGATCGTGACGCACCCTCGGATGGCGCGCGCGGGCGATGGATCCCGGTTGATCTGTCGGATGAGACGGCTCTGGAAGATGCGATGCGTGATGCTCTCGCGGGCAATGATGTGCTGAAGGTCGTCAACTGCGCGGGTGCTGCCTTGCTGGATCCGATTGAAGATATGAAATCGGAGGATTTCCGGCGCAGCATGGATCTGAATGTTCTGGCACCCGCGCTGGTCGTTCAGCATTGCTTGCCCGCCATGAAAGAGCGCGGCACCGGTCGCATCTTGAACATTGCGAGCCGTGCGGCGCTGGGGAAGGGGTTGCGCACGGCCTATGCCGGTTCCAAGGGCGCACTGATCTCCGCGACGCGGGTTTGGGCATTGGAATTGGCGTGCCACGGTATCACCGTGAACGCGATCGGGCCCGGACCGATCGAGACGGACCTGTTTCGCAAGGCTAACCCGGCAGAGAGTCCGGTTACCAAGTCCATGCGGGACGGAATTCCGGTCAGACGCTTTGGCCAGCCAGACGATATCGCACACGCCGCTGACATGTTCCTCGATGATCGCGCCGGATTCGTGACCGGGCAGGTGCTCTATGTTTGCGGTGGATTGACCGTCGGTGTCGTGCCGGTGTGACGCTCAGATCTGCGCCAGAACCGTTTCTGCGTTTGCCAGGTAATCCTGCTTCTTCTCCTCCGCCATACGGTCCCACGTCCGGTAAACTTGCCCAAGCCGCGGGTTTGATCCGAGCTTCTCGCGATTGCGCACAAGAAAGTCCCAGTAGAGCGGATTGAACGGGCAGGCGTCCGGTCCTGTCTTTTTCTTCACGTCATAACGGCAGCCCGAGCAGTAATTGGACATCTTTGAGATATAGTTGCCCGAGGCAGCATAGGGCTTCGACCCAAGCAACCCGCCGTCCGCGAACTGACTCATGCCCAGCGTGTTCGGCATCTCGACCCACTCATAGGCATCGATGTAGACGGCGAGGTACCACTCGTGGACGTCCTGTGGGCGGATGCCGGCCAACATCGCGAAATTGCCGGTCACCATCAGGCGTTGAATGTGATGGGCATAGGCGTGTTCGATCGTTTGACCGATCGCGGCCCGCAGGCAGGCCATGTCTGTCTCGCCGGTCCAGTAGAACGTGGGCAGCGGGCGATCCGCATTGAAGAAGTTGCTGTCGGCATATTCCGGCATCTTTAGCCAGTAGATGCCCCGAATGTACTCCCGCCATCCAATGATTTGGCGGATGTATCCCTCGGCGGCGTTCAGCGGCGCGTGCCCGCGATAGTACGCGTCTTCGACGCGGCGGCAGATCTCAATCGGATCAAGCAGTCCAATATTCAGGTATCCGCTGAGAAGCGAGTGATAGAGGAACGGCTCACCGGTCAGCATGGCGTCCTGATAGTCGCCGAAAGACGGAAGTCCGTGTTCGATGAAGTGATCCAGCGCCAGCAGCGCCTGATCGCGCGTCACTGCATATCGAAACGGCCTGAGGTGGCCGATGTGATCTGGAAACCGGCGCTCGACGAGATCAAGAACTTGCTCGGTCACCGGATCGGGTTCGAACCAGATAGGCTCCGGCATGAACAAGTCCGCCTTGGCCGGCTTGCGGTTCTCGGCGTCAAAGTTCCACTTGCCGCCCTCGGGCTCGTCCCCGGCCATCAGGAGCCCGGTCTTGCGCCGCATCTCCCGATAAAAATACTCCATGCGCAATTGCTTGCGCCCCTCGGCCCAGTTGGCGAACTCCTGCTGGGAAGCCACGAAGCGGTCATCGGCAACGATTTCTATGCCGGTTCCAGAAGTCTCCGCCCAGTCGGACAGATGCGCCTTGACGCGAAACTCTCCCGGCTCGGTGACGACGACCCGCGAGGGCGCGTGCCTGGCAACGGCTTTGGTCAACGCGCCGGGCAGGCTTTCGGAATTCTCTGGATCGTCCAGCTTCACGTAATCGACCAGCCAACCTTCCTGCCGAAGTTGTTCGGCGAAGTGGCGCATCGCGGACAGCACCAGCGCGATCTTCTTCTTGTGATGCGGGACATACGTCGTCTCTGCCGTCACCTCGGCCATCAGGATGACCGTGTCCGATCGATCGGCTTGGGCCAAGGCACCGCGATCCAGCGTTAGCTGGTCTCCAAGTACAAGGAGCAAGGTTGTGGCCATGATCAATCCTCTCTGCCGGTCGGGCAGACGTAGATCCGGCATCGCTTACGTCCGCGTGACCGATTGTCAGACCGTCCTGACACCCATCGTACCCGTTCTGGCTTGAAGCTTGTGACACAGACGAGTAGGTCTTTCGTCCAACGATGCTGGGCTGTAACGTGCACAGCCAGGATGCAGGAGACCGTGCGTGAGCGAAACAGACAGCTTCATCCAGGAAGTGACCGAGGAAGTCCGCCAGGACCAGATGTTGCGTTACTGGAAGAAGTATGGCGCTTACGTCATTGGCGCTGTCGTGCTGATCGTTGCTGGCGCGGCCTTTTGGAACTGGTCGATCTCGCAGAAACAGGCCAACGCAGAAGCCTTGGGTGCTGCGTTCCTGGCAACAGATCCGACTGATCCAGACCAACACCTCTCGCTTGCGGGGCAGGTAGACGGCCCGGCGAGCGTCGTCGCCGACCTGGCCGCTGCGGCGTCATTGACCGAGGCGGGGCGCTACGAAGAGGCGGCTGTTCTTTACGGCGAAGTCGCTGGCAACGCCGAGATAGGCTCTGAATATCGTGACCTGGCCGTGCTTCAACAGATCCGGGTTGCCTCGGTGCCAGGCAATGCAAGTGTCTCAATCGCACCGCTTGATCGGCTTATCACTGCTGACAGTCCTTACCGGCTCCTGGCACTCGAACTGCGGGCCACGATCCGCTTGCAGAACGGCGAGACCGAGGCGGCTCATGCCGATCTGAACGTGATCCTTGCGGATCCGGCGGCAACACCGACGATGCGCCAAAGGGCGGGTGCACTGCTGATTGCAACCGGGGGCCAGCAGGCACAAGCTTCCGGATAGGGACGAGCAGCGCGCAACAGCGGCTGTTCGGGGGCGACGGCACTGGCTGCGCCATCGACTGGGGAAAAACAAAGATGAGCAGAACAGGACTCCGCACCCTCGTTGTCGTGGTCTTAGCGGCGGCGGCTTTGACCGGGTGCAGCCTCTGGGAGGACGAGGAACGCCTCGCCGGTGAACGCATAAACATTCGAAACCAGCAGAGCGATCTGAGCACCCGCGCCACCGCGTCCGGCGGTCCGGTCCCGGCGCCCGTCGGAAACGCCGACTGGACACAGACCAATGCGCAGGCCTCGCATGCCAGCGGACACTTGGCAGGCCCCTCGACGCTCAACCGCGTTTGGACAGCCGATGCAGGCAGCGGAGGCGGCGCCGCGATTACGAGTGCGCCGATCGTCGTCGGTGGAAGCGTTTACGCGCTGGACGCCGAGGCGCAGGTGTCCGCGATTGACGCATCGTCGGGAGATGTGGTCTGGCGCACCGACCTCGCACCGGACGGTGAGAGCGGCGAGGATGGCTTCGGCGGTGGTCTCGCGTCGAACGGGAACCGGATCTTCGTGACGACTGGTTTTGGCGAAATCGTCGCGCTCGACGCAGCATCAGGCCAAGAAGCTTGGCGCTACCGTGTGAGCTCGCCGTTCCGTGCGGCACCCGCCGTCGCCGGAGGGCTTGTGGTTGCAGTCAGTCGTGCAAACCGGGCTTATGCTGTGGCCACGAGCACCGGCCAGATCGTCTGGCGGATCGATGGCATTACCGCTACGGCGGGTCTGCTGGGCGGTGCGAGCCCGGCGGCAAGCGGTGGGCTTGTGGTCCTGCCATTCGCGTCGGGCGAGGTGATCGGGGCCCAATTGGCGACCGGCCGCCGCGCCTGGAGCGCTGTGCTGGGCGGTGCGCGGCGCGGGCTCGCGCGGTCGTCGATCTCGGACGTCACTGGTGATCCTGTGATCGCAGGGCGGCTCGTGGTGACCGCGAACCAGTCCGGCCGGATGGTGGCAATTGATGGACAGACAGGGCGTCGGGGTTGGACCCGGTCGGTCGGATCGATGGGGCCGATCTGGGTCGCTGGGGACTCGCTCTATGTCGTCAGTGACGATGCCACGTTGCAGCGGCTTTCCCTGTCAAACGGAGCAACGATCTGGAGCACGGAACTGCCTGCGTTTGAGGACATGGAAGACCGTGAGGATCCGATCGCTTATTCTGGACCCGTTCTCGCCGGGGGCAATCTACTGGTTACGGACACGCTTGGCACGTTTCACAGTTTCGACCCTGAAACGGGGGCACCTGGCGCAACTGTGGATTTGAGCAGCGGGACGACAACCGGTGCTGTGGTTGCATCGGGATCGGTCTATGTTCTGTCCGGCGACGGAACGCTTCAAGCTTTTCGCTAGGCCGTCACGCGTCGTTCGACGTTTCCGCGTCGGACGCTGGCCCGAACCAGATCGCTATATCGCCTGCCCGCGGCTTAGGCCCGCTTGCCTGATCGACGAACTGCACGACACCGCGCCGTACGAGAGCAACGGCCTCGGCCTTTTCGTGCGGGCGGTTTTCAAAGCTATCGGCGATTGAAGCTTCATCGACCGGGATGGTCGAGAATTTCCATCCGCGGGCCATGCGCATCTGAAGTACGTCGATCGCAGCTCCGGATTCTAGGAGTGTGCGACCGCCAAGCGACGCCGGAAGGTCATGATCTCCTTCCGAGACTTCGTGCCGGCCGACCTGAAAGACGCGGTCTCGGCCCATTTCGGCGCCAACATCCGTACAGACAAGCGCATTGTAGTCGTCATTGTCGCTCGCCGCGATCAAGGTTCCATATCGGGACAGATCAATTGCGTGCTCCGCTGCTTCTGACAGCAACTCGCCGTACCAGGTGGGCAGTCTGGCCGCACGCGCCGGTCCGAGCCGATGCCAATTGCGATCGACCATCATGACCGGAACAGCGGCCTCACGGAGTGTTTCGGCAAGGCCGATGGTCCACTTGGCCCCACCCAGGATGATCACGCCGGGTGGTTCCTTCGAGGTGAGACCCAGTGTACGGGCGAGCGGCGCCATCGTGAACCCATGGATCACGACCGTCGCCGCAACCAGGGCGAACGCGAGTGGCGCGAGTTGAGCACCATCTGCGATCCCGATCTCGATCAACCGCTCTCCAAAGAACCCCGAGACCGCGACGGCGACGACACCGCGTGGGGCCACCCAGGCGACAAAGCCACGTTCTGGAATTGTCAGAGCGGTTCCGAACAGCGATGGCATCACCGCGAGAGGACGCGCGATCACCATGATAACAAGCACGAACGCAACAGCGCGCCAGTCCAGCGACAGGATCATCGCGGGATCGAGCGTCGCGGCGAGGATGACAAAGACACCCGAGACCAGCAGAACGGTGATGTGTTCCTTGAAGCGCTTCAGTTCATCCAGTGATGGCAGGCGCGCATTGGCAATCGTCACGCCCATGACGGTGACGGCCAGCAATCCGCTTTCATGCAGGACCATGTCGGTTGCGGCGTACACACCCAGAACGCTTGCAAACAGGATTGGCGCTTTCATGTACTCGGGCACCTGACCGCGCCGGAATGATCGGGTGACAAGTCTTCCCGCGGCGTAACCTGCCAGGCTGGCGACCGCGATGCCGAGCCCCATGTGAACCGCTGCGGTGACGAGATGATCCCCTTGCAGCGCAACGATAATTTCGAACGCCAGGACTGCGAACAGAGCACCGGTCGGGTCGTTGACGATCGCCTCCCAACGCAGGGTTGAAGCTGTTCGGGCCGAAAGCCGCGCCTGGCGCAGCAGCGGCGTGATCACGGTCGGGCCGGTCACCACAAGGATGCCGCCAAAGATCGCCGAGGTTGCGAAATCCAGTCCCGCCACCCAGTGCGCCGCTGCGGTGTAGAACACCCATCCCAGCACGGCCCCAACCGTACACAGCCGCTTCACGGCGGGGGCGGCGTCCCGTAACTCTCTGAAATTCAGCGTCAGGCCGCCTTCAAACAGGATCAGCGCGACAGCGATAGCGATGATCGGGCCGAACAGGTCGCCAAAATCCGCGCGCGGATCGAGGATGCCGGTCACCGGCCCCGCGAGGATGCCTGCCGTCAACATGAAGACAATCGCGGGCATGTGCAGGCGCACCGCCAACCACTGCGATCCGACACCGAGCAGGCCGATCATCGCGAACGTTAGCGTGAGGTTGTCCATTCCGATTAACGCGCCCCCGACGCCGCGCGCGCTGTTCCGCGAGGGATACCGCTCTGATACCGCAAAGGTATTCCTTTGATACCGCAAACGTATGCATCTCTTACCAACGCGACGCCGGGTAGGCAGGTTAACGCGCCGCCGCGTATCATGCGTCGCTGCGCAACTCGCGGCGCATGATCTTGCCGGTCGCGGTCATCGGCAGCCGGTCTATCCATTCAACCGCGCGCGGCGCTACATGGGGCGAAAGCCGCTCACGAACGTGCAGCTTCAAGGCATCCGCCAGATCCGGATCGCCGTTGCGGCCATCGGCCAGCACGACGAAGGCTTTGACGACTTCTGTGCGGACCGGGTCTGGCACACCGATACAGGCGGACATCGCGACGGCCGGGTGACGGTTCAGGCAGTCCTCGATCTCGGAGGGGCCGATCCGGTAGCCCGACGAGGTGATCACATCATCGGTGCGAGAGGCGAACCAGAAGTAGCCATCGGCGTCGATCCGCCCTTCGTCGCCGGTCAGGATATAACGATGGCCGTCCGAGCCGATCACGAACTTCTCGGCGGTTTTCTCTGGGTTCTTCCAGTATTCGAGGAACATCGACGGATCGCCCGCACGGACCGCGATCTCTCCGGCCTCGTCCGGGTCGGCGAGCGTTGCGTCCTCGCGCAGGATCACGACGTTCTTTCCAGGGATCGGCTTACCCATTGAGCCGGGGCGCACGGGCAGGATCGCAGAATTACAGCCGAGAACAGGGTTGACCTCGGTTTGACCGTAGAACTCGTTGATCGTCAGACCCAGTGTTTCGCGACCCCAATCGAGCGTTGCGTCCTCGCGCAGGATCACGACGTTCTTTCCAGGGATCGGCTTACCCATTGAGCCGGGGCGCACGGGCAGGATCGCAGAATTACAGCCGAGAACAGGGTTGACCTCGGTTTGACCGTAGAACTCGTTGATCGTCAGACCCAGTGTTTCGCGACCCCAATCGAGGGTTGCGGCGCCCAGGCTTTCGCCGCCGGAGGCGACCGAACGAAGCCGGTGGCGGAAGCGTTGGGGAGCCTCGACCTGACGCATCAGCTTCAATGCGGTCGGCGCCAGGAACGAATTGGTCACGCCCTGATCGACGATCAGTTGAAACGCGCGTTCCGGGTCGAAGCGGTCAAAGCGACATGCGATTAGCGGCACGCCGAAGCGAAGAGCCGGAAGCATGATGTTGCCAAGTCCGCCCAGCCAGGCCCAGTCCGACGGGGTCCAGATCCGATCGCCGGGTTCCGGAAAGAAGTTGTGCACGATCTGGGTGGCGGGGACGTGCCCCGGCAGCACGCGGTGCCCGTGCAATGCGCCTTTGGGCGGCCCAGTGGTACCGGACGTGTAACAGATGAACGCCGGATCGTCCGGGCCTGTGCGCACCAGCGGACACACATCGCTGGCCTGATCCATCGCGTCCGAAAGGCTCGCCGCACCGTCGCCCGCGCCGTCGATGTTCCAGACCGTTGCAAGGTCCGGCAGATCCGCACGGATCGCTGCGATCTTGGACAGGTTCGCGGCATTCGTCACGACGGCCTTGGCGCCGGAGTTCTCGAGCCGGTAGCGCAGGCCGTCCTCTCCGAACAGCGTGAACAGCGGCACGACGATGGCACCGATGCGATAGGCGGCGAGATGGCAAAGTGCTGTTTCCGGAACTTGAGGCAGCAACACGCCGACGCGGTCGCCACGGCTGATTCCATGGGCGAGGAACACATTGGCCAAGCGCGAGGAGAGCCGTTGCAGGTCGCGGAACGTGTACTCCTGCGTGCCGCTCTCCAGGACATGCACCAGTGCCAACCGGTCGGGATCGGACCGCGCCCACTTTTCGCAGGCATCCCATGCGATGTTGTAATCGTCCGGAAGATCCCAGTGGTGGGCGGCGCGAACCGCCTCCCACGTATCGGCACGCGTGATTTCGGCCATCAGGCCGCCTTGGCGCCCAACGCAGTCAGCACGCGCGCCCAGGACCGGGCCCCTTTCGTGAAGCTGCGCAGGTCATACTTTTCGTTCGGCGAGTGGAGATTGTCGTCTTCCAACCCGAAGCCGATCAGGAGCGAGTCCATACCAAGGCGGTTCTTCAACTCTCCCACCACCGGGATCGAGCCGCCGCAGCCAATGAACGCGGCTTCCTTACCCCATTCTTCGGTCAGCGCCTGACGGGCCTGTTCAAACGCCGGGTCCTCTAGCGGCATGACGGTGGCCACTCCGCCGCCGCGCAGATTGAAACTGACCGAGCAGTCGGCGGGCAGGCGGTCCTCGACGAAGGCCTTGAACTTGGCGACGATGTCTTCAGGCTGCTGGTCGCCGACAAGGCGGAAAGAGACCTTCGCGTGCGCCTCGGCAGGGATGACCGTCTTGAAGCCCGAGCCGATATAGCCACCCCAAATCCCGTTCACCTCGGCGGTCGGGCGCGACCAGACGTGCTCCAACGCGGAGTACCCGTGCTTGCCCCACGGCTCGGACAAGCCGACATCACCCAGGAATTGCGCATGCGAGAAGCCTAGCGCATCCCACTGAGCCTTGATCTCGGTCGGCAGTTCCGGGACGCCGTCGTAGAAGCCGGGGATGGTGATGCGCCCATCATCGTCATGCATTGCCGACAAGATGCGGGTGATCACGTGGATCGGATTGGCCGCAGCCCCGCCATACATGCCGGAATGCAGATCGCGTGAGGCAGCGTGGACTGTCAGTTCGCAGGCGGTGTTGCCGCGCAGCATCGTGGTGATCGCCGGTGTGTTCGGATCGAACATGCCGGTGTCGCAGATCAAGGCGATGTCGGCTTTCAACTCATCGCGATTGGCTTCCATGAAAGGCGGCAGGGATTCGCCGCCCGACTCCTCCTCACCTTCCAGCAGGACCGTGACCTTGCATGGCAGGGCGCCGGTCACCTGCTTGAGCGCGCGGCATGCCTCCACGAACGTCATGGTTTGACCCTTGTCGTCCGAGGTCCCGCGCCCGTGCATCATCTGAGTGCCGTCGGGGCGGGTGATGAGTTTCGGCTCGAACGGGGCTCCGTTGGTCCAAAGATCGAGAGGGTCGACTGGCTGCACGTCGTAGTGACCATAGAACAGCACGTGCGGCGCGCCATCCGGTCCGTCGTGGTGGCCGACGACGATCGGGTGGCGCGGCGTATCGGCTACGCGTGCCGTGAAGCCGATGTCTTCGAGATCGTCGCGATGCCACTCGGCTGCCGTCCGGCAATGGTCGGCATAGGCCGGGTCGGTCGAGACCGAGGGAATACGCACCAGATCGAACAAACGCGCGACCGCGTTGTCCTTGTCGGCGTCAAGTTGGTCGAGAACAGCGGTCAGATCGGTCATTGGAGCCTCTCGTGGACAGGAAGGCGTTATTCGGTGTCCGCCGCAGCTTTGACCGTGGCGAAGGTGTTGGAGACGACTTCCTGCAGGATCTGCCGGAACAGATCGCCAGAGAGGTCCTGCATGGCGCGCCCGGCATCGGTGCGCAGGGATGCATACTTTTCGGTATGGGGCGAGAGTTGCGCATCCGCAGCCAGTGACAGCATTTCGTCATCGGTCAACAGCGGCGTCCATGCCAGCGCCATATTGCGCTGCCAGGCGTCGCCGTGGCGGTCGACAGCGGCGTCAATCTCGGCGTTGAAGATCTGTTCGGTCAGGCGTCCATTGACCTGGCCCAGCATCATCATCGCCTCGGTCCGGGCACCGACACGGCTGAGCATTCCCGAAAGCTGATCGTCCGAGAACTGGCCCACGAACGCCAGTGCGGCCTCGGACGGTTCGGCTTGGGTAGTGTCCTCGGCGGCGTGCGTCGCGTGGGCCGTGCACAGCAAAACACTGAACAGGGCAGCAAGTATAAGTCTAACCACGGGTAATCCAACCTCCTCCTAGAACACGCGACCCGTCCGGATCATAGAAGACGCAGGCCTGACCAGGAGCAACACCTTCCTCGGGCGTGAGAAGCTCGACCTCGGCGCCCATGTCGCGAGGGTGGATACGGGCTGGGACGGGCGGGCGCGTCGAGCGCACCTTCACCAACACGTCGTGCCCGCCTTCCGGCGCATCGCCAAACGCACCATCGCCGATCCAGTTGATATCGCCGATGGGCACGGTGCGGGTCGCGAGCGCTTCGCGTGGCCCGACGATGACCCGATGCGCCTCGGCGTCGAGCTTGACGACATAAAGCGGCTCGCCGCCGCCAATGCCCAGCCCACGGCGCTGCCCGATCGTGTAATTGATGATGCCCGTATGGTCTCCGAGCACGCGGCCATCGAGGTGGACGATCTCACCAGGGCGGTCGGCGCCGGGCCGCAGCTCGCGGATGACGTCGGCATAGCCGCCCGAGGGAACGAAGCAGATGTCCTGGCTGTCTGGCTTGTCGGCAACCGTCAGACCGAATTCCGCAGCCATGGCACGGGTTTCCGCCTTTGTCTTCAGATGTCCCAGCGGGAACCGCAGGTAGTCGAGTTGTTCGCGGGTGGTCGAGAACAGGAAATAGGACTGATCACGGTCCGGGTCGGCCGCGCGGTGCAACTCGGCGCCCGCCCGGCCGTGGAACCGCTGGATGTAGTGTCCAGTCGCAAGGCAGTCCGCATCCAGATCGCGCGCCGTCTCAAGCAGGTCTCGGAATTTCACGCGCTCGTTGCACCGAATGCAGGGAATCGGTGTCGCGCCGGCCAGATACTGATCGGCGAATTCATCCATGACCGATTCCCGGAACCGGTTTTCATAGTCCAACACGTAATGCGGGAATCCCATCGTCTCGGCCACGCGGCGAGCATCGTGTATATCGCGGCCCGCGCAACACGCGCCCTTCTTGGCCAATGCTGCGCCGTGATCGTACAACTGCAAGGTGATTCCGACCACATCATAGCCTTCGGCTGTCAAGCTGGCGGCGACAACTGAACTATCGACGCCGCCCGACATCGCGACGACGACACGTGTCTTTTCGGGGCATTTGGCGAAGCCCAGGCTGTTGGCCTGCGCCGAAATGGGATCGCTCATGGTTTCAATCACTGAATTTGTGCTCCGAATCAGGAAACGCCCACACCTTCATTTCCCTTTAATAGCAGTAGCATAGCGTCCTCTCTTGTGAGACGAAAGTAAGTGTGGGGGGTTCCATGCGAAGCGACGATACAACATCGTTCGTCGTCGGACCAGACGGCGAACGTATGACCATTGCTGACCTGCCTGCGCCGGACACGCGCAGATGGGTACCGCGACGCAAAGCGCGCGTAGTTGCCGCCGTAGAGGGCGGACTGATCTCGGAGGAAGCCGCCTTCGAGCGTTATCAGATCACGGCTGAAGAGTACGATACCTGGAAAGCGGCAATGTCTCGTTTCGGCATGCGCGGGCTTTGCGTCACCAAGATAAATCACGTTCGCTCAACCTCAGAATGAGTTTGAGAGAACAATTCGTGTATGGTAACTATCCGTTTACCCCTTAGCGTTAACCATCGTTC
>JBCAXJ010000066.1:0-27737 GCA_038534135.1 Pseudomonadota bacterium | reverse complement strand
TTGTCCATACGGTCCTCGACCCACTTCACCGGTTTGCCGGTGACGATCGACGCGACGATCGAACAGATGTAACCGGGATAGACGCCAACCTTGTTGCCGAAGCCACCGCCGATATCCGGGCTGATCACGCGAATGTTGTGCTCGGCGATGCCGGAGATCAGCGAGGCGACGGTGCGCACCGCGTGCGGTGCCTGGAACGTACCCCAGAGCGTGAGCTTGCCATTGACCTTGTCCATGGACGCAACGGACCCGCAGGTCTCGAGCGGGCAGGGATGCGTGCGGTGATAGTAGATCATCTCCTCGGCGACGACGTCGGCACCGTCGATCACGGCCTCGGTCGCTTCCTTGTCGCCGGATTCCCAGGTGAAGATGTGATTGTGATGGCGGCGCGGCCCGTGGGCGCCCTCGGTCTGACCTTCCAGATCCTCGCGCAGCACCACGTCTGTCTTCAGCGCTTCGAACGGGTCGGTGACGACGGGCAATTCGTCGTAGTCCACATCGACCAACTCCACTGCGTCCGCCGCGATATAACGATCGTCAGCGATCACAAAGGCGACTTCCTGGCCCTGGAACAGAACCTTGCCATCAGCCAGGACCATCTGCTTGTCGCCGGCGAGCGTCGGCATCCAATGCAGGCCCAACGGTTCGAGGTCCTGTGCCGTCAGCACGGCATGGACACCCGGCAAGGCCAGGGCTGCCGACGCATCCACCGAGTTGATCCGCGCATGAGCATAGGGCGAGCGGACGAAATCGCCGAACAGCATGCCGTCCATCTTGATGTCGTCGACATAGTTGCCCTTGCCTTGGGTGAAGCGGGCGTCCTCGACGCGCTTTCGGGCCGAGCCCATGCCCTTCAGGGCACTGCGGCGTTCCTCGGGCGTTGGCGTCATATCGTTCATTCTGCGGCCTCCTTCTGCGCGGCGAGCACAGGGGCTGCGGCCATGATGGATTTTACGATGTTCTGATACCCGGTGCAGCGGCACAGGTTCCCGGCCATGCCGAAGCGGACCTCCTCTTCGGTCGGGGTCGGGTTCTCCTGCAACAGGCGATGCGCGCGGGTGATCATGCCCGGTGTGCAGTATCCGCATTGCAGCCCGTGGTGCTCCTTGAAGGCCTCCTGAAGGACACCGAGTGAGCCGTCCGGGTTTACCAGCCCTTCGACCGTCGTGATGTCAGTTCCGTTGGACTGGCCAACAAAGACGGTGCAGGATTTGACCGATTTCCCGTCGATATCGACCGTGCAGGCCCCGCAGTGCGAGGTTTCGCAGCCGATGTGCGGACCGGTGATCTTCAGGTCTTCCCGCAGGAAGTGGATCAGCAGGGTGCGGGGCTCGGCCAGCGCTTCGACCTCTTTCCCGTTGATCGTCATCTTGACGTGCAGCTTCGCCATCGGTTTGTCCCCTTATGCCCGGCTCTGCGCGCGCGCGATGGCGCGGCGCAGGATCACCTGGGCCACATGTTTCTTGAACGCCACGGGTCCGCGCATGTCATCGCCTGGATCAATCGCGGCCATGGTTGCCGCGACGGCGCCATCGACGTCTCCTGACGCGAGAGCAGTCCCGGCGTCCGCCGACCAGATCGGCGTGTCTGCAAGGTTTGTCATCGCGATCGAGGCTTGCCCGCCGCCACACAACACTGCCGCCGCCGCAGTCGCATAATCGCCGATCTTGCGTTTTTGCTTTTCGTAGGCGTAGCCCTTGTTCGTGGGCACCGGGATCATGATCCGGGTCAGGATCTCGTCATCTGCTCGTGCCGAGAAGTAGGCGCTGTCGTAGAACTCTCGCGCCGCGACCGAGCGTGTGCCGTTCGGTCCCACAAGCTCGAACGCGGCACCGAGGCACTGCATAAGCCCCGGCATGTCGTTGCCGGGGTCGCCGTTCGCGACGTTGCCGCCGATCGTGCCGACATAGCGCACCTGCGGGTCGGCGATCTGAAGGGCTGCCTCGCCAATGATCGGGACGGCATTGGTCAATGCAGGATCCGAGATCAGGCGATCCTGTGTGACCATCGCGCCGATCGTCAGGGTGTTACCGGCGACCGCGATGTCCTGCAACTCGGCAATGTCCTGCAGGTCCACCAGATGCTCGGGTGCGGCCATGCGCAGCTTCATCATGGGGATCAGACTGTGTCCGCCTGCAAGAACGCGGGCTTCCTCACCCAGTTGGGACAGCAATCCCGTTGCTTCCGAGACGGACTCAGGCCGATGGTATTCGAAGGCTCCGGGTATCATGAGCATCCTCCTCCCTATGTTGTGAGCGGTTTGCCCGCCTTCGTGGTCACGGAGACCTAGGACAATCCGGCGTGGTGGCGAATTCTGTTCGAACGGGCAGGGATTATGGCGCGTCAACGGCGACTGGCCCGCACGAACGGCGAAAGTCAGAGGCCCAGGGCTGCCTTTGTGGCGGCGACATTTGCGCGGCTGACGGGTACCGGATCGACACCGGTCTCTGTCGCGAAGAGGCAGACGCCTTGATCCTTGCGACGTTCGAACCCTTCCACATAGGTCAGGTTCACCAAGTAGCTCCGGTGCGTCCGCAGGAACGGTGCCTCGGCAAGTTCGTCTGCCAGACGGGCGATCGGCTGTGGGCAGAATGCGGGCCCGGACACCCGGTGAAGCCGGGTATAGTGCCCGTCAGCCTGGATCGCGACGATGTCCTTGATCGGCGCGAAGAACGTTCGCCCGTCCTGTTCGTAGGGAACGCGGAGAATGGGCTCGCCCGCAGACTTTGGGGCAGGCGGTTCGGGTTCTGGTTCTTCCTCGGGTTCGTGCTCCGTCGGCGGAGGCTCCCGTGGGTCTTCGTTCGCCAACGCGGTAGCCTGCTCGCCGCCAGTGATCTCGCGGAGTGTCACCGTCGTCAGCAAGAATGCCCCACAGATCAGAAAGGCCGCAAACAGCACAAGCATTGCAAGCACGTCGTTGGGGACCATGCGAACGCTGGGTTCGATCTTGTCCAATGGCAGAAACCCGGTCTGGGACATCGCGCTGAAATGCATCGCGAGAATCGCAAGACCGTAGATGGCTCCGCCAGCCATCAACCCGCGAAGGGTACGCCGGCGATAGGCGACATGCAGTGCTCCGATGCAGATCGCCGCGGACAACACTGTTGAGATTACGTAGCCCCAGACCGAGTACACGGGCACGCAACCTCGCATTCCAAACATGCCGACATAGTGCATGGAAACCACGCCCAACCCCATGATCGTGCCCGCGGCTGCGATATGCCGGTTCGTGCGTCCGGAGAAATGCAGGATCAAAAGGGCAGCGCCGGTGAACAGAATTGCGAGCAGAGCCGAGGCAAGCGTGTAGACCGGGTCATAGACCACATCGACCGGCAGTTGCAGCGCGAGCATCGCAACGAAGTGGGTTGACCAGACGCCGCTCCCCAGCACCACCGCAGCCCTGACGATGGCGGGCTTGCGTCTGGCAGCAGGCAGACGTGACAGCCCGCTGGCCAAGCTGAGCCCGGTGAAGCCCGCTATGATCGCCAGAGCGACGGTTCCGCCGACCAGAAACAGATTGTATGACACTGCAAGCATCAATGAGGTTTCGTCTTCGTTGGCATGCTGTTGCGCATGTTAGTCGTCCGAAGACCGATTTCACAACAAGAGGAGCGGTTGCGTAGGCAACCCATCTCTCAGGCAGTGAAATTTATGAATCTGAGCAGTAGTTTGCCCGCTGCACTCTGTGTTCTCTGACCATCAGGATGTAACCACCTGAGGTGGGCTCTTCGGAAGCCTTTCTCCGCGCATCATCCAGAGAAGACACTATAAGACTGTGTGCCGGGGCTGGGACTGCGCGCACAAGCGCGCAATCCCGTTTCGAGCAAAGCCGGCCGGCTCAGCGGGTTTCGACGTTGATGTAGTCCCGCGCTGCGGCGCCGATGTACAACTGACGCGGGCGGCCGATCTTGCCGTCCTTGTCTTCGATCATCTCTTTCCACTGGCTGATCCAGCCAACGGTGCGTGACAACGCGAAGATCGGCGTGAACATCGATGTTGGGAAGCCCATCGCCTCGAGAATGATACCTGAGTAGAAGTCGACGTTCGGGTAGAGCTTCTTCGAGATGAAGTACTCGTCCTCCAGCGCCCGCTTCTCGAGAGCCTGAGCGACCTGAAGGATCGGGTTATCCTCGACCCCTAGCAGTTCCAGCACTTCCTTGGCCGTCTCCTGCATCACAGTCGCACGCGGGTCGTAGTTCTTATACACCCGGTGGCCGAAGCCCATCAGGCGGAAGCTGTCATTCTTGTCCTGCGCTTTCTGAACATATTCGTCCACGCGATCCGGCGTGGCGATTTCCTTCAGCATTTCGAGGCAAGCTTGGTTCGCGCCGCCATGGGCCGGACCCCAAAGCGATGCGACACCGGCCGCGATACAGGCAAACGGATTGGCCTGCGACGATCCCGCAAGACGCACGGTCGAGGTCGACGCGTTCTGCTCGTGATCCGCATGCAGCGTCATGATCCGGTCCATCGCCCGGCTCAGGATCGGATCGACCACGTATTCCTCGCACGGCACCGCGAAGCACATGTGCAGGAAGTTCGTCGCATAATCGAGATCGTTTCGCGGGTAGATGAACGGCTGGCCGATCGAGTATTTGTAGGCCCAGGCACAGATTGTCGGGAGCTTTGCGATCAGCCGGATGGTGGCGACTTCACGCTGCCAGGGGTCCTCGATATCCGTGCTGTCATGGTAGAAGGCCGACATTGCACCGACGACACCGCAGACGATCGCCATGGGGTGCGCGTCGCGCCGGAAGCCACGGAAGAAGTTGACCATCTGCTCGTGCAGCATAGTGTGGTTCGTGACACGGCTTTCGAAATCTTCCATCTGCGCGGCTGTCGGCAATTCGCCGTAGAGCAGCAGATAGCAAACCTCGAGGAAGTGTGACTTTTCGGCAAGCTGATCGATCGGGTAGCCGCGATAGAGCAATTCACCCTTGTCGCCGTCGATATAGGTGATGCTCGAGCGGCACGATCCGGTGGATGTAAAACCCGGATCATACGTGAAGACGCCCATCTCCGCATATAGGCGTCGAATATCGATCACCGATGGGCCGTGTACGGCGTCGTAGACCGGAAATTCCACAGACTTTCCATCGAAGGTCAGGGTCGCGGTCTTGGTGGGAGTGTCGTTCATAAGATACCCTCAGTGTTATGGCGAGGGCGTGCCGTAAATCCGTGGCCAGCTTTCAGCCGGTCTTCCGGACGACATCGCCCAAACGCGCCAGTGTTTCTTCCCGGCCGAGTGTTACCATCACGTCAAAGACGCTGGGACTTATGGCCCTGCCAGTCACCGCGGCTCTCAAGGGTTGGGCCAGTTTGCCGAGCTTGATACCTTCGGACTCGGCGGCTTCGCGGACAGTCGTTTCGATGTTTTCGGCTGCCCAATCGCTAGCATCTCGCAACCGCTCAGTCAATCTGGCGAGCATCGGAGCTGTCTCGGAGTTGATCAGTTTCGCAGCTTTCTCATCGAGCTCAAGAGGTCTGTCGGTCAGAATATAATATGACAGATCAATGACTTCGAGCAGTGTCTTGGCGCGCTCTTTTATGCCGGGCATGGCATCCAACATCAATGCCCGGCGCGCGTCACTCAACGGCGCCTTCTGTTGCGCCGCAAAAAGGGCCTCTATCTGCTCAATCAGGGCCGCGTCACTGGTTGCCCGGATGTGCTGGCCGTTCAGATTTTCCAGCTTTTTGAAGTCGAAGCGTGCTGCAGACTTGCCGATTGCGTCCAACCCGAACCACTCGATCATCTGGTCGTCCGTGAAAAACTCATCGTCGCCGTGGCTCCAGCCAAGCCGCGCCAGATAGTTCCGCATCGCCTGCGGCAGATACCCCATTTCCCGGTATTCGGTCACACTCGTCGCACCATGGCGTTTCGACATCTTGGCGCCGTCCGGGCCATGGATCAGGGGTACATGGGCATAGACCGGGAGATCCCATCCGGCGGCCTTGCAGATCAGTGACTGGCGCGCGGCGTTGGTCAGGTGATCATCGCCACGGATCACGTGGGTGACGCCCATGTCGTGATCGTCGACAACCACCGCCAGCATATAGGTCGGCGTGCCGTCCGAACGCATCAGAATCAGATCATCCATGGTCTCGGCCGTCCAAGTCACGGTTCCCTGGACCTGATCGTCGATCGTCACATTGCCTTCGCGCGGCGCTCTCAGACGTACAGTGTAGTCGCCATCTGGCCAGTCGTCGGAGCCTTTGTCGCGCCACGGCGAGCGGAAAAGCGGTGGTCGCTTCTCTGCCTTGGCTTGCTCCCGGAACGCGTCGATCTCTTCCTTGGTGGCGTAACACCGGTACGCAGTGCCCGCATCGAGCATCTGACGCGCCACGTCCGCGTGCCGTTCGATCCGGGAGAACTGGCTGATGACGTCGCCATCCCAATCCAGACCAAGCCAGCGCAGCCCCTCGAAAATCGCCTCTGTCGCCTCGGGCGTCGAGCGCTTCCGGTCCGTGTCTTCGATCCGCAGCACGAACTTTCCACCATGGTGGCGTGCGAACAGCCAATTGAACAACGCGGTCCGCGCACCGCCTATGTGCAGGAACCCGGTGGGCGACGGTGGGAATCGGGTCACAACCTCGGTCATCATGACGCTCCGGAGGGTTTTACCTTGCGCTGCTACGCTTGGCGGTGGATGTAAGGGTCGAACCGGGGGTGGTCCGAAATCGCGGTCGTTATGGCCGATCAGGATCGGACAGACAAGGTGGCCTTCGGCGCGCAACTTCTGGAATTCTACCGTCTTGAAAGTCGCAGGTTCATTCTGTGGCTTCCGGTCCTGTTCGGGATCGGGATCTGGATCTACTTTGCGCTCTCGACCGAACCCGATCATCGCACTGTATGGATTTGGGCGCCGCTGGCGATTGTCGCAGCACTTCCGGTCCGCGGCGCACTGGCCGCTCTGCGGCTGGTCTGTGGCTTAGGGGCGATCACAGCGCTCGGTTTTTCGATGGCGGCATGGTCGGCGCACCGCGCGGAGGCGCCGCAAATTCGCTTCCCGTTGGGCGAGACGGTGGAAGGCCGCGTCCTCTGGGTTTCGCGCTCTGCCTCCGGTGCACCGCGCCTTCTGCTCGACGATGTTACAGTTTACGGGCTGGAGCCCGGGCAGACGCCTGCGCGCGTTCGCCTCACCGTTTTGGACGGGGTGCACGCCGAAATGCCGGCGCCTGGGACCATTGTGCGCACCTATGCAACGCTGATGCCCCCCGGCGAACCAGTCGAGCCCGGTGCGTTCGACTTTCGAAAACGCGCATTCTTTGAGCGGCTGGGCGGGATTGGTCTCGTCCGTGGCGCCCTCTTGACCGTTCCAGCAAAGACAGCGCCGGGTCCGCTAGACGCCGTGAGGGTCTGGATCGCGCGTCAGCGGGACCAGATGTCCCGCGCATTGCGCGAGATGCTGCCGGGTCGCCAGGGAGCTTTCGCCGCCGCGATCATCGTTGGCGACCGTGCGGAAATCGGCGAGGCAGACGCCGAAGCTCTGCGCGCATCGAACCTCGCACATCTTTTGGCGATTTCCGGCTTGCACATGGGGATGCTAACGGGCCTTGTATTCGCCAGCCTCCGCCTGCTTCTCGCGGTCTTTCCATGGACCGCGCTGAACCTGTCGACACGAAAACTCGCAGCAATCGGCGCGCTTCTGGCCGGGGCGTCGTATCTCGCACTGTCGGGTGGAACGGTTGCGACGCAACGCGCTTACGTGATGGTCGCGGTCGCCTTCACGGCAGTGCTCTTCGATCGGCCCGCATTGACCTTGCGTGCCTTGGCGCTCGCGGCCCTGATCGTTCTGGTGCTGCGCCCCGTCAGTCTGCTGGATGCGGGCTTTCAGATGAGTTTTGCCGCGACCGCGGCCTTGGTGACCGGGTTTGAGCAACTACGCAGCTACGGCGATCGGGGGCCACCATCGAGAACCGGTTTGGCATACACGGTACTGCGGGCAGTTCTGGTGTTCATCGGCAGCTTGCTGGTGTCGAGCCTTCTTGCCGGTGTCGCGACCGCGCCGTTCGCGGCCTATCACTTCAATCGATCGGCGCCGTACGGATTGCTGTCGAATCTGCTCGCGCTGCCGGTCATGGGCTTCTGGATTGCGCCATCGGCGTCGCTCGCTGCGGTTCTGGCTCCCTTCGGCTTCGCAGAGCCCGCACTTCAGGTCATGGGGCAAGGGATCGAACAGGTTCTGCGTGTGGCGCACTGGGTATCGGGCTTGCCCGGGGCGGTGCGATACATCCCCGCCGCGCCGACCGTGGTCCTTCCGATGATTGCGCTCGGTGGGCTTTGGCTCCTGATCTGGCGTGGACCTTGGCGCTTTGCGGGCGTGGCCGTGATCACCGGTGCTTTGCTGATCTGGCATACAGCGCCGCCTCGTCCCATTGTATTGATCGCGCCGGAGGCCCGGCTGATCGGCTTCCTTGGGCCAGAGGGTCGGGTTCTCGATCACCCGACCGCCCAAGGGTTCGCTGCGAAGAGTTGGCTACGCCGCGATGGCGATGCTGCAGATCAGGAAAGCGCCGCGATCAGGCCCGGCCTGCTGCGGGATGCGAGTTCATTGGCAGCGGAGGTCGGTGATTGGAGTATCCGCGCGGTCTGGTCTCGGAAGATCAGCGATGTTGATCTGGCGCGATTCTGCACCGAAAAAACAATCCTGATCGCGCGGTACGGTGGCGCGATCAAAGGGCGATGCATCTATTTCGGGGAGGCCGAGCTTTCACGTAGCGGTGCAATTGCAATCCGTTTCACGCCCGATGCACCCGACGTGACACTGGCGCGCGACCCCGCCCGCCAGCGGCTATGGTCGCGTCAGTAGGTCCGTATCAACCCGACCATGCGTCCCTGGATCTTGACTTGATCCGAACGGTAGAGGCGAGTGCCATATGCGGGATTTGCAGCTTCGAGGGCAATTGCGCCGCCTTTGCGGCGCAGGCGCTTCAGCGTTGCTTCGTGGTCCTCGATCAACGCGACGACAATATCACCATTGTTGGCGGTCGCCTGCCGTTTGATGACAACGACATCCCCTTCATGGATTCCGGCGTCGATCATCGAATCGCCTTTGACTTCCAGCGCGTAGTGATCGCCGGAGGACGACATCATCATCGAGGGTACGCCGATCTCGGTTGGGCCCTGCTCCATTGCTTCGATCGGAATGCCTGCCGCGATCCGTCCGATCAGCGGCACCGAGTGGGTTTCCGCGTCGTGCGAGACTTTCTGCCCGCCCAGCGCCGAAAGAGCCTCGGCGGCGCGCTCCCGCACAGCCAGATCTCCCTCGATCACCGATGGCCGAAAACCACCGCGCGGGCTCGCGTGCGACATGTTGTCTGGAAGCCGCAGAATTTCGATCGCACGGGCACGATGCGCTAGCCGTCGAATGAAGCCGCGCTCTTCAAGTGCCGTGATCAGCCGATGAATGCCTGACTTTGACCTGAGATCGAGCGCTGCCTTCATCTCGTCGAAGGAGGGTGACACCCCATCCTTCTGCACGCGCTTGTGAATAAACTGGAGAAGGTCATACTGCTTCTTCGTGAGCATGTGTCGCCCCGCTGCTCTCTGGATTTCAAAGTGTTCTACATGTGTTCCGGTTTTGTGTCAACGCTTCTTGGTTGAGTGACAAGAACATCTCGCGAAACTTACAGGGGAATACACTGAACATGGCCACCTTTAGGCACGGGGTCCGCGTTCGGCGCCCGGACCACCAAAGCGTTCGCGCGAGAGAGTGTCATGACCAGGCTGGAATCCTGGTTCTCAAAAACTGTGCAAGATCGGTCGTCGTCCAGAACGGCGCGCATATAGTGTTCTCGCGGACCATTTGACGGAAGATCATGGCGAAGTTCAGCCGTCACCGTCGTGCGTGGTTGTGCCGGCAGGCCCATGGCCGCTTCGACCGCTGGCCTCAGAAACACTTCGCCGCAAACCATGGCCGAGACCGGATTGCCGGGCAGGCCGATCATCGTCGCGTCGCCCAAATGTCCGGCCATCAATGGTTTTCCAGGTCGCATGGCGATTTTGTAAAAATCCAAGGTTAATCCCTCGTTACCGAGGACATCGGCGACCAGATCGTGGTCCCCGACAGACGCGCCGCCAAGTGTCACAATAAAGTCGGCTCCGCTGGCATGGTCCAACGCGCTGACGAGGCTGTCTGGCGTATCCCGCGCGATCGGACACAATCGTGGAATCGCGCCGATCTGTTCCAGCATTGCCGCCAAGCCAAAGTTGTTCGACGTCACGATCTGATCGGGGTCGGGCACCTCGCCGGGCAGTACCAATTCGTCGCCCGTGGGGATCAGAGCGACCACCGGGCGCCGGTGAACGGTAACCTCGGGGATGTTCATGGCGGCGAGCAGTGCAACGTTTCGGGCGTTCAGCCTGCGCGGAGAGGTCAGGGCATCGCCGACCTTAAAGTCTCCGCCAGCCGGTCGGATGTATTCCCCGACCGACGGGGGTGTATTGACTTCCAGGTAACCATTTCGCGCGGTGGCGTTCTCCTGGATCAGGATACTGTCTGCGCCAGGCGGAACGGGCGCTCCCGTGAAAATCCGAACTGCGGAGGCTGGTGGAAACTCCCCCTCAAAACGATGTCCGGCAGCAGCCTCGCCGACAATTGCCAGCGTGGCGCCGGTCGCTGCCTCCGTCGCCCGGACAGCATATCCATCCATGGCCGATGCATCGAATGGTGGCTGCGTGCGCTTAGCGATCGCATTTGCTGCAAGGATGCGACCATGAGCCTGTGCAATTGGAACAGTCTCGGTCCCGGTGACGTTGACGAGATCGAAAAGCCTGCCAAGCGCTTCCAGAACCGAGATCATTCGGCGCGAAACTCACCCGATTTGCCGCCAGCCTTGTGAACCAGGCGGATATCAGTGATCTGCATTCCGCGATCTACCGCCTTGCACATGTCATAGACGGTGAGCGCCGCAATCGACACCGCTGTCAGGGCCTCCATCTCGACACCCGTCTGCCCGGAGAGGCGGACAGTGGCTTCGATCTCGACCCGGTCCGGCGGAGATGGGCACAGGTCGACTGTAACCTTCGTGAGCAGCAGCGGATGACACAATGGCACAAGGTCCGAGGTCTTCTTCGCCGCCATGATCCCGGCAAGCTGAGCAACGGCCAGAACATCGCCCTTCTGGGCGCGGTTTTCCGTAATCATTTCAAGCGTTTCAGGTTGCATCACAACCACGCCGCAGGCAGTTGCACTGCGCTGCGTGATGGCTTTTTCACCGACGTCGACCATGACGGCGTTTCCGGCGTCATCGAAATGCGTAAAGCCGCTCATGCCGCGACCGGGTCGGCAAGGATGGCTTTAGTTGCCGCAGTCACGTCCGCCTGACGCATCAGGCTTTCGCCGATCAGGAAGCTGCGCGCGCCGACCTCGGCAAGTCGCGCAAGATCCGCTGGCGTGAACAAGCCGCTTTCGGCAACAACCATGCGATCTGACGGCACGCGGGGCGCGAGTTCTTCTGTGGTTGTCAGGGACACATCAAAGGTCTTCAGGTTCCGGTTATTGATCCCGATCAGCGGTGATTTCAACGCAAGCGCGCGGTCGAGTTCATCGCCATCGTGAACCTCGATCAGTGCATCCATCTCCCAGGAAAATGCCGCATCTTCAAGCTCTTGCGCCTGATTGTCTGACACGGACGCCATGATGATCAGGATGCAGTCGGCGCCAAGCGCGCGGGCCTCGGCCACCTGGTATGGGTCATACAGGAAATCCTTGCGCAGGCAGGGCAGGGATGTCGCTTCGCGCGCTTGCGTCAGAAAGGCATCCGCCCCCTGAAAACTCGGCGTGTCCGTGAGCACGGAGAGGCAGGTGGCACCACCAGCCTCGTAGGCCTGTGCAAGTTCAGACGGGTTGAAATCTTCTCGGATCAAGCCTTTGGAAGGGCTGGCTTTTTTGATTTCGGCGATCAATCCATATCCGCCGGACGCTTGGGCTTTGATAAGCCCACCATGGAACGGACGGATGCCCGGCGCAGCCTTCGCGGCAGCCTCGACCTCGCTCATCGGACGGGCCTGTTTCCGCGCTGCGATCTCGTCCAGTTTGTAGGCTTTGATCTTGTCGAGAACATTCGTCATGCGCGCCTGTTAACCCGCCATGCGCTGTCCCTCAAGCGATACCGCAATCATACTGCAAAGGTATGTATTTCGTATTCCTTTAATACCGCAATTGTAACAACGCGGAGTCGACCCCGACAGGTTAAGGAAGTTTCCTGACAGGTGCGTCAGGCCCGATTTGTCGCTGCGGCCAACGCCTTCAACTTGGCAAGAGCAGCGCCTGAGTCGAGGCTCTCGCGCGCCATCGTGACGCCAGACCTCAGGTCCTCGGCTTCGCCGACCACCACAAGTGCTGCCGCCGCGTTCAGCAGTACCGCATCCCGGTAGCCGCTGGCTGCACCGTCCATCAGATCGCTGAAGGCCTTGGCGTTCTCCGCCGGCGTGCCGCCCAGGATGCTCTCGAACGGATGAACCGGCAGTCCGGCATCTTCGGGATGTATCGAGGTTTCGATGATTTCTCCGCCGCTTACGGCGACAACCTGCGAGGGGCCGCAGATCGAGATCTCGTCCGTGCCATCCGATCCATGCACCAGCCACGCCGCGGCCGTGCCCAAGGCCGACAATGTCTCGGCCATTGGACGCAGGAAATCTGGTGAGAACGCGCCGGTGAGCTGGTATTTCACGCCCGCCGGGTTGGTCAGTGGGCCCAGAATGTTGAAGACAGTGCGCGTGCCGAGCTCGACCCGCGCGGGCCCGACATGGCGCATGGCGGAGTGGTGCATCGGTGCCATCATGAAGCAGATACCGCACTCGGCGAGTGCTGCTTCAGCGACGGCTGGTTCGACCATAGAATTCACGCCCATTTCGCCCAGCACATCCGCAGCACCGGAACGTGAGGACAAGGCGCGGTTGCCATGCTTGGCCACCGGAACCCCGCAACCGGCGACGACGAAGGCCGTCGCCGTTGAGATGTTCAGCGTGCCCTTGCCATCGCCGCCGGTGCCGACGATGTCCATGGCGCCCTCGGGCGCTTGCACGGGAGCCGCCTTTGCCCGCATGACGGTTGCGGCACCGGCGATTTCGTCGACCGTCTCACCGCGCGTGCGCAGCGTCATCAGAAGCCCACCGGTCTGGGCTGGGGTCGCCTCGCCCGACATGATGATCTCGAACGCGCGGACCGCCTGATCCCTTGCGAGCGGACCGTTTGCCGCCTGGCCGATCAGCGCTTTGAGATCGTCGCTCATGCGGCCTCCGCGATCTCGAGGAAGTTCTTCAACATGGCGTGGCCATGTTCTGTGCGGATCGACTCGGGATGGAACTGGACGCCGTAGACGGGCCGCGAGCGGTGCGCGAGGCCCATGACAACGCCCGATTGCGAACGCGCGGTCACTGTCAGGCTGTCCGGAATGCTATCGGGTGCGACGACCAGCGAGTGATAGCGCGTCGCCTCGAATCCCTGCGGGAGCCCGGCGAAGATGTCCGTATCCTGATGCGCAATGTCCGAGAGCTTGCCGTGCAGGATTTCATGGCATCGCTCGACCCGAGCGCCGAGCGCGGCAGCGATGGACTGATGCCCGAGGCAGACACCGAAGATCGGCAGCGTATCCGGGGCCGCGCTTACCAGATCCATGCAGATCCCGGCGCGTGGCGGGTCACACGGGCCTGGCGACAGAATGATCGCCTTCGCGCCGCAGGACAGGGCCTCGTCAACCGTAAGCTCGTCATTGCGGACGACCCGCGCCTCCGCCCCAAGCTCCCCGAGATAGTGCACAAGGTTCCAGGTGAAACTGTCATAGTTGTCGATCAGAAGGAGCATCCGCGCCGCCACTACCCGTTTGGCGCGCATCCACCCTTGGCGGCGCCGGTTGGTTGGCGCTATAGATGCGCCGAGAGGCGGCGGCGCGTCAAGCGCCCGGAATGCGGGCGAAGCTCGGCACAGCCGCCGACCGTGAGGAAAGCAGATGTCTGTGACTGCGACGGATGACCTGGTCGAAGATGCCGAGATCGAGGGACTGCCGCAACCATCACGGTTCTGGAGCTTTGTCAAAGGCGCGCTGTTGGGCGTGATTGCAAGCGGTGCTGCTGCGATTGCTCTGACGCTCAGCAATCCGCTGCCGGACAACCTGCCGGGTGTTGGAACCGTTCGGATCGATCAGGGCGCGGATTCGGCGCCCACGGATCCGATTGGCGTCACTGAAAGTGCTGCGGAAGAGTCCGCAAACGTATCGGTGCAGGCGGGTACTGAAGCTGACACAGCGCAGCCTGAAACACCGGAGCAGGGCGTCGAAATCGCGATTGTTCAGACGCCTGTCGCGGAGGAGGCGGAAACCTCGTCCGAGGATGCGGCGGCGGATGACTCCGAAGACGTGGCGCCGATCGCTCCGGCATCCGCGTCCGACGATGGCGATGGTTCGGCCACAGCGGCGCCTGATATAGCAGAGGCGCCTTCCGATCCTGCCAGCGATCCCGAGCCGGTCAAAGCCGAGGGTGACATCGAAGTCTCCGCGATTGCCCCGCCAGATGACCTTGCCGAAGCTGTTGCGCAACCGGAACCCGAGCCTCTTGTTCTTGCCGGTCCGGCCTTGAACGTGAATGCCCGGTCCTTTGATGCGCCGGGCAGCGCGTCCTTGCTGGCGGTTGTGCTGGAGGATGCCGGGAATGGGTCGATCTCGCTCGACAAGCTCGGGTTGCTGACCATGCCTTTGACGCTGTCGATCCGTCCGGACAGTGCGGCGAGTGTCGAGTTGGCGAAAGCCGCCCGCGCTGCGCGTCACGAAGTTCTCACGCACTTGCCGGTCACAGAGTCTGTCGATGGTGGCCCGGGCGACTTAAGCAGGGTGGTTCAGCGTTCACTCGCGATGCTTCCCGAGGCTGTCGGCGTGACAACGTCGGAAGATGCGCCGATCCTGAGCGATGCCGCCGCGTTGCGCACCGTGCTCGAACCGCTGGCGGATCATGGCTTTGCGTGGATCGATCCCGCCGGCGCGGGTCGTCCCGCGGCGTCACTGAGCGGAGATGCCGGTGTTGTCTATTCCGAGAGCGAGCGGTTCGTCGGGGCCGGAGCCAGCAGCGATGAGGTGTTCCAGAACCTCGAGGATGCGGCGTTTCTGGCCCGGCAGAAGGGCACGGCGATCATCTATGTGACGTCGAGCACCGAGGCGTTGACCGCGTTGCTGCGATGGGGACTTGAGAAGGATCGTCGGCCCGTCTGGTTCGCGCCGATCTCGGCTGTAATCAAGCGGCGGGCTGCGGACGGCTAGGTGATGCGGCCCGGGCCTTGGGCCTTGAGGCCCGAAATCCGGCCCCGATTGATCGCGACCCGGTCCATGTCGGCTCTTAGCCATGCTGTCACCAGGCGTTGCCGGGCTTTGCGGCGCATCTGATCGAAATCGACGGTCAGACCATGTTTTGCCGCCAGATAGACGTGGCTGGCCATGGTGTGGTGGTTGCGCAGCCAGAGCGAGCGGCGAGAGGGTGGTGAAGAGGTCGCCTGGTGGTGGATGACCCGGGCCTCGGGCACCAGCCTGAGGGTATGTCCGGCCTGGCGGAGCCGTAGGCACAGATCGTCGTCCTCGAGGTAGAGAAAGATCGCCTCGTCAAATCCGCCGATCTGTTCGAAGGTTGCGCGGCGGATCAGGAACGCGGCACCGGACAGAAAGCCTTTTTCAATGGGCGCGCTTGGCACGGCCTGCATCATAGCAGGCGCGTCGTCCAGAAGCGTCCTGGCGCGCGGGATCTCGGCGGTGCCCTCCCTATCGACCAAAATCGGACCAGCTGCGGCGGCTGCGGGGTTTTCGGTCAGGTCGATTCGCAGAACATCAATTGTCGTGGAGCGCAGGCGGGCATCCGGGTTGAGGAACAACAGGAATTCGGTCGTCGCGTGTGCCGCACCGAGGTTACAGCCGGTGCCGAAGCCCAGGTTGTCGCCCGCATCGATCACCATCGCCCCGGCAGCGCGCGCAACCTGTGCCGTGGCATCTGCGCTGGCATTGTCCACGACGATCACCGGGATGCCATCCGGGACGGACGCGATGGCCTCGCCGAGCACGGCGGCGCTGTTATAGGCGACAATGATGACGGTCACATCCGACATTGGTCAGCGTCTCGGCAAGGGTGCGTCTAGCCGGGCCTTGGGTTGCGTCCTGTGCCACCGAATGTCGAGAGAGGCTGTCACGGTTGATCCACACGGCCGCGCCTCAGCGTTGCCGCCAGGACCAGACCGACCCCCGCCAGGCAGGCCAGCGCGGCGAAGCCCGGATTATAGGTGCCCAGAACATCGTAAGTGCGGCCCAGCACGATCGGGCTGATGGCACCGCCGACCGTGCCGCAGAAGACGATCACACCAAAGATTGCGCCGAGTGCCTTGGTTCCGAAGGACTCCGCGATGGTCGGCGAGACGACGGTGAAGAAACCGCCATGCGCGAAACCGTAGAGTGCGGCGACCGCGAACATCGCCGTATGATTGGTGACAAAGATCATCAGGATCAGTGCGCAAATCAGCGGTGCGAAGCATAGCATATATGCGTTTCGTCCTCCGATCCGGTCGGAGATGGCGCCGACGATCAGACGCCCGGCGGCACTGACCCCGCCCACCGTCGCGAGCAAGGTCGCCGCCGTTGCCGTTGTCATCCCCTGATCCTCGCCGTGCACCGCAATGTGCAGCGGGATCGAGGTCAGCGTCGGGAAGAAGCAGAACTGCAAGGCGCAGAGCTTGTAGAACTGCGTGGTCTGTCGCGCCGCACTGAAGGACAGTCCCGGTGGCTCAGCCCCGGCCTCCGTCGTTTCAACCGGTTTGGGTGCGGGCCGGACCAGACGAGCAGCGATCAGCAGAGCGATCCCGGCCATCACGCCCAGAATGATGACGGCGGTCCGCCAATCGAAGGTTACGATCAGGAATGCACACAGCGGGGGCAGGGCGACCTGACCCGCGGCGGTGCCGGTTTTGACGATACCGGTCATGATCCCACGTCGACGCTCGAACCAGCGTCCGATGGTCGAGAGCGTAATCACGTCGTGTGTCGCCATGCCGAGGCCAACAAAAAGTCCGAGCAATGCCAGCAGGTGCCAGGGTTGGGAGATCTGGCTGATCATGGCAAAGCCGAACCCGAACAGCGCGCCCGAGATCGTCAGCACGATGCGCGGCCCGAACCGGTCGCCCAGGCGTCCGACCGGGATCGCCAGCACGCCCATCATGAACATCGCAAGTGCCGTGCCCGATGAGACGAGCGCGCGCGACCAGCCGAACTCCTCTTCGAACACCTTGAAGAACAGGCCGAACGAAAACAGCAGCCCGATCACCATGAACTGGGTCATGCAGGCGCCGAGCACGATAAAGTAGCGTTTGTCCACGAATGTCCTTTAGTGCCGAAGCGGGTCTGGAAGGGCCGAGTCTGCGGGCGGCGGACAATCTCGCGGTATTGTGTTCGGCGCAAGAGACAGATGCGATCAATCGCGCTCGCCCGGCGTCACCGGCGCTTGGTATACTGAGACCGCGGAGAGTGGATGCGGCACCGGATTAACGGCGAGCCGGTTGGATCAGGAGACGGACATGTCAGACGACCCCGGATTCGGGATGTTCCTGAAGGAGCATAGGGAATTCTTCGATGCCCTCACCGATGAGGGATGGGAGGACGTCCCAGGCTATGCCGGCGTCACGTCAAAAGTTCTGTCTGGTCGCATGGATCATGCAGGACGGCAGGGCGCGGTTACCCGTATCTCTCGCTGGGCTCCGGGGGCGGCGGTGTCGGACGTCGTGACGCATGACTGGTGCGAAGAGGTGTTTCTGATCTCGGGCGCCATGTCGATCGGCACGCCGGAGCAGGAGCAACAGGCTCTACCCGTCGGCACCTATGCCGTGCGCCCGCCAGGCATTCCTCACGGGCCGTTCTTCAGCCGGAACGGATGTCTGCTGATCGAATTCAACTACTACCCGCTGAAAGGCAGCGGAAACGTCGAGGCCTAGCTTTCGTAGCGCGGCATCTGGTGCCAGCCCCAGGCGTCGCCGATCATCGTCGCGAGGTCCGAGCGCGTCGGTTCCCACCCGAGCGTCTCCCGCGCCAGCGCCGATCCGGACACCAGTTGCGGCGGATCGCCGGGTCGGCGGTCTGTCTCTTCGACCGGAATGTCAGTCTGGGTGACCCGGCGCGCGGTGTCGATGACTTCGCGCACGGAGTAGCCCGAGCCTGTGCCGAGGTTCAGCGCAAGCGGTGCGCCGCCATCCAGCAGCCACTCCAAACCGAGCACGTGAGCCGACGCCAGATCGTCCACGTGAATGTAATCGCGGATACAGGTGCCGTCCGGCGTGGGATAGTCATTTCCGAAGATCGAGATCTTCTCGCGCCGCCCCGAGGCCGCATCGAGCACCAGCGGGATCAGGTGGGTTTCGGGCCGGTGATCCTCGCCAATGCGTCGCTCTGGGTCTGCACCGGCTGCATTGAAGTACCGGAAGATCACGGCGCGCATCCCGAATGCGGCGTTGAAATCGCCCAGCAGGTGCTCGACGGCCAGCTTGGTGCGGCCATAGGGGTTCACCGGGATTTGCGGATCGCCCTCGGTCAGCGTATCCCCCTGCGCCTCGCCATAGGTCGCGCAGGTTGAAGAGAAGACGACAGTCTCCACGCCCGCCTCACGCGCCGCCGTGAAGAGGTTCAAGGAGCCGGTGACGTTGTTGCGCCAATAGAGTTCGGGCTTCTGGACCGATTCTCCGACATTGGAGAAGGCGGCGAAATGCATAACGGCTTCTGGCCTGTGCGTCTCGAACGCCTTGGTCAGGTCCTCTGGGTTCAGAAGATCACCCTCGACATGTGCGCCGAACTGAACCGCGCCGCGCCATCCGGTCGAGAAATTGTCGAACACGACCGGCTCGTGTCCGGCAGCTTGCAGCGCCTTGCAGGCATGGCTGCCGACATACCCGGCGCCCCCTGAGACCAGGATTGTGGCCATCTTGTTGTTCGCTTACTCGGCCGCGAGGCTGGAGACCGCGGAAATGCTCCGCAAGAACTGCAGGAATTCATCGCCCAGGTCCGGTCGCTCGAGCGCAAACTCGACGGTCGCCTGCAGATAGCCGGATTTCGAGCCGCAATCGAAGCGCTTGCCCTCGAACCGGAACCCATAGACGGGGTCCCCGGCCGAGATCTGATCGGCGATCGCATCAGTCAACTGGATCTCACCACCGGCCCCGCGTTTCATCTGTGACAGGGAGGACATCACGCCGGGCGACAGGATGTAGCGTCCGATCACCGCGAGATTGGACGGCGCGTCCTCTGGTTTCGGTTTCTCGACAAGCCCACGCGCCCGGACCAGATCGTCGGCTTGTCCTTCCGGATCGATCACGCCGTAGGACGAGGTTTTCTCGTGCGGCACTTCCATCGTCGCGACCATGCAGCCTTCACCACCGGCTTCGGCATAGGCATCCACCATTTGCTTCAGGCACGGTATTTCTCCCGCGATCACGTCATCCGGCAGGATCACGGCGAACGGTTCGTCGCCGATCAGCCGCTCGGCGCACCAGACCGCATGACCAAGACCGAGGGCTTCCTGCTGGCGAATGTAGGCAATCGCGCCCGAGGGCATGGTCGAGTTCTCGACCTCGGCAAGTAAGTCATCCTTGCCATCTTCGCGCAGCTTGCGTTCGAGCGAGGGTGATGAATCGAAGTAATCCTCGAGCGCAGACTTGCCGCGCGCGGTCACGAAGATGAACTCCTCGATCCCGGCGGCGCGGGCCTCGTCGATCGCGTATTGGATCAGCGGGCGATCGACCAGCGGCAGCATTTCCTTTGGAATGGATTTCGTGGCCGGCAGAAACCTGGTTCCCATTCCTGCGACGGGAAACACCGCTGTGCGCACTTGCTTGGTCATGTCAAATCCTGTGTCTGCTTGTCCGGGCACCAATCGGCGCCCAAGTTGCTCCGCGATCCGGGCGTTCCACGCCACCGATAACCTGTTCCGGCGGAAGGTTTTCTAGGCATTGCGCGCGTGCGTCCCCTCACTGGCAGGTCCACGCTCTCCTATACCAATATGTTCGATTTGTGCTGCCCCTGCGTTTTCTTCTGCGATCGACTGCAGCAGATCGCGAATCCCCTCGATGTCGTCCAGTTTATCATGCTCTGGAGTAACAGCGAGCACAGGTCCTGATCGGGACAGCGAGACTGTGTGAACCGCGTCGGGCCGTTGGCGCGCATCGGGCGATAGGCGCAGATCGAAGTGCCGGACGCTGGAGACCCGCGCAATCTCCGATCGCGCCCGTGCGCGGCGTGTTATGGCAGGCTTGCCAAGGAGCCGTGCGGGGCGCGTCCAGGTGCCGCCCGAATGCAGCCAGAACCCATTGGCAAAGGTAGTACGGGATGGCCATGGGCCGGAGATGTGGCTGATGCAGGTCACCGCATGGCCAGCTTCTGCTAGCGATGCTGCGAACCGGCGGGTCTGAGCGATCGAACGCAGGCCCCAACTGGTCTCGACCGCGATGCGCAGGGGCTTCGTTTGTGCGCCGTATGGCGTGAACGGCGGCGCGATGTCGTGCTCGGTCAGGGGTAATACAGACTGGCGTTGACGCCCGTCAGCTTCACCGTCCGCAAGTTGCGCGCTGATCCGGTCACAGTCCCTCGCGCGGATCAGGCCAAGTCGGATCTGTGCGTCAAGATCAGCGAGGCGCCGTCGTCGAAATCGATCGATTGCGTCTGCGTAGGCAGCTTCCGGAAGGTGCTTGCTGCAGAAGAACCCTTTGGCCGCGCCGATCTCGTACTGGTTGCCCGGGACCCGCAGAGGACCGCGTTGGGCATTCGCCTCGCGCAGGTGATGCACCTCGGCGTGGCGAACGAACGCCGCATCCCAACCCGCGTCTGCAAGGCGCAACGCGATATCAGTCTCGTCCAAGTAGTACCGAATCGCCTCGTCGAAGCCGCCGACTTGCAGTAAAGCCGTTCTCCGAAATGCAGCGTTCACGCCGCGCAGCGCCAGAAAGCGCAGGGCCTTGGACTGATTTACGCCCGAGACACAGAGGCTGTCCGACCCGTCGTCGAGAGGATCCTCTTCGCCTGAACTGTCGAACCATCCGCCTTGCCATTCGAAACTCATGCCGTCGGCGTCGCGCACGCTCCCGCTCGCGGCTGCAAGGTTGGGATTCGCGAACGAGCCGACCAGTTGGGCGAGCCAGCTCTGTTCGGGCACGGCATCGTCATCGATGAACGCCACGATCTCGCCGCCTGATGCGCGGACCGCATGATTGCGCGCGGCGCAGATGTTCGGTTGCGCGTGATAAACGTAGCGGATTTGGCCCGCGATGTGCGGCGGGATATCATAGGCGTCGAGCGTCGGGTGATCGCCGACAACGACGATCTCGAAATCGGGATAGTCGAGCAACGCAATCGCGGCGAGCGCGCGAGGCAACAGGTGCGGTCGCTTGTGCGTGACGACTGCCACGGAGACCGTCGGAGCTGCATTCACCGCCGCACCTGTCATTCGATCCCCAGTTGTGACAGCGCCGCCTCGACCTTTGGTGTGTCCGAGGGGTTGTTCAGTTCCCAGAATACACGGCCCGGTGCCTCGACCTCTACACAATGCACGGGCGTGTCGTGTTCGAGAAAGCGCAACTGCTCGAGCCCTTCGAGCGTTTCCAACGGCCCTTGCGGCAGGGCCATGTAGGCATCAAGCGCTGCGGGCCGATAGGCGTAGACCCCGACATGGTGGAACACCGGGCAGACTCCCTGATGGATCCGCGTCTGGCCGGTGTACGGAATGACCTCTTTCGAAAAGTATAATGCCTGGCCGTGCCGCCCGAAAACGGCTGTCGTGGCGCCAACGCGCCCCTCGCGGCGGTCCGTCAGAAAGCCGTCCAGCGCATCCTCGTCGCAGCGCAGAACCGGCGTGGCGACCTGGACCTCGGGACGCTTCGTCATCTCTGCGACCAAGGCTTCGACGAACCATGGCGGTGTCAGCGGTGCGTCACCCTGCAGGTTCACGATGATGTCCGGGCGGACTTCCATCTTGGCGATCGCCTCCGCACAGCGCTCGGTGCCGTTGCGGGCCTCGGGCGAGGTCATGATGATCGTGCCGCCGAAGGCCTGGACCGTCTCGGCAATCCGGTCATCATCGGTTGCAACGGCACAGAAATCGATCCCGGGAACCGACTGAGCTGCGTCCCAGCAGCGCTGGATCAGGGTCTTCGACGTGCCACCAGCCCCCCGCAGCGGTGCCAATGGCTTGCCCGGAAAGCGTGAGGACTGGTAGCGGGCGGGAATAACAATGGCTGTTCTCATGGCGCCCAGATCGCGTAATTCCCGGATTTAGGCAAGAGCCGCTTACGCAATAGACGCCCGAGGTTCATCCCGCACGCGCCACAGGACCGGGTTCAGCCCGGCGCGCCCCGCAGTTCGACCCCGGGGCTCATGGCCAGGAAGTGCGGGTTCTCCCATTCGGGTTTGCCGTAGGTCAGAGGCGTCTGATCGTCATGGCGCAGCACGGTGCCACCAGCGGCCGTTAGCACCGCGTGACCGGCGGCGGTGTCCCACTCCATCGTCCGGCCGAGGCGCGGATAGAAATCGGCCTCGCCCGCGGCAAGCAGACAGAACTTCAGCGACGATCCGGCAGATTTGAAATCGGCGACCGCATACTGTGCGATGTAGTCGTCGGTCGCCTGATCCCGGTGTGACTTCGACGCGATGACCGTCAGGGCCGCGTTCTCCGGGGCAGAAACCTGAAGGCGCCGTGCCGAACCAGCCTGTACGCGGTGATCTGCAACGCCAAGCTCGACCGCGAACTCTGCGCGCGTGGCAAACAGGCGTCCGATCGCTGGCGCATAGACGACGCCGCGCACGGGAACACCGCTTTCGATCAATGCGATGTTCACCGTGAATTCGCCACGGCGCTGGATGAACTCCTTGGTGCCGTCCAGCGGATCGACCAGGAAGAACCGGGTCGGCGCCGTTTGCGCGTGGCTTTCGGCGGCTTCCTCGGTGATGGCAGGGATGTCGGGGAAGCTCGTGGCCAGACCCGCGCGGATCACCTCGTCCGCTGCAAGATCCGCCGCCGTCACCGGGCTGTCGTCGGACTTCGCCTGGGTTTGCAGATCGCCAGCGTCGTAGATTGACATGATCGCCTGCCCAGCGGCCAGCGCCAGTTCGGTCATCCGGAAGTCCAGGTCTTGCTCGCGCATCATGCGGCCTCACTTTGTCTTTCGCGGTTCACCGGCTATACACATTGTCAGGTAATGATGCCGGCTTTGTGCGGCACGGCTGCATATCCGGCACGGGATCAGGACGAAAACCGGCAAACCGCCGCGGCGGTCCGGGGCATGAAGGGCAATGGCGGACTCGAGCTTCTACGATTCGGAAAAGGACACGGTCCGGCAGAGCTTCTGGGTCGCGACGGTTGCGTTCGTGACGCTGGTCTATTCGCTCGTCGTGCGCGACCTGCGGACCGAGCACAAGAACGCCGCCGCGGGTATCCTGATCTCGATCGGTCAACCCCTGGTGGCCGGGCTCGTATTCTACGCCTTCATCTCATTGATGGGCGGCAGTGCTGGTGCCGTGCGCGGTGACAACCTGACCTTTGTGTTGATCGGTTTCATCATCTTCTTCATGCACATCCGCACGGTCAGCGCCGTATCCGGATCGCTCAGACCCGACATGATGAACCACGCCCGGATGACGCCGTTCCTGATGGTCTGCGTGAAGGCGATCAGTTCAGCCTACAAGAACATACTCGCGCTGATCATCATGCTGATCCTGAACTTTGTTCTGCGCGATGTGTGGGAGATGCAGGATCCTCTGACATTCGTGATCGTCGTCTTTTTCTGCTGGTTCAGCGGTGTGGCGATGGGCATCATCTTCCTGGCGGCGATCCGCTACTTCACCTGGGGCGGTCTGATTCAGACGACCTATATACGGATCTGCTTTTTCACCTCGGGCAAGTTTTTCGTGGCCAACACCGTGCCCAGTGGGATCCGTCCGTTCATGGATTGGAACCCGGTGTTCCACCTGTTGGATATCGGCCGCGACGCGGCCTTCCTGAACTACACCGCGCGGACGACAGATCTGTCCTATGCGATCTATGTGTCGCTTGCGGTCTTCGTGGTCGCCATGCTGGTCGAGGCCCATGTGCGCCGCCACTACAGTGCCAGCCATATGCCGGGCGGATGAGCGCCGCCGCCGGTTCAGAACGCGATCGGTACGCCCGTATAGTCCTCGAAGACGCCCGTTGTCTCGATCCCGAGCGCATCGAAACGGCTCAGCAAGCCGGACGCACTTTCCTCGACGCCGATGCTGGCCGAGGAACCGCCCATGTCTGTCCGAACCCAGCCCGGGTGGTACGATCCGACGGCGATCCCTGCCGGACGAAGGTCCGACGCGAGGTTACAGGCCAGATTGGTCGCGCCGGCCTTTGAAGAGCGGTAGATGTAGCTGCCACCTGGCGCCCGCGATGAAGAGCCCATCGCCGACGAGATGATTGTAAACTTGCCGCCTGGCGCTTTGATCTTCGGCAAGAACGCTTTCAGCACCAGAAACGGCCCGGCGATGTTGGTCATCAGCACCGATTGCCAGGCGTCCGCGGTCATGTCGTCAGCGTCGATCCCGCCGCGTCCCCGATAGATCCCGGCATTACAGACGAGCAGATCGATCTTTGTTTCGATCGCAGCAGCGGCTTGCGACAGAGCTTCCTCATCCGTGACATCCGCCAACAGCACTTGCGCCGCGATGCCCTCCAACGCGCGTGCCGACGCCTCGTTGCGTACGGTTGCGAACACCCGGTCGCCCCGTGCGGCTGCCTGGCGCGCCATCTCCAGCCCGATACCTCGGCCTGCACCCGTGATCAGAAGTGTTTGTGTCATTGCCCGCCCCTGTTGCATGTTGGGGCACCCCTTAACGGCGCGGAGGCGCAAATGACACCCCACTATCGGCATGCTCTTATCGTTGGCGCAGGCTCGGGCCTGTCGGCCTCACTGGCGCGCCTGTTCACGAGCAAGGGACTGGCCGTGACGCTGGCGGCGCGCTCAGTCGAGAAACTCAGCACCCTCGCGGCAGAGACCGGAGCGTCGGTGCACGCCTGCGACGCTGCCGATCACGCCCAGGTGGCAGACCTGTTCCGCGAAGCTGATTCACACGAGGCAGGCCCCCCGGACGTCATGGTCTACAATCCATCGGCCCGCGTGCGCGGATCTTTTGTCGAGATTGACCCGCATGCGGTGCAACAGGCCGTGCAGATCACGGCGGTCGGGGCGTTCTTTGCAGCGCAGGAAGCCGCGAAGCGCATGGTCACGACGAATCACGGCGCGATCCTCTTCACCGGCGCGTCCGCCGGTGTCAAAGGTTATCCCCTGTCCGCGAGCTTTGCGATGGGCAAGTTCGCTATGCGTGGACTTGCGCAATCCATGGCGCGCGAGCTTCACCCGCTGGGTGTTCATATCGGTCATTTCGTGATCGATGGCGGCATCCGCAATCCCGAACGCCCGGAGCGCATGGATTCCGCAGACAACCCTGATTCCATGCTGTGTCCGGATGCCATCGCCCGGAGCTATTGGCACTTCCTCGAACAGGACCGGTCGTCATGGGCCTGGGAGATCGAACTCAGGCCGTGGGTCGAGAAATTCTAGACCTGCCGCTTCGGCGGAAGGTTCAGCGTCTGTGCCGCGCCAGCATCTGTTCTGCGTCGCGGGCGCGATTGAAGTTGGCCAGGCTGTCGCGCATCGCCTCGGTCAGGCTGGCTTCGAGTTGAGCGATCCGAATGCGGGCACGCCGCAGCTCGGCAAGTGTCGTCCGTTGATCCAGGTCGTGACATGGGGTCTCTTTCCCCAAGCGACTTACGGAAGGCAGGGCAATGACTTTTGCAGGCATCGGAGCGTTCCCTTAACAGAAGCTGACTTAACCAATCTGAAACGGAATGGTTAACGGAGGGTTTCTGGATCTCGATGTGATCCAACGGAAATGTACCCGCGTACCCTGTGAAAACATCTTGTTGAGAGAGCGCCTTTCGTGTCTTCACCCGCCCCGACTATCCTGTGGCTGCGCCGCGATCTCAGACTTTCCGATAATCCGGGCTGGCACAAGGCTCTCGAGGGCGGCGGATCTGTCGTGCCCGTCTTCATTCTCGATCCGGTTCTCGAGCAAAGTCTTGGAATCGCGCCGAAATGGCGGCTAGAGCAGAGCCTGTCCGCACTGCAGGGCGATCTTGCAGCGCGCGGCAGCCGCTTGATCCTGCGGCGCGGACCGGCGGCGGACGTGCTCGCCGAACTTGTTGCCGAAACCGGTGCGGCGCGACTTGTCTGGTCGCGACAATACGAGGCGGCCGCGATCGCACGCGACAAAGCGATCAAGGCGCGCTTCCAGACACAAGGCCTCACGGTCGACAGCGTTAACAGCTCGCTCCTTTTCGAACCCTGGACTGTCGCAACAAAAACCGGCGGATTCTTCCGGGTCTATACGCCTTTCTGGAAGAACGTTCGCGACCGGGAGGTCGGCGAGCCCCTTCCGGCGCCGACATCACTGAGCCCCCTGGACGTCTGGCCCGCGAGTGATCAGATCTCTGACTGGCAACTTCGAGTGGGCATGCACAGCGGCGCCGAAACCGTCGCTCGATACGCGCGGGTTGGCGAAGCGGCCGCTGGCGTCCGGCTTAAAGACTTTCTCGAACAGGCGATTTCCCGCTACCGCTCGGAACGTGATTTTCCCGACCGGCATGCGACGTCGGGTCTGTCCGAGAACCTCACATATGGTGAAATTTCGCCCCGCCAGATGTACGCGGCGGCCTTGTTCGCCGAGCAGACCCTTGGTGCGCAGGGCATCGAGGCCGAGCACTTCCGGAAGGAGATCGTCTGGCGCGAATTCGCATATCATCTGCTGTTCCACACGCCCGAGATCGCCACGGGAAACTGGCGCTCGGAATGGGATGCCTTCCCATGGCGCGACGACAATGAAGACGCTGAGAGGTGGCGTCGCGGTATGACAGGCATCGAGATGGTGGACGCTGCGATGCGCGAGATGTACGTCACCGGCACGATGCACAACCGGACCCGCATGCTCGCCGCGAGCTTCCTGACGAAACATCTGATGACCCATTGGAAGGTTGGAGACGCCTGGTTTCGGGATTGCCTGATCGACTGGGATCCGGCCTCGAACGCGATGGGCTGGCAGTGGGCCGCAGGCAGCGGACCCGACGCCTCGCCCTATTTCCGCATTTTCAATCCAGATACCCAAGCCGAGAAATTCGACCCGCGCCGTGCCTATCGCGACCGCTTCATCGCGGAAGGCAGATCGAACCCGCACGAAGATGCGATGAGCTATTTTGCGTCGGTCCCGCGTACGTGGGAATTGTCACCGGACGATCCCTATCCTTCGCCGATCATCGGACTAGGTGAAGGCCGGGCGCGCGCCTTGCAAGCCTATGAAAACAGGGCGCGAGCCTGAGATCACGGCACCCGTGCCGACCACAAGAGAGTAAGACACCAAAGATGAAAATTGCAGTGATTGGCGCGGGGATCTCCGGCCTGGGGGCGGCGTTCGCCTTGTCCAAGACCCACGATGTGCGCGTGTTCGAACGCGACGGTCGGATCGGCGGTCACGCCCATACGGTCGATGTCGAATTCGAAGACGGCCCGCAATGGGTCGACACCGGGTTCATCGTCTACAATCACCGCAATTACCCCAATCTCACCGCACTGTTCGAGGAACTGGCCGTCCCGACGCGCTGGTCCGACATGTCCTTTGGGTTCTCGCTCCACAACGGTGCGTGCGAGTACGCCTGCGACAACATCTCG
>JBCAXJ010000065.1:0-29666 GCA_038534135.1 Pseudomonadota bacterium | reverse complement strand
CAATGCGTCTAGAAATGCTGTCTCGGCCTCTCCTTGACCGAACACGTGACGGACCGAGCGGGGATGCGGAAAGCCCGGAACGCAATCAGGCTCGGGTGGCGCGACATCCTCTGCCATCACGCGACCGCCAGCTTGGCTGAAACGACACTCCAGACGTCAGCGTGAATGGCCTCCGGTTCGCTGGATGCATCGATCACTGCGCACCGATCCGGTTCTGCGCGGGCGATCTCCAGATAGGCCGCCCGCAGATCCGTTAGAAATCCGATACCCTTCTGCTCGAACCGGTCTTCGCCGGGTGTCGCGCGTCGCCCGGCGCGCGCCAGCCCAGCCTGCGGATCGAGATCGAAGATCAGTGTCAGATCGGCATCGAGACCGATCATCAGGTCATGCAGAACATCCACCTTCTCGCGCAGCGCACCTGATCCCTGATACGCGCGCGTCGAGTCGACGAAGCGATCACAGATCACGACATCGCCCCGCGTGATCGCGGGCCGGATCGTGCGCTCGACATGATCCCGCCGCGCCGCAGTAAACAACAGAAGCTCGGTCTCGGCCGACCAACGACCGGGCTCGCCGCGCACCAGAAGATCACGAATTTCCTCGGCGCCCGGCGCGCCGCCCGGCTCTCGTGTCAGCACGACCTGCTTCCCTGCATCCGAAAGCCGGTCTGCCAACAAGCGCGCCTGCGTCGACTTGCCGGCGCCATCGATCCCTTCGAGAGTCAGGAAAACGCCGCTCACCCCGGGAACAGGGGCTCAAGAAGCAATTGTCCTGCCGCCTGCATCCGGGTGAGAAATCCACCCGTCTCCACAGCCTGCTTGGCCACCAGGGGGATCTTGACCGTCGACAGTTCCGGCACGTCGATCTCCACATAGCCAATCGCTTGACCCTCTGCGATCGGCGCTGGAACCGGCCCTTCGTAGCGGATCTTCAACTCCGCCTTGTCCAGTGTCCCGAAAGGCGCCGTCACCATGACATCCCGTTCCGGCGCCAAGGTGACCGTCGCCGAGGACCCGATCCAGACCGGTGCATCGATGATCCCCTCGCCCGCTGCGTAAAGCTCCCGCGTCTCGAACGCGCGGAACGACCAATTGATCAGACGTTCTGCCTCGTGACGACGCTCGCCCTTGCTGTCGAGCCCGGAGACGACCATCACGATCCGGCGTTGCCCCCGGATGGCCGAGGCAACCAGGCCATACCCCGCTTCCTCCGTGTGACCGGTCTTCAAACCGTCGGCACCCACGCCCAGGTTCAGAAGCGGATTGCGGTTCTTCTGCGCGACGCCGTCCCAGGTGAAATCCGTCTCTGCGAACATCGGGTAGTAGTTGGGGAAGCGTTCAATCAGAAGCGACGCGAGCATCGCGAGATCGCGCACGGTCATCAATTGCCTCGGGTCGGGCCACCCGGTCGAGTTTGCAAAGACCGAATTCTCCAGACCAAGATCGCGCCCGCGCTGGGTCATCCGCTCGGCAAACGTTTCCTCGGTCCCGGCCAGTGCCTCGGCGATCGCCACGGCTGCATCGTTGCCCGATTGTACGATCACGCCGCGGATCAAGTCTTCGACGCTGACCAGACCGCCTTCCCGCAGGAACATCTTCGAGCCGCCCATCTGCGAGGCACGTTTGGAGGTCCGGAAAGTGTCACCCATCGAGATCCGGCCCTGTTCGAGCGCTTCGAACACCATGAACAGGGTCATGAGCTTCGACATCGAGGCGGGCGGGAGCGGTTGATCCGCGTTCTTTTCCAGCAACACCGCGCCAGAGGTCATATCGATGACGATGGCAGCACTGGCCGGTGTTCCCTGACTCTGTGCAGAGGCAGACGCTGCGCACAGGATTGAGAACAGCATCCCAACGAAAGATGCGAAAAGACGGCCTTTTGGGGCAAGCATCCCGTACACTCCTGATCTTATGATCACCGGCGGACCGGCGCCGCGTCCTTCAGACCCATACCGCGAATTGTGCGCAGCGCGGCGTTGCGTTCTGCCACAGTTTCAAACGGCCCCGCCAGAACCCGAGTCAGTTTGCGCCCCTTCGAGGTAAGGGTCTTCCCGACAGCCGGGAGGTCCTTGGCCTCGATCCGCTTCACGAGCTTCGTTGCGTTGGCCTCGACACCGAAAATGCCCGCCTGAATGAAGGGTAATTTCAGCGTACTGGTCCGCGCTGCGGTCTTCGGCTCTTCCTTGGGTTCGGGCTTTGCTGCCGTTTCGGTTTCCTCGGGCTCATCGGCCGTGACGAACTTGAACTCGGTCTCTTCTTTCGCCGGTCGGTCTGCCTCGGGTTCAGGCTCGGGCTGAGGTTCCGGTACGGAGGGGCGCGGCGTTGGTGTCCTGACGGCAGTTGCTGCTGCCGCCTCGCCGTCCGGATCCGTCTCGGTCGCTTCCGCTGTCTCGGTAGTCTCTGGCTCTGCGGGACTTTCGGTTGCCTCGGTCTCTGGCTCGGATCCCGTCGGTTCGCTCTGCGCGTCTTGTTCGGCTTCAACCGGTTCCGTGGACTCGGTCTCCGCCACCTGATCCGTTGGCTGCGCGGGTTGCGTGTCACGCTGAACCGGGCTGACCGCCACGATCCGCAACTCGGCGGGCGTGCCGACATCCATGCCCAGAAGCTGAGCCGCCTCGGACGATATCAGGACCGAGGCACCGCCCCCCGACGCGTCACGCTTGAAAAGCGCACCGTCCACGGCCTGACCATTGTTCTGATTAAAGATCCGAACACGCCGTGCCGAACTGGCCAGCGGATGTGCCACCCAGACACCCTGCAGCGTCCGCTTGCCATCCCAGATCGCCAGCCCTGTCGCTTCAAATATCTCCGGCGCTGGGCGCAGGAACGGCGATATTGCCTGCGGGCTGGTTGTGGTGTCGGCTTGGGCAAGCTGAGTCCCGGTAGCGGCACTCAACCCGGACGATTGCTCGACCGAACGGCTCACCCGTTTCGCCACCTCGGCTCCGACCTCGATCTCGGCACAGGCCGCCAACGGCAAAAGCCCCGCCAGAACCGCCATCGCCAGAACGGCAATGCGTGGCCGGTCGCGCACCTGCGATACCACCATGCTGCTCTCCGCGTCGTCATTCTTTTCGTTGCGCCGACCTTACGGGAGAGCAGAACAAATTGAAAGACTGGGCACGCAGCAGAAACTGTGTGGTTTACGCTGGATCCGCAGGTCGCGACGGAGGACGCGCTTCGATTCCGCTCATCACGCAACCATCCAACGCGCACAACCGTCGACTTCAACTGCCGCGCGTCGCCGGGGGAGTATACGGTGCTCGGCAACGATTGAGAGACATCCTGTTCAGCGGTGCAGCTTTCGATCAAATCGTGATCAAGATCGAGCGCTACACAGGGGCTGTCCACGCCAGCATGCTTCCGACGAGTGGTGAAGCTGCGGGACAATTCGTTACCAGAGCATGGTGTCTTGGCTTTACCGGCAGCGCCGAATGATTTCAGGCGCTCACCCTCAAGCCTGTGCAAGATCGGCCGAACTTCGTGCGCGCGGAAAACGAAGACTGATGCGCGCGCCACTCTGAGCGTCCTCAACCTTCAGTTTCCCGCCGTGAGATATGGCGACCTCCGCGACGATCGCCAGACCAAGACCGCTTCCATCGGACGGGCGGACCTGAGCGAAGCGTTCCGTTGCAACTGCCGCATCTTCGGGCGAAAGGCCCCGGCCGTCGTCAGTGACCGTCAAAGCGATCGAGCCGTCCTTGCTGCCGACGGAAACAACGATCTGCGTCAAACCTGGACCACCATGCTTAAGCGCGTTGTCGATCAGGTTTTCCAATGCCTCCTCTAGCATCATAGCATCAGCGCACAGCGTCACAGCCCGATCTGCAGGCCGAAACTCGAGATCAACGTTCTTGGCGAGGACGCGTTCGACATTGCGCATCGCGACATCGCGCGCGACATCGTTCAGGTCGACCGCTGCGCGCGTGTTCTCATTCGTTCCCTTTACCCGCTCCAGGGCGAGCATTTGCGTGGTCAACCGCGCGGTCCGAGCCGCTGCAGCCTTGAGTTCCGAGAGCCGAGCCTTGCGCTCACTCTCAGTCACAGCCGACTCGGTCGCCTCGGCCAAGGCCAGCATGCCGGCGACAGGATTGCGCAATTGGTGCGCCGCGTTCGAAATGAAGACATCGCGGGCCTGCATTGCGTCACGCACCTGGCCAAACAGCGCGTTCAACGTCGAGACAATCCCTTTCACTTCGCTCGGAACCTGGCGCCGGATGTGACTCAGATCGTCCGAAGACCGGATCGCGATTGCATTCTCCAGATCCAGCAGCGGACGAAGCCCGCGATTGACGCCGAACCAGATTACCAGCCCGACCGTCAGGATCAGGATACCCAGCAGCATCGCCGACCGCGCCGCCAACGACCGAGCGAAAGCGCGCCGCTCGTCCTGCCGCTGCCAGACCGTAACCGTCGCCAAACCCAGAAACGGTCCGGCAACGGATCGCTCGACCAGGCGCAGCGCGCGGACTGGTGCCCCGTGGTAGAGCGAGTCGTAGAGTTGCGGTGCGTTCTCGGCTTCGGACAACCCCACCGGCGGAACGGGCGGATAAGCATACCCCGTGACATAGGCCCGGTCCGGTCCAGCCACATGGTAGAATACCCGTCCTCCAGCGGCCCGCGCGATCAAATCGCGGGTCGTGATCGACAGCGCATCGCCGCCAGATACCGACACATCGCGCGAGACCGCCAGCGTCGCCGCCAGCAAGGAACGATCGAACAGGTCCTCGGCGGTCACCAGAGCCGTCGCATAACGCCAGTACCCCAGGACCCCCGAGATCAGAACCAGCGGTGTCAGGATCAGCACCATCAGGCGCAGCCTCAGCGACCGCCCGAACCTCATTCCGGGTCGACCAGCATGTAACCCAGACCGCGCGCCGTCTTGATCTCGATCCCATACGCCCGCAGACGTTTGCGCAAACGCGAGATGTGCACCTCGACAGCGCTGTCCTCGATATCCGTGCCGACGCCGTACAGGTAATCCAGCAATGCCGACTTCGGGGTCAGCCGCCCACGGCGCTCCAACAGGCATTCCATCGCCGATAGCTCACGCCGCGGCAGATCCAGGGGCTCTCCGGCGACGCTGAACAAGCGATCGGTACGGTGATACATCAGCGGTCCGATCTGGTCGGTGACAGCACTCCCGCCGCCGCGTCGCCGCCCAAGCGCCCGCAGGCGCGCCATCAACTCCTCCATCGCGAACGGCTTCACCAGATAATCGTCTGCGCCAGCGTCGAGCCCGGCCACACGATCGCCGGTATCCGCCCGCGCCGTCAGCAACAGCACCGGCGTCGCATCGCCCCGCGCCCGCAATCCTCGCAGAATGTCCAAACCGCTCTGACCCGGCAAATTGATGTCCAGAACGATGATGTCGGCCCCTTCGCGGGACAGAAATACCGCTGCATCGGTGCCGTCCGCCAGGTGATCCACCGCATGGCCCGCATCGCCCAGCGAGTGAATGATCCCCCGGGCCAGGTCGATGTTGTCCTCGATAAGCGCAATCCGCATGGAGTTGAAAATTTCCGTGCCTGCAAGGTTCGCGCAAGCTTCGTGCCGCAAGAACGAAAGATCAACCGGAGGAATCAATCACTCCGGGCGACATTCATGGGGAGGACTTCTGCGCGGCCAGCCGGCCCGTGCCTCCCGTCTATGAAACGATCGGGAGGATGAAATGACCGATTTCCTGAAAGTGACCCGCCGCGCGATCGCCGGCCTTGCAGCCGCCACGGCCCTTATTGCAGTGCCTGCCGCAGCGCTCGACCTCAGCGGCGAGACGGTCGAGTGGACCATTCCGTTCTCGGAAAAGGGCGGCTCGGCCAAATGGGCGAACTTCTTCGCACCACTGTTGTCCGAGGCCCTGCCGGGCAATCCGACGGTGGTCGTCAAGTTCATGCCGGGCGCGGGCTCGACCAAGGGAGCCAACTGGTTCCAGAAGCAGTCGAACGGGGACGGCACCGTGCTGTTCGGCTCCTCGGGCTCGACACAGTTCCCCTATCTGCTGGGCGACCCGCGCGTGCGCTATGAGTACAATGACTGGGAGGTCGTCATGGCCTCGGGCACCGGTGGCGTGGCCTACCTCGATCCGGACATGGGCGCGAAGTTCGATGGCTCGGCCAACAACCTGAAGGGCGAGGACTTCATCTACGGCTCGCAAGGTGCCACCCGTCTGGATCTGGTGCCGCTGCTCGCCTGGAAAATGCTGGGCATGAATGTCGAGCCGGTCTTCGGCATCAAGGGCCGCGGCGATGGCCGCCTGATGTTCGAGCGCGGTGAAGCCAACATCGACTACCAGACCTCCTCGGGCTTTCTCAAAGGCTCGGCAGCACTGGTCGAGTCAGGCACCGCGGTGCCGATGATGACCTGGGGCGCGCTGGATGCAGACGGCAACATCGTCCGTGATCCGACCTTCCCGGACATGCCGACCTTCAAGGAAGTCTGTGAAGCGACCGACGGCTGCGAGACCTCGGGCGAGGCATGGGAAGCCTGGAAGGCGTTCTTCGTCGCAGGCTTCCCGGCTCAGAAGATGGCCTTCCTTCCGAAGGGCACCGACAAGGAGATCGTCGACGCCTTTGCCGCTGCCTTCGCCAAGGTCCAGGCCCGCCCGGATTTCGCCGAGATCTCGGCCAAGCGTCTGGGCAAGTACCCGATGTACACGGGTTCCGGTGCGGCGGGCGCGAAGGCGCAGGCAATCACCGTGAACGACTCGGCCAAGGCCTTCGTCAAGACCTGGCTGGCGGATGACTACGGCGTCTCGCTGGACTGATCCTGTCCTGAGGATCTGACGACAGGCGCATCCCCTTCACCGGGGGCGCGCCCAACAAAACAAGACCAAGGGGGACGATCATGGAAGTCATCGCAACAGCACTGCCTGCGCTCGGCGATGCGTTCGGCCTGATCCTTCAGCCTGTAGTCTTGGGATACCTCGTGCTCGGCGTGGTCATGGGCCTCGCGGTTGGCGTGTTCCCGGGCCTCGGTGGCATCGCCGGTCTCTCGCTTCTGCTCCCCTTCATGTTCGGCATGGATCCGGTTCTGGGCCTGGCCCTGATGATCGGCATGGTCGCGGTGGTGCCGACATCGGACACCTTCGCCTCGGTCCTGATGGGCATTCCGGGATCGTCTGCCTCACAAGCGACGGTGTTGGATGGCTTCCCCATGGCCAAGAACGGCGAGGCTGCTCGTGCGCTTTCCGCAGCCTTCGCCTCGTCCCTGTTCGGCGGGCTGGTCGGCGCGACGTTCCTGACCGTGTTCATCCTCGTGGCAAGGCCCATCGTGCTCGAGTTCCGCACGCCAGAGATGCTGATGATCACGATCTTCGGCCTGTCGATGGTGGCAATCCTGGCGGGCCGCGTCCCGCTGAAGGGATTGGCCGCCGCAGGCCTCGGCATGATGATCGGCACCATCGGCGAGGGCGACTCGGCCGGTGCGCTGCGGATGTCGACCTACGACATGCCCTACCTGATCGATGGCCTGAAGCTGGTCATCGTCGGCCTCGGCATCTTCGCAATCCCCGAGATTGTCGGCCTGCTGCGCCAGGACAAGTCGATCTCGAAAACTGCCACTCTGGGTGCGGGCTGGATGACCGGCGTCCGCGACTGGTTCGCCAACATTTGGCTCTCGATGCGCTGTTCCATCATCGGCGTCGCCGTCGGCGTGATCCCGGGCCTGGGCGGCTCGGTGGTCGACTGGATCGCCTATGGACACACCGTACAGTCCACCAAGGACCGCGAGAAGTTCGGCCAGGGCGAAGTGCGCGGGGTCATCGGGCCGGAGAGCTCGAACAACGCCAAGGAAGGTGGCGGCCTCGTCCCGACCCTGCTGTTCGGCATCCCGGGATCGGGCTCCATGGCGATCTTCATCGGCGCCATCGCGCTGCTGGGCTCTGGCGATATCGAGGTCGGCCCGGCCATGCTGCGCGACAATCTCGACATCACCTATTCCATCGTCTGGTTGTTGGCGCTGGCCAACGTTGTCGGCACCCTGCTCTGCATCGCGGCCTCCGGCGGCATTGCCAAGTTGACCACGATCCGCTTCACGCTGCTCGCACCCTTCCTGTTCATGCTGATCAGCTTCGCCGCGTTCCAGTCCGGGCAGAACCTGATGGATCTGGTGGCACTCTTCGCCATCGGCCTGATCGGCATCATGCTGCGCCGCTTTGACTGGTCGCGTCCCGCCTTCCTGATCGGATTCGTGCTGGCAGACCCCGCCGAGACCTTCGCCAACCAGGCCGTCCAGATCGCCACCTTCCGCTTCAAGAAAGGCATGGCCGAGGGGTTGGAGTTCATCTTCTCGCCGATCGTGATCATCCTGATCATCATCACCGTCATCTCGGTCGTCGTCGGGTTGCGCCAGGCCAAGAACATCATGGCCGAAGGCGACGTGAAGTCCGGTTCGAAGCGCGCACCAATGGTCTTTGCCGGAGTGATCCTGGCCTACGTTCTGATCGCCTTCGCCGATGCATGGATGATCCCAGCCAGCCAGCACGCCGACAAGGTGTTCCCGATGTTCGTCGGCGGCGTGACCATCGTCGCCCTGGTGCTGCTGCTCATCCAGATGATGAACCGGGAAGAGACCGACACGATGTTCGCCGACAAGGAGGTCGACGGCGATGACGCCAAGGCCCCGAACGGCCTCTGGTCGACGCTGGCCTGGTTCGCGGGCCTGCTGCTGATCACCTCGCTGATCGGGTTCATTCTGGCGCTGGCGATGTTCCTGGTCGCGTTCTTCCGGTTCCGCGCAGGGGAAAGCTGGCCGCGCACGCTGCTCTTGTCGGCAGCCGGCATCGCTTTCATGTGCATGATGGCCTGGGTGCTGAACCGCGACTTCCCGCCGGGGCTGTTGCAATCCTATGTCACGCTGCCATGGCCGTTCACCTGAAACGTGTCGCTGCGCGCGGCCACGTGCGCGCGCAACGGGCACGCACGACCGTCGTTGCGAACCTCGAACCGATGGAGGCTTCGCACCTCGCTTCGGATGGCCCCCGAACCCAAGAGCAGGACTGACCCATGCCGCAAACCGCCATTCCCTTCCTGTTCATGCGCGGCGGCACCTCGCGGGGCCCGTTCTTCGATCGCTCTTACTTGCCCGAGGACCCGGACGATCTGGCCGCGATCCTGATCAAGGCGGTCGGATCGGGCCATCCGCTCAACATCGACGGCATCGGCGGGGGCGCGGCCGTCACAACCAAGGTTGCGATGCTCTCACCGTCCGATGACGATTGGGCCGACATCGATTACTTCTTCGCTCAGGTCAGCGTCGAGGACCGGCTGGTCGACTACAAACCCACCTGCGGCAACATGCTGACGGCCATCGGTCCTGCCGCGATTGAGATGGGCATGATCGAACCGGGCAATGAGACCACCGAGATCCGCATCCGCGCCGTTAACACAGGGGCCGAGGTTGTGTCGGTCGTGCAGACCCCGGGCGGTATGGTCGAATACCAGGGCGACACTGCAATCGACGGCGTGCCGGGCACGGCAGCACCCGTCCAGTTGAACTTCCGAAAGGTTGCAGGCGGGGCGACCGGGCACCTATTGCCGACCGGCAACCTGCGCGATGAGATCGACGGGATCGACGTCACCTGCATGGACGTCGCCATGCCCGTGGTCATGGCGCGCGCCGATGCCTTCGGATTGACCGGGCATGAGACCCGCGAAGAGCTCGATGCAGACACCGGTTTCTTTGCCCGGATGGAGGCGCTGCGCCTGAAGGCGGGAGCGGCCATGGGCATGGGCGATGTCGCGAACTCCGTGACGCCGAAATTCGCCCTGCTCGCCCGCGCGCAGGACGCGGGCTCGTTCGCCGCGCGCTATTTCATGCCGTGGCAAACCCACCCGACCCTGGCCGTCACCGGCGCCCAATGCATCGCTGCCTGCGCCCTTGCACCGGGTTCGATCGCGGACGGCCTTTGGGACCGCACCAACGCCGCACCCGCAGCGCTGAAGATCGAGCACCCGAGCGGCCTGCTCGATGTTGTCATCGATTTCTCGAACGACGCGGACGGATTTCATGTCGCTTCGGCAGGCCTCACCCGCACGGCGCGCAAACTCGCCGCCGGCCATGTGTTCATCCCTGGCTGAACGACCACCGCACGCCGGTTAATCAGTGGCGTCGTCGTCCCGGCGATGGTATCCGCGCGGGCGCAACCGGCCTGATCCGCGACATCTACGGACGAAGAGTGTAGCCATGACGATCCAATACCTGAAGGAAAGCAAACCCGCCGACGAACGCGCCGAGGACGATGCCAAGACCCGGTCGGTCGTCGAGGCCACGCTCAAGGATATCGAGGCACGCGGCGATGCGGCGGTGCGGGAACTCAGCGAAAAGTTCGACCGCTATGCACCTCCCGCATTCCGTCTGAGCGAAGGCGAGATCGAGGCGATCATCTCGAAGGTTTCAGCGCGCGAGATGGCGGATATCACGTTCGCCCACGATCAGGTCGTGAATTTCGCCCAGGCCCAGCGCGACTCGATGCTGGATATCGAGGTCGAAACCCTGCCGGGCGTCATCCTTGGCCACCGCCACATCCCGGTGCAGTCCGCCGGCTGCTACGTGCCGGGCGGCAAGTTTCCGATGGTCGCCTCGGCCCATATGTCGGTCGCGACCGCGAAGGTTGCCGGAGTGCCCCGGATCATCGCCGCGACGCCGCCCTTCAAGGGTGAACCGAACCCCGGCGTGATCGCCGCGATCAAGATGGGCGGCGCCCATGAGATCTACGTGCTCGGCGGCATCCAAGCGGTCGGCGCCATGGCCCTGGGCACCGAAACCATCGCGCCGGTGGACATGCTGATCGGCCCGGGCAACGCCTTTGTGGCCGAGGCCAAACGCCAGTTGTATGGCCGCGTCGGCATTGATCTGTTCGCAGGCCCGACCGAGACCATGGTCATCGCCGACGAGACCGCAGCAGATGCCGAGATGTGCGCCACCGATCTGCTGGGCCAGGCCGAGCACGGCTACAACAGCCCCTGCGTTCTGTTGACCAACTCCGAGAAGCTCGCCCGCGCGACGCTCGTCGAGATCGATCGCATACTCGAGATTCTGCCCACCGCCGAGACAGCGCGCACAAGCTGGAACGACTACGGCGAAGTGATCGTCTGCGACACCTATGACGAGATGCTGGACGTCGCCAACGACATCGCCTCGGAACACGTGCAGGTCATGACCGACCGCGACGACTGGTTCCACGAGCACATGCATTCCTATGGCGCACTTTTCCTTGGGCCTCGCACAAACGTGGCGAACGGCGACAAGGTCATCGGCACCAACCATACTCTGCCGACCAAAAAGGCCGGGCGCTACACCGGGGGTCTCTGGGTCGGCAAGTACCTCAAGACGCACAGCTATCAGCGCGTCGTCACCGACGAGGCCGCGACCCTGGTGGGCGAGTACGGCTCGCGGCTTTGCGTGCTGGAGGGCTTCGTCGGCCATGCTGAACAATGCAACGTGCGCGTCCGGCGCTATGGTGGCCTGAACATACCCTACGGCGTTGGCGCACCTTATCGAGACAAGGCCGAATAACCCTGCCCCGGCACGCCGCTCCGGGCTTTCATCCCGCCTGATCCTGAAATAGCGTTCTGCAATGAATGCGGGCCTTGGATGAACACGTGAAACGCGCCCTGATCGCCATCGTTGTTGCTGGATCGCTTGTGGGGCAAGCCAGCGCCGGTGCCCCGGCAAGCTCTCTCGACTGTTCTCCCGACCCGCTCTTCAGCAAGCTACAGGACAACCTTCCGCTGGTTCGGCTTGGGCGCGATCTGTTCTACGACCCGATCCTCAGCGGCAACAAAACGGTTGCCTGCGCGACCTGTCATCATCCCGCTTTTGGCACCTCGGACGGGGTCGCTTTGTCGCTCGGCGATGGTGGCATCGGACTTGGGCCCGACCGCCGCGCCGACCCCCAGAACATGCCAGAGCAGCGGATTCCGCGGAACGCGCAAAGCCTCTTCAATCTCGGCTACGGTGAGTTTTCGGTCCTGTTCCATGATGGCCGGGTCGAGCGGCTGGGGGGCGGACTGATCCGAACACCGCTCGGGAACATCCCGGACACGAGCCGTCTTTCCCTTCTTGCGGCGCTTACGAAGTTTCCGGTGATCTCGGCGGACGAGATGGCTGGCCACTATTCCGAGAACGCGATCTCCCAAGCGGTCCGCCGGGGTCTAATCCAGGCGCCGGGCGGTGCGCATGAACGCCTTGCAGACCGGGTCGCGATGATCCCGGCATACCGTGCGCAATTCACACAAGCGAGCGGCGGTGACGCGCCGATCACCTATGACCGGATCGCCTTGGCACTGGCGGCCTTCATGGCCCATGAATGGCGGGCGGATCGCAGCCCGTTCGACGACTACATCTGTTCCGGCGAAGAGATGCTGCCCGAAGCCACCGCCGGGATGGACCTGTTCTACGGCAAAGCCGGATGCAGCGACTGCCATTCCGGACGCTTTCAAACCGATCACGGTTTCCACGCAATCGCCATGCCACAGATCGGACCGGGCAAATCCGAACGGTTCGAAACCCATGCACGCGACATCGGACGGATGCGCGTGACGGGACAGCCAGACGACGCCTACAAATTCAGAACGCCGAGTTTGCGCAACGTCACTTTGACGGCACCCTACGGACATGCAGGCGCCTACCCGGACCTGCGATCCGTCATTCGCCACCACCTCGATCCGCTGGCGGCACTATCCGCCTACGATCTGACGCACGTTGTTCTGCCGATCCTGTCCGGTGCGACGGATTTCGAGATCCTTCACTCCAAGGCCGAGACGCAACCCATCGCCGACGCCAATGAACTGACGGCAACCGAACTGTCGGACCGGGACGTCGACCAACTCGTCGCGTTTCTCGAGGCATTGACCGATCTGAGTGGCGTCAAAGGCAGGCTCGGCGTCCCGAAGACGGTGCCAAGCGGGCTTCCGATGCCCCTACTCAAGGATGGTTTCACCGATCGATAGCATGTCAGTGCCGGTGCGCTTCAGGCGCAGCCGCGCTCCCGCCGTGACAGATACCCACGCTGATGCCGCACCATCGGGCCAGATGACTCTCACCTCGGCGCCCTTCGAACGACCAAGTCCGAAATGCTGGAAACCGGACGTTCCCCCGGCATGCCCGCCACCGATCGTAATCTCGCGCGACTGCACGCGATCTCCGGTTCGAACTTCAACCCACGCGCCGACAGCATCGACGTTCGGGGCCGGTTGCTCGGGCCTCAACAATAGCCAGTGGCCAACGTCAGGCGTTTCATTCCGATAAATCTCGAGCGGCGCGTTCCGGTTCACAACGACCAGATCCAACCGGCCATCGAGATCAAGATCGGCAAGCGCCGCTCCGCGGGCGCGGGCGACAGACGCGACCCTCGCGCGATCCCCGTGCTCGACGAAGACGCCATCGCCGCGCTGCATCAACAAGTTGTTCGGATCGTCCATCGCACTGCCGGGCATCGCCTCGACATTGCCCTTCGCGATGAACAGATCGTCCAGGCCATCATTGTCGACGTCGCCAAACTCCGCGTGCCAGCCGGTCGACGGCCTTCCGTCACCCCCTGTATAGGGTCGATGCACGGTGATCCCTCTCGCGAACGGTGCGTCTTGATAGGTCGGCTGATCAGCGTCATCGCTCAGGCTGTGGAGCTTCTGATCGCCCATGCTCGTCAGAAAGACCTCGGGCCTGCCATCGCCGCTGATGTCCCGGCTCGCAATGCCCATGCCCCAGATCGCGGTACGCCGCCATCCATCTTCGATCGAGTAAACGCGCGGCGCGCCCGACATGTTCCAAAGCTGCTCGGACCCGTCGCGGACATAGTAGTGACGATCGTTCGATACCCGAAGATCGGCGACACCGCGCCGCGCCCAGTCGCTGAACAACATCGACAGAGCACAATAGCCTGGCTCGAGCAGTTCCGGCGACCGGTAGGTTGGCCCTCCAGGTCGATACAGCAGATTGCTGTCGCACGCTTCAAAGGGACCCGTCGGATCGGACCGATCCACGTAGTTACCGAACGCCATCGTGGGCAGCCGGTTCCCACCCTCCCAGGTTGCCGAGAATGCCGTTGTCCAGCGGTCGGCGCTTTCAAAGCCGATATCAAACGGCTCGAACCGGCACTCTGGCAGTCCGCGCATCAACACGTTCGGCCCGACCCGCAGAACGGCCAAATCAATCTGTCCATCCGAGTCGATGTCGATCGGGTAAGCGCCTGTCACTCCGGCCAAGGCAAGCTCTGACGGCGTGTTTCGGCGGAAGACAAACCCCTCGGCCCGCGTTCGATTACGGAGCAACGTCGCCGGTGCGCTTCCGCCCGCCGCGAAGATCTCTGGCAGCAGATCTCCATCACAGTCGAACACGGCAACACCACCGCCGACAAAGTGCTCCCACCCACCGGTGTACTGGTGGTCTATACCTTGTGAGGCACCGTGCTCGACGAAAAGCGGTTCTGCCCCAGCCGCGCTGGCGAACAGCGCCGCAAAGACAAGAGTGGCCCCGCGCGTCATCCAGGGAACAACCGATCGGCGAAGCGGTCTTCCGGCAGCCCCACAGCGCCCGGCTCCACAACATAGATCCCGCCGGAATGCGGATGTGCAGCGATGTCCTGCGCGCTCATGTTCTCACGCGCCGTGGTGATGAACATCCGGTCAAGCCTTTCGCCGCCAAAGCAGGCGCAGGTGACCTGCGGCGCGTCGACCGAAATCCGCATGCCCACCGACCCGTCCGGAAGGATCTGCTGAACGCAACCACCGTTGAACCGGGCATTCCACACCGCCCCATCGCTGTCGACGCAGGAACCATCCGGGAATCCGCCAACGTCCGGACTGTCAAAGAAAACGTCAAATCCGCCGAGCCGCGCAGCCACAGGCTCATATTCATAGCGCCGGATCTGCCCCGTCGGCGTATCAGCGAAATACATCCACTGACCATCGGGTGAGAAACAGATCGAGTTGGTGCAGCCAATCCCGGTCAGGATCGTCTCGGCCCGGCCCGCACCATAGCGCATGACCGAAGAGGTCGGCTTCAGACCATCTTCATCGATCCCGCCCGCAACGAACCGGCCCTGACGGTCGCAGCGCCCGTCGTTCATCCGGCTGGTCGGGTGCGTGGGCTCGAAATCGGTCAGACGATCCAGCCGGTCGCCTTCCAGATCCCAGCGGAACAGGCCACTCTCGAATGCGCAAAGCAGATGCCCTGCTGGATCGAACGCGAACGACCCCAGACGTTCCGGTGTCTGACGGCGTTCGACCGATCCACCCTCGCCGTCGCAGGACCACAAGGCACAGCCGTGAATATCGGTCCACCAGAGCCGCTGCTGGTCAATCCGCCACTGGATCCCCTCGGCCAGCGTGCACTGCGCATCGACCAGAAGCTCGGCCTTCATGCTCGTTCCGGCCGCTTCCCGAGGATGATCATCGCCAGGATCTCGTCATCGGTGACATCCTCGACCCGCTCGGTGCCGACCAGCTTACCGTTTTTCATGACCGAGATCCGGTCGCACAGCGCCATGACGTCGTGAATGTCGTGACTGATCAGAAAAATCCCCAGGCCCTGTTTCTTCAACTCGCCGATCAACTCGGCGACCATCTGCGTTTCCTGCGGACCCAAAGCCGCCGTCGGCTCGTCCATGATCAGGATGCGCGCATTGAAATAGACCGCCCGCGCGATCGCCACCGACTGGCGTTGACCGCCCGACAGAGCCCGCACCGGCGCATTGAACTTCTGGAAGTTCGGGTTCAGCCGTCCCATGATCTTGCGGGTCTCGGCCTCCATCCGGTCTTCGTCGATCAGGCCGAGGCCGGTCGTCAGCTCGCGCCCGAGGAACAGGTTGGACGCCGCGTCCAGATTGTCCGCCAGTGCCAGCGTCTGGTAGATCGTCTCGATGTTCTGCGCCCGTGCGTCACGCGGGTTCTCGATCCTGACCTTCTGACCTTCGACCAGGATTTCACCGGAATCCGCCCGATACGCCCCAGACAGCACCTTGATCAGCGTCGATTTGCCGGCCCCGTTATGACCCAGCAGGCCGACGACCTCACCCGGATGAAGATCGACCGAGACATGATCGACGGCCCGGATCCCACCAAACGAGATCGAGATGTCGCGCATTTCCACCAATGGCGTCGTCATGACGTGTCCCTCGCGCGGCGGCGGTAGATGATATCGATCAGCACGGCGGCGACCAGCACAGCGCCAACGACGATATTTTGTAGCGGAGCATCGACGCCGACCATTGCCATGCCGGACTGCAAGGATTGCATGACGAGCGCGCCCAGGATCGCGCCGTAGGTGGTTCCGACGCCACCGGACAACGCAGTGCCCCCGATCACCGCCGCTGCGATCACCCGCAACTCATCCAGCGTGCCGATATCGTTGCCGTGGTTGGCCAACCGGGCCGAGGCAACCACCGCCGAAAGGGCACAGAGCGCGCCCATCAGCGCAAAGATCTTAACCGTCAGCATCCGGGTGTTGATGCCTGAAAGTTCGGCCGCGTCCGGATTGCCCCCCGTGGCGAAAATGTAGCGCCCGAACCGCGTATTGCGTGCAATGACGGTCATCCCGATGGCTACGACAATCAGCACCAGGACCGAGATGGGGATGCCGTAGCCTTCGGTATAGCCCTCGGGCATCACCTCGCCACGGGCCTCGAACATGCGTGCCAGGCGGCGTGTCGGAACCTCGTAGGCGTTCAGGATCGCCACGAAGCCCAGGATGGCGCTGACAGCCACCGCGATCATCAGAGCCTCGGCCCAGACCGGTTTCACCGCGAAGCCATGCGCGCTCTTGCGCCGCCGCCCGCTTATGATCGCAAAGACCGCGAACCCTGCCGCCAGCAATCCAACGATCCACGATGCCTGAACACCCAGCGTGCCATTGGTGCCGCCCAGCATTCGGAAGGTCTCGTCCAGCGGGCCGATAGTCTGACCATCCGTCAGATACCAGCCGACATTGCGCCAGATCAGCAGCCCGCCCAGCGTGACGATAAAGGCCGGGATCGTCAGGTACCCGACCAGCCAGCCGTGAAACGCGCCGATCAGCGCGCCGACGATCAGCCCGGCCAAGATCGTGATGATCCAGATCGACGGATGGCCCAGACCCAGGCCCAGCGCATTTGGCAAGACATCGGTCTGTATCATCGCCATAGACGCCGAACAGGTCGCGAGCAGCGCCCCGACCGACAGGTCGATGTGACGGCACACTATGATGAACACCATGCCGGTGGCCATGATCGCGACCGAGACTGTCTGGATCGTCAGGTTGAAGACGTTCCTGGGCGTCAGATATCGTCCATCGGTGACGATGTCGAAGATGATGCAGAGCACAAGAAAGGCGCCGATCATGCCCAAAAGGCGCGTGTCCAGTTCAAGCGTCTGGATCAGGCTGCGCCGCGTCGGCGGTAAGCCGGCGGTGTCGGTAGCTGCGGTCATGCTGATACCTCTGGCGGGCAATCCGAAAGGACGCCCGCCAATTCAGGGTGACTGGATCAGTTGCAGGGTGCCGGGCCGTTGCTGACCCCTTGGCACAGCTTGTCCTTGGCGATCCAACCCGCGTCGACGACGTCGGTCAGGTTGTCCTTGGTCACCGGCAGCGGTGCCAGGAACAAGGCTTGCAGAGCCGTCCCGCCCGGCGAGGTCCAGGCCGCCGAACCCTTCACGTCGGCGAGCTTCGCACCGCCTGCCAGCGCCACGGCAATCTCACCCGCGGCCCTGCCAAGTTCGCGCGCGTCCTTCCAGACACTGACCGTCTGCGTCCCTTTGGCGACCCGGTTCAGCGCTGCGTGATCACCGTCCTGTCCGGATACCGGAATACCGTCCATGCCCTGTGCCGTCAGGGCCGCAACAACACCGCCTGCCGTGCCATCGTTCGAGGCCACGACCGCGTCGACCTTGTTGTCCTGCGCCGTCAGGATCTGCTCCATATTGCGCTGAGCGTTCGCCGGAAGCCAGCCATCGGTATATGCCTCGCCCACGATCTTGACGTCACCTGCGTCAATCGCTGCCTGCAGGATCTCCTGCTGACCGCCCCGCAGGAAGTCCGCGTTCGGGTCGGTCGCGGAACCCTTGATCATCACATAATTGCCCTTGGGCATCGCGTCGAACACGGCGCGCGCCTGCATCCGGCCAACCTCGATGTTGTCGAACGTCAGATAGAAGGCACGGCTGTCCTCGATCAGGCGGTCATAACCGACGACCGGAATGCCTTCGTCCGCCGCCGCCTGGATCGCCGGGCCGATCGCCTGGGAATCCTGCGCCAGCACGATCAGCGCGTCGGCACCTTGCGCAATCAGGCTCTCGATGTCCGAAAGCTGCTTGGACGCGGAAGACTGCGCGTCGGTCGAGATATAGCTGGCACCTGCCGCCTCCAGCGCACCCTTGATCGCCGCCTCGTCCGTCTTCCAGCGCTCTTCCTGAAAGTTCGACCAGCTCACACCGACTGTCTGAGCCGACGCTGAGACCGCAATGCCGGCACCCAGCACGGCAGTTGCAAGGACTTTGATGACCTTCATGGTTTCTCCCTTTGAATGATGCCGGTTTAGCCCGGCGAATCGTTTTTTAACCCTCACAGGGTGTGATCATGGACTATGCCATAATTAATTCGTGAGTCAAATTTATTGACGCGGGATAGCGGAGAATCTACCCTAAACACCGACGCATCCGACCTGAGACGATCCGTATTTGCCTTGTTTAATTCAAGGTCAGGAGAAATTGAATGCCCCCAGCCGCTGAAACAGACGCGCGCACGACAGCCCGGTACGCCGATCTGGCGGACCGCGCCGTGCTCATATCGGGCGGCGCGTCGGGCATCGGCAGCGACCTCGTCCTCGCCTTTGCGGACCAAGGCGCGAAGGTTTTGTTCGTCGATCTGAATGTCGATGAAGGCGAAAAGCTTGCGACCGCAACCGGCGGACGCGCACGCTTCGTCCACTGCGACGTGACCGACGACCGGGCGCTCGCTGCGGCGATAGACGAGGCCGAAGCGATGGGCGGCCTCGATGTTCTCATCAACAATGCCGGAAACGATCAACGCCTCGATCTGGCGGACGTCGACGCGGATGCCTGGCAACGCCTGGTCGACGTCAACCTGCGCCACCAGTTCTTCGCCAGCCAACGCGCGGCTCGGTACATGACTCCGCGCGGCCGCGGATCGATCATCAACTTCGGCTCCGTCGCGCCCGAGATCATGGTACCCAACCTCGCCGTGTATTCTGCCTGCAAATCCGCCGTGCGCGGGCTGACGCGCTCGCTGGCCAGGGACCTCGGCGAGCACGGCATCCGGGTGAACTCGATCTTGCCCGGCGCAATCCTGACAGAGAAACAGCGCACGCTCTGGTATCCAGATCAGGCTTCGATCGACCGCATGGTCTCGCAGCAATGCCTGAAACGCGAACTCGATGGCAGGGATGTCGCCCAGATGGCGCTGTTCCTGGCGTCCGACGTGTCGTCGGCCTGTACCGCGCAGGACTTCATCGTGGATGGCGGCATCCTTTGAACGCGCCGGGCGGCATGGGCGACACAGCGGCGCTGAGAGCAGGCAACACGGCCCGCGTGCTCAACGAGATCCGGCGCCGGGACACTGTCGCGCGGGTCGATCTGGCGGGAACCTTGGGTCTCAGCGCTGCGACTGTGACGGCAGTCGTGACAGATCTTCTGGCGCAAGGACTGATCCTGGAGAGCAAGACCGTCACCACGCCCGGGCGCGGACGGCCGCGAAAGCAACTGACGCTCAATCCCACGGCAGGCCATGTCGCAGGCGCCAAGCTGAACACGCACTCGGTCACGGTGGCGATCCTGAACTTCACGGGCGATGTCGTCGCTGACGCCGAGGCGCCGCTGAGCAGTCCCGCCGTCAGCCCGGATGATCTGGTCCGGACCTTGATGGCCGGTTTCGACAAGGTTCTTGCGGCATCGGGTCTGTCACATGGCGACATCGCGGGTTTCGGCGTCGGCATCCCAGGCTTCGTTGAACGCGAAACCGGCGTCTGCCGTTGGAGCCCGATCCTGCGGGAGGCGCCGCTGAACGTCCGCGATCTGCTGCAACGCGAGATCGGCTGTCCTGTCACGATCGACAATGATGCCAACCTGGCAACACTGGCCGAGCTTTGGTTCGGGAACGGGCGATATCACCGGGATTTCCTCGTCGTCACGATCGAGCACGGGGTCGGACTGGGTGTGGTCATCGACGGTCAGCTCTTTCGCGGCGCGCGCGGGCTGGGTGCGGAGTTCGGCCATACCAAGGTGCAGATCGACGGTGCGCTCTGCCGCTGCGGCCAGCGCGGCTGCCTGGAAGCATACGTGGCCGACTTCGCGTTGGTCCGTGAAGCAGGCGCCGCTCTGACCGGTCATGCGCTACCGACAGATTCGCACGCCCTAATCTCGCTCCTGGCGGATCGTGCCCGCGCCGGGGATCCGGTTCCTGCTGCAATCTTCCGCCGGGCCGGTCGGATGCTCGGCCTGGGAGTGGCCAATCTGCTGAACCTCTTCGACCCTGGCGTGATCATCCTGACCGGTGCGCGGATGCAGTTCCAGGGACTGCTGATGGACGGTATCGAGCAATCCGTACGAGAGAACGCGCTGAGGACCGATCGCCCTGACGTGCAGTTGGAAACGCACCGTTGGGGCGACGGGCTCTGGGCGCGCGGTGCAGGCGCACTGGCTCTGGAAGCCATGCAAATCCCGTTTCAGGCAGACCGACAGTTCGCCCAGCAAACAACGCTCTGACCGGGCGCCCGGATCGGCGCCAATGCCGTGTGAAGCCTCGTGGCTCTCTCAAGCTATGCCTGGGATCTGTTTGATCCCTTTGTCCAGCGCATCGAGGAACGCCGTCAGCCGTCTTGGTTGATGCGGGCTCGGCAGGAACGCGACACTGATGTCCAACTCCGCAGCGCGCCAGTTTGGCAACACGTCGATCAATCTCCCGCTTGCCAGATCGTCGGCCACGAACCAGCGCGGCATGATGGCCGCACCCGCCCCCATCCGAACCGTCGCCAGGATCGACACGATATTGTTGGTCGTCATCACGGGATCCAGTGGTACCCGAACCGACGATCCATCAGCGTGACTCAGCATCAGATTTCCGCCTTCATAGGGGGCCAGCGCAATAAACGGCAGGTCCTGGAGTTGCCCAGGCGCCGTCACGCCGCGCGCCGCCGCAAGGTCGGACGACGCCACAACCAGCCGCTCGACCCGGCCCAGACGCCGAACGATCAGGCTGTCATCCGGCACAACGCCGACCTTGATCCAGCAATCGCATCCACGCTCTGCGAACCGGATGGGCTCGTCCTCCAGCTCCCACTCCAACGTCACTCCTGGATGGTCCAGTTGAAACCGGACCGCAATGTCCGTCAGAAACGTCTGCCCGAGGGCAACTGGTGCCACGATCTTCAGCGGTCCACGAATCGATCCATCCGTCGCGGCGTGCCGCTCCTCGAACGCTTCCCAGCCGGAGATCAGGACCCGCGCATCGGCCAATGCGGCTTGGCCGGCCGGCGTCAGCGCCAGTGAATGGGTCGTCCGGCGGATCAACTGGCTGCCCAGGCGGGTCTCCAACTCGCGCAACTGACGGCTGGCCGAGGCCTGCGACAGGTCAAGATCTCGTGCCGCGGCACTGATCGAACCCCGATCCGAGATCCGCGTGAACGTCTCCAAAAGCGTCAGGCGATCGAGTGGCTTGCTCATACGCAATACAAATAACAGATACACCCGTCAGTCGTCTACCGAGAGTCGGTCAGAACGCGCATCTTCCGCCTCACACACTGACCAAGGAGACGAAAGATGACCAACCGCACCTTTGCCCTCGGCGACGACATGATCGTCAACCGGCTCGGCTACGGCGCCATGCGCCTGACCGGCCAGCCCAGAAACTACGGCCCCTATCACGACTGGACCGGCGGGCTGGCGCTCCTGCGCCGTGCCGCAGATCTGGGCGTTTCGTTCTTCGACAGCGCCTGGTCCTACGGGCCTGAAACGGCGGACCAGATCGTCGGCGAAGCCCTCGCCCAACAGCACGTCGTGCTCGCGACCAAGGGCGGCGTCGACAAACCCGCGCCCGACCGCATCACCGTCGACGGATCGCGCGACGGCCTGCACCGCCAGATCGACAAGGCTCTGATCAACCTGCGCCGGGACCGGATCGATCTGTTCCAACTGCACAGGATCGATCCCGAAACGCCGATCGAGACGTCTGTCGCAGCCCTTGCCGAAGCTCAGTCCGATGGCCGGATCCGCCACATCGGCCTGTCGAACGTGACCCGTGAAGACCTGGACCGCGCTCTGTCCGTGGCGCCGATCGCCAGCGTTCAGAACCGGTTCAACATGGCGGAGAGCGGTGACGAGACCCTGGTCGACTACACGGCCGAGCACGGCATTGCCTTCATCCCCTACGGACCGCTTGGCGCCAATCCAATGCAGCGCGGCGCGAAGCTCGACCCGCGCGAGGCACTGGCCTGGCTGCTGCGCCGCGCGCCGAACATCATCGTCATTCCCGGCACCACCTCGATCGACCACCTCGAACAGAACTGGTCCGCCTGGGACCTCGTCTGACCCGACCAACGCGCCATGAAACCCATGAAGGACATCGTCATGAAAAACCTTAAAACACACAGCCTTGACTCAAACAGCCTTGAAACATCCCGCCACCGAATGACCCGCCGCGCGCTTCTCGCCGCCGGTCCGGTCGCAGCAACCACCGGCATCGCAGCCGCTCAGTCGCAAACCGCCCATGCCGAGACTGCCAACACCGCACCGGCAAACCCGATCGGGCTGACCGGCTATGACCACATGTCGATCAATGTCGCCGACTTCGACTCCGCTGTCGCCTGGTACTCCGAAATCCTCGGCCTCACGCTCGAGACATCCTGGAAAGTCCCTGCCCTTGACGGCAAGCAACTCGCCTACTTGACGCTGCACGGGGCACGGGTTGTCGAAATCGTCGCAGCCGACCCGAACGGCACGGGTCTGCGCGCGGAGACGACCTTCAGCCAGCACTTTGGCCGGACGGGGTTCGGGCATCTCTGCTTCGCAACCAATGATGTGGATCAGACACTTGCGCGACTTGCCGAGCGCGGCGTCGCAAGCTTCGTCACGGCCCAGACCTATCCGCTGGACGGCACCAACTTTGAGCGGCGCGTTGTTTTCGTGCAGGACCGGGAAGGGAACGTGATCGAGTTTGGTGAACCGCTGCGGAGGGTTGGACAATGACGGACCCACGATGCGAAACGCGGGCCCAGGCGACACGTGTTCGCCTTGGCCGCCACGAAACCGCAGCCCTGACCTGGCTCGTCGCGTATCCGCTGATCACAGGTCTTCTGCTCCTTTTGGACCCGTTGCTTGGCGATCTCTCGCTGCTGCTCCGCACGCTCGTTCTCACAGCGCTGATGGTGCCGATCATGGCCTATTGGGCGATGCCCTTCGCGGTTCGCCTGCATCAGGGCGTGAAACAACGGGCGCGCCGGTCCGTATCGATCCACGCGGCCTGCACACAAGGCGGACGACCCAGATCGTGATCAGATCGCGGTTGAAGTTTCTCACGCTTGCGGTATGCGGGCAGTCAAGGCCAGACGCCGCCGGAACGGTGGACAATCGCACGGCAAACAGATGTCTTCGCGCAACAGACGCATCTCCGTTCACGACACAAGCTCGGGAAGTTCGCGAAAGAATGTTGCTTGGCCGGGAGACCGATACAATTGTCCGGAACGCCGCAAAATCGATGAGTAAGCCATGTGCATGAAATCCAGGCACCACGTCGCCACATTCGCAGCACTTGCAATTGCGGCCACAACACCGGCACTCGCGCAGCAAGGGCCGATGCCGGTCGATGTCGCGCGCCCGATCTCGGAACGAATCGTGGATTGGGACGAATTCACAGGACGCTTCCAGGCCGTCGACCGGGTCGAACTCAGATCCCGCGTCTCGGGCTACCTTGACGAAATCCGCTTCGAAGACGGCCAGATCGTCGAAAAGGGCGACGTTCTGTTCGTCGTCGACCCACGCCCGTTCGAAGCGACCTATGCCCGCGTTGATGCCGAACTCAGGGCCGCGCAAGCCGAACTGGCCCTGACCGAAGCGGAACTCGAACGCGGAGAGCAACTGGTGACCAACCGCACGGTCGCCCGCAGCACGCTGGATGCGCGCATCGCCGCCAAGTTGAGGGCCGAAGCCCAGGTCGCCATCGCCGAGGCGACCCTCAGCGAGGCCGCGCTGAACCTCGAATTCACCCAGGTGAAGGCGCCGTTCTCGGGGCGCATTTCGGACAGCCGGGCCGATGTCGGCAATCTCGTTGTCAGTTCCGAGACCGTCCTGGCGACAATCATCGTCACCGACCCGATCCATCTGGTCTTCACCGCATCGGAAGCCGACTTCCTGAAATACTCGCGCCTGAGTGCGGCGGGAACCCGGCCAAGCTCGCGCAACTCGGCAAACCGCGTGCAAGCCAAGCTCATTGATGAACGCGACTGGCTGCATACCGGAGAGATGAACTTCGTCGACAGCGAACTCGATGCCGGCACCGGCACGATCCGGGGCCGTGCAATCTTCGAGAACTCCGATGATCTGCTGACGCCCGGCTTGTTCGCGCGGTTGCGCCTAGTCGGATCGGGTGAATACGACGCGCTGCTGCTGCCCGACGAGGCCATTCTGGCGGATCAATCCCGCCGCATCGTCATGGTCGTCGACGGCGAGGGCAAGGTCGAGGCCCGGGTGATCGAGCCCGGCCCGCTCTATCGCGGTTTTCGGGTTGTCAAATCCGGGCTTGAACCGGATGACCGCGTGATCGTCTCCGGTGTGCAGCGCGCACGCCCGGGCGGAGAGGTGATCCCGACCGAGGTCGAACTCTCGTTCCCTGAATAGCCGGTCCGACGGACAAAGGAGCGCACGCCATGCGCATGACGCATTTCTTCATCGACCGGCCGATCTTCGCCACGGTGATCTCGGTGATCATCACTCTGGTGGGCGCTGCGGCCTATTTCGCTCTGCCAGTGACGCAGTATCCGCAGATCGCACCGCCAACGATCAACATCACTGCCGTCTATCCCGGAGCCTCCGCCGAAACGGTGGCCGATACGGTCGCGACACCGATCGAGCAGGAAATCAACGGCGTCGATGGTATGCTCTACATCGTCAGCCAGTCGACGGGTGATGGCCGCGTCTCGATCAATGTGGTCTTCGAGCTTGGCACCGATCTGGACGAAGCACAGGTGCTCGTGCAGAACCGCGTCGCGATTGCCGAACCGCGCCTGCCCGAACCGGTTCGAAGGCTGGGCGTGAACACGCAGAAATCCTCGCCCGACCTGATGATGGTCATCCACATGTTCTCGGATGACGGCTCGCGCGACCAGCTCTATGTCTCTAACTACACGCTGACCCAGGTCGTCGACCGGTTGGCCCGGATCAACGGCGTCGGGCAGGCGCGGCTCTTCGCCGAACGCTCTTATTCCATGCGGATCTGGCTCGATCCAACGCGGGTTTCAGGCTTCGGGATGACAGCGGGCGAGGTCGTCGCGGCCTTGCGCGCCAACAATGTCCAGGTCGCCTCGGGCGTTCTGAACCGCCAGCCGGTGCCCAACCAGTCAGCCTACGAGCTTGCCGTCGAGACACAAGGCAGGCTGATCGACCCCGCGCAATTCGAGAACATCGTCGTCAAGACCGACGAGGCCAGCGGCCAGGTCCGGGTCCGCGACATCGGCCGCGTCGAGCTTGGCGCGCAGGACTATTCCACCATCGGCTATCTCGATGACAAGACGGCGCTGCCGATCCTGATCTTCCAGCAGCCCGGTTCGAACGCGCTGGATACCGCCGAGGCGGTGCTGACTGCGATGGACGAGATGTCCCAGGCCTTCCCCGAAGGCGTCGCCTATGACGTTATCTACAACCCGACCGAATACATCGCGGAGTCCGTCCAGGCCGTCTACGCCACGCTGTTTGAAGCGGTGCTGCTGGTGGTCGTCGTGATCGTCGTCTTCCTGCAATCGCTGCGGGCGTCGGTCATTCCCATTCTGGCCATCCCGGTCTCGCTGATCGGCACGTTCGCTGTGATGCTGTCCTTCGGGTTCTCGCTCAACAACCTCACGCTGTTCGGGCTGGTTCTGGCGATCGGGATTGTCGTCGACGACGCCATCGTCGTCGTCGAGAACATCGAGCGATATCTGCGCCAGGGCCTCAAGCCGCGCGAGGCCGCTCGCAAGACCATGGACGAAATCTCGGGCGCCCTGATCGCGACCAGCCTCGTGATGATGGCGGTCTTCATCCCGGCGGCCTTCCTCGAGGGCATCACCGGGCAGTTCTTCCGCCAGTTCGCACTGACGATCGCCGTGGCGACCGCGATCTCGACGCTGGTGTCCCTGACCCTATCGCCCGCGATGGGGGCCGCCCTCCTCAGCGAGGTCAACGGCGATGCGCCGCGCTCAGCCCTGGGACGTGCCTGGGCGCTGTTGCTGACGCCGTTCACCCTGTTCGGCAATTGGTTCAACTGGTGCTTCGACCGCCTGTCCGGTGGCTATGCCGGGCTGGTCCGCCGCATGCTGCGCGTGACGGTGCTGGTGCTCGTCGGCTATGGCGGGCTGATCTACCTGACCGCCGAACAGTTCCGCGCGGCCCCGACCGGGTTCATCCCCGAACAGAACCAGGGCTATCTGATCACCGTGGTGCAGCTTCCGTCGGGTGCCTCACTCGACCGCACCGATCAGGTGGTGCGCGAAGCAACGCGGATCATCCTCGACCATCCGGGCACAGCGCACACTGCGGGCTTTGCAGGCTTCGACGGCGCGACCTTCACCAATGCTTCGAATGGCGGCGCGATTTTCTTCACCTTCAAGGATTTCGACGAGCTTGAACGCCTCGGCCTGACCCAGAACCAGATCCTGCAAGAGGTCCAGGGCGCGCTCTTCCAGATCAAGGACGCCTTTGTCTTCGTCATCGCCCCTGCACCTGTTCGCGGGGTGGGCACCAGCGGTGGCTGGAAGCTCTATGTCCAGGACCGGCGCGGCCGGGGCCTCACGGCCCTCGAAGGCGCCGCGCAAGGACTGGCGGGCAGCGCCAATCAGTCCGGCCAGGTCACGCGGGTCTTCACGCTCTTCAACACCGCGACCCCCAAGGTCTTTGCCGATATCGACCGCGTAAAGGCGGAGCAGCTCGGCGTCACGCCGGACCAGATCTTCGAGACGCTCGAGGTTTATCTCGGCTCGGCCTTCGTGAACGAGTTCAACTTCCTCGGGCGAACCTATCAGGTGACCGTCCAGGCGGATGGCGAGTTCCGCGACGACGTCCGCGATATCCAGAACCTGCGAACGCGAACCGAAAGCGGGGGTATGATGCCGCTGGGTTCCGTCGCGACGTTCGAAAACGTCACCGGCCCCTACCGCGTCGCACGCTACAACCTCTACCCGGCGGCGGCGGTTCAAGGCTCGACCCTGCCCGGCGTCTCGACCGGCGAGGCGATCGCCACGCTGGAGAGCTTGGCCGAGACACAGTTGCCGGGCGGTTTCAGTTATGAATGGACCGAACTGGCCCTGCAGGAAAAGCGCGCCGGGAACACGGCGATCTACGTCTTCCTGATGGCCATCGCCTTCGTCTTCCTGGTGCTCGCCGCACAGTACGAAAGCTGGATCCTGCCACTCTCGGTCATCCTGATCGTACCGATGTGCCTGCTCTCCGCGATCTCCGGCGTGCTCTGGCGCGGCATGGACAACAACATCCTGACGCAGATCGGTCTGGTGGTGCTGGTCGGGCTCGCGGCCAAGAACGCGATCCTGATCGTCGAGTTCGCCAAACAGCTCGAGGATCAAGGCCGCACCCGGGTCGAGGCGGCGATCGAGGCCGCCAAACTGCGCCTGCGCCCGATCCTGATGACCTCGTTCGCGTTCATCCTGGGCGTCGTGCCGCTGATGATCGCGACGGGTGCGGGGTCCGAGATGCGCCAGGCGCTGGGCACAACCGTGTTCTTCGGAATGCTCGGCGTGACCGGGTTCGGCCTGCTCCTGACACCGACATTCTACGTGTTCTGCCGGTTCCTGGGCGACCTGCCGAAACGGTTCAGCAGCCGCGCGACCTCGTAATCGCGCGGCAGTCCGGTCGATCGGCCAAAGAATTGCCTATGGCATCGGGATCGGCGTCGTCGCCTTCGGCACGTCATAGCCCCTGACCGTGCCAGGCCGCTCGGCGATCCGCACATACCAGGACTTCAGCGCCGGGAACGCGTTCAGATCGATCTCCTGCCACTCGAACCGGCTGATCCACGGCCAGCAGGCCATGTCCGCGATGGTGTACTCGCCGGTGATGAAATCGCGCCCGGTCAGGCGCTCGTTCAGCACCTTGTAGAGCCGCTCCGTCTCGCCCTGGTAGCGCTTCTCGGCATACTCGGACGTGCCCTTGTTGAACTTGACGAAATGGTGCGTCTGACCCGCCATCGGCCCCAAGCCACCCATCTGCCACATCAGCCACTCGATCGTCTTCAACCGGTCCGTGCCCTCGCCCAGGAACTTGCCGGTCTTCTCGGCCAGATAGAGCATGATGGCGCCCGACTCCATCATCTTCACGCCCGTCTCCTGATCATGGATCGCCGGGATCTTGTTGTTCGGCGCGATGTCCAGGAAATGCGGCTGGAACTGCTCGTCCTGTCCGATGTTGATGCCGTGCGCCGTGTAGGGAACGCCAAGCTCTTCCAGCAGGATCGAGACCTTGCGCCCGTTCGGCGTGGTCCAGGTGTAGAGGTCAATCATCCGTCATCTCCTTGGTGTCCGCGTCTTTATCGGCAAATGTGCCCGCCGGAGCGTCCTCGCCAAGGCCGATCAGCACCACGCAGACCACAATCGCGGTGATGATGGCGATCGCGGCATAGATCACGGTGCGACCGGTCCCGGCGCTCCGAGGCGCCTCGACGACCGTTGGCACAACGGGCTCCGTGCCGATGCGCGCTTCGACGGCTGCATAGACCGCGTCGTCGACGGGCATCGGCGCGAGCAGTTCGTGCAGCGGTGCAAGCCGCGTCTCCCATCCCGCTTGCAGCGCATCATCCGATGGCACAGTGTCGGATGGCTCAAAGCCCAAAACCTGCGCCAGCGCTGCGATATCGGCGTCCCGGTCGCTGCTTTGCGGGGTCATGCCGGTCGTTGAATGGATCTCCGCGTAGCATCGGCGCAAATCGGCATCCATCTGATCGGCATCGAGGCCCAGGCGCTCAGCCAACCGATCACCCGGCACCGGATCGAAATATCCGCTGACCATCGCTTCGCGGCAGATCTCGTGCATCTGCCCGAGTGCCTGCAGCAGAACCAGCAACTCCGTCGAGCCCGTTCCGGCCGACACCGGGTCCGTCATCTCGAAATCGGTCTCGTCGCCATGCGCCGGGTCGCCGGCCCCGGTCCGGGCAGCAACCGCGTTCATCCGGCAGCGTGCAGCAAGCTCCAGATCCGGCGCATCCCAGTGCTCGGCCTGCCCGTCAACGCAATCCTGCCAGACATCGACAAAGGTCTGTTCGACAGCCTCGCGCGCCGACGGCGGATGATCCGTCACTCTCAGGGCCAGCGCCATCAACACCGCCGCGCGATCCTGCCAGACCTGCTTCAAAGCCGCGCGATCCCGCCCGCCCACGGCAATCAGAAGCGTCTTGAGTGCGTGCCGTTCCAACATGCGCGTCAGACGTGCTGCCCGCCGTTGATCTCGATCTCCGTACCGGTCACATAGGAGCTTTCCGGCGTGCAGA
>JBCAXJ010000064.1:0-29811 GCA_038534135.1 Pseudomonadota bacterium | reverse complement strand
TTACATCGAGGTCAAGAACATGACCTCGCGGTCCGAGCACGAGGCGACGACGTCGAAGGTCGATGACGACCAGCTGTTCTATTGTCGTCAGCGCGGCATCGGCGAGGAAGACGCCGTTGCCCTAATCGTCAATGGCTTCTGCAAGGAAGTCCTGCAGGAACTGCCGATGGAGTTCGCCATGGAAGCGCAGAGCCTGGTGGCGATCAGCCTCGAGGGGAGCGTCGGGTAAGTGGTCGAAACGCTCATCTCTTCGGTTCCAGGCGCGATTGGTGGCGCAGTCGGATATTGGTTCGTCGTTCGAAGAAAACCGAACGGCTTCCTGTTCGGAAGCTTGAAGCTCTCGATGGCGATTGTGTTCGTCGCCACACTGTCAGGATTGTTTCTGCTGAAGTACTTCGGGATTTTCTGAGGCCGTTAGATGATCATCACCACGACACCCTCGATCGAAGGTCAGTCGATCCAGACCTATCACGGCATTGCCGTGGGCGAGGCGATCCTGGGCGCGAACGTGATCCGGGACGTATTTGCAGGGATTACCGACATCCTTGGTGGGCGCTCGAACGCCTACGAGGAGGAATTGGCAAAGGCGCGCAAGACGGCTCTGGACGAGATGCAGGAAAGGGCTGAGTCGATGGGTGCCAACGCGGTGGTCGGCGTGGATCTGGACTATGAGGTGATCAACAACATGCTGATGGTCTCTGCCTCGGGCACTGCGGTGACAATCCAATGAAGATGCGTGAACGTCTGATCTATGGCGCCATCGTCGCCTTCGTCGTGTTCTTCCTCGGCGAGTTCGTCTTCAGCGCGGGCACGCTGACAATAAACACCCTGTTCGGCCTGGCAATGGGGGCCTTCGCTATGATCGCCGTCAGCCTCGCGGCGAAAGTCTCGAACAGGAACAAATAGCTAAACGCGGCATTTGCCATAAACGGAATCGAAAGGAGTGTGACCGAGATCTTGATCCGATGACATCGCGTGGGGCGGGCGCCCCCAGGTAACCAGAAAGGATCAGGATTATGTCGGACGAAGCAGTAATTGTCGGCGGAAAAACCCATCGTGGAACGGTCTCGGACGAGATCAGCCGCGCAGTGCGCGATGCGAGCGCGCAAATCGACAAGATCGACCGGGACCCGCTGATCCGGATCGCGCTGGCCAAGGTAACGATCCGCAGCTTCGCACAGCACATGGCCGCCACGTTCCCGGACGATCTGGAAGCGTTGGCCGAAGAATTCGAGAGGGTCGCGGAACTGGTCCGCGAAGGCGCAGACTTGCCGGATGACTTCCGGCGCGAGTTAGCCCCCGACGCGGAAGAGACCGCGCAAACGGGCGTTGGAGGAGAGACGGATGCTGAAGATCGAGAACCTGTCCGTGAAGCTCGAGGAGGAGGACAAGCAGATCCTCAACGGGCTGACACTGGAAGTACCCGCCGGAAAGGTGCACGCCATAATGGGCCCCAACGGATCGGGAAAGAGCACACTGTCCTACGTGTTGGCGGGGCGTGACGGTTACGAAGTCACGGGCGGCTCGGCAACTCTGAATGGCGAAGACGTCTTAGATATCGATCCTGAAGAGCGCGCGGCGAGCGGGCTCTTTCTTGCCTTCCAATACCCGGTCGAGATCCCGGGGGTAGGCAACATGACCTTCCTGCGCACGGCGGTGAACTCTCAACGCAAGGCGCGCGGCGAAGACGAGATCTCGGCGCCCGACTTTCTGAAACTGGTGCGGTCGAAAGCAAAAGATCTCAACATCGACATGGATATGCTCAAGCGTCCGGTAAATGTCGGGTTCTCGGGCGGCGAGAAGAAACGCAACGAGATCCTGCAGATGGCGGTCTTGGAACCATCCATGTGCATTCTAGACGAGACCGACTCAGGGTTGGATGTCGATGCGATGAAGCTGGTCGCGGACGGCGTGAACGCGCTGCGTGCCGAAGATCGCGGTTTCCTCGTGATCACGCATTACCAGCGCCTGCTCGATCACATAAAGCCTGATGTCGTTCATATCCTCGCGAATGGACGGATCGTCGAGACGGGCGGGCCGGATCTTGCCATGAAGGTCGAGACCGAGGGCTATGCCGATATCCTGAAGGACGTGGCATGAGCGCGCTGGCCGATCAGAAGAGGCTGGCAGCGGAGGCAATGCTGTCTGCCCTGCCCGTCCCGATGGAGGAAGCCGCCTGGGCACACGATGTCCGGGCCAAGGCGCGGGCGCGCTTGCTGGACCAGGGCGCTCCGGTTCGTCGTGACGAGTATTGGAAGTACACCGATCCATCGAAGCTGAGCGCGCCGCTCGCTCTGGCGGGTGCCGCGGCGGGACAGCCCATGTCTTCGGAAGCGTTCGGCGGGCGGCCGGATGCATGGTTTGTGAACGGACGTCTGCGCGCTGATCTGGCGACGCCAAGCGCTGCGGACGGCGTTGCGATTTCAACCTTCGCCGAGGTTGTGAAGCAGGACATCTCGATCGCACGCGAGATCTTCGGCGTACTCGAAGTCGCGGGTCAGGAAAAGGTCATGCGGCCGCTCGCAATCCTGAACACCGCCACGGCAACGGATGGTCTGGTGATCCAGGCCCATGGCAATGCTGGCCGCATACATCTTCACTCCGATCAGATCGGTGACGGTGCGAGCATCTTGCGGCACCTGATCCGGGTCGAAGCCGGCGCAGAACTAACCCTTCTGGAAAGCGGCTCATGCTCGAACGCCGTCATGGAGGTCGATGTCGCAGAGGGCGGCGCGTTCCATCACATCCGGCTCCAAATTGGCACGCGAACACCGTCGGCATCGCACATTTTCGCGCGCCTGCATGCGAGCAGCCAGTTCAAGACATTCACGCTCAGCGCCGATGGCGATCTTACACGCAACGAGGTGGTCTTTGATCTCGTGGGTGAGGAGGCATCGGGTCATGTGGCGGGCGCCGTTCTTGCCCAGGCAAAGAGCCATATCGACAACACGGTCTTTGTCACGCATTCAGCGGCCCACTGTGAAAGCCGGCAGGTGTTCAAGTCTGTGCTGGCAGGCCAGGCGAAGTCGGTCTTTCAGGGTAAGATCTTCGTGCGCAACAGCGCCCAGAAAACCGACGGCTACCAGATCAGCCAATCGGTGCTGCTCAACGAAGGGGCCGAGTTCCTGGCAAAGCCCGAACTCGAGATCTATGCCGACGATGTGGCCTGTTCGCACGGTTCCACGACCGGCGCGCTGGATCCGACGGCCATGTTCTATCTGCGCTCGCGCGGGGTGCCAAAGGCCGAGGCCGAGGCAATGCTGATCGCGGCCTTCGCCGATGAGGCCATCGAGGAGATCGCGGACGAAGAACTGGGCGACCTGATGCGGGACGAGGTTGCCCGCTGGATGGCCAGCCGCACCTGAGATGACGTTCGAGACCAAGGCGCGCGGCGGTCTTCTGGCCGCCGCCACACGCTTCTTCGTCAGTCCACGCCAGTCGATCGAAACGGTTCTGGCGGCACGCCCGTCCGAGGGAACGCTTCTCGCGATTGCGATGTTTGTGTCGGTCCTGCTTTTGATCCGGCAGAGCATGTCGGTCTTCGGCGACGACGCCTTTGCCGACAACCGCGTCGAGGTATTCACCGGACACGTGGTCTCGACGCTGTTTTTCGTGCCGCTCGGCCTCTACATCTTCGCCGCACTTGGAACTTTGATTGCCCGGCTCTTTCAGGGTGCTGGCACCTGGTACGAAGGCCGTGTAGCCCTGTTCTGGAGCTGTTTCATCGCGGCCCCGGTACTGACGCTGGTGGCGCTGCTCAAGTTCCTAGCACCCGAGGCAGCTGGTCTTGGCTTCGTGCTTCTCGACAGCGCCGCCTTCATCTTCATCCTTTGGGCGGTCGCGCAGACCTTCGCAGGGGCGTTTCAGTTCACACGGTCATGGCTCGTCTTCGCGGTCGTCTGCTCGCCTGCACTTCTGGCGTACATCGTCTACGGTGTTTTGGTGGTGGTATGATCGCCAAAAGGTTGCTTTTCGTTAACATCTCATTATCCCTTGAGTCGCCAGGCTTTGGGAGGCGACGGCGTGAATGCAGAGCAAACAGTCGATTCGGCGGCCGCGCTGCTCGACAAGCACTCGGCGCGCGCGCGCAGGCTGGATCAGGTATCCGAAAAAGACAGCGGCATCCCTCTGTCGCACCGCGTTTTCGAAGCCTGGAAGAACATGCGCGCGAGCACGCGGGCGCTTTTGGACGAACGTCCGTCGGAAGCGCGTCTGCTCTTCTTCGTTCTGCTTTCGGACGTGATCTTCTTCCTGGCGCGGACGCTTTCGCTGGTGGTCGCACCGTCAGGCGCGACCCAGGCGTTTCTACCGCTCGAGATCGGGTTGTGGCTGATGCTCGTCTTCGTCCTACGGACGGCATCCCTCTACGCCTTCTCGGGCCTTGTCTGCATCGTCGGACGCAGCCTGGGCGGCACGGCGACTTGGCGGGAAACCCGGACAGCGGTGTTCTGGGCATCGTTGGTCGCCGCACCCGTCGGCGTTCTGGGCGCACTGATCGGGTCGGGACTGGGTCGGCTCGCGGCCACGTTCCCGGTCTTTCGGGAAGACGTGTTCGTGATCACGCCGCTTATTCTGGGTCCGGTTGCCTTCGTCTGGTTCCTCTCGGCCGGGGTCGCGGAAGCACATGGGTCAAAACGTACCTCCCCCGTATTCATTGCATTTTCCATCCTCGCCTTCATGTTAGCGGTCGGAACAGTGGTTTTCGCAGCGAGGCTCTGACACAGTGATCCGAACTTTCGTGACCTGGCTGGTGCAAGGTTTTCTTGCACCACGTGCGTCGGTGCGACAGCTCCTGGCTGGCGGCTTCGGCTTCCGCGAGGCCATGCTTATGCTCGCACTCGGGTACGTGCTGGGAGCTGCAGTCGGAACCCTGATGATCGACGCCCCGCGCAATGGCGGCGGTATCCTTGCGACTCATCTTTCCGGTATCGTCGGCCAGGTCATGGTGTTCTTCGTCATGTCCGGACTAATCTTCTGGGTCGGTCGGGCAGCAGGTGGAGGTGGATCGCTGGCCGAGGCACAGCTTGCCACCGCGTGGTTCGGGCTGGTCTCGACCCTGCTTGCACCCTTGATGGTCATCGCGATGCCGCGCCCTGTCATCGAGGGCACTGCCACCGAGCAGACTGCGATCACCTTCGAGGGCGGCAATATCACGCTCCTGTTTGTGGTGGGCGCGGCCAGCTTGTGGCTGTTCTCCAGTGCTGTGGCCGAAGTTCATGGCTTCCGCAGCATCTGGATGGTCGCTGGTGTTATCATCGCGATCCCGGCTTGTGTCATGCTGATCTTTGCGGGTCTCGGCGGTGCCTGATGCATCTGCCGATATCAGGAGTTTGACGATGTACGACGTCGAAACCGTCCGAAAGGACTTCCCCATTCTGTCACGGCAAGTGAACGGGACAGATCTGGTGTATCTGGACAACGGAGCCAGCGCGCAAAAACCGCGGGCAGTGATCGATACCGTCTCGGACGTCTACGAGAACGGTTACGCAAACGTGCACCGTGGGCTTCACTATCTGTCGAACCATGCGACCGAAGCCTATGAAAGCGTCCGCGCCAAGATTGCCGGGTTCCTGGGGGCCGCGAGCGAAGACGAGATCATCTTCGTGTCGAACGGAACCGAGGCGATGAACATCGTCTCCTACGGATGGGCGATGCCGCGGATCGAGCCCGGTGACGAGATCATCCTGTCCGTCATGGAGCATCATGCCAACATCGTGCCCTGGCACTTCCTGCGCGAACGCCACGGAGCGGTCCTGAAGTGGATCGACGTCGACATGAATGGCGATCTTGATCCGCAGGCCGTGATCGACGCGATTGGACTGAAAACGAAGATCATCGCTCTCACCCATATGTCAAACGTGCTGGGAACCGTGGTGGATGTCGCCACGATCTGCGCCGCTGCGCGCGAGCGCGGTGTCGTGACGGTCATCGATGGGTGTCAGAGTGCCGTGCACATGCCAGTGAACGTCGCCGAGATCGGCTGTGATTTCTACGTGATCACCGGACACAAGCTGTATGGTCCATCCGGCTCAGGCGCGCTTTATGCGCGGGCCGAACGACAGGCCGAGATGATCCCGTTCAAGGGCGGCGGGGATATGATCCGCACGGTCGAGAAAGACGAAATCACCTACAACGATCCGCCAATGATGTTCGAAGCCGGTACGCCGAACATCGTCCAGATGATCGGCCTGGGCGCTGCCATCGACTACGTTCAGGGCCTGGGGATGGACAACATCGCCGCCCATGAGAAGATGCTGCGTGACTACACACGGAAGCGTCTGGACGGTCTGAACTGGCTGACCGTGTACGGGAAGTCCGAGACCAAGGGCGCGATCTTCGCATTCAATGTCGAAGGCGGCGCGCATCCACATGACATCTCGACCATCGTCGACCGCAAAGGCGTCGCCGTGCGGGCTGGGCACCACTGCGCGCAACCGCTGATGACGCATCTGGGCGTGAACGCGACCTGCCGCGCGTCATTCGGGCTCTACAACACCCGGGAGGAAGTCGACAAACTGGTGGAAGCGCTGGAGCTTTGCCGGGAACTCTTCGGCTAGATCATCCGGCGAGGCGCGGACGCCCTATCGCCGTCGCGACGGCCTGTCCTTCGATGAAGCGGACCTGACCCTCGATTTCTGCGGTTGTTTCGATCCAATCGACGTCGACCTCGATTTGGGTGGCGCCTGCGCGCCGGGCCTGTTCGACGATCACGGTGCGGAGCGAAGTCATCGCACGCTCCCGTGCTTCCGAGACAGTTGCGGCGCTTTCCGGCGCTTCGGCGAGGTGGATCTGGAAGCGCCCATCAGACGGTTGAGTGACGGTCACTTCCCGGACCAGGCGGACCCGCCCGACAACCGCACCGACAGCGTTCGCGACGTCGGCATCGTCAGGCACGACCGAATTCGTCCCGAGCATCGCTGCAATGTCCGGGTAGTACGCTGATGCCGACGCACCAAGGCCAACCAGCGGCAACGCCAACCCCAGCGAAATGCGCGCCGTGCCGGAATGTCCGGCAAAAGATGCCTTCGCCAAAGTCGTCATACTGGGGTTGGCCTGCTCCACCCCGTCGCTGGATACCGCTGCATCGAACAACACCTCGGCTGATCGACGGATCAGGCTGGCACGCACCATCTCGGCGAACGCCGTCGGCGACGCCGCGACGGCCTGACCCCGCGCTGTGCTCTGCCGTGCCATCAGGCGTGCGGCAAACTCTGCCGCCCCGCGATCCCAGGCATCCAATGTGCCGAGGACATGCGCCGCGTCCGAGGGCGTGAATGCGCTGACCCGCAAGAGACCCCGCCGCACAAGCCGCTGAACGGCACTGCCCTGCATGCGCGTGCGGATGACATCGGCGACGGCCACAGGCGTCTCTGGGACGCTGTCATAAACTCTTTGGTCCGCATCCTTGAGATCCGAGGGTCGGACGGCCGGATTACGGATCAAGAATCGCGCATCCGCAGGGCTGGACAGAAGACGGGCGGTCTGCTCACGCAGGATGCCCATTACCCCTGGATGTTGCTTTGCGAGGAGACTGATCGGGATTGCCCGCTGCGGCCCCAGCAAAACGCCTTCTGCACGATGCGTATCATCGACCCGCACCTCGCTATCGCCGCCCAGACCATGCGTGACCATATCAACGGCCTCAACCATGGTCTGATGCTGGCCGACATGTGCTCCGCCGGGACTGAGCGACGGGCGTCCCTCGCGCAGTATGGCGATGTCCGTGGTAGTACCACCGATATCCGAGACCACGGCGTCCTTGGAATCCGTCAGATAGGCCGCGCCAACAAGGCTCGCCGCGGGGCCGGACAGAATCGTCTCGATGGGCCTCGCGCGGGCGAACTCCGCTGACACCAAGGAACCATCTCCGCGCACGATCATGATCGGAGCCGCGATCCCGCGCGTGTCTGTTATCTGCCGCACAGCCGCGATCAGGTCGGAAATCATGCCAATCAGACGGGCGTTCAGCACGGCCGTTACGGCCCGCTTCGGACCACCGAGCGCCGAGGCAAGTTCGTGCCCGCAGGTCACCGGAACACTGGTCTGTTCAAGGATGATGTCCCGCACAGTCGTCTCGTCAACGGGATCACGGGTGCCGAAATGCGCAACCACGGCGTATCCCTGCACCGTGCCGGATGTCTCGCGCAGTGCCGTCAACACTGCTTCATGGGCCAGCGGCGCTTGCCGCTCGCCCGTGGCCGTATGGCCGCCTGCCAAGAAATAGACCGGGTCAGAGCCGATCGCATCGCTCAGCCCGCCTCGTGCCAACGCCGCGTCGTCAAAACCGATCAGAATGAGGCAAACGCGCCCTCCGTGTCCTTCGACCAGAGCGTTTGTTGCCAGCGTCGTGGAGATAGAGACCAGTGCGATATCACCGGGAGCAATCCCCTCGGCAAGTACGGCATCGACCGCACCGCTGATCCCGATCGACAGGTCCTGCTTCGTCGTAAGCGCCTTGGCTTTTGCCAGGATTCCTGTGCCAATGGCATCCTCGTCCAGCACGACCGCGTCCGTGTACGTGCCGCCCGTATCGATCCCCAAAAGCCGTGCCACCGCGTGCTCCAACGAAAAAATGACGGGCCGTCATGCGGCCCGCTCGTCCGTCCGTCAAGAGGTGATGGCTTTACTGGCGCTGCGCCGGAAGCGCGGCAGCGGTTTCCGCAAGCCGAACGAGGGTCACGAACTCGGCCCGGTAGCCGAAGGCATCGCTGCCCTTGGCACCGTTCGCCAGCTCGATCACGTCGGCATAGCTGAAGTCGCCTGTGTAACGCCCGCCCTTCAAGAGCTGTCCGAAGGCCGCGACTGCTGCTGCAAAACGCGCCTCGGCATCCGGTGCCACTTCATCACTGTCGGTGATCGAACGCTCGATCAGCTTGCTCGTGTCAACGTCGGGCGCTTTGTACCGCATCTTCAGGAACGCAAACTCGTTCGCCGGACCATCGGCGGACGCTTGCGCTTGGTAGCGCAGCGGATCAACCCGCGTACCATCAGAGCCGACCGGTGCGATTTCATACAGTGCTGTCACTGTATGACCGGATCCGATCTCGCCCGCGTCGACACGGTCGTTGTTGAAATCCTCGCGGTTCAGGAGCCGTGTCTCGTACCCGATAAGCCTGTATTCCGAGATGGTTGCCGGGTTGAATTCGATCTGGATCTTCACGTCCTTTGCGATCGGGAACAGGGTCGAGCCTGCCTCTTCGACCAGCACCTTCCGGGCTTCGCTCAAGGTGTCGATGTACGCCGCGACGCCGTTGCCGTTCTGGGCGAGCACCTGCATGAGTTGGTCGTTGTAGTTGCCGCGCCCGAAGCCGAGGACCGAGAGGAACACGCCGCTGTCCCGTTTGCGCTCGACAAAGTCCTGGAGCTGTTCTGGGTCGGTGATGCCGACATTGAAATCGCCATCAGTCGCGAGGATCACGCGGTTGACACCCTCCGCATCGAAGCTTTGTTCAGCCAGTCGATAGGCTTGCCGAATGCCCTCGCCGCCCGCGGTCGATCCGCCTGCATGCAACCGGTCCAGCGCTGCCAGAATTGCGGACTGATCGCTGACATCGGTCGGTTTCAGCACGGTGCCCGCTGACCCGGCATAGGTCACGATGGATACGGTATCCTCTGGTTCAAGTGACTGCACCAGCATCCGGAACGCGTTCTTCAGCAGGGGCAGTTTGTTCGGCTGGTTCATCGAGCCTGAGGTGTCGAGCAGGAATACCAGGTTCGAGCGCGGCTTCTCTGCCTGCGGGATCTCGTACCCCTTGATGCCGATGCGCAGCAGTTTTGTGTCATTGTTCCAGGGGGTTGGCATGACAGTCACATGGCTTGCGAACGGCGCTTCCCCGTCCGTCGGCGGGGCGTAGTCGTACGGGAAATAGTTGATCAGTTCCTCGATGCGAACAGCATCCTTGGGAGGAAGCACACCCCTCATCAGTGCGCCGCGCATGAAGGCATAGGACGCCGTATCGACATCGATCGAGAAGGTCGAGACCGGCTCCTCGGCAGTAACCTTGATCTGGTTCGGTTCGGTATCCTCGAACCGGTCGCGGCCCTGTTCCTGCGGTTGCACAATCACGGCATCAGCCGCAAGCGATTGACTTGCCACGGATTTCTGAGCCCGACCCGGAGATGGAGCAACCAGCGGCACTGCCCCGCCACCCGGCTGACACGCTGCCGTTCCCGCCGTGCATCCCGTTGCCAATCCAGCACGTGCTCGATCGAAACGTTTCCGAGCGGCGATGCGCCGATCAGCTTCCCTGGGCGCCAGAGCCAATCCTTGGACCGCGACACCATCCGCCAAAGGCGACGGTGCCGGAGAAGCCGAGGGGTTCAACGCACGCTCGGCGAGGGGTGCCGGAAGAACCCGTGCAGACGCCGTGTTTTCAGTGGCTTCGGTCCCGGCCACGCGCGGATGAACCATCGCGCCCGGCAGTTCCTGACGAGATGGCACCAGTTCTTTGCTTCTGCGCTCAACCGTTAGCTCTTCGTCCAGGACCGGGGTCAGACCAACCGTCTCGCTTCCAAAATCACCAAACGTATCCGGGCCCTGGGCTTGAAATATTCCAATCGCCACGATGAGCGCTGCAAAAGACGCAGTTCCCATCATCAAGTTTCGCATCGAGAAAAGTTCGAGTGTCATTATCCATCTCCACAAGCTATTTTGGCCTGATTGCCTGTGGGTAGGACGCGCATGCGTCATTCTTTCTTGGGCGCTGGAGAATTTTTCTTCACTCGCCGTCTCGAATGCTGCGAGAGAGGCTTCGACTGCCCGCTGCTTGGCGGTTCTCTGCGGTTGCTCCGGCGGAAAATCTGCAAGCAACGCTTTGAGGTCGTCAGTGTCGGTCATACCGGTGAGCCCTCCTTTGCTGCGATCCCCTTCAGTTTCTTGCGCACTTCCGAAAGCCGCCACGACACCGTGCCCTCGGAAATCCCCAGGATTTCGGCGGCTTCGGCGTGGCTCAACCCCTCGTCCAGAACCAGAACCGATGTCTCGCGCAGCTCCGGGGGAAGCTGCTGCATCGCGAGACGCAACCAGGCGGCGCGTTCCTTGCGCGAGGCTTCCGCCCCACGCCTTAGATCATCGATTTCTGCAAGTCCTTCATGGGCTTGCGTCCTCGTCTTGTTGCGGCGCATCCGGTCGCGCGCGGCGTTCAACACGACCTGATAGAGCCACGTCGTGAACCGGGCATCCCCGCGATACGAGCCGATCTTACGCCCCAGTGCCACGCACACGTCCTGGGCCAGATCCTCGCAATCAGGCGGGCCGCCAACGAAGCGCCAGGCAAGCGCATGGATCCGGTCATAGTGCCGCTCGACAAGCCGCGAGAAAGCGGCCCGGTCCCCTTGGGCGGCGTCCATGGCCAGCCGATGATCCTGCGTTTCGTCCAGCATTCGAACAGTATGACGCGGGTCGACGGCAAATTCTTGGCCGTACGATCAAAAAAGTTTCGCGCAACGAATACAGGGCGTCAGAGCCTTTGCGCTGTTATCCGGCGTGGGCCGCATTCGCAGTGCAATGGTAGTGCAAACGTAATGCACCCAAGGGTGCAAACGGAGTGCATCCGTAACAACGGCGACTCGACCCCGGCCGCCATGCGCGCGACTCAGGGGCGTGTCGTTCCGTCCCCGGTGACGAGGTATTTGAAGCTGGTGAGTTGCTCGGCACCGACTGGACCGCGTGCATGCATCTTGCCGGTGGCGATGCCGATTTCGGCGCCCATTCCAAACTCGCCGCCATCGGCGAACTGGGTCGAGGCATTGCGCATCAGAATGGCGCTGTCGAGCCGGGTCGAGAAACGGTCCCAGACGGCATCGTCTTCGGCTAGGCAGGCCTCGGTGTGTGAGGACCCATGAGTGCGGATGTGCTCGATTGCCCCGTCAATTCCGTCGACCACGCGGGCGGCGATGTCCATGTCGAGATATTCGCGGCCCCAGTCTTCGTCGGTCGCGGGGATCACGTCGCCAAGTGTCTGCACGGTATCATCGCCGTGGATGCGAACCCCTGCCCCGGTCAGTGCCGCGACTATGTCCCGGCCAAGCGTTTCAGCAACCGGGCGATCGATTAGCAGGCATTCCGCCGCGCCACAGATGCCGGTGCGGCGGGTCTTGGCGTTCAGCACGACGTCGAGCGCCTTGGCCGGATCGGCGGAGACGTCGACATAAATATGGCAGATCCCTTCGAGGTGCGCGAAGACCGGCACGCGGGCCTCGGCCTGCACGAGACCAACCAAGCCCTTGCCGCCGCGCGGTACGATCACGTCGATACTGTCCGTCATGCGCAGCATCTCGGCGACGGCGGCGCGATCGCGGGTCGGCACCCGCTGGATCGCGTCGACGGGAAGGTTCGCGGCGCGCAACCCGTCCTGCAGGCAAGCGTGGATCACCCCTGAGGAATGGAAGCTTTCCGAGCCGCCGCGCAGGATCGCGGCATTGCCGGACTTCAGACAAAGCCCGCCCGCATCGGCGGTGACGTTCGGGCGGCTTTCATAGATCACGCCGATCACGCCGAGCGGTGTGCGAACGCGCTGGATGTGCAGTCCCGACGGCATGTCCCATTCTGCGATGACAGCGCCAACCGGGTCGAATTGATCGGCGACGGTCAGCAACCCGCCCTGCATCGCGCGGATGCGGTCGTCGGTCAGCAGCAGCCGGTCGAGCATGGCCGGGGACAGGCCCTTTTCGCGCCCGAACTCCATGTCGAGCACATTTGCATCGGCAATCTCGGTCCGGCGGTCCATGATCGCATCGCCAGCGGCGATAAGGGCTGCGTGCTTGCGGTCGGCGTCAGCGAATGCGAGTTCAGCTGCCGCCGCGCGGGCGCGCTGCCCAATCGCACCCATCATCGCGGCGATGTTAGCACCGTCGTCTACGCGCTTGTCCATGCGTCCCTCCCGTCCTTGTGGGTGTCAGGGCCCCAGATCACCATGTCGTCGCGGTGCACCAGGGCCGCCCGCACCGGATACCCAAGGATATCGCCGATCCGGTCCGAGCGCACGCCCGCGATCGCGCGCGCGTCGTCTGCACCATAGCCGGTCAGCGCCGATGCGATCTTTGCGCCATCCGGCCCGAGGATCTCGACCGGATCGCCGCGCTGAAAGTCGCCCTCGACCCCGCGCACGCCCGCCGCGAGCAGCGATTTGCCATGATGGAGCGCGTCTGCGGCGCCCGCATCTATCTGAACATGGCCCTTCGGTTTCATGCCTGCGATCCACCGCTTGCGCGCAGCGCTGGGTTCGGTCAGCGGCAGGAAGCGCGTCGAGCGAGCTCCGCTTCGGAGTGCCGAGAGCGGGTTCCACGTCTCTCCGCGTGTCACGATCATCGCACAACCACCCTGCATCGCGATCTGGGCCGCCTGAAGCTTCGTCTTCATGCCGCCTTTCGCGCCGGAGGTGCCGGTGCCGCCTGCCATCGCCTCGATCTCGGGCGTGATCTCGGCGACTTCGGCGATATGGCGGGCCGAGGTGTCCTCGCGCGGGTTCGCGGTATAGAGCCCGTCGATATCCGAGAGCAGGATCAGCATGTCCGCATCCGCCATCAGGGCGACGCGCGCCGCAAGCCGGTCATTGTCGCCATAGCGGATTTCGTCTGTGGCGACCGTATCGTTTTCATTCACCACCGGAACAGCGCCCACGTTCAAGAGTGCGGCCAGCGTCGCGCGCCCGTTCAGGTAGCGGCGACGGCGTTCGGTGTCCTCCAGGGTCAGCAGAACCTGTGCGGCCATGATACCGTGGGCAGACAGCGCCTGTTCCCAGGCCTGCACGAGCCGGGTCTGACCGATTGCCGCCGCGGCTTGAGATTGTTCCAGAGAAAGCCCGCCCGGCCCGAAGTCGAGTACCCGGCGTCCAAGCGCAATCGCTCCCGAGGAGACGATGACGACATGCCTGCCGTCGCGCTTGAGGGCCGCAACATCCTCGGCAAGGGCGGCCAGCCACTCCCGACGGAGCACGCCCGTTTCTGGATCGACCAACAACGCAGAACCGATCTTGACGACCAGCCGGCTCGCCGTGGCGAGGCAATCCGAGGGAGCCTGAGCTTCTGTCATCACGGCACCCATGCGTCGTCCAGTTCGGTCCGGGTTGCACGTTGGCGGGCGGTAAGGATCTCGGCCATCACGGCGCGCAACAACTCTGGCACGCCGTGCCCGGTGACGCCAGAGATCGCATGCGTGACCGGTACGCCCTCGGCCCGCAGGATCTCGGCGAAGTCGGCGCCGCCCTCGCCCAGAGTATCGATCTTGTTGACCGCGATGATGCGCGGCTTGTCCGCAAGCCCGCCCCCATAGGCCTCGAGTTCATCGCAGATCGTCTGGTAGTCGCCGGGAATATCGTCCGAGGTCGCGTCGATCAGGTGCACAAGCACAGCACAGCGTTCGATGTGGCCGAGGAAGCGGTCGCCAAGCCCTGCCCCGTCGCTGGCGCCTTCGATCAATCCGGGAATGTCGGCGACGACAATCTCGCGATCGTCGATGCCGACCACGCCGAGATTGGGGTGCAGGGTCGTGAAGGGGTAGTCGGCGATCTTGGGCCGCGCATTCGAGGTCGCAGCGAGGAAGGTCGATTTGCCCGCGTTCGGCAAGCCGACCAGACCCGCATCGGCGATCAGCTTGAGCCGCAGCCAGATCGTGCGCTCGACCCAGGGTTGGCCCGGATTGGCGTGACGCGGCGCCTGATTGGTCGATGACTTGAAGTGCAGGTTGCCCCAACCGCCATTGCCGCCCTTGGCCAGCAGCACCCGGTCGCCGAGCGTTTCCAGATCGGCGATCAGGGTTTCCTGGTCTTCATCCAGGATCTCGGTCCCGACCGGAACGCGCAAGGTGACGTCATCACCGCCCTTGCCGCTGCGCTGGCGCCCCATGCCGTGCTCGCCGCTTCTCGCACGGAAATGCTGCTGGTAGCGAAAGTCGATCAGGGTGTTCAGTCCGTCAACCGCCTCGGCCCAGACGTCACCGCCCTTGCCGCCATCGCCGCCGTCGGGTCCGCCATACTCGATGAATGCCTCGCGCCGGAAGCTGACGCTTCCAGGGCCGCCGGCGCCGGACCGGATGTAGACCTTGGCAAGATCGAGGAACTTCATGGTTTGTGCTTCGCTTCTGTCCTGGCCTGCGTCAACCGGCTTTGGCTGTGTATCGGAAGGTGAGCGCAGGCACTTCGGTGTCGCGGCTGACCGAATGGAGCCATGTTTTGCCCGTCTCGACAAAGCCTGCCTTACGCAGAACCTGCTGCGAGGCCGGATTATCGAAGAAGACCGAGGCCTTGATCTGGTCATGGCCCTGATCATCGGTGAAGTGCTTGAGAATGCGCGCCAGTGCTTCCGACGCATAGCCGGTGGACCAGAACGGCGGACCGATCCAATATCCGATTTCGACGACCTCTGGCTTCAGGCTGATCAGGCCGACAAACTCAGCGCTCTCGGACGGGGTTGCGTCGATCGCCCAGACCTGTTCGCGGTGACGGCCTTCGAGGATCGAGGTCACATACGCCTCGGCCAACTGGTCGCTGTAGGGGTGCGGGATCGACGTGGTCATGCCCGCGACGCGGCGATCGCCGGCGTAGAGCGTGATGGCACCGATGTCGCCGTGGCGCGGCGCGCGAAGCAGCAGTCTTTCCGTTCTAAGGTCGGGGACGGTCATGCGGCACCCTCCTTCATCAGCACGTAGAGCACGCTCAGCGCGGTGGCTGTGGCCAGCCCAATCATGATCCAGCGCTCTGACGGGCGTCCAGCGACCAGCGTTGCAAGGCGTTCGCCGCCCCAGCACCACAGCGGATGCAGCAAACACTGAACCGCCAGGAACACGCCCGCAATCCCAAGGGTTGCGCTGAGCGGATCCGTTCCTGCCGCAACGAAGTTCGTGAAACCTGCCGTGATCATCGCCCATGCCTTCGGATTCAGGGGATGGACGATCAGGCCAGACGCCAAGCCGGGAGGCGCATCTTCGACCACTCCGGGCGCGATCCGCGCCCGTGCAATCCGCCAAGCGAGCCACAAGATGTACGCGGCAGACCCCCACTTCATTGCGGTGAAGAGCAAGGGAACCGAGGCCGCAAGGGTCATCAGGCCAAGGCCGATCGGCCAGATGATCAGTTGCTTGCCGAGAATGATCCCACCGACGAAAGGTAAGGCCGGGCGCAGACCGAACCGCGCGCCTGCTGTCAGCAGGATCATGTTCGCAGGCCCCGGTGTGCTCACCATAGCCAGCGCGAAGATCGCAAAGCCCGCAATGTCAACGCCAGTCGGCATCGGATTGTTCCCTGAAACGCGAAAGGGCCGGTCGCTGCGACCGGCCCTTTCGGAATGCATATGCGTGTCCGGTCAGATCACTCTGCGGCCTCGACCGCTGGGAGCACCGAGATGAATGTGCGGCCCTTGAGGCCTTTGTGGAACTTCACATGTCCCTCGCCGGTCGCGAAGATCGTATGATCCTTGCCCATACCGACATTCTCGCCCGGCCACCACTTGGTCCCGCGCTGGCGGCAGATGATGTTGCCCGGAATGACGAGCTCACCGCCGAATTTCTTTACACCCAGACGGCGCCCTGCGCTGTCACGGCCGTTGCGGGAGCTGCCGCCTGCCTTTTTATGTGCCATGCGTCTTTCTCCTTACTCGGATGCGGCATCGGCAGCGAAGTCTTTCGCCTGCGCGATCCAGTTGTCTCGGTCGATGCGACCCTTGAAGCTCAGCTGATCGTCCATGAAAGCGATCTCGGCCGGGCCCCATTCGGCGATCTGCCAGAAGTGGAAGACGCCGTTGGTGTTGAGCTTCTCGTTCAGCCCCGGACCAACGCCCGAGATCTTGGTCAGGTCGTCTGCCTCGCCTTGAGCTTCGGCCAGCAGGTTGCTTGGCTTCGATGCTTCGACGGCTGGAGCTTCCGGCACGGGAGCTTCTTCGGTCGCCGCGTCGGCGCCTTTTGCGTCCGCCGCCGGTTTCTCGGTCTTGGCGGGTTTCGCAGTCTCGGCAGGTTTCGCATGCGTGGCCGGTGCCGCTTCAGCGACTGTTCCGACCGCCGTGCTCGCACCCAGGGCCGCCTTCACGCCCGATGCGTCCGCGCCCGTTGACAGGATATCCATGATCTTGACGGTCGTCAGATATTGGCGATGCCCCTTGAGGCGGCGCGAGGAATGCTTGCGGCGGCGGCGCTTCAGGTTCAGCGTCTTCGCGCCACGCCCCTGCTCGACCACCTCGGCCTGCACACCGGCGCCTGCAATGATCGGCGTCCCGACCGTGAGGTCGTCCCCACCGATCATCAGCACGTCATTGAACTGGACCGTTTCGCCCGCATCCGCGGCGAGCTTCTCGACAATCAGCGTGTCGCCTGATGCGACCTTGTACTGTTTGCCGCCTGTCTTGATGACAGCGAACATATCGTGTTCCTTTTTGCACCCGCGTCCTTCGGCGGTCCGGATCATTCGGACACTTTGGGCTCTGATAGAACCGGCCTCGAACAGCGTGCCCGCAGCGCGGACGAAAAATACCCGATCCAACAGCTGAACCGGGCGGAGCGCGCTGTATCCTAGGACGCCCCCCGGAAGTCAAGCAGAACTCACCCAAATTGACGCATTATTCGCATGAGTTCCCCCTTGCGGACCGGGAGTGCCATGGCTAGTTTCCGCGCTCTCGGATAAACCCGAGTGCGGAGAGGTGCCGGAGTGGTCGAACGGGGCGGTCTCGAAAACCGTTGTGGGCGCGAGTCCACCCAGGGTTCGAATCCCTGTCTCTCCGCCATTTCTCGTTAAATCAATGACTTAAGAGCTGGACAGGTAAGTGCGACACAAAGTGGAGCACACCGCCCATGAAACTTTCCGCCTATCTCTCAGAATCCCGACATGGCGTCTACTACTTCCGTTGGCCCTTGCCTCGGGCTGATCAGGAAGCGAGAAGAACCGTTAGGATATCATTAAGGACAAAGTGTCCAGATCGAGCCGGGGACTTGGCCCGCCATCTGGCATCCTGCGGGCGATTGGTTCGGGACAACAAGGACTTGGCACGTCTGAGGCAAGACGAGATGCGTGAGTTGGTGCGAAGCTACTTCTCGGCTTCGCTGAATCGGTATGTGGAGCGGTTGAATGACACCGGGCTGTCAGATCAGGCTCTTGATCTCCTGCGCAACGAGCTTGACGTGCATGAGGACGCCATAGGCGGCTTTGACGACCTGTCAGACCTTTACCTTGATGCAGGCACCCTGGACAACTTTCGGGCCTCAGTGGGCCTGTCAGAGGCTCAGTGGACCGAGAACGAACCTTCCCTACGCCGCGAGATGCGCAAGGCGCGTCGGGATCAGATCAGGGAGTTTCTGAGCCGCGCTGAGAGCCTCGATACCTATTCCTTTGCTCAACACGCCCAGACCGCGCCGAAGCCATCGCAGGCCCGTTCCGCGTCTCTAAGCGCAGCCATTGCGGATTTCAAAGCAGAGCATGGGCCGCAATGGTCGCAGGAGATGCAGAACAAGTCGGATGCCTACCTTGCTCTGCTGATGGAGCATTTCGGACCGGACCGCCCGATGGACCAGATCAGCCGCCAAGACACCGCCGACATGAAGAAGCTGGTGCAGGCACTTCCCGCCAACCGCAAGACCAAGCCCGAAACTCGCGACCTGAGCTTGCAGGAAGCCATTGCCGTTCCCGGCTTGCCCAAGATGGGCGTGAAGACCGTCAACAATTACATCGACATGTTCCGCCGCTTCTGGGACTGGGCAGAACGACATGGGCGCGCGCCTCACAAACTGTTCGACGGCATGAAGGTTGCGAAAGCCAAGCAAGCCGCAGAGAAGCGCAAAGCTTACAGCAAGGAACAGCTTTCCCGCCTCTATGTCGAGTTGACGGAAAACCCGTCTGGGCTGGTCAAGAAAGATGACCACAAGTGGGGCACGCTACTTGCGATGTTCACGGGAGCACGCTTGCGCGAAGTCGCGCAACTGGTGCCGTCTGATATTAAGAGCGAAGGCGGCATCTGGTACATCGACATTAATGCGGACAGTGAGATGAAGAACCTGAAATCGCCTGCTGCCAAGCGCCGTGTGCCCATCCATTCCGAGTTGATCCGCCTTGGCTTCCTCGAATGGGTCGAAGGCTGCGCGAAGCAGCCACGTCTTTTCATGTCCTTCTCGCACAACACCAAGGAAGGCTATGGCCGCAATCTGGGCCGTTGGTTCGGAACATTCCTAACCAAGATCGGGATGAAGGAAGATGGCCTTGTGTTCCATAGTCTCCGGCACACAGCGATAACCCGAATGCGACAAGCGAGCGTTGAATTGTCGTTGGTCCAAGAGATCGTGGGGCATGAACGCGACACGGTGACCGACGGATACTTCGGAGAAGGCTACACGCTGGCCCAGAAGCAAGAGGCCATCGAGAAAATTCGAGCACGATGAAACCTCCCTCACTTATCGTTACCAGTAATGAGGGAGCGCCGGAGGCGAGACCGATAGGGGATTTATCAGGGCCTTGGAGGATTAATAAAATCAAATGGTTACATCAGATCCTCACATATAGAGGGAGGAAGGTCACCCTTGGCTTCTCAATACCAGGAAGGATTGCAGTCTTCCCTCGTGACCGGACGGTTCAAATAGTGCATCTAGGTTAGGCTTGAATGGCTGATCACTGGGGTCGATCATTTCACCAATGCCGATGTCAAAATCGACTATACCTGCCTTACCGAACATCTTTTCGAAAGCCACTTTCATGCTCGTCGAAAGCACGTCCTGCATCGCATGATGGACAATGAAGCTATCGTGCACAGGGAGGCAGGCATATCCTTTGGCTGCAAAATCCAGCATTACGGCTTCAGCAAGGTCGCTGTCTCTTCGCTGCAATCGCAACCCGACACCCGAGCCTAAGAATTGTTTGAACTCTGGGTAGCAACTGACGATGAACCACTTGAAGTCTTCCCAGTTTCGACCAGTCAGCGAAGGATCATAGCCCTCAACCTCGTTGACGCGTTCAACACCATCAGCGTTCAACAGCGCATTAAATGTCAACTTGACGAGTTTCCGTTCTTTGCGGTCACCAACACGCGTCAGGCATCTCCCATAGGGATCGGCAGGGATGTCTAATCCAGCTTCCGCAAACAGCATTGCTGCGTGAAGTCCAGAGTAATCCACCTCAACCGTGCGTTTGCCGTCGATAAGGATGTAAGGCCTTAGTCTGCTTGGACAACTGATCCACCAAGCACCGTAGAAGCGCCCACCCTGTTCCCAGTCACTGTTGTTGAAGACGCGATGCAAAGTCCGCGCCGCAAAGTCGAAGGATTGAGCTGCTTCGTCCTCGCGCGTGCCTACCATGCTCTGCAACTCTGAAGCAAGTCGCTCATCAGTCAGTGCCAAGTCGGCCCAGTAACTGGTCAGCATGTAGTTGATGACGCGGAGCCGGTCGCGCGCTTCGTTGGCAAAAGTGTCGTCGCCATACTCGACAAGGCACTTGTTGCCATCCTTCAAGCGAATGCCTTCGGCGTTCCTATGTCTGCGCAGATCGACAACAGAAACCCCAGCACGATCAAGCCCACACAATAAGGAAGGTGTGGCCATGTATCGGGCAACACGGCTCCGTTTCTTCTCTGGGTCGTCCCAGTGCGGCGTGCTCAGCACAATCAACCCTTCGCGTTGCAGCGCCTCCATCGCGTCAACGAAAGTTCGGGCAGATATAAAGCTTGCACCGTACCGCGACTTGCTCTTCCGCTGTAAAGTGGTTGTGCCAGTCCAAATGCCTACTTCAAGCTTCGGATCGCTTTGGTGTGCTCGGTACAGGTCGAGCACGATAGCCTTGATTGCAGCTTCAAAGAGCGGCTGCGCATCGCGCCTTCGCTTTCGCTTCCCTGTCTCCCTTGCTGTTAAGTCCGCGCAAAGGTCATCCAGATACGCCACCAGCGTCGGGTTATCTGTCGTCCACTGAGGGTCAAAGGGTCGGGCGTTCACGGCTGCGTATCTATTTGTTTTTCAATTGATGCTGCGCAGGAAGGACGTGACAATCTTGTAAGCTGGTTCGAAGCAGGCAAGCACTTGCTCGTCTGGATCTACTTCACCGTGCAACAAAGCATTGCGCATCGCGTATAGGGTTTCAACGAGGCCAGCCAATAGGTCTTCATTGGTGCATTGGAAATGCATCGTTGACACCTGCAACTGTGGGCCTCCACCTTGCACAAGGTCCACCATGGGGCGTGGATTGCAACCGTCATAGAAAGTTCTGAGACGAGTCTGTTGGGGCACTGACAAGTTGGCTATAAAATCAGGAAGACCATATAGAGTCGCTGGATCGTATTGCTGCTGCACGTGCTGAAACTTGACGTTCCCATTGCCGACGGTCGTTACCGTTACTTCGATGTCCCTGCCCTGTATCTTCTGCGCTCTGTACCGCTGCCCGCTCCTGTCCATATGCTCGTTTTGCAAGTGCCTGGGCGCAATACAGACCTCGCGCAATGACACCCGTTCCACACGACCCTTGGGTGTGACCTCCCAATGGATTTCGTCCAGTTGAAGCTGAAGGTCACAAATCGCTTGTTTCAACCTCTCCGCTTCAGCTGTCGCATTGTCATCTTCGAGCAATGGCAAGACACGGCGGCGCAATCGACTGTTGTTGTTGCGGATAGCGAAGTTGAGCATGGCACGCTCTCTCGCCTGCCCGCTATCGTGCCGATACCAAGCATTGAACGCGGCCCATGCCTTCACGAACGGGCCGATATAGTCGATCTCTGCCCGTTCAAGCCAATCCCGAGCATGTGGTGGAAGCGCCATCAGTCTGCTCCCTCGACTTCATCAAGGAAGGTCAGCGCGGCAGGTTCGCCGTCCTCAATGGCGATCTCGACGGCCCGCTTGGCGGCTTCGAGTAGTAGTGCCGCTTGCGCATTGGACTTTTCTGAATCTTCAACAGCATTTGAGATGTTTGCCATCTCTGCATCATTTAAGACGGGTATCTTGATGGATCGAATGTCATCGAGTGTAATGTGGCCGACCGTCTGCGCTATCGTCATGCGCCGTAGTAGTTGCGCCTGTCCCAACGGCGAGTTGAGCACAAGCTGAACATAGCCAGGGGAAGGAGCGTCATCATTCAGACGTACCCAGCTAACGCGTTGATTGATATACGCGTCGCCGTCGAGCGTGCCAGCATAAAACCATCTTATGCCATCCATACCGATGGCAATATCGCCCGCCCGCGCCATGCCAGACTTGAACTTAGCAATGCCAGCGGGAAGCAGTCGGTCTAAGTTCTCTACTTCAATCTTTCCCGGCTTGCAGTTCCGGATACGTGCAAAGGGAGTGCCATCGGGATCATCAGGAGTTGTAAAAGATGAACTTGGCCAAGCAGGCCCGGACGACACAAACTCTGCTAAGTCCCTGAGATGCTCATACGATCTTCGAGCAATGACTTCTTCGGCGTAAAGGTGACGAGGGTCAAAGTGCTCGGCATCCATACGTTTCGAGCTTTGAATTGTGGATAGTGGTTTCTGGTATGCCACAGGCTCCGGCGGCGTCCAGCTTGCCAGCCCTAGCGCTCCAAGCAGCGCTCCTTCAGCATTGACTTTCAACCGATTGGCTTCGGCTTCATAGCGACGGGCGAGCCTGATAGTGTCTTCGATCTTGTTCTGAAAGTCCGTACTCAGCAGCACTACGGGCATGGTGCGCAGGTAAACCAGACTAATGTATGGATTCATCTGCTCAGTTTTCTGGCGATCCGCAAAATCTTGCCCAACCCGAGAAGACAAGTAGGTGGCAAGATAGGCCGCTCCAATCCGCTCGTTTGGCTCTAAGAGAGCTACATCTTGATTTATAGCTAGTGGTTCAGATGGTGCCTCAAGAAACGGAAAAGCTTGGCATATCCGACGCTTAATTGTGCAGAGTACACTCAACTTTTTTATCGGTTGTCTACTGAACTCAGACGTGTACTGCTCTTTTGTGATAGACTTTAACTTCTCTGCGTGGAAGCGAAGCGGAGAGACGCATTCCACCGTTACAAAGCCGACTTCACCAGTCTTTACATCATGTTTGTACGGTGTATGGCCCGATGAAATATGGCTTGTGACTGCGTCAAGAGGTTCAACATCAACGCGCCTCGCTATCGCTTCGAGGTACTCACTGCGAGAGTGGGCCGCATATTCGGCATCTAACCGCAATGCAGTGTGAATGGATGAGTACGTCACAATCCGGGCTTCAAGCCCCCCCAACAGCGCGCTTAAGCGGTCACTGTCGAAGGGGCGTGGCGAAAAAAACTGAAGTGCTCCTGCGCGGCGAACTCTTGGAACGCATCGGCTATGCCGTCCTGCGTCAGCCCTTCGTGGTTGTAGAGGTCATGTGCAACGATGAAGTGCCCGTGCGTGTCGCGCATGAGCGTTCCATCATCGCGGCGCACATAGACCTTCTCGCCCGAGTTGTTGACGCTTTCCACCTGCTGTGTGGCGAAGAAGATGTTGTAGTCGTCCACCTTTGGACATAGCGGCCCTGCGGCTGCGTCGTCGTTCCACTTCTGCACGAACAGCACGCTGGTCTTGGTCCCGGTATGGGGCTTAAAGGTGTTGGGGTGCAGCCCCACCACAGCGAGGATGCGGCAGCGTTCCATTATGAACTCGCGCACGCGCTGGTCGGATGAATTGTTAAACCGTCCTTGCGGCAGCACGACGGCCATGCGCCCGCCCGGTTTCATGAAGTCCAGATTGCGTTCAATGAACAGCAAGTCGCGCCCCACCGCACGTTCCAACTTGCCCGTCTTCTTGTGGGCCAGGTCATAGGGAGACAGCATGTCCGACTGCTTGATGTCGCCCGCGAAGGGCGGATTGGCCATGACGATATCGAAGTTGAAGTCTCGATACTCGCCCTTCGCCTTGCTAACCCGCTGTCGCCTCAGCCCCTTCCAGCCATCGTTGTAGGCGTCTCTCCAATCCTCTTGCTGCGCCGTCTCGTCCCATTTCTTCCAGTCGAGGGTGTTCAGGTGCAGGACGTTGGTTTGACCATCACCCGCAATAAGGTTGAGGCACCGCGACACGCGCACGCTCTTTTCATCGAAGTCGATAGCGAAAGCGTTCTTGCGCACATAGTCGATTGCGCGCGGTTCTTTTTCCTCCATCGTGAACAGGTCAGTCTCAGGCAGGCCCATGTCTGCATAAATCTGTCGCCATACATGGAACATGGTGTGCACGGTGAACCCGGCGGAACCACAAGCAGTGTCGATGACAGTTTCTTGCTCTTGTGGGTTGAGCATCTTCACGCACATGTCGATCACCCAACGTGGTGTGAAGTATTGACCCTTCTCCCCCTTGGAAGACTTGCCCACCAGATACTCGAAGGCATCGTCAATGATGTCGAGGTTGGAGTTGAATAGCTTCCATTCTTCCAAAGAGCCGACGCAGACTTGCAGGTGGTCCGGTGACAGGCGAATGCGTTCATCTTCGAGGAACACACCTTGCCATTCCTGCTTCGCCTCGTTGAATAGGCCCTGTATCTTATACTTGAGTTGTGCCGCTGTGTTCGTATTTCTGAAACGCAGTGGCACCTTCTTTCGGTGTGACGTCATCTCATCATGCAGCTTGGTGAAGATGAGCTTGAACACTTCTTCGAAGACATCGACGCCAGCGTTGGCCAGCACCTCGTTCTCCATGTCCACGATCAACTCACGCAGCGACCTTGCCTTTGAGCCTTCGCGCTCCCGCTCGTTCTCTTTGTCGATAAGGGTTTGTATGGTCCACGGTTGATCGACGATATCTTCAATCGTCTGCGCCGCCTGTGGTAGGTGGTGAATAGGGACAAAGTAGTTGGGGTTCTTGCGGTGCCAGACTTCGGCCAGAATGCCGTTGCTCCATACGGCCAAAGGTGCGCCCGTAGCATGGGTATAGGAGCGCAGTTGTTCTTTGCCGTCCCGTAGCTTGGCGGCCTTCACTTCAATGATGATGTACGGCACTGTTGGGCGGTCTGCGTCAAAAACGACGATATCGGCACGCTTGGAACTGTCACGCCCAAATGTGATTGGGTACTCGACTTGAATACGTGAGGACACGTAGCCGTATTGATCGATCAGTCGAGCAAGCCATAGCTGGCGGGTGCGTTCTTCAGGCTTTAGTTGCACCGGTTTGTTACGAACAAGACAATTTACGTAGCGTGTTGTCTTTCCTCTGACTTCGCGTTCTTCGCTTCTGCTGTCGAGTGCATTGTTTTCATCCTCAGAGAATAGGACAAACTCGCTAAATTCGTTTGTGATTTTGTTCATTGCGTGCTCGTTCGCCTCACCGTGGCATGTTGACTGATCATGTTCACCATCAGTTGTAGACGACCGACTGCCGCCAACAAAGGACAACTGCAAGAATTTATGACGGAATTTTCCGAGCGCCCATCTACTACCGTGGCACAGCTCTATTCCCCCATGCCCCACCTGTTCTGGGATACACCGGGCACAAGAGGAGCACTACATCCCGTTATGCCCGTAAGGCTGCTGCAGAGCGCTGGGACCACGGCGAATGAGTTGTTTAGCCCGCCAGCGACCTGTTGACAGAAACTGCACACTTAGACAGTAAGTGGGGCACAAAGTGAGACACGAGAGCAAACCACGCACTTGGATGTTCAGTTAAGTCAATGACTTACAGAAATGGTGGATTGTTCCTGTCTCTCCGCCATTTTCATCACATTGAAAATTGTCTAATGTGTTGATTCAATACATGCACGCATGGAAGACGCTGATCTGTGGGAGCGCATCAGCACCTACGACGCGCTGAACTCGGCGTGGTACAAGGTCAGCGGCAACGAAGGATCGGCGGGCGGCGACGGGGTCAGCATTCCCGCCTTCCGTCGCGACTGTTCGCCAACCTCACGCAACTGCGCGCTGAACTACTGGCGGGTAGTTTCCGCACTGGGCTTTTCCGCAAGGTCAGCATTCCCAAGAAAAAGCCCGGCTACCGCATCCTGACGATCCCCAGCATCCGGGACCGTGTCGCGCACACCGCCATCGCATCGGCACTCAACCCGATCTTCGACGCCACGTTCGAAGACGGATCGTTCGGATACCGCCCAAACCGGGGCACCGTTCACGCCGTCGAGCGGATGGAACAGTGGCGCAAGCGCGGATACGACGTGGTGATCGAAGCCGATATCGTCCGGTACTTCGACAATGTCGATCACGAGATCCTCGTGGAGAAGGTCACGGCAATCATCGGCGAACTGCCCGGTGCCGCGCCGGTCCTCGCGCTGATCACCCGCATCCTCGAGGATCAGGCAATAGCTCTGGGAACGCCCGGGACAGGGATCGCGCCGGGATCTTCGCTGTCACCGCTGCTCGTCAACATTTATCTGGATGCGCTTGACGAGGAGATCGAGGACCAGGGCGTCAAGATCGTGCGGTTCGCAGACGATTTCGTGATCCTGTGCAAGTCCGAAAAGAAGGCGAAGAAGGTTCTGGCCCACTGTGCCAGGGTCCTGGCTGATCACAACCTCAGCCTGCACGATGACGGCACCCGGATCGTCAGCTTCGACAAGGGGTTCGACTTCGTCGGGTACCTGTTCCTCAGGACGCTTTCGCTGAAACAGAAGCCCCCCGAGAACGCTCCGGTTCCCGGCAAGCGGGTCAAGTCGAAGGTCACGGACGAAGGCATCATCGAGCTTGAGGATGAAGGGGCCCGGTTCGACCCCGGTGCACGCGTGCTTTACCTGCAGGACCCGGGACACAGGCTGGACATCCGCAACCGCAGCTTCTCGGTTCGGCGCGACGACGGCACCGAACTTATCTCGATCCCGCACAAGCGCGTGGGACGCATCGAGATAGGGCCCGGGGTTGACTATGGCCAGCACCCCGTCGATCTGGCGGTGGACACTGTGACCGACCTTGCGTTCGTCGACGCATGGGGACAGACCCGCGGCACCGTGGTTTCCAACCGAAAGAAACGGGCGGGGCTGCAGTTCGATCAGGCACGCGCCATCCTGGACGACGGCTTCAGGCTCACCATTGCGCGCAAGATCGTGGAAAGCCGCATCCGAAACCAAAGGACGCAGCTCTTCAGGCTGAACCGGGAGCGTGATCTGTCAGGTGTGCGCGATACCCTTGCCGAGATGCAGAGGACACTCACCAAGCTCGAGGATGCAGCTTCCGTTCAGCAAGTGTTCGGCTTCGAGGGCAGAAGCACCGACCTGTACTGGTCAACTCTCGGTTTGCTGGCGGACGGTCTTGATCGTCCGTTCAAGAGAAGCAGACCGGCGAAGGACCCGCTGAATGCGGCCATCAACTACATGACCGGCATCCTCGAGCGTGACACCCGTGCGGCCCTTCAGGGCGTCGGCCTGCATATCGGCTTTGCGTTCCTGCACGGTACCCGGGACCGGCATGACGGCCTGGTGTTTGACATGATGGAGCCGTTCCGGGCTGCGTTGACTGAAGGGATCGCCATCTTCCTTTTCAACGCGAAACGGTTGTCAGCCGAAGACTTTTCGGAGGGATCCGGCGAGATGATCGAGATCAGCGACCGGGGCCGCAGGGCGATCATCCGGGGATACGAAAGTGCGGTAGCGCGCCGCGTCAACAAACCGGACGGCAAGGGAAAACTGGCGTGGCGACCGATGATGCTCTACCAGGCTCACGGGCTGGCCAGGGCTGTACGGTCCGAAGATCCGGACAGATTCATACTATACCTGATGGGGCCTTGAACCGTGTCCCGGAGCCAGAAGCTGAGGGTCTTGTGCTACGACGTGTCCTGCAACAAGAAGCGCCGCCGTATCTCGAAGGCGCTGGAAGAGGTCGCATCGCGCGTTCAGTTCTCGGTCTTCGAAGCAAGACTGTCCGACACTGTCCTGCGGCGTGTCGTTAAGCAGGTCGAGGGGCTTCTGTACAGGGGCGACAACCTGCGTGTCTACACGATCGGACGCCCCGGAGAGCGGTATTGCGAGGTGTATGGTTCAGGTGTACCCATCGAGAACAATACCGGATGCTGGCTGCTGTAGCACTGAATCACATTCAGAAATAGGATAACTGCCAGAAAACATGGGGAAAAATGACGAGTCCAGCTCAGAGATGCATGCTTTGACCTGCTTGAAAATGACAAAACCCGTTCACATTCAGATCAGGATGGGATTTTCAGCGGTAAACGAATGTGATATTGGACGGCTGGTAAGTATGACTGCTTCCTTCACAGCGGACTGAACCTTCTTTTCTCCTCGATAGGCTGTGGAAAGGGTCTAGCATGACCGCTTCTTTCACAGCGGACTGGACCATGGAGTAACCTCCGCAAAACCATTTCGCTCGTGCGCGTGACCCGGGAATGCATTGTAGAACGCACCGTCGCCCCTGCACGGGTCTAAGACCACTCCAGTCGGCTGGAAATGTCGTACAATCGCCTCAGCGAGCCCAGGGGGCGTCATCACGATGTCCTGCGAGGGATTGTTTGTCTTAAGGGCTAAGCGCCTGCGGCGGCTCTCAGGCTTGCCATGCGGTTTGGGGCAAGTCTGGGCTTGCGTTCGAGTAGAGCCAGATATGCTTCCAGCAGTGCCAGCCGTCCCGAAAAGCGTTTTTCCAGGTTCATCACTGCGGGTAACGAAACATTTGATGCGCGGGACGCTGCCCGTTGAGACATACGTCTCCGTCTGCGGGTCTCGGCCAGGAGAGCGCCTATCCGCGACGGCTCAGTTTGCTGCGCGACCCTGAAAGTGTGACCCGAAGCTGCTACCAGTTTCAGGTACGTCCGAATTGTTCCCTGAGATCGTTCAGCGAGCCTGACCGTCGGGATGTCTACCCCAATCAGCGCCGTCAACTCCCGACGCGGTTCTCCGCTGCAACACGTTTGTTGCGAAGAAAAGCGCCCGGTCATTAGATCTCCACGAAACTCTTTCTGTTGTTGAGAGATTCGCTGCGAAGCCCGTAATCGCGATCCACCATGTTTGCGAAAGCGCGTGCAAGCTAGACCCCACAATCTCGGATCAGCGAGGGCGCGGGTTCGCAATCGACAAGGTAGGTTCGGCGATCGGAGCAGTCGCACCAGGTCCCGTCGCTATAGTGCGACGAGACGCTCCAGTGCCGCATTGAGCCGCGCAGCCTCGGACTGTGCCGCAGCCAGCCGGTCGCGCTGTTCCTCGATGACCTCTTCGGGCGCCTTGGCAAGGAAACCCTGATTGCCGAGCTTCTTCTCGATGCCACCCGCTTCCTTCTCAGCCTTGGCGAGCGCCTTCGACAATCGCGCCTTCTCGGCTGAGACATCGATCACGTCGGCCAGCGGCAGGTTGGCCGCACAGTCCTCAAGCACCAAAGTCACAGAGCCTTCGGGGGCTGTCGCGGCCACTGTTGCGGTCTCGAGACGCGCGAGACGTTGGATCAGTGCGGAATTGCGCAGTGAGCGCTCGGCCACCTCCGGTGAATGCCCCGTCATCACCAATTCGATCTTGGCACCCGCGGGCACGTTCATTTCGGCGCGGACCGAGCGGACGCCCTCGATCAGCCGAATGACCCATCCCATCTCGGCATCGGCCTCGGCATCGGCGATGTCGCCGAATTCGGGCCATGCGGCGTGCATCAGCGGTTTGTCGCGTTCGGCCAGCGTGCCCCAGAGTTCTTCGGTGATGAATGGCATGATCGGGTGCAACAGGATCAGACACTGGTCCAGCGCCCAGGCCATGCAGGCGCGGGTCTCGGTCTTCAGCGCCTCGTCACTTCCAGTCAGCAGAGGCTTCGAGAACTCAACATACCAGTCGCAGAACACCTTCCAGACGTGGTCATAGCAGGCGGTTGCCGCCTCGTTGAAGCGGTAGTCCTCGAGTGCCTTGGTGACCTCGGTCGTTGCCCGCACGGTCTCGCCAAGGATCCACTTGTTGACCGTGGCCGTAGCCGTGGGCAGGCCCTGCCCAACTGCCGAGTATGCCGCGTTCATGAGATGAACGCG
>JBCAXJ010000063.1:0-32183 GCA_038534135.1 Pseudomonadota bacterium | reverse complement strand
TCGCGATCGGCGGCGTCGCGACGTTCTTCATCATAGTCCTTTGGGGGTCGCACGCGCTGCCGATCCTCGCGAACCGAACATACATGGCAATGGACCTGTTCCTGCTCGTGGCCGTGCCGATGTTCATATTCATGGGCGCCATGCTCCAACGATGCGGCATAGCCGAAGACATGTACGAGTTGATGTACCATTGGATGAGCGGGCTTCGGGGCGGGATGAAACTGGAGCGTCACGGCCACGAGCAGGAACAGGTCCATTGCCATGTATGTTCGGTTCGCGAGGATCGGCAGTGCGTGCGGCCCCCAAAGGACGATGATGAAGAACGTCGCGACGCCGCCGATCGCGAACACCAGCGGCAACCCGGTGAGGAGCAGCAAGATGAGACTGCCGAACAGGATGACTGTTAGCCACTCTGGACCAAGGTCTGCCATGAATTCACTCCTGAGGGACCAACGTAGGTGCGTTCTCGAAGACTGCGGACAAGATGACGGCTATGGGATCTGGACGCGCACCGGAAAGACTTCCTCGCCCTTGATGACGACTGCGACGTCACGGATCAGCTTGGCGAGCACCTGCATCAGGAACAGCAAGCATCCCACCGGCAGCGTCGTGCGGAGCGGGTAATAGATGGGCTTCCAATGTGACATGGTGGTCTCGCCGACCTGCCATGAGTTGATCGTGATGTTCAGCGATACCCAAAAGAGCACGCCCAGAAAGAGGAAGGTGAAGAAGCTGGTGAAAACGTCGAGCAGCGCACGCCCGCGGGGCGGAAGACGACCCCAGATGATATCGACATTCACGTGGCCGCCAGCCAAGTGCGTATAGGCACCACCAAGCACGATGTACCCACCGTAGAGGAACAGGGATATCTCGTAGGCCCAGAGCGACGGTGAATTGAAGAAGTACCTCATCACGATCTCCCAGATCATGATGCAGAGCATGGGGACGATCAGGAACGCTACGATCCAGGCAAACCTTGCGTTCAGCCAGTCCGTGAAGCGCAGATACTGCTCGATTGCTCTCAAATTCCCCTCCCAAATTCACCGATCACGGCATGTTGCTGGCGGGCTACCGTCACGGTTCTTTGCGCCGCGCGCCCAGTTTCAACCTTGTTCGCATCCAATGTTGGTCGATGCACAGGTGCGTTGCTGCGGGCACGCTCGAGCCCTGATCAAGACCATTGAACACCGGTTTCGGAAACACGGCACGCTGCGCTCTGGCCGGTGCAATGTGCCAACTCCCAGCCTCCGCATGTAAATCCGGAGGCCAGAAGCTGATCTGTGCGCGTCAAACGGGGAGTTGCTTCGGCCCGTAGTAGCCCTTGTACATCTCTCGGGCCGCCGTGTAGATGTCGATCATCTTGTCGATGTGGGGCATCGATCCCCGCTTGCTGACGAACTCGTTCCAGCACCAATCGGCGGCTTCCCTGAGTTCGTCCTCCGGCATCATGATTGTCTCCATGCCACCGTCGGCCAGTACCTTGCGGCCCCGAACGTCCGTCGGAATGGTTAGCGCCGTGATGTCAAGGTTGTAGACACGGGCGGCTGTCAGAAGAACCTCCTGCAAATCCGCCGGCATTTCGTTGTAAGTCCGCAGATTCATGACGATCTCCGTCACGTCATACGGCACCACGGATGGATTGATGTAGTAGTCGCAAATCTCGTGCATCTTCATGCCAGCCCAGGCATCCGGCGCCCCAAATGCAGCAGCGTCCAGGATCTTCGTCTGGATCGCCGTGTAGACTTCGCCGCCCGGCACCGTGACGATGGACGCGCCATTCTTGACCAGCCATTCGGCCCAGATCCCGAATGCCCGCACCTTCATGCCCTCGAAATCGGAGAAGCTCTTGACCGACCGCGTCGAGACCATGGCACCCCACTCGTCGGAACAAGTGTAGGCGAGGTGCATGACGTTGTGCGGCGCATAGGCTTCACGCCAAAGCTCCTTGAGGCCCATGTGGTGGTAGATGTTCTCAAAGAACTCGACATTCGTGTTCGGGAAGAACGGCACGGCCCAGAGATATTCACCGACCGGCACCGTGCCGCGGTGGTAGATCGAGGCCGTCACCGCAAGATCAGCCACTCCGAGTCCAACCCCGCTAAAGGTCTCGCCGATGCCAAGCAGGACTTCGGCATCGAAGTTCGTCACTTCGATCCGGCCGCCGGACAACGAGTTGATCCTCTCCACAAGCATCTTCGTCGCGCGGTCCTGAGACTCGATGCCGATGCCTGTCCAGTTGCTCTGGAGCTTCAGCTTCCACGTCTTGTTCTCCGCCTTGGCAATGGTCGGCGCTGCGAGCGTGGCGACACCGGCGCCGACCACACCGGCCGTCGACCTCAAGTAATCGCGCCGGCTGACGGTCTTCCCGGATCCGGGCTCGCTCGTCGTGGACGGGCCGCGTTCGGCATTGGCGTTGGCGATCAGGTTCTTGATCTCGTTGTCAGACATGGAAGTCCTCCCCGCTGCTTTCGCTTATTTGTTTTCAGTCAACGGTCCATTTGTCGCACATGGACGATCGAAGGCAATGGCGAATCACCGGGTGAAGATCTGCAAACGGTTGAGAATCCCGTACCGGATCGTTTCTGGCCAGAGGCGCTCACGCGTCATGCGCAGTCGCGCATGAGCTCGGCGTGTAGTCCACGAATTCTCACCCTGCTAAGACAGGTGTGGCCTCACCGTCGACCTATATTGCATCAAGACGGTTTGGGGTTCGAAAGCTGCGCTTTTCGGTAGTCGCGAGCCTAAAGACGACATCCAGGTCTGGCTAGGTTTCAGCAATGGAGCATCGTGAAAGCGCCGTTGGGCGACGTGTGTTGAGGTCGATCGCCAAATTGATAATCAAAGCCGCAGTTCACATGTCGGCGCGTTTCCATCGCTCGAAGAACGCTGGTGAAACAGTTGAACTTTCTGGCGTGACCACGCACTGCGCGCGGCATCAGGTGAACTGAACTGGCGCAATCCATGAGCATAAGTGTTTTTCCCAGGATCACTGCCAACCAAGGCAATGTGTGCCGATCTCACCCACATACGCAGCAACCTGGTCTGTCAACACGTGTTTGGACAACTCCGCCACGGCGCTCGGGAGGTCCTGCAACTCCCCCGTTCTGGCGACAACTGTCAATGTCCGTGACAGACCGGCGACCGGCAACTCGATCAGGCGCAGGTTCATGTTCTCCACCATGCCGTCGATCAGCAGGGTCGGCGTCAGCAAACTAAAGCCGTGCCCTGCGGAAACACAGCTTGTCACCATGCTCGATCGATCGGCTTGGATGACCCGTTCGGGCTCAAACCGCAGGCGCCGGAGATGCTGTGCGATCTGTCGACCCGCATTGGTCGTATCGCCAAACCGAACCAGTGGCAGGCGTCTTTGGATCTTCTCCAGGCTATCAGTGGGGCCGTCATAGTCGCCGGGTAGCACCAGCAGGTAGACTTCCTTCAGAATGTGGTGACGCTCCAGCCCATCCATATCGAGGAAAGAGTTCGAGGTGATCGCCAGATCGGCCTGCTTGGTACGCAGCAACTGTTCGTGGTTGCCGCTTTGCCCGGCATGAAGCGTGATGTCCTCGACTCCGAACTTCTCCTGCGCCAGCGCCACCAGCGATGGGGTCAGTGTCGTGGCGATGGAAGCCTGGATGCCCACCCGCAGCAGACTGATCGAGGCTTGGCCGACCTGGCGCAATTCCGTTTCCATATCCGAAAGCGCGTGCAGGATCCTTTGCGCATGATTGTGCAGGCGCATCCCTGCGTGGGTCAGGCGCGCAGGCCGCACTCCACGGTCCATCAGCTCCGTCGCGAAAGCTTTCTCGAGCGCTGCAATGTGTTGCGATGCCGCCGGCTGCGACAGCCCCAACATTCGAGCGCCTGAACGCATCTGGCCGGTTTCGGCCACGGCTACAAAGACTTCGAGCGAGCGGATAAGGCCGGGAGAGAGCGTGCGGCGGTCGAGCAAAGCTGCATCCTTAGTATAAGTTTCCATGATACTGAGGGAATGTCGTTGGTGGCTGTCAAGTCTGCTGCAACATTTATCCGCATGGAACGGACGCGCAGACAAACACGCAGGGGTGCTTTGGCCCGGCCAGCAACGGCGGAGCCGAGGGCGCCGTTCGTCCTGCGCAAGCTGTCGACGTTCAGCGTGCTGAGTGAAGCAGGGTTGGAACAGATCGAGGCCAACGCCGACCACATCCTTGCCGAGACGGGGATGGAGTTCCAGAACGACCCGGAGATTCTGGAGGTCTTCGCGCATGCCGGGTGTGATGTGGATGGACAGCGCATCCGCTTTGCGCCCGGATTTTGCCGCAAGACAATAACCGATTCGGCCCCTAGTCGTTTCGTGCAACAGGCCCGGAACCCGGCGAACAGCGTCACACTGGGCGATGATGCGACGGTTCTGTGCCCGTCATGGGGGCCGCCCTTTATCCACGACCTGGACCGCGGGCGGCGCTACGCGTCCCATGCCGATTTTGTCGATCTGGTGAAGCTGCACCACAGTTTGCCGTGGCTCCACCACTCTGGGGGCGTGGTGTGCGAACCCGTCGACCTGCCCGCCAACAAGCGGCATCTGGACATGCTCTACGCCCATATCCGCCATTCGGACCGGGCGTTCATGGGTGCATTCATAGGGGCCGAGCGGGCGGGACACGCCATCGACATGGCGCGCATCGTGTTCGGTGCGGACTTCGTTGCCAACAACGCGGTGCTTTACTGCGTCTCGAACACCAACGCCCCGCTAGTGATGGACAGCCACATGTCCGGGGCGCTGAAGACCTATGCCCGGGCGGGACAACCCGTGGCCTGCACGCCCTGGGTGCTGACAGGTGCGATGTCGCCCAGCACGGTTGCCGGCACTCTGGCGCAGGTGTTGGCTGAGACTATGGCGGCAATGGCGTTGGTGCAGTTGATCGCGCCGGGTGCGCCTTGCCTGATGGGTTGCTTTGCCTCGACCATGTCCATGAAGTCCGGCGCACCGACCTTCGGCACCCCCGAGGCGGGCCTGATGATCCTGGCTGCGGGCCAGTTGGCACGGCGGCTCGGTGTTCCGCTGCACACGGTTGGCACGCTCAGTTCCTCGAAGGTTCCGGACGCCCAGAGCCAGCAGGAAGCCACCTGGGGTCTGATGATGTCGATGTTCGCGGGTGCCAATCTGATCAATCATGCGACGGGCTGGTTGGAGGGCGGGCTGGTCACGTCGTTCGAGAAGACGATCCTGGACCACGACCTCTGCGGGAAGGTGACCCGGTTCTTTGACGGGATCGACATGAGCGAGAACGCTCAGGCGATGGAGGCGATCGCCGCAACCGGCCCGGGGCAACACTTCCTAGGATCCGAGCACACGCACGCGAACTTCATGTCGGCGCTGTTCCGGCCGTGGACCCCTGACGACAACTCGTTCGAGCAATGGGATGCCGCCGGCGGCAAGGACGCCGCGAGCCGCGCAAATACGATCTGGAAGGAGCGGCTGGCGAGCTATGAGGACCCTGGTCTCGACCCCGAGATCGACGCGGCGCTGCAGGACTATATCGCGCGACGCAAAGCCGAGCAGCCGGACCAGGATTACTTCTGATGTGCCTGGGCCTTCGCGATATCCTGCATTTCAATCAAGAAGGGCGCACACCGATCAGCGGTCTTGACCAGCGGCGTGCACCTTTACCCCTCCAGCGCATATTACAGCGTGTGCAGCGCCGCGTGCCCCAGTTGGGTCCGCGTGAAGCCGGGGTCCAGCCGATCAGCCATCGTCGGGTAGTAATGGCAAATGAACCGCGCGTGCAGGACCGTCAGATCGTCCGACCGTCGTATGACGAAAGCGTACGGTTTCGAGATCGAGTGCAGTTGGCACCAAGGCACGTGGATCTTTATCTACGATCGCTAACCGCGGCGCGCGGCAGTAGTCCCCGGAGGCGCTCGTGAGCCGGGTGCTGATCATCGGCGGTGGCGCCATTGGCCTGAGCATCGCCTATCATCTGGCCAAGCGTGGCGCTGACGACGTCACACTGCTGGAACGCAAGCAGCTGACCTCTGGCACCTCCTGGCATGCTGCCGGGATCGTCGGGCCGCTCCGCGCGACGCCCAACATGACCCGGTTGGCGATGGCGGCGTTGGAGGTTTTCCCTGAGCTGGAGGCCGAAACCGGGATGTCGACCGGTTATCACCGCACGGGTGGCTATTGGTTGGCGCGCGAGGCTGAGCGGATGGACGAGTTACACCGGATTGCTGATCTTGGCGCGACGCAAGGTCTGACGCCCCGCGTGATCGCTGCGGACGCGGTGCCGTTGCCGATGCTGGATCTCTCGGGCCATGTCGGCGCCTTGCACGTACCCGAAGATGCCAACGTGAACCCGGTCGATCTGTGCATGGCCTATGCGCGTGCCGCCAAGGACCGAGGCGTCACCGTTCAGGAAGGCGTGCGGGTTGAACGCTTGATTAGCGAACGCGATCGGATCACGGGCGTCACGCTTGCTGATGGCACGCTGATCCACGCCGACAAGGTGGTGCTCGCCACCGGCGCCTGGTCTCGTGAGTTGGCGGCAACGGCTGGTGTCGCGCTCCCGCTTCAAGCGGTTGAGCACATGTACATCGTCACGGAACCGATGGATGAACTGCCCCGACCATTTCCCGTCATCCGGGACCTTGACCGTGGGATCTACCTGAAGGGCGATGCGGGAAAGCTGGTCGTCGGCGGTTTCGAGCCGGATGCCAAGTGCTGGGACGCCCATGGCCCCGATGGCGACCGCGCGTTCTTGGAGCTGGCCGAGGATTGGGACCAGTTCGCGCCTTTCATGGAGGCGGCGCTGGCGCTGTGCCCGGCGCTTGAGACCACCGGCATCCAGCACTTCATGAACGGACCCGAGAGCTTCACTGCCGACACGCGGCCCCTGGTGGGAGAGACCCGGGTCGATGGCCTCTTCGTGGCCGCCGGGATGAACTCGGTCGGCATCATGTCCTCGGCAGGCGTTGGCCGCGCATTGGCCGACTGGATCGCCGACGGACACCCGCCCATGGACATGTGGGAGGTCGACGTCGCCCGCGTCGATCCGGTTACTGCCACGCCGCGTCATATGGCGGCACGGATGGAGGAAGCCGTCTCGGATCTCTTCGCGCTGCATTGGCCCTACAAGCAACCCAAGGCTGGGCGCGGCCTGCGCAAATCGGCGCTGCACGAGTGCTGGGCCGAGGCTGGGGCTCATTTCGGCGTGACCGCTGGGTGGGAGCGCGCCTTGTGGTATGGACCAGCGAAGCCATACTCGGTTGGCGGTCAAGACTGGTGGCCGCTGGTAGAAGCAGAAGCGGCGGTGATGCAGACCGGGACGGTTCTGCTGGATCTTTCGCCGTTCACGAAGATCGAGATCACGGGACCCGACGCGTTGATGGCGCTCAACCGGCTCGGTACCGCTCAATTGGATGTGGCGGTCGGGCGATCAGTCTATACCCAGTTTCTGAACGCGCGCGGCGGGATTGAACTGGATGTGACCGTCACGCGGACGGGCGAGGAGGCGTTTCACCTGACTTCGGGCGCTGCAACCAGGGCGCGCGACATGGCTTTCCTGCGTCGCGCGTTGCCGGCTTCGGTTCAGCTCTCGGATGTGACCGAGGCGTTCTGCACCATCGGTGTCATGGGAAACGGCAGTCGCGCGCTCTTGTCGGGGTTGGGCGACGTGCCAGACATCCCCTTCGGTCACGCCGCTGACGCGCGTATTGCAGGGGTAGCCTGTCGTGCGACCCGGGTTAGTTTCGTCGGCGAACTGGGCTGGGAACTAACCGTCACCAATGCCAAAGCGCCCGCGCTGTTCAAGGCCCTCCGCAGCGCAGGCGCTCACGCCATGGGGCACTTCGCGCTGGACGGCTGCCGCCTGGAGAAAGGCTTCAAGCATTGGGGGCACGACTTGGGACCCGAGGTCACGCCTTTGGAAGCTGGGTTGGGCTTCACGATCGACTGGTCGAAGGAATTCGTTGGCAAAGACGCGTTGGAACGGCAGCGCGTCGAAGGGGTGGCTCAACGGCTGGTTCTGATGCAGATCGAGGGCGACGCACTTATGCTCCACGATGAACCGGTCTTCGAGAACGGACGACATGTGGGCCTGACGACCTCTGGCGGGCGCGGGCCGCGGACCGGTCTGAACCTGTGCTTCGCGATGGTCGATACATCGCCCGGCGAGACACTGGCCGCAACCTGCACGCGCGATTTTTCCGTCCGGGTTGCTGGTCAAAGCTATCGGGTGAATTCCCTGCGGCGCGCGCCGTTTGACCCAAAGGGCGAAAGGATGCGCGCATGACGCGGGTGCAGGCTTTGATCATCGGCGGCGGCGCCATGGGCGTCTCGCTGATGTATCATCTGGTGAAGGCAGGTTGGTCCGATGTGCTGCTGGTCGAGAAGAATGACCTGACGCACGGGTCGACCTGGCATGCGGCAGGGCTTTGCACGCACTTCGCGCACAACCCGACCATCCAGGAGCTGCGGGCCACGTCGGTTCGGCTCTATCGCGATATCCTGCCGGAGGAGACCGGGCGGGATTGCGGGTTTCACCGCTCGGGCGCGATGCGGGTCACCCGGAACCCTGACCGTATGGATGAGTTTCGTCATGTCGCGGGGTTGTCCGACTTCACCGGGTATCCGTTGGAAGTCCTGACACGTGAACGGATCGCAGAGTTGCACCCATTGGCGAAGCTCGACGGCCTGCTAGGGGGCATCTACGAGCCTGACGACGGTCATGTCGATCCGTCGCTTGCGACCAACGCAATGGCCGAGGTTGCACGCCGGGAGGGCGCCAAGGTCTGGCGCAACTGTCCGGTGACGGACATCGCCCGGGACGGCGACATGTGGCGGGTCGAGACGCCCAAGGGACCGGTTCTGGCCACGCACATCATCAACGCTGCGGGCACCTGGGGTTGGGAAATCGGGCACATGATGGGCTTGAACATCCCTTCGGTCCCGGTGCTGCACCAGTACCTGGTTACGGACACGGTGGGCGCCGTCAGCGAACGGGTCGCGGCGGGCCTGCCCGAGCTCCCAATCATCCGCGACCCGGAAGAAAGCTGGTATGTCCGGCAAGAACGCGATGGGCTGATCCTGGGCCCCTATGAAAAGGAGGCTCAGGTCTGGTCAGTCGATGGAGTGCCGCCCGAGTTTGGTGCCGACCTGATGCCGCCGGATCTGGACCGCGTCGAGCATATCATCATGGCTGCGATGGAACGTATCCCGGCGCTAGAGACGGGTGGCATCAAGTCGGTCATCAACGGCCCGATTACGTTCACGCCTGATGCGAACCCGCTGATTGGACCGGCGCATGGCCTGCCGGGGGCATGGCTCCTGACGGGCTCGTCGATGGGCGTGATGGAAGGCGGCGGCGCAGGCAAGTTCCTGGCCCACTGGATGACCCATGGCGCGCCGCCCATGGATGCGCTGGCCATCGATAGCCGCCGCTTCGGTGCCTGGGCAGATCGCGAGTATCGGGTGGCCAAGGCCGTTGAGTGCTTCGGTCTTCAGTTCGGAGTGCATTATCCGCACGAGGAGCGCCCGGCTGGCCGCAATCTGCGCCTCTCTCCGCTGCACGATCTAATGATCGCGCGCGGTGCCGTGATGGGGGCGGCGCATGGCTGGGAGCGGCCGAACTGGTTCTCTGATACGCCCGGTGTCGTGGCAGACGAAACTTTCCGCCGCGCCAACTGGTTCCCCGCCGTTGCAGCCGAGGTCGAGGCCGCGTCCAAGCGGGTGGCGATGGCGGACCTGTCGGTCTTCTCGAAGTTCGAGATCACTGGACCGGATGTCGGCGCGTTCCTAAAGGCGCTGGGTGCCAACCGCGCGCCCAAGCCTGGCCGGATCGGCCTGACCCACGCGCTGACCCCGGCAGGAGGCGTGCTGTCCGAGTTCTCGGTCGCGCGTCTCGCACCGCAACATGCGTATCTGACCTCCGCCGCGGGAGCGGAGGAGACCGACCTGGATCTGCTGCAATCCTGCGCCAAGGGGTTTGACGTGCAGGTATCGAATGTCACGGAAAATCTCGCCGTGATCGGCGTGATGGGTCCTAAGGCAGCAGAAGTGCTGTCCGAGTTGATCGACATGCCCTGGTTGACCGTCAGGGAAACGCATATCGGCACAGTACCGGTGCGCGCACTTCGCGTGTCTTATATCGGAGAGTCCGGCTGGGAGCTTCACCTTGCAACCGAACAGGCGGCCGAGTTGTTCAAGAAGCTCGAAGCCAGCGCAAAACCGCACGGTCTGGGATTTTACGGAGCGTATGCTGCGAACTCGATGCGTTTGGAAAAGGGCTTTCGCGGCTGGGGCAGTGATCTGACAACCGAGCGTAGCCCGCTTGAGGCGGGGCTAAATGCGTTCGTGCGCGCTGATTTGCGGGACAGCCTCTCGCGCGACGCCGAATGGGACATGGTGCTGTTGGACATCGCGTCTGGCGACGTTGATCCGTTCTATGCGCACACGGTGTGGCAGGCGGATCGGCCGGTCGGCATCGTCACCTCGGGCGCCTATGGCCATCGCACCGGCAAGATCCTGGCGCTCGCCTATCTGCGCGAGCCCACGGCGCGGGAAGGGCTGACCGTGTCCATCCTCGGCCAGCACCGCGCGGCAACCATCCTTGCCGAACCTCCTTACGACCCAACGAACATCCGATTGAATTCCGGAGCCAGCACATGAACAACCACTCGCTGCACACCGATTGGGACTTCACGGCCACGGCCGAACGGCGCGACCAATATTATGCTGCGTCACTGACCCGGTTCACGCCTTTTCGCGAGCCTATCGTGTTCCAGAAGGGTCGAGGCCAGTACCTTTGGGACACGGAAGGGCGACGCTACACGGACTTGTTGGGCATGAATGTCTGTATCTCGGTCGGACACTCCCATCCGCGCGTCGTCGCAGCCGCCATGGAGCAGGCCCAGGCGCTGACCCATTGCACGACGATGTTCTATCATCCAACGCCGGCGCACCTGGCGGAGGAGCTTGCCGCCATGATGCCCGCCGGTCACGAATGGGTGGTGCACCTGACCAATTCCGGGTCCGAGGCCATCGATCTGGCGATGACCATGGCACGGACCTACACGGGCAACTTGGACATTCTTGCCTTGCGCACCTCCTATCATGGCCCGACGGCGGCGGCCCAATCGGTCACTGGCATTTCCGGGTGGCGGCATCCAGGCATGCCCGGGAACGTCGCGTTCGTGCCCGAGCCGAACCAGTATCGCGGTATTTTTGGTCCAGGCACACAACCCTATCTGGAAGAGATTGACCGGACGATCGCATCAGCCACACCGGGCAACGTCGCAGCGATGCTGGTCGAAAGCGTGCAGGGGTATGGCGGGATCATCGAAATGCCGCCTGGTTACATGTCCGGCGCTGCCGAGCGCATCCGTGCGGCGGGCGGTTTATACATTGCCGACGAGGTGCAATCCGGATTTGGCCGCACGGGCGAACACTTCTGGGGGTTCCAAGCCGACGACATGGTTCCCGACATCGCTGTGATGGCCAAGGGACTGGGCAACGGGTTTCCCATCGGAGCGGTCGTCGCAAAGAAGCACGTGGCTGCTCCCATGGCTGAAAAGTTCATGTTCCACACTTACGGCGCCAACCCGACCTCGGCCGCGGCAGGCCGCGCCGTGCTTGCCGTCCTGCGCGACGAGGGACTGCAGCAAAACGCCAAAACAGTTGGCGCTGCTTTGCTGGAAGGTCTCCGCGGTCTCAAAGACAAACACGAGGCAATCGGCGATGTGCGCGGCAAAGGCCTGATGCTGGCGATCGAGATGGTCAGCGATCGGGACGCGAAGACGCCTGACAAGGAAACGACAACCGAGGTTTTCGAAGCCTGCCGGTCTCAGGGGATCATCCTGTCAAAGTCCGGGCCGTTTCAGTCATGCCTGCGCATGGTGCCTCCGCTGTGTTTGACGATGGAGGACGTGTCCTTTGTCCTGGAGGGCTTGGATGTCGCATTTCAACAGGCGGCGGCACCGACACGGCGCGCGTGTGTCACGAGGGCTCAGAGATGATCAGACGGGTTGAATTCGAGCTCGATGACGAGAAGGTGTGCGGGAACCTGCATTTGCCGAAGACAGGCGGACCTGTTCGCGCCGTCGTCACGGGCGGACCAATGACGTCGGTAAAAGAACAAGTCACAGGGACCTACGCTGCCGCGTTGGCCGAACGAGGCATTGCCGCTCTGGCGATTGACCATAGACACTACGGAGAAAGTGGCGGGACACCCCGCCAATACGAGTACTATCCGCATAAGATCGAAGACCTGAAGGCCGCCATCGAAACGCTCGCCGCGCAGCCGGAGGTTGACGAGACTCGGATTGGCGCTGTTGGCGTATGCTTGGGCTCCGGATATCTGGCGCACGCAGTTCGGGACGTCCCAAGCGTGAAGGCATTTGCGGCGATCGCGGGTTACTACCGAGACGTGCCCGCAATGCGCGCGGCGGATCCTGATGGCTTCGACAAGAAAGTCGCTGAAGGCGTGTCCGCGCGTGAGCACTACGAAGAAACCGGCGAGGTCGAGTTGATACCGGCAGTGGCGCTCGATCGGGACGCGGCCATGACGCTTCAGTCAACTTATGACTACTATGCCCATCGCGCTGTCCACCCGAACTATGTGAATGAGTTCGCTGTCATGTCGCGGGAGCACTTCCTCCAATTTGACGTGCAAAGTGCCGCGCCAGAGTTGAGCGTCCCGTTCTTGATGATTCATGGGCCCAACGCGCTGAACCCTGCGTGGGCGGAGAGGTTCTTTGACGCCGTACCCGGCACGAAAGAGCGCCGCGCCATCGAGTCGAAAGGCCAGACCGACATCTACGATGACCCCCAAATCGTGTCGGTGGCAGCCGATCATGCAGCCGACTTCCTGAACCGGCATCTCTGAACACAGCACCTGCATGCGGCATGGGCAGTATCAAGGCGGGGATGCCAGGGGTCATGGATACGAACTTGATCGCGGCGCCAGGAACTCTTGGCACAGTGACAACGGCGGAACGGGAGAAGAGACTTGGGAACTGACCGCACTCATCAATGGCCAGCCATCCCTTTCACAGATTGGGAGGCGACCTGCAGCGCCCTCCACCTTTGGTGCCAGATTGTCGGCAAGTACCGCCTGCGGCACACGCATTGGGTCAACCACTCTTGGCATGCGACACTCTACGTAACCCCGCGCGGCCTCACGACGGGACTCGTTCCGGATCCGCAGGCACCAGCAATGGTCTTCTTTGACTTCTGCGATCACACGCTGATCGTCGAGGCCGCTGTTGGAGCGAGGTCGTCTTTCGGTCTGAAGGACATGAGCGTCGCCGATTTCTTCCAGAGCTTCAAACACGCGGTAGAGGACCTAGGCGGCGATTGCGAGATTCACGGACGACCGAACGAGCTTGCAAACCCGATCCACTTTGAGGCCGATACCGACGTGAGGCCCTATGACGGCAACGCCGTTCAGCGATTTCACACTGCGCTGCTCAGCGCGGACAGGGTCTTCAACCGGTTCCGGACGGGCTTTCAGGGCAAGGTGTCGCCGGTCCATCTCTTCTGGGGGTCGTTCGATCTAGCGGTGACGCGCTTCTCCGGACAGACGGCGCCGGTGCATCCCGGCGGCATCCCGTTCCTTCCTGATACCGTCACACGAGAGGCCTATAGTCACGAAGTGTCTTCGGCCGGGTTCTGGCCGGGTAACGGGTACGGCGAAGCCATGTTCTACTCTTACGCGTATCCGACCCCAGATGCGATGAAGAACACACGCGTTATGCCCGATGCCGCGTTCTGGCACGCTGATCTTGGGGAGTTTCTCTTGCCCTATGAGGCGGTCAGAACGGCGCCTGACCCGGATGCAACGCTGATGTCCTTCCTGCAATCGACATATCAGGCGGCTGCTGCAAACGGGTGGAATTCCGCCGCACTGGAACGTCCTTTTGGGGAACGTGGCACGCCCTTCGCAACGCCTACCGATCCGAACTGACGCACAGAGGAGACCGATAGATGTCCTGGAGCCCTTGTCCCGAACCTGTTCCCGGCCAACGAGAAACCGTCAATGCAATTGAGACATTGATCGTTCCGCGCGCCGTCGATCTCGGCGAGATGACGGTTCGCCGGGCGTTGCCTTCAGTGAAGCGGCAGATGGTGGGGCCGTTCATCTTCTTCGATCAGATGGGCCCCGCCGAATTCCTAACCAATGAAGGCATCGATGTCCGGCCGCATCCGCACATCAACCTCTCCACGCTCACCTATCTGTTCGAGGGCCAGATCCTGCACCGGGATTCGCTCGGCACAGAGATCGCGATCGAGCCCGGCGCGGTGAACTGGATGAGTGCAGGCAGCGGCATCGTGCACTCTGAACGCACCCGGAACGACAAGAAGGCAAGCGGCCAGAAACTGTTCGGCCTGCAAACGTGGATGGCCTTGCCGCTTGAGCGGGAAGAAAGCGCGCCTGAGTTCTCGCACTATGCCGCCTCGGATCTGCCTGTGGTCGACGCAGACGGGATCGAGGCTCGGCTGATAACCGGTGAGGCGTTTGGTGCGCAATCGCCGCTGGTCGCGCCGTCCGAGACACTTTACGCGGATATCCAGCTTCAAGCTGGCAAAACGGTACCGATCGATCCGACCACTGAAGAACGCGCACTCTACACGATATCCGGTGTGATCGAGATTGCCGGAGATCGGTTCGAGCCTGGACAACTCCTGATCTTGCGGCCCGGCGACCAAACCACTGTGCTGGGCGCGGAGACGTCGCGTTTCATGCTCTTCGGCGGCGCACCGATGGAGGGTCCGCGCTACATCTGGTGGAACTTTGTCTCTTCCCGGCTCGAGAGAATTGAGCAGGCGAAGGAAGAATGGGCGCGAGGACGCTTCGAGACTGTGCCTGGTGATGAGGAGGAGTTCATCCCGTTGCCAGAGAACGCAGGCCGGCCCCGGAAGGCGACCGGCGGCGCAGGCGAGTCCTGAGGCACAATTCTAACGGAATGGAAAGAACCCATGACGGAAACGGTCATACCCGGATTGCATCATGTGACGGCCATATCGGGCGCGCCTCAGGAGAACATCGACTTCTACATAAAGACTCTCGGCCAACGCCTCGTCAAGAAGACGGTGAACTTCGACGATCCGGGCACCTATCACCTCTATTATGGTGACGCCGTTGGATCTCCCGGCACCATCCTGACGTTTTTTCCCTTCGTCGACGCCGGGCCAGGGCGAGCGGGGGAGGGCATGGCGAGTGCAGTTGCCTACGGCCTTCCGCTGGCGGGGCTTGATCGGTGGATGGATTGCTTTGCCGACGCGGCGATTGATTTCGATGGCCCCTTCACGCGGTACAGCGAGCGCATGATCGCAGTGACCGATCCCCATGGACTTCGAATTGAACTCATAGAGCCTGCGACTGCCGGCCCGTCTGATGCAGATGATACCGGATTCCATTCGGTCACCCTGTGGCTTCAGGAGATCGATGCGACAGCGAGGCTGCTGACCGAGCAGTTCGGGTATGTAGAGGCCGGACATGAGGTGAGCGAGGACGGCGAGAGGACCCGCTTCCAGTCGCCGGGCCACGCCCGTGGTTCTGCGATTGATCTCCTCCGATCCGACAAGGCATCAATTGGTCGTCAGGGAGCCGGTTCGATCCATCACATTGCCTTTCGCGCCGAAAGCGATGAGATCCAGAAACACTGGCAGGACAGGCTGCGCGGCGCGGGGATGGACGTCACCCCGGTGATCGACAGACAGTACTTCAATGCGATCTATTTCCGGGAACCGGGAGGCGTGTTGTTCGAGATCGCGACCGATCCACCTGGCTTCGCTGTCGACGAGCCGGTCGAGACCATGGGATCGGCGTTGATGCTGCCACCGCAATATGAAGGCCAGCGTGAACGCATCGAGCAGATCCTTCCTCCGGTCAGGATCCATAACCAATGAGCGCGCATCCCAGTCCCCATGCTGGCCTACCGGTTCGAAGTTCTGGACCATCGTTGAGCACCGCGCGCTTGGTTGTGGTCCTTGCTCACGGGCGGGGTGGATCACCGGATGACATGCTAAACATTGGGGCGCATCTGGGTATGGTAGACGTCGCGTATGTTGCACCGACAGCGGCGGGGCGTTCCTGGTGGCCGCAGTCATTTCTCGTGCCTTTGGAGGAGAACGAGCCGTGGCTCGCCTCGGCGCTCGCCGCGTTCGACGCCACGGTGGATGACATCATCGGGCAAGGAATTCCTGTGGAACGCATTGTTGTTGCCGGGTTCAGCCAAGGGGCTTGTCTGGCGCTTGAACATGCCGCGCGGGCGGCTCGGCGTTATCTTGCTATCGTCGGCCTCTCCGGCGGTCTTGTGGGTACTCGCGATGCAGGCGGACCGCCAACCGACGAGCTCTATGGAAGCACCCGCAAGGGCTTTGATTATTCAGGCCGTATCGACGGTGTCAGAGTCTTCCTCGGGTGTCATGAGCATGATCCTCACATCCCGCTCTTGCGCGTCCGAGAGACGGAAGAAGTTTTTCGAGCCATGGGTGGTGACGTGACCACGCAGATCTATCCCGGCCATGGGCACGGCATCGTCGAGCAGGAGATCTCATTGTTGAGAGGACTCCTGAATGGCTAACGTGAGTGGTCTCCGTTGCGCGGCGGTCGCCTTGATCCGCGCTGGAATAGCTTTTTGCGCGAGGCGGGCATCAATGCACGCTACCGGCAGGCCAAGCTCAACCAACTCACGCCGAAGCCAGAACGAAAGCGGATCGCATTTATGCGCCAGTCGGTCCGAGTGCATTCCCTCTGATGCGAAACGCTGAGCGATAGCGTAGGGTTTTGTCATGACGGTTGAGCGGTGCATTACGGTGCAATCGCGATCCGCCAGGTTCAGGACCCATGGCCGGAAAACGAATGTGGCGGCGCAGAGTCCGCTGAAGCTAAACTCTTCGTCGTCCGGTTAGCGCTCGCTCGCGGTGTCGAGTAACCTCAACTGGATTAACGAATGGAGATGCGGACACCGGTATGAATCGGAAGTTCCCAAGAGCCTCCTTCAAAGGGTTCGACACTGTTCAGACGCTCATTCAACTGTCTGTGATCAATCTGATGTCGCGCTGGATCGCACGCTATCGAGCCCTTTGAAACAGACACTCAGTTCCGCACAACGCTCACTGAACAACTTGCGTGGCGCAGAACTCGGTCCGTGTTCGACCCAAGCATAAAGTCGGCAAGGCCTGGATTGTGCGCCCCCATAACGATTTGCGTCGCACCAATGTCCTTCGCCACATCCAGGATCTCTTCATAGATCGGACCATGCCGGGCGATTGTGCGCACCTTCATTCCATCGGGCGTGTGCTGTTCCACGACTTCGTTCAGGCGAGCCAACGCATCCGCGACGACCTGGTCCATGTTAAGCGCTGCGGAGCCACCGGTCTCGCCGCGGATCGCATAGCGAAAGTCGATACCGGCTACGATGTCAGGGACGACGGTCAGTGCCACCATGTTACCGCTCCGCATCTGGGTCAGTTGCACCGCGGTCTCCAGAACCTGCTCCGAGGTCTGCATCTCGGTCAGGTCGATCGGGGCCAAAATTATCTCTGTCAATATAGCCTCCAGTGATCAGCGGTATTCTGGACGGACGAACAACCAGACCAGCCAAACGAAAAGACACACGACCAGAAGGTTCAGGATCGAGATGTCCATTGCCGGGTTGATCGAGGCTGGCGGCTCCGGCAGGACCGGGGCCAGCGCGGCCGCCTGTTTGAGCGTCGGGTCGATGAGAACTGCACCAGGGATCGACGCATTGATTGCCATAACCGCAGTAGAAGAGATCGGGGTCAGGTCCGTCGAGATTGCACTGGGACCCTGATCTCCGACAATGTCGTTCGAGTTCTGATCCGACGGCCCGGCCAGGACCAGTTGTGCCCCCAGGGTCTCAATCGCCGAGAACTGGCTGGAGTAAGTTTGACCCGCAATCCGGGTCGGCCTCAGGAACGGATACTTCACCAGGTTCGGACCGTCGCTCCAACTCAGGATCGGCAGTAAACGATAGGAGCCACTGCCAACGGCCTCGATCAACGCGCGGTCTCCGGGCGGGGAAAACACCAAAGCCGCAGTGGTAGAACCCTCGGTCAGGCCGGATAGAAGTTCGCCTGTGGACTGGACTTCTGCCTCTGTGATCTCGGCTGAGATGCCTAGACCCTCAACAAGGATACTGGCGACCTTGTGCGAGGAAGATCCCTTGGGCTGCGTCAGGAAGTCTGTCACGGCGCCCAGATTCGTGGGACCGCTGAAATGAACGACGACGTGCGCGACGTTCTGATCGACCGCCGCCACAGCTTCGAAGCGACTGTCGCGCGCAGGCGCGGCACCGGAGAGATCGAAGAACGCCTCTGAACTGACAAGGGCAAGGCGCGCCGTGCCAGAGGCGACCTCAGCCAATGGCGTTGCCACGGGCATGATCTGGATGTCCTGTCCTGTGAAGGCATCTCGGGCGGCCCGCAGGGCCGCTGTCGCCGCCGCTCCGTCGCTGACATCGGTCGAGGCCGCGATGAGCAGGGGTTCGCCTGCTTCCACAGCGCCAGAATCGATCAAACCCATCCGGGCCAAAGCATCCCGGGCCACAGCCTGCGGTGAGCGTCCCTCGATATCGACCTTGCCGTTCAGCTCCTGCATCATGGCGCCGTCGATCTTGCCCGCCAACGCGTCGAGCGCCGGCCCGAAGCCCGGATGCTCCGACAGCGCCGCTGCCCGCGCCACCGGCGAGGCATCGTAGACTGGGAAGAACTGTAGATCGTCACGCAGCACCACCAGCCCATAATCGGCAATCTGACCGTCAGTGGTGTAGCCTTCTATGACGTCGAGGCCGCCATCGATGAGCTTGTCGTAGAGACTGGCCCTCTCGCTGAGCGATACCTCCTCTATAGATGCGAACGCGAAGCCATAGCGCTGTCGCATCGGCTCAAATCCGTCGAGCGGGCGTTTGGTGAAGTCGTCTTCAACGCCAATTGACATGCTAGGCGCACGGGAGACCAGTTCGGTCATCGACGTAAGGCCCAATTCTGCCGCACGTTCGGCGCGCATAACCAGGCCGTAATTGTTGGCGAAGCCGAATTTGGCGCGCCAAGAGAACCCGATCGGCTCGTAGAGCTCTTTCACGCGAGCCGTGGCGGCGTCCCCATCCGCCATTGGGTTCTGGCCCAACATGACCAGACCCGTGCCGTTGTATTCAGGATAAGCGTCGATATCGCCGCGTTTCAGTGCCTCCTGTATGGCCTGCGTGGTTTCATAATCGACCACGCCGGCCACCGGCAGACCTTCGTTCTTGGAGATTTCGGCCATCATGTGAGCCAGCACCCGGCTTTCACCGAAATTCTTGGCTCCGAATGTGATCTGGTTCTCGGACTCCTCGCACCCGGCAACCATCAACGCCAGCGCACAGGCTAGAAACTTGCGAAACATCACCAGCCCTCCCTATTCGCGTGAGCCACCGATGGCTTCGCCGCGGGCCTCGATCGGTTTCAGTGGTGGTGCTTCCTTGCGGATCTCACGCAGGAAGCCGACGATCTGCAACATGACAATCACCGCGAACGGGATCGCACCCGTGATTGCCATTGCTTTGGCGACCGAAATGGACTCCGAAATTACGGTGCCAATTGTCAGAACCGCGATCAGAGTGCCCCAGACCATCTTCTGCATGACCGGTGGATTCAGGTTGCCGTCCGTCGTCATCATCGACAGCACGAAGGTGCCTGAATCTGCTGACGTCACCAAGAAGATGAAGAGCAGGATTACCGCCAGGACAGTCAGGATCTCAGCTCCTGGGAAGAACCCGAGAAATGCAAAGAGCGCCTTCATGGCGTCCTCGAAGATGATCTCTTTAAGGCCGCCGCCGCCGAACATCTCGATATAGAACCCAGCACCGCCGAAGACCGCGAACCAGAGCATCGAGAAGAGCGTCGGCACCAACACGACCCCCATCATGAACTCGCGGATCGTCCGGCCCCGGCTGATGCGCGCCACGAAGATGCCGATAAACGGCCCCCAGGCCAGCCACCAGATCAAGTAGGTCAGCGTCCAGCCTGCCGTCCATCCGCCCAGGTCTTCGAAGGGGAACAGTTTGAAGGACATGGTGACCATGCCAGAGAAATAACTGCCGATCGAGTCGATGAACGTCTCGAGCAGGAACCGCGTTGGCCCAGCGAACAGCACCCAAAGCATGATTGCGACCGCGATCACCATGTTGATGTTCGAGAGGATCTTGATCCCTTTGTCGACACCAGTTGTTGCCGAAAGCATGTAGCAGACAAACAGGACCGCCAGGATGATCATCGAATTGGTCGAGGTCTGGGCCGTGTCGAACGCAAAACCCATGCCGTTGCGCACTGCCAACACGCCCATGGCCAGCGATCCGGCGAGGCCGAAGACCACCGACATGACCGCCAGGATGTCCGCGGCCTTGCCGACGGTTACACCTGTCGGTCCCTGAAACAGTGCCTTGATCGGTGTCGAGATCATCGACGACTCGTTTCGGCGGAAGGTGAAGTAAGCAATCACCAGAGCGCAGCAGGCATAGATCGCCCAAGCGTGGAAGCCCCAGTGCAGGTTCGTGATCACAAGCGCCTGGCGCGCGGCTTCGGCCGTGCCGCCCTCCATTCCGGGAGGTCCGTGCCAGTGATACATGGGTTCAGCAGCGCCCCAAACCAGAAGGCCCGAGCCCATACCGCCGGCGAACAGCATTGCGATCCACGAGGCCGTGCCGAACTCAGGCTCCTCGTCATCCCGGCCCAGGCGAATATGGCCGTAAGGTCCAAACGCCATGAACACAGCGAGGAAGAGGAAGCCGGTACAAAGCGCGAGCCATCCCCAACTCACGCCGGTCAGCGCGTAATTGGTGAAACCAAGTGCTGCACCGGTCATGCCATCGGGGTCCACGACCCCCCAGACCCCGATACCCGCACAGGCAGCCATCGATACGATGAAGACTGTATTGACCGTCAGACTGGATGAGCCGTTCGCCATGTTCCCCCCTGTCTTCGCAGGTTATTTTCAAGCTTTGCCTTCATTCAGCCCACACGAAGCGAGTAAATTCAACCTAAGATCGAGCGGAACCCCGTTTTTCGTTGACGTTAACTTCTCCCCCGGGACCTGCAGAACACGAGAACGGACCCTAGCGGAAAGTCTACTGCGACCCTCAGTTTCGATGGCAACATCGTGAACGTCCCGATCCGGGCCCTCGATTAGCTTGCCATCCCGTCAACTCGTCTTGGGATGCCATAAGTTTAAAAGCTGCCGATCCGGATTTTTCTAACGCGCCGTTCTGCAGACAACGTCACTTTCGCGTAGCCGTGAAAACACCGTCCCAGAAAGCGTCGGGAGGTTCTCTCCGATAGCTTGCCACACGTTCGAGAAACAGGTGCGCCGTTGGTTTCGGATCGAACAGACCCAGCTGATCCAGATTCAGGCACTTGGTGAAGTACCGTTCAGCGTCGTCCCACTCTTGGCGCATATAAGCGTCGCGGCCCGCCCCGAGGTTGTAGTCAAGCTCGAAGAACGCCTCTGTTTCTCCGATCTCCGCGGGGCCGACGACTGCCAGGATACGTTCGACCTGATGGCGTCCCTTGACGGAAACGAGGTCGATCTCGACGCAGGAGAAATCGTCCGCAGCTTCGGCAGTGGTTTCTCCGATCAGGATTGGAGCTTTGTATTGCCGGGTTAGGCCTTCTATGCGTGAGGCCAGGTTCACCGGATCGCCGACGCAGGAATACGACAGACGGCGGGTCGAGCCGATGTTTCCGACAGAGCAATAGCCTGTGTTGATGCCGATGCAGACTTCGATCTCTGGGTATCCGCGCGTCCTGTAGTGGAGGTTCACGGCCTTCACGGCCTCTAGACACTCGATCGCCGTCTTGATCGCAAGGTTCTCTTTGTTCGGAGTCTCGCGCGGTGCGTTCCAGAACGCCATGATCGAGTCCCCGATGTATTTGTCGACAGTCCCCTGGTTGCGCAGGACAGCTTCAGTGAGGGGGTCCAGCAGGGTGTTCAGGAACTCCACAGTCTCTTCCGGTTCCATGGTTTCGGTGTGCGAGGAGAAGTTGACGACGTCGAGAAACAGGACTGACAGTTCCCGCCGATCACCGCCGGGTGTCAGCTGCTTCTCAGGATCCTCGATGATGTCGCGGATCACTTCCGGAGCGACGAAATGCTCGAACTGGCGGGTGATCTCGCGTTTCGAGCGTTCGGCATCGAAGAAACTGAAGGCCGTTCCGACGAGGTGCGTAGACCCCAACGCCAGCGCGGGTGCGACTGGGCTCAACAGCGTGTCGAGTTCGCGAAAGGAGTACCAGCTTCCGTAGAATGCCGCGCCAATGGCTGCCAGGGCAAACACGAGTGCAGTCGCCTGGCTTTGGCGCGCTTGCAGGATGCAGGAGGTGACACAGAGGATCACAAGAAGAATGAACTCGGTATCCCAAGCCCAATCCGGGCGCGTCAGGAAGTCCTGCTCGACGATCTGCTCGATGATCTCAGCGTGGACCTCGACGCCCGCGACAACGTTGTTGATCGGTGTGCCAACAAGATCGCGTAGGCCGGCGGCACTGGTTCCGATCAGGACGATCCGGCCCAAGAACTCATTGGCGAGGGCGGGCGAAAGCTGAGTCTCGGCGAGCACCTCCGTTGCCGAAATGAAACGCTGCGGCTGGTGGCCCGCGAACTTCACACGGATTGATCCATCGCCATCCAGTGGGACGACCAAAGCACCGACACGCATGCTTGAAACCTCGGCGGCCGAGGATGCATCGAACTCGCCGCTTGCATCGGTTGCACGCAGCACATAGCTGCCTGCGCCCTGTGCCACGCGGAGCGCCTCGACCGCCATTGCCGGGATGATCGCGTCGTTCAGGATCGACATCATGGGCACTCTGCGAACAACTTCGCCCTCGGCAGGTGAGAGGCTGACGGACCCAACGCCCGCCGCCGAAGTCGAGATGTTCTCGATGTTGACGACAGCGCCTTCGAACTGCGTGAGTCTGTCCCTCACATCGGATCCTTGCGCGGACACACCCGCGCTGGGCCGGAGCGCTCCAGGGTTCTCGAAGCTTGTCAGAAACGCGCCCAAGACCACCGGATAGCGCGAGAATGTATCGGCTGCGAGTTCGTCGTGATCCGGCAAGTTGTCGATGGAGAGCATGTCGACAAACGCTTGCGAGTTCTCGGATGGTGCGGCCCCGAAGCGCTCGCTGTACTGGAGCCAGCTTTGTCGAACACGTTCGGGGGACGTCCGGTCCGGTTCGGCAAACGCGATATCGAAAGCGATTGCGGCCGCGCCGGCCGACCCGATGCGGTCAACCAGTTCGGACACATAGGTGCGTGGCCATGGCCACTGCCCGAATTCCTTTAGCGAAGGCTCATCGATGTTGACGATACGCACCACGCCATTCGGATCAAACGCTCTCGGTTGAAGAAGCTGATATTGGTCGAACAACGCTTCGTTCATCGCGTCGAACGCGGGCAGGCGCGCGACGAAAGCCAGGGCGAACAGAGAGCTTACGACAAATGCGCCGAAGGCCGGGAAGAGCAGGAAGTACCTGTAGAAGTATCCGAGACTTCGCATATCCCCATCACGAACCGATGTCCGACCTTCCCCTGCCAAAACCTATCACAGATGCGGCTTGATACGACAAGATGCTTAGCGCGTGTGTCGACAACATGAACGGAAACACCTCTATAGGTTGATAATTTGCAGTGCGCAAATATCATAACAGGTATTTGGATCTGCTCGCGACGATTTTTGGGAGTATTGACTGTCTCATTTTGCAATTTCTGTTGACAATACGCGTCCATTTACACACCGTCTGGAGGCCTGAGAGAACTTCTTGTGTCCGTTAACGTTGCGGAGATCGGTATGATCTACGTCCGTAATTACGCCTGCATCTTGATTTTTTCAGTGTCGATTGGCTGGTCGACACTGGCTTACTCTCAGAGTAGTGAAGTCGAGACCGAGGCTAAGCTTCTTGCCGAGCAAGAAAATTTGGCTCAGCTGATTTTCCAGGATCCTGCGAACATTGAGCTTATGTTTGCTCATGCCAATGTTTCGATCAAGCTTCGTGACTACGAATCTGCAATCACGACCCTAGAGCGCTTGCTGATCTTTGAGCGGGATCTGACACGGGTGAGGCTCGAGCTCGGTGTTGCGTATTACAACCTTGGCTCGTACGCCGTAGCGCGCCATTACTTAGATCAGGTTCTTCAAGATCCGGCACTCCCGGACGACAGCCGAGAACTGGTTGATTCTTACTTGAGTGCGATCGCCACGCGAACGGCCGACAACCAATTGAGTGTCGTGCTGAACGTGGGAACGACCTACGCGACGAACGCCAATCTTGGACCCGCGGATGATACGGTGACGATTGGCGGTGTCCCTGGGTTCGTGCTGCTGGCCAACGGCAGATCGCAAGAAGACTACGGCGCCCGGGTCCTTGTATACGGCGCGCACGAACTGGATCTGGGTCGCTCCAACGATGACTCTTGGAACACGGATTTCAGCCTGTTCGCCTTGCGCTACGGCGATGTCGAGCAAGGCAATACGGTCGCGGCGCGCGTTCGGACCGGACCGTGGCTCAACCTTACCGAAGAAGCCAATGGCTTGAAGGTACGGCCCTATTACGAGGGGAGCTACCTGAACAGTGCAGACGAAACCGTGTACTTCGGCAACTTTGCCGGCGCGCAGATCACAACGCCGTTGACCGAGGATTGGTTTGGTTTCGGCGACGTCAGCGTCGGCTATCTTGCCTACTCCACGGACCGGGAGGCCGAGGACCGGTTCGGCGTCAGGTTCCAGGCGGGTGCCGCCGTGCAGCCGTTTCGCGGCCTTATCGGTCGGATCTCCCTCGTCTCCGAGTACTATGATGCATCGGAAGATCGCAACTCGAGCATCGAGTTCGGCGGCCGCATATCTGGACAATACAGCTATGATCCCATGCTGGACTTCATCAGCGCCAGATGGGCCGTGTCGCTCTTCGCTGATGCACGGTACCGGATCTATCAGTCAGCGGATTCGTTTATCGATCCAAGCAGGACGCGCCGCGAATTCGACGCACGTGGTGGCCTGAGTCATCTGTTCGCAATCGACCGGAACTTCGGCATTCAACTCGATGTCGAGGGCTTTTTCCGCGATGCGAACATTCAGAACTTCGACCTGGACAATCAGTCAGTCACTCTCTCGCTTCAGTACCGTTTTTAGTAACCGGGGGCCGCATGAAGAATCGAAACGTACTTGTCGTCGGCACGCTAATGGTACTCGGCGCCGGATTTGCGCTGAACACTGCAAGCGCTGACATTGGCACGGTCGCCGCCGTCAATCAGCAGATGGATGGCACGCCGCCCCAACGCGAAACCCGGAAGCTGATCATCGGCGACAAAGTGGTCTCGAATGAACGGGTTCAAACCTCTGACATCGGGTCAGGGCAACTCCTGTTCGTCGATCAGACCTCGCTCACGGTCGCGTCCAACAGCGATATCGTCCTCGATCGATACATCTTCGACCCGGAGAAGAAGGCGGGTGACGTTGCAATGTCGATCGCGCGCGGCTCCGTTCGCTTTATCGGCGGGTTGATCACGAAGAAGTCGACGGCGGTGATCCGCACACCGACATCGACGATCGGCATTCGCGGCGGCATGGCGTTGATCGAGGTCGATGAGGCTGGAACGCGGGTTACCAACGTCGCCAGCATCTCAGTCACGGTCGAGACTTACGGCGATGCGGATGGTGACGGGTTTGATGATGGTCCGGCGGGCTCGGGCGAGGAAACCGGCGAGGGCGGCGGCGCACGTCAACCCGAGAGCAGGGTCGTGCTGACCCGGACGAGTGCGACGGCGACCTCGGACGAGACTGGGACGACTTACGCCGGGATTGCCAGCGACCAGCAGATCGCCGCAGCCTATCAATCGTTCGAAGGCGGCGGTGATGGTGGCATAGTGTCCGCGCCGAACTCCGAGACGACGAATGGCGGTGCAGATACAATTGCGACGATCAACTCGCAAGAGACTGGGGGTGTCAACAACGCTCCCGTCACGACGGATGGCTCGCTCAACGCGGAACAGTTTACGCCGGAGCAGACCGACCCGAACACGGCAAATCAGGACGACAACAGCGTGGCTGATCAGATCGCTGCCGAAGAACCGATTACCGATGGCACGGACAGTTCGTCATTCGTTGAGACGACCGGCGATGCGCCTCTCCCGCCTCCCGATCCAGTCCAAGACCCGATCGATGACCCCATGTTCGGGGCGCTCCCTGATCCGGCAGATATCGCCTCGCTAACCGGCACGGCAGTCTACAACGGTATCGCTGTCGGATCGCTGACAGACACCAAAGGCGTTCTGCCGCCGGTTGATGTGACGGGAACCTCTCTACTGCAATATGATTTTGCGCGGCGAAACGGGGCGCTTCAGCTCAACATCGGGCCAGGTTCTTTCACGGTCGACGTCAATGCCGGCGCCGCGAACGCAGCGCAGTTCAGCGGATCCAACGCGATTTTTGGTGGGCCGGACTCGCTTTCGGCGCAAGGCGGCTTCCGCTCCACACAAACCGATCCTGCCGCGAGCGTCGAAGGCACGTTCAATCTGGATCTGCAGACACAGTCGCAAGCGATCAACGGCACGTTCAACGGAGACCGGTGAGGTCAGTAGGGCTGTTGCAGAGAGGAAGCAGGATCCGAGACCTCGAGTAACCGGTTCGGTTTTCGCGCGTACAGACAGACAAAGCGCTCACGCGCATGTCTGACAGGATGGGAAAGGTACCATGCCAGTTAGCAGCACAGGTTCTGGAAGCTTTGGTGGTGGCTCGATCATTGGGTCCACAGGTGGTGTTGGGACGGTCAGCATCTCGGGTGGGTCTTACATCTACAACGACATTACCGGAACTTATCAGGCCGGTGGCGACGGCACTGTCACGATCGAGGGCGGGGCCGATATCACGATGTACAGCACGCCGGGTTTCGGCGTGTTTGTCGGGGTAGAAAACTACTTTGGTGCAGGGGGCGGTAGTGCAACCGGAACGCTGAACGTCGACGGAGCCGGAAGTTCGCTGGTGCTGACCGGCGCTGGTGGAAACGTCTACGACGGAACGTTCATTAGCGGTACTTACAACGGCACGGGCACTATCAACGTCACCAACGGGGCGTATGTCAGCGCGCAGGAGATCAATACAACCGGATTTGGAGGCGCCGGCACCGGGACATTCACTATCGACGGAGCCGGGTCGCTGGTGCTCGCGTCAGGCGACAGGGGCCAGTTCGGGGACGGTGCCGGTGGTTACAGCACTTTTGGCTCGCAATTTACGGCCGGTCGCGCGGCGGGCTCTAATGCGACAGTCAACATCACCAACGCCGGTAGTCTAGTTCTCGAGAGCGCTTCAGCCGGTGCGCCCACGCGCGAAGGGACCCGGTTGATCATCGGAGAGTCCAACGGATCGACCGGATCGGTCACCGTCGACGGCACCGGGTCCAGCATAAAGGCGATCCAGCGCGGATCGCTAGGTTACGGCTCGCCGACCATAGAGGTAGGCGTTGGCGGCCAAGGCACGCTAACCGTTCGGAACAATGCAACGGTCGAGGTCCTAGGTGATCGTGCAAGAATCTCGGTGGCAAACGGGTTGTATGATGCCAACGGCGCACCGGATGTGACTGGCGCCACCAGCCTGCTGCGCATCGAAAGCGGTGGTACGGTTCTGGTAGACTCGCAGAATTATACCGACGCCCGGGTTAGTATCGGCAAAGGGCGCGATACAAACGGCCGCGTCGAAGTCGACGGTATCGGTACGTCGCTTACGTTAGGGACGGATACCGATTTTGGCAGCCCGAACGATCCATACGGAACGAACAGCGACTACAGCAGCGCGGAGATCGAGGTCGGCGGCCTCGGCTACGGCGCTTTGCAAATCTCGAACGGGGCAATCGTTTCGGCACGCGAGATCGAGATCGGCGAGTCTGCGGCAAACATCGGTGCACAAGGCGAGACGCTCAACCAGATCTTCGGTGGTTACCTAGCTTCGCCGGATGTCGCTGGTATCGGTGTTGTCGATATCCTCGGTGGCGGTCAACTGATCCTGACTGCCACGAACAATGCCGCCTATCGGGGCGTAAACGCCGGGCAGGCAAGCGGAAGTGCGGCGACCATCAATGTCAACGGGGACGGATCGAAGCTTATCTCGCAGGGCGCTGCCGGACGCATCCGGATCGCGAATTACGGTGAGTCGACGCTGAACGTCACCAATGGCGGCGACGTGTATGGCTTGTTCGTCGATGCAGGCCGAAACAACGGCGGTCAAGGTACGATCAACGTTACTGGCGCGGGCTCTACCCTAACCCTTTCGGACGAGTTCGGCAGCTTCCCCAATGCAGATTTCTCCGACCCAGCGAACCCGGTCTATGGGGCCTTTCTGGGCTCAGCCGGATTCTTGCGGCTTGGGCGCAATGATGGCGGCTACGGCCGGATGAACATCACGGACGGCGGTGTCGTCGATGTGATCAACGATCCGACCGGCCTGTATGATCTACCAGCTGTTCAGTTGGCGCGAAATGTCGGGGCCGAAGGTGTCCTAACTGTTGATGGTGCCGGATCGCAGTTGAATGTGGTGATGACAGGCCCCACAGGCGATCAGGGCAATCCGAATACCGCCTTTGGTCCGGAACTGGTCATCGGGGATGGCGGACTTGGAACCGGGACCGTCAGCAACGATGCACAGATCAATATCATCGGCTCGGATGCAAAGCTGAACATCGCCGATGGTCGTTATGTGAATGGCCTTCCAACAGCCGCTGCCGCGCAAAGCACGCTGCAAGTGCTGTCCGGCGCAGACGTGATCGTGGACTCGCAAAACTATGGGTCCTCCTACAGCACGGTGGGAGCGGGCTACAACTTTGGTGCGACCGTCGACATTGGCCGCGGTCGCGACACAAATGGCCGACTGATCGTTGATGGCGCCGGCTCGACATTCACCGTGCGTTCGAACACTGACATTGGTCAGATCGACACAAACGAGGGTAGCGACTATTCGAGTGGCCGGATTGGCGTTGGTGATCGGGGGACCGGTGAACTCCAGATCTCGAATGGCGGCGTTGTCTTCGCGCGCGAACTGGAGGCCGGCATCAACGCTGGCACAGTTGATAGTATCGGTCAGACGATAGCCAATTCGCGCGGTTACCTGGCCGCGACCGATTTCGCGGGTAGTGGTGTCGTCAACATCACGTCGGGCGGCCAACTGATCCTGACCACGACCGACAATGCGTCGTATCGTGGCGTCGATATAGGCATTGGCAGCAACACGAGCGCTCAACTCACCATTGACGGGACGGGTTCGTTGCTGACCTCGCAGGGTGGTGCCGGTCAGATCCGGGCGGGTCGGTATGGTGCTGCGACGATCACGGTGCAGAACGGAGGTGAGCTAGAGGGATTCTTCGCTGGATTTGGTCGTAGCAATGGCTCGGACGGGCGGTTGATCGTTGATGGCGCGGGGTCTGTCGCGACGTTCTCCGACGAATTTGGCAGGCTCGCGGGAACAACCGTTCCGGACCCGAGCAACCCTGTGACCGAGGCACTTACCGGGCAGTCGGCATTTTTGAGGATTGCACGCGAGGCGGGCGCCTACGCCAAACTCACTGTGTCGAATGGAGGTGTCGTTAACATCCAGAACGACCCGACCGGAACCTATGATCGGCCGATTCTTCGTGTTGCCGAGCGAGCCGGGTCAACGGGCGTCGTCGACATCTATGGCGCGGGTTCCGCAGTCAATGTCCTGCAGACCGGATTGATTGGCGGTAACGGAAACGCCTACACCGAGGAAGGGCCTAACGTTCAACTCGGAAGCATCCGGCCCTACAGCTACGGTGGTGGCTCGGCCACAATGACCATTCGGGATCAGGGCGCGCTCAATATCTCGGGGGATGGCGCGAAGTTGACCGTTGGCTTTGGTCTGGACGGTGCCGTGGGGGATGCCGAGACAGCGAACCTCAGCATCCAGTCGGGAGCGACGGTCGCGATTGATGCGTTGAACGGTACCGTGGGCGCCTACCTCGACATCGGTCTGAACGAGACCGGCAACGGTATTCTCACGATCGATGGTGCGGGATCGCGGCTCGACATCAACTCCGACGTACTCGATGCCAACGAAGGCTCGACTTATTCGGGCATCGTGAACGTAGGCAACCGGGGCGAAGGTAAGCTCTACGTCCAAAACGGTGGTGCACTCTCAATCAACGCCAACGATGATCGTGGCGGTAGCTTCGACGTTGGATTTGCGGCGACCGGGGTCGGCTTCGTCTCGGTCGACACGGGTGGTAGTGTGACTGTTTATGCGACCGCAAGCACACCGCCTTTCGTCGGAACAATCGACATCGGTCGCGAGGGACGAGGAACCCTCGAAATCAAGGGTGGCGGTGTCGTCACCAACGCTGCGGCAGATGGCGCGTCGAGCGTCGGACGCGAAGCTGGGTCGCAGGGGTTGCTGACGATTGACGGCGCGGGCTCTCAGTTTAACGCCGGGTCAACGCTGGTCATCGGATCTGACTTCGACTTCGACACGCGCTCTGCGCTGGCCAACGATGGCGGGACGGGCACCGCGGTGCTGACGAATGGTGGGAGCATCAGCGCGGTTGACACGACTGTCGGCAGCAGCGGTCTCCTCGGCGGCCAGGGTTCGATCATCGGCAGTCTTGCTCTGGTTGGCGGGCGCTTTGGCCTTGATGGCACGGTCGCTGGAGCATCCGCGCGCGACAGCCTCAGCATAACGGGAGATTTCACAGCGGATGCGTTGTCCGTCATCGAGTTCGACATTGATGGGTTCGGCGCTGGCGAGTTCGACGCCGTCTCCGTGACTGGCACGACCACGCTCGATCATGATGCGCTGGTCCTCGATCTGAATGCCGCCAATGCAGCTGCGGGCAGTCGCGCCACGCTGATCTCGGCGGGCGATCTCGTCACCACCGGCGACACATTGGAGGACATTCTGGACGACCAGTTCGGAGGGACGCCGGCCGAAGCCGAATCGACGCTGAACGGTCTCACCCAAGGTTTGTTGCTGGGAGATGCCGGCTCGGAACTGGTGCTTGTCGCGCTGAACTCCAATCGCGTGAACGATACCGCAGCCGTCGATTTCGGAGCGGCGCAGCCTCAAGGCGTGCAGCTTGCCACTGTCAACGGATTTGGGGTCGGAATTGGCGGGGGCTATGACAACTTTAACGTCTATGGTGTGACGGCAGCGTTGGGGACAGTGGGCTCCGACACCATCACCATGTCGACGACCTCTGACCTGCTGATCGACGGGCGCGACGGCGACAACACGCTGAGCAGCGGACAGGGCGACGACTCGGTCCTGAGTGGAACCGGCTCGGACTTCATCGCGACCGGTTTTGGCGATGATCTCATCTCTGCCGGGGCCGGGATCGATACGATCATCGCGGGCGTCGGCAACGATCTTGTGCGCAGTGGGCTTGGTGCAGACGTTGTCACGTTCGGCGACGGGACGGGAGGGCTATCGTTTGGACAGGACCAGCTCTGGGGAACGGTTGATGAACTGAATGGCGACACGGTCACCGATTTTCAGTCGAACGACCAGATCGGGGTTCTCGACGCCAGCGGGAACGTGCTCGCCGCGACGTTGAATGTCGGCGGAGGCGAGATCCAGATCGACGTTGGATCAAACGGGGTCATCGACGCGGTCGTCGCGGTGAGCAACACTCTGTTCGGGGTTGGCACCAGTCTTGCCGGAACGAACCCGTTCAGTGGTGTCCCAAACATTCAGGGCCCTCCCGCCGGCGCCGCCGCAAGCAGTCCTCAAACCGGAACGGATGGCAGCGACGAACTCACCGAGACGACGATAGACGAGACGTTCTTCGCGTTGGACGGAAACGACACGGTCCGCGCTGGCGGCGGTAACGATCTGGTCTTCGGGGGCGATGGCACCGATACGCTCTTTGGTGCTGCGGGCAACGACACGCTCCATGGCGGCGCTGGTTCCGACACGATGGACGGTGGTCCTGGCGATGACCGGTTCTTCGTCGACGATCCGGACGATGTGGTCATCGAACTTGCGGACGAGGGCATAGACAATCTGACAACCTCGATCGATGTGACTCTGCCGGACCACGTCGAGCGCGGCTCGACGACCGGAACGGGCGACATCCGGATCACTGGCAACGATCTGGACAACTTCATCGCGGGCTCGGATCAGGAGAATATGCTCATCGGCGGTGGCGGTCGCGA
>JBCAXJ010000062.1:0-33150 GCA_038534135.1 Pseudomonadota bacterium | reverse complement strand
CGGATCATTCTATCGGCTTGGCGCTTCCGTTCCACCCGACGATCAATGCAAATTCGCAGTGCTCTGGCGGCTCTGGGGGATCAGGTTGACGAACGTCGATTTATCAGTATCGCTGATGCCACGCAATACCGTGGAATTGCAAGGGAAAGCAGCCAGCGCGACGTCGTCAAACTCCTCCCCACAGCCAAAGCTTTGGCTGACGCGATCGAAGAATAGGGCTTGGACCGATCGGTTCCTGCTCAGAAACCGAGGTTAAGGTTGGCTGCGACACCGACATCCGGGGTGGCATCCGTCAGCCCGATGAATGTCCCGAAGTGGAAGTCCACCTCTCCGTCATCGACTACGAATTCATAGTCGAGCGCCGGTCCTGCGAAGTGTTCCTGATCATTGACCGATGGCGCGCCGTCGAAGACCTGTTCAATCTCGCCGTGGATTTCCACACCGACGTCCAGTCCACTGCCGACATCGTACATGACGCCCATTGCGTAATCGAAGCTGGTCGCGCCATCCTCGCCAATCGGGATCTCAAAAAAGGTGTTGGTTACAACCGACGTGGGGCCACTGACGACCTCGAACACCGGTCCGACGGTGAACGTAATGTCCTCGCTTCCATCAAGATTGAAGTTCCAGGCAGAGTACAAGCTGACGGCGTACGGGCTTGGCGTTTCTCCCTCACCGCTGCCAACGATCTGGAAATTGTTCGACCATTCGATTGCACCGAGGTCGAACGTATCGCCCTGGCGGTTTTCGATCTCGACAGCGAAACCGGTGTCCCAGAACCGAAAAGCGCCGTAGTTCACCCCGAACGAATGCTCGGAGCGGATGTCACCAGACCGGACACTGCCAACGCTGATGGAGTTGACGATTTCCATCTCGACCTGCTGCGAAGCCGTGCGGGCGTCCTCGATCTCGAACTCAGCAAAGGCAGGCCCGTAGGCTAGAACCGCGATGGCCGCGATAAGTGCCGTCCTGTTCATCACTGTCACCATCCCAATGCTGATTGTTTGTCGTCGAAGATTTTCAACATCTACATGCACTTGGCAAGAGGACCAGCTAGAACGCGCCGCTTTGGCGCACACCGGTTGCATCAAAGACTCACTTTTCCCGTTGGTTCGTCTGGTCTTCGTCGCATTGAACGGTGGTCTTCACCTTCAGTCCTACCTTGCGCCCTGACACTCATGGCTCTGCTCGGCGCATAGACCTCGTTGATGTTTGGTGCGGCCACAGGGACTTTCGGACCCGTCCCATAACCACTTGTTCGTCGTGTGTTCAGCCTTGCTTGCGTGTGCGCGGCCGCGTCACGTAAACTGGTCCGCAGAAAGCGGGCCGGGCAGTCCCGTGGGGGAGCCTTATGGCGAAAGAGATTTTTCGGAAGGCCGCGCTGGAGCGCATGGCGTCGCCCGAGCGCACGGATCATCCAACCATACTTGTCGGTGCGTCCGGGTGGCTGATCCTGAGCGCCTTTCTCGTCGCGATCGTGGCCGGTGCTGCCTGGGCGGTTCAGACGCAGGCCCCGGTGAAAGTTACCGCGCAGGGCATACTGATCGACCGCGCCGGACTGGTCGAGATTTCCTCGGAGCAAGGTGGCACGCTTCGCGAGGTCCTGGTGCAGCCGGGCGATCCCGTCGAAGTCGGTCAGGTCGTCGCGACACTCTCCCGGTCGGAACTGCGGCGGGAACTGGCGGCCTCGACCGCAAAGCTGGAGGACCTGGAAAACCGCTTCGAACGACTTCGCCTGGCGAACGAGGCGCGAACAGACCGGGAGGGCAGATCGGACCAGCAACGCCTGATCACCATCTCCCAGACGCGCGAAACGCTGAGAGAGCGTCGGATCCTGTTGGCCGAGCGTGCCGAAAAGCTCGCGCCGCTGGCAGCGCGCAAAACTGTGCCGGAGATCCGTCTGATCGAGGCTCAGATCGCGGTTGCGGATGTCGACGAACGCCTGGCAGCACTGGAGGAGGATGCCCAAAAGATCATGCTGGATGCGGCCGAGCGCGCCTCGCAACGCGAGATCGAGCAGCTGGAGGACCGCCTGGATATCGAAGAGCAGACCCGGATCATCGGACGCCTGAATGCTCAGCTCTCCGAAGAGAAAGTCGTCACGTCGACACATGAAGGACAAGTGGTCGAGATCAAGGTCAATCCGGGCGACGTCCTGACACCGGGTGCTGCCTTGGCAACACTCGCGCCGTTGGATCTGACGCAGAACCTGCAGGCGCTGATGTATGTGCCGCCTGCCGATGGGAAACGGATTGCCCCCGGCATGGTGGCAGAGATCGCCCCGACAACCGTTGAACGCGAAGTCTTCGGCCATATCCTGGGGGAGGTCGTCTCGGTCGCCCCTCTCCCCGCAACGCCCGAAGGGATGCGCCGCGTTCTGCAGAATGATCAACTCGTCGAACAATTGTCGCTGGGTGGTGCACCGATCGAGGTGCGTCTTTCTCTGACCCGTGATGCTGCAACTGCGACGGGCTTTGCGTGGTCGTCATCTGACGGGCCGACAAGCGGCGTCAATGCCGGGACGCTGTTGGAGGGCAAGGTGATCGTCGAGGAACGCCCACTGCTCGACCTGATGCTGCCGGGAGCCACGGCGACAATAGGCCGGGTGCTGGACAGCTCTGCTTCCGCCACGTCCGAGGGTGGATAGAGCCGCCGCATGCTCGGTCTGTCCCGCATCGCACGCACGCAGTCAGTGCTGCAACTGGAGGCCGCGGAGTGCGGTGCGGCCTCGCTGTCCATGGTGCTGGGCTATTTCGGGCGGTTCGCCGCTTTAGACGAATTGCGTACGCTGTGCGGCGTGTCGCGTGATGGCGCCAAGGCTTCGAGCCTGCTGAAGGCCGCGCGCACCTTTGGTCTGAACGCCAAAGGCATGAAGGCTGAACCGCATCACCTGAAAGACATGGCCGGGCCGATGATCGCCTTTGTCAACTTCAACCACTTTCTGGTGGTCGAAGGCATCAGAGGGGACCGCGTTTATCTGAACGATCCGGCGTCCGGGCGGCGTTCCGAAACGATGGAGGAATTCTCGAACAGCTTCACCGGGGTCGTTCTGTGCTTCGAAAAGGGAGAGCAGTTCAAGCGTGGCGACACGCGGCCAAGATTGCTGCCGTCTCTGGCACAGCGGACGATCGGTTTCCGGAGCGCGATCCTGTTCGTGTTCCTGGTGGCTTTGGCGCTCGTGATCCCGGGCATCATCGTTCCCTTGTTCAGCCAGGTTTTCGTCGACTGGGTTCTCGTGCGCGCGCTGGATGACTGGCTGGCGCCGCTGCTGATTGGCATGGGCATCACAGCGGCGGTACGGTTCATTCTGATCCGCCTTCAGGGCATGGCGATGCTGCGGCTGAAAGAGGCGATGACACTTACCACCGGGCGTCATCTGTTCTGGCATATGCTGCGCCTGCCGATCAGCTTCTTCGATCAGCGTTTTGCCGGTGAGATCGCCGACCGAATGCGGTTGAACGAAGGGCTCGTCAGCCTGCTCACGGGCGATCTCGCCACCGCCGCGTTGAATGTCATCACCGCATCACTGTTCCTGTGCGTGATGCTGTTCTACCATGTCCCACTGGCTCTGGGTGTGCTGGCCCTAGCCGCGATCAACGTTGTCGTGCTGCTCGCATCGACACGTATCCTTTCGGAACGCTATCGCAAGCTGTCCATCGAAAGCGGCAAATACATGGGCGCGCGTGTTGCGGGACTGCGAGACATGGAGACGTTCAAGGCCTCGGGTGCCGAAGATATGCTTTTTGCCCGTTGGACGGGATTGCAGGCAAACGTCGTCAACGGCAGTCAGGCCGTTGCCCGGATCTCAGCCTGGATCAGCCCGCTGCCAGCGCTGATCTCGACACTGATCGCGGTCCTTGTGCTGATCGGCGGCGGCTATGCGGTCATGCTGGGGCAACTTACACTGGGGGAGTTGGTCGCATTTCAGTCCTTGTCGGCGAGCTTCGCGGCACCGGTGACCGGTCTCGCCGGGTTCGGCGCCGAGCTTCAACAACTCCGCAGTTTCACGCAGCGGTTGGACGATATTCTCGAGCAAGACGTTGACCCGGCCTTTGCCCCGGAACGGCCCGTTGTCCCCGAACGCTTGCCGAAGGGACGGGTTTTCCTGCGCGATGTGTCGTTCGGGTATGCGCCGTTGGATCCACCGCTGATCGACAAACTGTCGTTGGAGCTGGAGCCTGGATCCCGGGTCGCCCTGGTCGGTGCATCAGGTTCGGGAAAGACAACAGTCGGAAAACTGATCACGGGCATGGTTGTACCGCGTGACGGCGAGGTCCTGATCGACGGCCAGCCCCATGCGGAATGGCCCCGGCGTGCCTTGGCGGCGCGGCTGGCATATGTCAGGCAGGAGGTCGTGCTGTTCGCTGGATCGGTGCGGGACAACCTGACCCTTTGGGATCGATCGGTCCCCGAGACAGCACTGATTGCCGCGACCCACGACGCTCAGATCCACGAGACGATCTCGGCCCGTCCAGGCGGTTATGAGGCAGAGATCCGCGAAGGCGGCAGCAACTTCTCCGGTGGCGAGAAACAGCGGATCGAGATCGCGCGTGCGCTGGCGACCGAGCCTTCGATCATCGTTCTGGACGAGGCGACCTCGGCGCTGGATCCGGTAACGGAGCAGAACGTGATGGAGGCGATACGGCGGCGCGGGACGACCTGCATTGTGATCGCGCACCGGCTCTCGGCCATTCGGGATTGCGATGAGATTGTGGTGCTCGACCAGGGCCAGGTTATCGAGCGTGGACGCCACGATGCGCTGATAGCCGCAGGCGGCATCTATGCCCGGCTGATCGAGGCCTGAGGATGGAACCGAGCCCACTCGCCCCGGCCGAAAGCGATCCAATCGTACCCAGCGAGCTGGTTCTGTCCGGTGGCGCACCGATAGCCCTTCCGGCACGCTCTGCGTGCTGGCGGGTAACCGACGGCAGCGTCGAGGCATACCTGGCCTGGCCGAACGGACGCCGGATGGTCACGGTCGCTGGACCTGGCGCACTTCTGTTCGGGATTGGTGGCGGCTCCGCTGCTGCCGCCGCAATCAGCCTGGTCGCTCCGGACGGTGCTCGGCTCGAACAGACCACACCCGAGTTCGATGAATTGTGTGCGGGCGCCGATGCTTGGGTCCATGCGTTGGTGCGCGGAGTCTCATCACGCGCCCCAGAGGCCACGTTCACTCTGGATGCCGCCGCCATGCTGGCCGTCGAAGATGGGGAGGTTCTGACGGCCGAACAACACGTGCTCTGGTTGTCCTCCGGTCCTGGCCCGGTTCTCGATTTCAACCTGACGGGAGAAATGGTGCTGGCGCCTGACGTGATTGGCCTGGCAGGGCCGCTCTTCGTACAGGTCCGGGGCCGCGGTGATGTCCGTGTCAGAACAACCGCCGACCTCGGAAGCCAGCGGATTCCCGATGCAGTCTCGGGACTTGCGCAGGCCGTGACGGCTGTGTTCGACCAGCAGAACGCTGCAACGGACGCCCAGGCCTTGCGGCGGCTGACCGGGCTGCCTGGAACGGATGATGCGAGGGCAGAAAGCGGGATCGACAGTGCGTTTGCACGTCTCTGGCAGCTCCATCGCATCCCAATCGCCGAACGCCCGGCCCTGCCTGCGGGCGCCGAGGCAATGCCAACCTCCGCCCTGGCACGCATTTCCGGATTTCGGGCGCGCAAAGTCACGTTGGAACCGGGATGGCACCGTCGCGATCATGGCGCCCTTCTCATCCGGAAACAGACCGACGGTGCGCCGCTTGAAGCTCTGATCTGGGATGGCCGGTGCTACAGTTCGGATGTCGCGCGGTTGACCGAGGCGGACGCCGCCGCCTACCGGCACGCGGCACATGCGATCTCCGCTGCCTTGCCGCTGAAGATCAAGGGGATCTGGTCGCTCGCCTATCACGTCATGCGTTCGGGCAATTCCCGCGACGCGGGTTTTGCGGCGGCGGCCGCGGCGGGTGTTGCACTGATCGGCATTCTCACACCGCTGGCCACAAGTTGGTTGCTGTCGGACATCGTCCCGTCCGGCGCGGCAGGACTACTGATTGCAATCGGGATTGCACTGGCGTGTGGCGCACTGGTGTCTTCGACGTTTGGCATCGCCCGAACCTTTGCAACGACCCGGATCGAAGGCCGTGGAGCTACCGTTCTGGCGGCGGCTTTGACTGACCGGATCCTTCGACTGCCAACGCGCTTCTTCAAGGAGTTCTCGGCCGGGGACCTGAACCAGAGGCTGCAAAACGTCGATCAGATGCGCCAGCTTGCGGTTTCGATCGTGATGAGCGCTGGCCTGACGGCAATCCTGTCGATCGTCTATCTGGGTGTGCTGTTTTACTACGACACCAATCTCGCGCTGATCGGTTTGGCGCTGGTCGCAGTCTACATCGTCGCCGTGATCCTCGCGCGTGTCTTACAGATGGAGGCAATCCGCGAGGCGGCGTCCCTGGACGGTGAGATCGCCGGGCTGACCTACGAGACGCTGGAGGGGGTCGGTAAACTCCGTGCCTCGGCAGCCGAGGAGCGGGCGATGGAGCGCTGGCTGGACGTCTACCGGCGCGAGCGCGCTGCCGGCGTGCGGGCCGGACGCGTCGGCGTGAACTTTGGGGCCTTCGCAGACACGTATCAAACGGTGACATTGATGGCGCTGTTCGCCGGCGCCGGTACGCTTTCCGCGCTGGACGCGTCCGCCGGTGTGTTCATCGGTTTCCTTGCGGCATTCGGATCGTTTCAAGGTGCGTTTGTCGGCCTGAGTCAGGCTTTGCTCCAGATCTATTCGGCGCAGCCACTGGTCGAGCGTGCCCGACCCATCCTGGAAGCCGCACCCGAGGTCGATCCCGGCAGAAGCGACCCCGGCATCCTAAGGGGTGCACTCGAAGGATCGGGCTTGACGTTCGCGTATGCCGAAGGGCTTCCGCCCGTCCTGAACAATCTGTCGTTCGAAGTCAGGCCCGGCGAGCACATGGCGATCGTCGGCGGATCCGGATCCGGCAAGTCGACCCTGCTGCGCGTTCTTCTGGGTTTCGAGACGCCTCAACGGGGATCTATCCTCTATGACGGTCAAGATCTGGCGCGCTTGGATCTGACGCGCGTGCGCAGCCAGATCGGTGTGGTGCTGCAAGCCAGCCAACTCTTTGCGGGTTCGATCCTTGAGAACATTCGCGGCGCGACAAGCACACCGCTGGAAGACTGTCTCAAGGCCGTCGAACGCGCCGGGCTGGCGCGCGATCTGCAAGTCTTTGCGATGGGTATCCATACGCCGATAACCGAGGGCGCCGGAACGCTTTCGGGCGGTCAACGTCAGCGTATCCTGATCGCCCGGGCGTTGGCCGCGAACCCGAACATCCTTTTCTTTGACGAGGCAACATCGGCTTTGGACAACGCGACGCAAGCCATCGTCTCGCACACATTGGATCTGTTGAAAGTAACGCGGATTACTATCGCCCACCGGCTCTCGACCGTGCGCAACGCCGATCGGATTTGTGTGCTGCAGGATGGCAAATTCATCGAACAAGGCACATTCGACGAATTGATGGGCCTTGACGGTGCCTTCACCGCGCTGGCACGACGACAGCTGACCGAGGAATAAAGACGACATGCGCAAGGGCCTGATAATTCTTGCAGATCTGAAAGACGAAGATCTGATCCTGCTCTCGCGGATGGGCAAGCTGCGCGAGATTGCGCCGCGCGAAACTCTGATAGCAGCAGGCCGCGAGGTCCAAGACCTGTTTGTGATCACGGAAGGCCGGTTTCGCGTCGAAGTCAGCGGAACGATGGTCGCCGAACTGGCGACCGGAGATGTCCTGGGCGAAATGTCGTTCGTCGAGAAGCGGGCGCCCGGCGCCTCGGTGCTCGCTGATGGGCCGGCTCGGGTACTCGCAATACCGCGTGAAGACCTGTTGCGGGAGTTCGCGAAAAACGACGGCTTAGCCGCTCGGTTTTATCGCGCGTTGGCCGTGTTTCTCTCGGATCGATTGCGTGCGATGACCCCGTCCGATGGTAGCGAAGAGATCGACGAGGGTCTGCTGGACACCCTTCATGTCGCCGGAGACCGGATGATCCGGCTGATCGGATTGCTGGAAGGCGAGGCAGACACTTAGGCGTCAGTTGCATCCGGACCTGTAGAGCGACCAACGTTAACCGATCTGACGGTTCGCCGATTTTTCATTCCTTTTTCCGAACATGGCAGCATGTCGAGATCTGGTCGTTTTATGAGCGTCGTCAGAGGGTTTGTGCTGACCTGCCTGCTGGTCATTGCCTCCATTGGTCCGGCTACAATCGCGTTGGCGCGTCAGGAACCGATTGCAGGCGAACCTATGATCGTGATCGTTGCACCGTGGCAGCATGCTCTGCGCGTCGCGGCGCGGGCCAACGGTCGCTTCGTTGCTCAAGGCCGCGTGGACTCCATCGCGCTCGTCTGGTCGGCTAACCCAGCATTCACCGACTCCCTCTATCAACATGGGGCTTGGCTGGTCTTGAACAGTGACTTGTCGAGTATCTTGTGTCGAACAGAGTGATCACATGAACAAGTCGCTGAATGTCCCGGGTTTTATGACCGTTTACTGTTGGCTGCACGTGCCTTTGATCGGCGTTATTGCATGGTCGGTGGGTGCAGAAATGATGACGCCTGTCATTGTGTCGATGGCACTTGCACTGCTGGTAACGCTGGATCGTTGGCTTACGCGGTCAGCCGGCAGCATCGTTCTTGCCTGCGCACTGATCACTCAGCCCGCCCTCATCGTCGGCGTCATGGCGCAGCACCCGTGGCAAGTCGACATGCACATGTACTTCTTTGCGATGATGGCAATCCTGTCACTGCTGTCGAGCATTCCAGCGCTGATTGCTGCAGCAGGCGTGGTTGCGGTCCATCATCTTGCGTTCAACTTCATGCTGCCTGAGTTGGTCTACCCCGGTGGTTCGGACTTCTGGCGCACAATGGTCCATGCGGTGATCCTGGTTGCGGAAACAGTAGGTCTGTCCTTGATGGTGTACCTGCGCCATGTGCAGGAGGATGAGAACGCGGAGAGCGCGCGGCGCGCCTCGGAGTTCGCCGAGCAGGCAGAGCGCGAACGAAACGCTCAGGAGGAATCCGCGAATGCAATCGCGTTGACGTTCGACACGGCGGCCGAGAACATCTCTGCCGTTGAAGCCAGCAGCGGCCGCGTCCGGGACCTGAACGCGAGGATCGCCGACGGCGCGACGCGTCAGACAGCATCGGTCCAGAGTGCATCCGCCGCGGTCGAACAAATGGCCGCGACACTGCGCCAATCCTCCGAAAACGCGGAAGAAACCGAGCAGATTGCCAAGCGTGCCTCCGATCGCGCAAACTCGGCAGACCAAACCGTGGTCGAAGCCGTGAAGGCGATGCAGATGATCGCTGAGAAGATCGGTGTTGTTCAGGAGATTGCGCGCCAAACGGACCTGCTCGCCTTGAATGCCGCCGTGGAAGCAGCGCGCGCAGGTGAGCATGGCAAAGGGTTTGCGGTGGTTGCCTCCGAAGTTCGGAAGCTTGCGGAACGCTCACAGGGTGCCGCACAAGAGATTTCAGAACTGTCAAACAATACGAAGACGGTCTCCAGCGAAGTCAGTACACTGCTTGGCGAACTTGTGCCGGAGATCAATCGCACCGCCGAACTCGTCGGGAACATCTCTGTTGCCTCGCGCGAGCAGTCCATTGGCACAGAGCAGATGCAAACGGCGATCCGGGACCTCGACAGTGTCATCGTGCTCTACAACGAACTCACGTCGGAAGCCGCCGATGCCGCCAACGATCTTGGCAGTCGAGCAAGCGTGCTCGTCGATTTGCTGCACGCACGAGGCAATACCGGCCCGCAGGCTTACAGCAGCGCCGATGAAACCGTCGCTCATGCAGTCTGAAACGGGCCGGAACGGCGCGTTGGCGATCTTTGAGGCGCAGTGATCAAGATCTGGAGCGCGCGACCTTTTGCTCGCGCCAGATGATCAGCAAACCTGCGCCGACGACAAAGAACACACCGGGAAACAGCGTATCCACCGGGGCTTCGTCAAAGAACAGCCACCCGAGGCAGAACACAATCAAAATGCCGGAGTATTCGAACGGGGCGAGCACCGCAGGAGCGGCACGGCGATAGGCAAAAATCAGAAACAGAACACCCAACCCGCCAGAACAGCCCATGAGCGCAATCAGGCCAGCATCCGGCCAGCTCTTGATCATCTCGACCTCACCAGATCCCAACATCAACAGTGTCGCACAGATCATAGCCGCGGCTGTTGCGTACAGGTTCACGACAGGCGCTGGTACGTCGCGATCGATCCGGCGGATCAGGACCGAGGAGCTTGCATACCCAAGGGCGGCACCGAGCGGCAGGAGTGCGGCAAGCGTGAAGGTGTCAGACCCCGGACCCATGATCATTATGATCCCAATGAAGCCGATCAAAACCGCAGACCAACGCCACGCACCAACCCGTTCGCCCAGGATCGGAACCGAGAGCGCCGTGACAATCAGCGGCGATGCATACACCAAGGTGCCGACGGTCGCGAACTCCAGTTCGAGAAGTGCGAAGTAAAAACAGACCTGGGCACCGGTCACGAGGACGCCGCGGAGCATCCCGATCGGCCATTGCCGCATCCTCAGCAAACGCCCGTTACTATGCCAATCCGCGCTGGTCGCCAGCACCAGCAGGGACGGAATAAGGCCGAAGAGGTTGCGCAGCGCCGCAAGCTGCAAGGTCGGATACTCATCCGACAGCATCCGGATGATGACCGCCATGACATCGAGCAGGAAGATCCCGATCAGGATGTACGCGATGGGGATCAACACGGGGGCGGCACGGCTCATCAGAGTGCCGTAGCAGGCAGCAACACCGACAGCTATCTGAATCGCGAACGCGCACTTTGCAGTCGTTCAGAAATCCTGTATGCCGCGCCGGTCCCGTTGGGGGACTCAGACACTCAAGGAATGGAGAAATGGGTTATCGGATCGCCGTCGCTGGCGCCACCGGCAATGTGGGCCGCGAAATGCTGAATATCCTGGACGAGCGGCAGTTTCCTGCCGACGAAGTCATTGCGCTGGCTTCGCGCCGGTCGCAGGGCACAGAGGTCGGCTTTGGCGATAAGACACTCAAATGCCAGGACATCGAGACATTCAACTGGTCCGGTGTTGACATGGCCCTCTTCGCCATCGGTTCCGGCCCGACCAAGGAGTACGCGCCACGCGCTGCGAAGGCAGGCTGTATCGTGATCGATAACTCGTCGCTTTACCGCTATGACCCAAGCATTCCGCTGATCGTTCCGGAAGTGAACCCGAACGATATCGAGATGTACTCGAACAAGAACATCATCGCGAACCCAAATTGTTCGACAGCGCAGATGGTCGTCGCTCTGAAGCCACTACACGACCGGGCACGTATTAAGCGCGTGGTTGTCTCGACATACCAGTCCGTCTCGGGCGCCGGTAAGGAAGGCATGGACGAACTTTGGGATCAGACCAAAGGCCTTTACATCGTCGGGCAGGAAAAGGAACCAGCGAAGTTCCAAAAGCAGATCGCCTTCAACGTGATCCCGCAGATCGACGACTTCATGGACGACGGGTCGTGCAAGGAAGAGTGGAAGATGGTGGTCGAGACCAAGAAGATCGTCGACAAGTCGATCAAGGTCACAGCGACCACAGTGCGCGTTCCGACATTTGTCGGCCACGCCGAAGCGATCAACATCGAGTTTGAGGATCCACTGCCCGCGGATGAAGCGCGCGAAATCCTGCGTGAGAGCCCGGGGATCATCGTCATCGACAAGCGCGAGGACGGTGGATACGTCACGCCGGTCGAATGCGTCGGCGATTACGCGACCTTCATCAGTCGTATCCGCGACGACATCACGGTCGAGAACGGCATCAACCTCTGGTGTGTCAGCGACAACCTTCGCAAGGGTGCGGCTCTCAATGCGGTGCAGATCGCAGAGCTTCTTGGGCGCCGCTGCCTGAAGAAAGCCGCTTGATCTGTTGCCATAGGGTGCGCCTGGCGGACCCTATGGTTCACTCCATCGTGAAATAGCCAAGTGCGAGTGACGCGTTGCCCTGCTGGGCGGCTCCAAGCAGGCGCTCGATCCCTGCACTGGGATCGACAGTCGCGCCGGGGCGAGGCTTTGCGGCGATCAGTATCTGCCCCCCTGTCCCGGCCATCTCGATTGAGAACCCGGTTTCGCTGCCAACGGTCTGCAATTCACCGCTAAGATCGTGCAGGCCGCCCTGACTGTCGTAGAGGAACAGTTTCGCGCCACTCCCGCCCTGGAGTTTTCCTTCGAGCCGGTCATTCCCGGAAAGCTCATCCCGCGTCAGCGTGATGACGAGGGCATTGTCCAGAGCGGCCGCGCCAACCTGATCAAGCGCGTAGATCAGCGGACACTGATCCTCTGATATCAGGCGGACATTGAAGTCGGCCTCGAAACCCATGTCGCGAATGAAGTCGTCGTTGAGCTTGTAAATCCGGTCAATCGCGCTTTCGGCGGCGAAGACTTCAACAATGGCCGACGTCTCCGTCAACACATCGGGCCGTGACAGTGTGCAGGTGCCGCCCGGATAATCCGAGATGTAGCGCCAGGCGCGCAAGTTATCTTTGGTGGACGCCACGGTCAGGGTGATTTCGATCGCATCCGACAGTTGACCGTCCGGGTCGCGCGCGGCGAGGCGAACCGGGAAACTGCCGTACTCCAGCGGTGTTCCGGACAGCAGGACACGGCCCTCGCTGGTCACTTGTGCGGCGACGCCAGCGGGCAGGAAGCCATCAATCTCGAGGCTGAGGTTCTGCGCACCGGATTCATCAAAGATCTCTGCGACAAGCGCTTCCATCGGCACATTCCGCGCAAGCCCCAAGGGTGCGGGTTGCCGGTTCAGGATCGTCGGTGCTTCGCTTGGCGGCCGGGCAGCCAACTCCAGGTTGGAACCGGCATTGCTTGGAGCCTGTGTCGGTGACAGCAGGTTGCCGCTCTGAGCGCTTCCGCCCGTCGATGGAAGCTGGATCGCGTCGTCCGAACCTCCCGTTGACAGACTGGTCGAACCACTGTTGCCGCCAGGTTGAGATGGCGCAAGCAGGCTGTTGGACAGCCGACTGACCGAGGGTTCCTGCGAGATATCCGCCTGAACTTCTGCCTCGGACTCCGGATCGCGCAGCTGTACGGTTGATGATCCTATACCTGGTGTGACAGTGGGTGTGGCAAGACCCGTACCCCCGCCAGTGCTGGGCAACGCGAGGCCTTCGGTAGAGCCACTGCCGCCAGTCGCTACTCCGGAAGATCCCCCACTCAAAGGTACCGTCGGCTGGAGCGTTGCAACGGAAGATGTGGCGATGCTCGGTCCTGTCGACGCGGTGCCTTGCTGAGTTTCTCCGGCGGTCAAATCTGCCGTTGGAAGGGCACCGTCACTCGCCAAGCCGGATGGTGGCGTCGCCCCGGTGGAGAGCGGAGCACTCGGCACACCGTCGTCCCCAGAGGATGGGGCAACACCGCTCAATCCGGAATCTGTCGGCGCGTTTGTCGGCAGCGTAAGCCCCGCGGTGGGTTCGGATGGTCGATCAGGTTCCGCCAAAGCGATGACCGCGCGTTCAACCTTGATCTGGAGCGGAAGCCTTGCGGACGTGTCACCGGGCCCATTCGCCATAATCGTCACACTGTAGGTGCCCGTCGTCGTTGGCACGCCGACAATCCTCGACGTTCCATCGGTGGATGGTTGAAATGTCAAACCAGGCGGCATTGATCCAAGCGCCGTGATCGAAAGGGCTGACTTGTCCCCCGGATAAACGAACGCGGGCGTCGACCAATCGAATGTTTGACCGATGATGGCGGGCGGGACCGAGGCTGGCGAGGACGGCGCCGCAAGTGCTGCCACAGTATCAGAACCGGTATCCTGAATGAGTGTCCCAGTCCCTCCGTCCGGCGCCGGTGTCTGACTCTGCTCAGGACCCAGAAGGACGACACCTGCAACGGCGGCTGCAGCCACTGCGCCGCCGCCCAGGCCAATGAGTGCCCAGGGCGTTCCTTTCTTCTTTTCCCCTTTGCCCGCCTGCGCCTCACGCAGACGGTCACGCGGATGAACGCCCGCATTTGACCCCTTCGGCGCCGCAGCGACTGCGCCCACGCTATCGGCTGCGTCCCAATTGGCGACTTCTTCCAGGTCCGCGGGACGATCTGCCGGGTCAGGTTGAAGCATCCACTCGAGCAGCGGTCGAACAAAAATCGGGACCTCTGAGAGGTCGGGAACAACCCTGCGCTTCTCGGTGACCTCGACATGGGTCCCCCCCATCGGCAAGGGGCGCCCGACAGCCGCTTCGGCAAACACCAGGCCAAGCGAGTAGATGTCGGATTTTGCGGTCACTTCTCCGGTCGCCAGACCGAGTTGCTCCGGCGAGACGTAGTTCAGCTTTCCAGCAAAACCGGATCCGATCAGCGTGCCTTCAGAGGTGGTCGATTTGGCGATGCCGAAATCAATGATTTTCGCATCCTCGACTTTGTCGTGGACCAGAATGATATTGTCCGACGAGATGTCGCGGTGGATGACGCCTTTTTTGTGAGCGGCATGCAATCCGCCTGCGATCCGTTTGCGCAGGACCGTGAGTTCGTCTTCGGACAGCGCGCCTTTTTCAATCAAGCGGTCGCCGAGCGCCGGACCGCCCGCGAATTCCATCGCCATGTACGGGCGGTTCAGATCAGGATCGACCGAGAATGCAAAGTAACGGACAATGGCTTCGTGGTAGACGTCGAAAAGGGTGTTCGCCTCCTTCCGGAACAGTTCCAGGATCAGGTCATTGTTCGCATGCTCGGGCAGGATCATCTTGATCGCGACCTTCTGGCCCGTCGCGATTTGCTTACCGATGTAAACCTCGCCCATGCCCCCCATGGCGATGCGCTTGCCGAGCTCATACATCCCGTTAAGCGTGGTTCCTTCTGGAACGCCACCGCCACTCACCTGGGTCATGTCAATCCTCTGTCCGTCATGGCTATCCCGGCGCGATCGCCGTTACCCCGCTGCAGGTAATCTGTATCACCGTCACATTATCCTTGGCGCCTCGTTCGAGCGTTGTCGAGATCATTGAGTCGACAGCACGGTCCAGCGGGCGCCTGAGAGCAAAACGCTCAATCTCGTGGTCTTCGACATGCTCTGTCAGACCATCGGAGCAGATGACAAACACATCTCCGTGCTCGACACGGCCCTGAACCATCTCAAGCTCGGGTTCGTCAAAAACACCGATCGCACGGGTAATCACGTTCTTTCTTGGCCAAGTCCTGGCTTCTTCCGCCGTGATGGTACCACGATCAACCAGTTCCTGCGCTTCGGTGTGATCGCGCGTGATCTGTTCGATCCGGCTGTAGCGAACCCTGTAAACCCGGCTGTCGCCCGACCACACACATGCGTAGGCGTCCTCGAAGATTACAAGTGCAGCCAACGTGCAGCCAATCACAGTTCCGGGACCGCGCTGCTCTGCCGTTTCGCGGAGCGTCTTGTTCGCGACAATAACTCTGTCTTCGATCGCGGTCAGCAGGGCGGGTGCGCTCTCGGCCTTGGAGATCCCTTCGAGTTCCGCGACCAGTGTCTGGCTTGCGAAATCGCCCGCATCATGTCCGCCCATACCGTCGGCAACAACCCAGAGGCCGACCTCTGGCTTGATCAAATAACTGTCCTCGTTGAGCTTCCGAACGCGCCCGGGGTCGCTGGCGCCCTCGCTCTCGATCCGGAATCCCCCCTGCAACATGGTTACCCCCCCGATGCCAAGTTTGGCTCTTCTGTTCGTCCAGCTGTCAACAGCATGGCATATTCGAGCGCAGAGGGCAGCCCCCGCCACATATGCGCCTGCGCCGGGATGCCGCCATCGGGAGACGCGGGAACCCACCAAAAGCTGAGTGGGTCGTAGAAATCCCGTTGGTGTGCCAGGCGCAGGCCCGCCAACGCAGCGTTGTGGTCACTCCTGTCGTTCGGGTCGGAGCTTACTTCGGGCTCCGGCAGGGTCGATGCGCGCTCCAGAAGCACAGGATACGTGCCATCTTCAGCAAGTGCCGACAACAGCGCCTGCTCTACGGCATCGAACCACGTGTCCTGAGGGTTAATCTCGGGGGCATCGAGACGGTCTTCGCCACTCCACGTCATGAAAAGGGGAAAGTATCTTCCGACACCGTCGACCGAGGGCATCATAGCACCGAGCGTCGTGCGACCGACCACGGAGGCGCCGAGCCAGAAGCGCCAAATCGGAGCGCAAAGATAAAGATCGAGCCAGGCGTCGCCGAGCTGCGCTTGGCTGTTCTGCAAGCACTGCTGAATCCACGGGTCGACCATCGCCATGAGGTTCGGATCCATGCCATGCTGGACATAGTCCCGCTGGTCAGGAAGTTTGCCGAAGACGCCGACGCCCATGCGCCGCCTCAGAGCCCCCGTGGGCAACGGAACTGGGACAGTGCCGGAAGGCCGAACGGATTAACAGAACTGTCGGCGCGCATGGAGAAGATCGCCTCGCGTCCACCGATGTTGAACTGAACGACCATGTTGCCGCCGAGCCTGGAACCGTTCTTCGAAACGACACGGAAAAGGCTCCAATCGCTGGATTCCGAGATCCGGTTCGTCTCGCCCGAAAGCTCTGGCGTCACAGCGACCTCGATCCGGCCTCCGCCGGGTCCAGGCCATCGCATGCGCGTCGGGCGCGGCGCGCCGTGTGCGTAATTCACTTTCTGCCCGTCGAAGTCGAAGATCACGGATGTCGCATTTGCGCTGAGTGTCTCCGGCGTCATCGTGAAGTTTACTTCGGCTGATCCCGCCGGGAAGAACGCCTGGCGGATTTCTTCTGCCCGCTGGAACTGGCGGAGCGCCTGGTTCGAAAGCTGACGCGACAAGGCCGTGTCACCGCGCCAGCGCCATGTCGAACTGGAACGGTCGACCATGCCCGCCAACTTCTGATCGAAGAACCGGTTCATGATGCCGCCGCCGGAAAAGAGACGCGTGAAATCGCCGATCGTGACCTCGCGCGCGGCACCCGGGAAGAATGGATAATTGTTCTGAACGACCGAAAGGCATTGCTGCAGCAGTTCGTCGCCAAGCGCCTGATTGAGCTGGGACTTCATCGAGCCGAGCGTCATACCCTTGAGCTCACCCGCCGTTGCTTCGGCCATCTCAGCGATCATGCCCGGCATTCTGGGTGTTTCCGCTTCGAGGGCCTGAAGCTCCTGCTGCATCTTCTGCGCGCCGTTCTCGCGAGCCGCTCCACCAGCCTGCATTTCGTTCATCGCCTGGTAGAGATTGTTGAAACGCGCGATCAGATTGTCGACGGGCGAGGCGGGACCGCCAGCTTCACCGGCAAATTCATGAATCTGCTTGAAGTGGGCCTCGACGCGTTCACCGTAGTTGATCGCGGCTGCTTCTCCTTGCTCAGCCAGCGCATCCTGTGCCGCAGCACCCGCCACCCGGCCGAGCGCACCTGCGGGTTTAAGGGCCTTTTTTAAGGCCTTGGCGCCCTCCCTGTCCGCAGCATCGCCCGCCGCACCCGTATCCGCAGCTTCCTCGACCTTTGTGAGCTGGGTTTCGGCAGTGACCGATTGCAGAAGCTGCTTCAGTGGCGAGGTCGGCGCTGCAAGCGCGCTCATCACGGTGAGATCGCTGCCACCACCAACGGATGCAATCTTCACGCGTGAAAGCTGCTGATCCCATTCGCTGATGAAGTCGTTGCGGTAAAGCGTCATCAGATCAGCACGGATCGTGCGGAACTGAGCCTCGATTGCAGATTGTTCTCCGACATCTCCGAGCACCCAGCGCTCGTTCTTCGCCCTTTCGACCATTGGCTCGATCTGGCCTAGGAAGCCTTCGTGGAAGCCTTCGTACGTGAAGAACCCCGGAATCTCGACCTGATCGAGCGGAGCGCCATCGCGCGTCTCGAACACCAATGCCGAGTCCGGTCCGCCGCGCTCAGAAGCGAGCCACGTGTCGTAACCAGCGGACTCTGCGCGCGTCTTGATCAACGTATATGCACGATCCGCCACGGGCATCCGAGCCAGCGTTCGCTGCGATTGCTGTACCAACGGGCCATTCAAAGGGACCGCTGAGGTTGGGCGTTCAAGCGCCGCCTCGAGATGCTCCATCAAGCGCTCGCGCCCCTTGACGTTCGCGGCACCCGGATAAAGCCGAGACCAGTCGCGGGCCATCCACGTTTTAACCAGATCCTCGTCCATCTTCGCCTGCCCACCCAGCATCAGATAGACTTTGAGGCCCTCGTAGATCACCACCGGATTGTTGAGGTTGGCCTTGAGCTGTTCCTCAAGCCGATAGATCAAGCGCGGTGTGAACAGACGATCCAACCCATCACGATAGGACGAGATGTTGGAATCCTGTAGACGTTCATGCTGGCTGAGACCTAGGCCTTCCGTAAACGGAATCTCACCGCCAACAGACGCATATCCCAACGGCATCCGGCGCAGATTGTCGAGCGGTTCCAGCACAGTATGCAGGTCGCCGTCGCCGATCTTGACCTCGTTAATCAGGTTCACCGCCTTTTCGCGGTAGTTGTTGACCGAACGCTCGACCTGATCCTGAAGGTTTGCGTTCTGGAGATAGCTGTAACCCCAAAGACCGCCGATCCCGATCGCGCCCAGGAACAGCGCCACATAACTTGTCGTCTTCAACAGGATGGCGCGCCGAATGTGCTTGAGATTGGTCGAGACCCATCCGGCTTCCGAAAAGACAACCTTCTGGAGAAGGTCGGTCAGGAAGAAGCTCTTGCCCTTACCGGAAAACGCAACCGATTGGGCGCCCTGAGCGCCGAAGTTCCGGCTGAGTGCTCCAAGGACACGGTCGATCGGTGTCCCTTCCTGCGTACCGGAGGTGAAGTACACACCGCGTAACGCGGCATCGGCTTGATAGCGTGTCGGCTCAAAGACCTCGAGCAGGAAGCTGTTGACGGTGTCTTTGAGGGACGCCATTTGCGTTGGGAAGCCGAAGGCGCGGCTGCGCGCGTGCGGATCCGGTTCACTCGCCATGCGGTCGGACAATTGCGCCGACAGCGCCAGCATCAGTTTGTCGAACTCGTCCGGGAAGTCCGCCACCATGTTGTCGGTGCGATCCTTAGGCTTGAACGTGGTCCCCCAAACGATCGCGCGTTGCTGGTCGGCAAGGTCTCCAAAGAAGTCCATGAACCCAGATACAAGATCCATCTTTGTCAGCACGAAGTAGACCGGGAAACTGATGTTGAGCCGTTCGTGTAACTCGTCCAAACGCCGACGGATCGCCGCAGCATGCGCCCGCTTCTCGTGATCGGGCAAGGTCATCAGATCTTCGATCGAGATACAGATCAACACGCCATTGATCGGCTGGCGCGGCCGGTTCTCGGCCAGCATGTCGAGAAAACCGATCCAGCTTTTCGCTGTGGCGTCGTTTTCGGCGACATTGTCCTGGGTCGTGTACTTGCCCGCCGTATCGATCAAAACCGCGTCTTCCGTGAACCACCAGTCGCAGTGACGGGTTCCGCCGGTTCCGGCGATTGCCTCGGCACCTCCAGCGCCCGCGAGCGGAAACTTCAGGCCCGAATTGACCAGTGCGGTCGTCTTACCGGAACCAGGCGGTCCGATGATGATGTACCAGGGCAGATCATACAGATATGCGCTGCCGCCACGGGAGGAGGAACGCTTGAGGGTCGACATCGCATCCTGCATCTTCTCGCGCAGGATAGGCGTCTCGTCCGGAACACCGACAATGTTCTCTTCGAGCGCTTTCGACTGCTTGCGTCGGCGCAAGATACGGACGAGCCAGACAAGCCCGGCGATCAGCCAGAACGACCCGATGATGAGAAGCTGATAGAGAAGATCGTCCAGGCCTATCAGCGGGCCCACCAACCAGACCAATGCGCTGAGAGCGATCAGGCCGAGAAGCGTAAAGATAACAACCCAGATACTGCGGCTCATGGATTTATCCTTCTGGATCTCGAGCGATCAGAGCGTACGCTCGATCAGCAGTTCGACACGACGGTTCTCGGGCCAGCATGCGCGGTCCTCGGCCGGAACGCAGATCGGATCATCCGGACCGCGCCCCTCGACCAGGGTTCTCAGATCCGGCGGAGAATGAACGGCAATCGCAGTCATCACGGAGTCGGCCCGAGCCTTGGAGAGTTCCTGGTTCGAAGACCAGCGGGAGCGGCCAGAGAGCGGCTGCGCATCCGAATGACCGAGCGACACGACCCGTCCATGCCGGAAGCCGCGCTGCCGGAGCAGTTCAGTTTCCTGCTTGAAGACCTCGCCGATCCGCGGAGCAAGCTGTTCCTGGAAAGCATCGCTTACCTCGGCTTTCCCTGACGGAAACAGCAGCTTGTTCGACATACGAACGATAATGAAGTTCTGATCGAGATAGTCTGCGGTCACCAGCCCCTGCTGGATTTCCGGTTCCAGCGCCGCACGAATGCGGTCGAGTTGACCGTTGTCGGGCGGTGGCGGTGGCGGTGGCGGTGGTGCAACAACCTGCGTCCGAGCAATTTCGACTGTGGCTTCAGGATGAATATCCAGCGCGCGATGAACGATCTGATCGGTTTCACCGGCCAGCGCGAACCGAAGCCCAAAAAACAGGCCGGTCAGCAGAAGCCCGACGACAGCGGCAACCGCCCAGAATGGGATCTGCATGCCGATCGACTTCTTGCCGATCTCCATCCCCACCCAGTTCGGCGATAGGTCCCAGTTTCCGCTGCCCTCGACCCGCCGAAGCGCATTGTAAACCTCACGGCGTGTCTGTTGGAGGGGTGCTGCTCCGGTACCAGCGCCTTCCATGCGATGCATGCCTTCGAAGCCCAGCGACAGGCAGCTATACTTTAGTTCGAGCAGGTCATAGTATCCGCCCGGGTCTTGCATCGCCTTTTCGAGATTGCGATAGAATCCGACCCCACCATCACGCGAATTCTGGCAGTACTTCGGGAGCATCGGATCGCTGGCCCAGACCTGCTTGTTCTCTCCCGGCAGGTTCATCACGACATCGTCCGCCATCGTGCAGATCGCGTACTTCGCCGGTGGAATCTGTTCGGGCTTCGCGCCGTTCGCGGCAGCGGCTGCGTCGAAGCCTTCGATCGCACGGCTCACCGAGACCTTCAAATCGGCAAAGCTTGCTTGTGTCAGCGAATTACGCAACCGGCCGAGAAGATCCAACAACGGCCCTGCCGCGATGATCAGCGGATTTGTTCCCGGCGTCTGAATGGGCCCGGCAGGGGCCGCTGGCGGCGGCGAGAATGACGGCTGCGAAGGGGCAGGAGCAGCCGCCTCGCCCCCGAACGGGGGTTGTGCCGGTTGTCCGCCTGGTGCCGCACCACCAGGGTTGGGCCGCGCCCCGCCCGGATTGGGCCGGACAATCGTCCTGTCATTCTGTCCGAAAGGATCGAATGGGTCGTTGCCACTCACTGCATATCCTCCCTGATCGCCCAGAATTCTAGCTTTAGATCGGGCCAGTCGCCCGAGAAGTGAAGACCGACCGCTGGTGCTTGGCTGAACTCCGCCCAGAGCGGGGTATTCTTGTCCAAGCGGAAGTAAACATGGTCTGAAAGCGCACGGATTTGCCGGGGCGGCGTCGCGGTGTAGACAAGCGGGACGCCGGGTAGCTGCGCGTGAATGATCTCCTGCATCTTCGTGGATGGTCCCAGCTTGAAGAGCGCAGGAAACTTCTCCTGAATGTCCTGGAGCGCCTGGCCGGCAGAAACCTCTATAATGAAGGCCGCGTGCTGGAAAAGCGCACGATCCCGGATCGGAGAGACATAGGCGTTCGTGCCGCGCTCGATGAGTTCGAGCCGCACCGCGCGCCGCTCCATCCGTGCACTGAGCGCGCTTTGCAGATCGCGCAGGATTGGGTGAAATGTGGTGACCAAGTCATCATGGTCATACGGATCATAAGACCGCGCCAAGCGCTCCTGCGTCGCAAATGTCGACAGCTCGCCTGCGAGGCTGAGCAAGGCAGTATACAGCCGTTCGGGATGCACATATTGCGAGTGCCGCATATGGCGCAGGATCGGGACTTCCCGGTTCAGCACTTGCAGCATGAAGTAGTCTGCGTATTGGAGCCCACCGCCAGCCGTCGGATCCGCAGCGTAGCGCGACAGTTCTTCGAGCTTTGTCTCGATCCAGCCGATAACCCGATCGAGAATGCCGTTGAAGCCGGCATGCGCGTGTGTGGTTATCGCAGACGGGAGAAACCGGTTGTCGAAGACAATTGTCTTGTCTTGAATCTCGACGACGCGCGCGAGCCCGATCTGCGTCGATCCCGACTTGGAGCCATCCAAGACTTCGTAGACGAAACGTGGATGCGCGATGTCGATGTCTTCCTCGCTGCGTGTTCCAGCAGAAGAGTCGATCACCGGTTCGTTGGAACGCCAATACCGCGATCCGCTGTCCGCGTCTTGAAAGTCCAGCTCTCGCGAGTTCTTAGCGATCGCCGGAACCGAAAGTCCAATGACCGAGTTTGCAATCTTCTCGCTGAGTTCGAGCGGCTCGGGAAGCGGGGACTGATCTGGAATATCGAAGGGCATCCCGTCCGGCATGATGCCGGCGGCGCGGCGCACGGCAAATTTTCCCTGCTGTGCGAGATCATGATCGATTTCGAGTGACGTCACGCCCCAAGGATAGGGCGTCACAAGGCCGACGCGCGCGTTCAGCGTGTTCTCGTGATAGCGGTCCTGCTGCTGGAAATGCTGCGGGCGCAGAAACAGGCCTTCTGTCCAACCTACCTTGCTGTTCCAGCTCATTCCGTCTTCCCCGCTCGCGTCTTTTCGTTGCCATGAGGCCTTAGCCTCAGTTGATCATTCTATCGATACAGCATCGGTGCCGATGGTCGCCTTCAGCAAGGTCACGTCCTTCGGTTTGACCGGTTTCGAAGCCCGCCAGCCCGCCGTCGCAAAATCACGGTACGCGACCGTAATGCCGATATCCGACGTACCTGCAGGCAGTTCAAAGACCTTCTTCACGGTCCGCCCGGGCATGATGACCATTTTTGCGATCCGTGTCATCGACTCGGCAAGGTCACCGAGCGGCCCACCGGTCAGCGCCTCTGGATCTCCGATGTCGAACGGTGCGCCCGGTTTCAGCGCATAAATATGGACAATAGCGGGGCTCGGGCGTCCATTCTTGTCGGGGTTCTGGTTCTGCGTGCCGGTGACGTTGACCTGAGCAATCGTGGACTCGTCTTTCGGAGGTGGAGGGGGCGGAGCACATGCCGTCAGAAAGAAAACAGTCGCCATCGCCCCTGCGATCAACTTAAACGTCGAAAGAGCCATATCACTTCCCCTAAGGACCATAGTTTAGCAGCCCGACCGGACCGCGTGGGTTCGAGACGGACAAGTCCTAGCCTTGCCTGTCATACATCTCTGCGAAGAGTATCATGAAAGCGTCGATCATACCCCGGTCATGATGTCCGGACTTAGCTTTGAAACGCTCGACATACGTGTCCCAGAATTTCGCCCTGCGCGAGCTGACAAGCCCCGCGAGACCGCCATCCTTGGCCGTTGCGCCAGCGATGTTCTCAGGGTCCAGATCTTCAATCAGAACCTGAAGCGCGCTCTGCATCGCCCCGAACGTCTGCATCTGGTGGCTTTGCAGGTCGCCAAAGCTTTGTTCGAACGTCTGCTTCGCATCCAGATAGCTCTTGGTCTTCTGGCCAAACATGATGCGCATTGCATCCTCGGGTGTGGGCGAGAACTTCAACGGGTTGTTTTCGAGCGCTCCGATCATCGTTCGTTCCGACGACCGCATCGCGCTTTTTGTCTCGGCGCGCGCCAGGAGCATTGCCTGCAGACTCTGCGAAACGGTTCTGAGCAGCTCGCCCAGTTCCTCGCCCAATTGTTCATCACTGCGCCCGGCAATCGCACCGGCCGGAAGCCCGGCACCACGCTCGAACGCCGCAACGAACGCACCTGACGCGGCGGGCGTCACTGCGGGAGCTGGTGATTGTGGCGGAGGCGACGCAGCACCGGTAGCTTGACCACCTTCCGACCATTGCCCTGCCAAGCCGGGAGCAGCTTCTGCTGCTGGCGTAGCCGGCGCAGGGGATGGCGAAGCTTGCGGCGGCGCATCAGACTCGCCCGGGGATACAGGGGTCGGAGCGGGTTCCAATGGGGTCGCCGTTCGTGGCGTCGGCTCTGGCGGGGCTGCTGGTTGCGGCGCTGGCTCTGGCGGAGGGGCTGGCTGTGGCGCTGGCTCCGGTTCGCTCACGGCTATAGGACTCGGCGCTTCTGCGGCATCCGGAACGTCCTCTACAGCGGCAACCGCCGGAGCAGGATCTTGCGGTTCAGGATCACCCAGCATGAAAGGGTCGTGCGCTTCAGGGTCCGAAGCCGGCGTCGGCGTGGGCGAAGCGGCAGGCGCAGGGTCCTCCCGAGGTGCCGGCTCTGGGTTTGGGTCCACCTGCGGCGCAGCGTCCGTTGCTGGTTTTGGGCTCGATGGTGCCGGCACATCCCAAGGAGACGCCCCAGCCGCTTCAGATGTTGGCGGCGCTCCCCAATCGATGCCAGGAGGGTCAGCTTTGTCGCCGCCTGATGGCGCGCTCGGTGCAGCTGCCGACACTCCCCAATCCGCAACGTCGGCAGTGGGCGCGGCGTCCTGTTTTACATTTCCAAAGCCCCAGGCAATGTTCTCTTCCGAGAGATCGCTGCCACCTCTCGCGACCTGACCGTTACCTGAACTTGCCTGGCTGCGAGCGGTGAAATCACGTCGATCGATCGACTCAGCAACGTCATCGACGCCCCCCCAGGGGTCGTTGCTGACGCTCGTGCCGCCTTTCTCGGGAACCGGACCAGGCCCACCTGGCCCTGCCTCGATACCGCTCAACTCAACATTCACGATGTACGGTCCGACGTGAATGCGATCGCCGTGAGCCAATCGATGCGGTTCTGTGAGACGTCCGGGATTTCCATTCACCGAAGTCCCGTTCGTCGACACGTCATGCAGCCAATAGGCACCGTCGCGGAAATGAATCTCGCAGTGCTTGCCAGATATGAATCGCTCGGGATCTGGCAGCGTCCAATCCAGGTAAGTGTCCCGCCCAATGTCTATCCCACGGCGGTCGATCTCGACGAAAACGGGACCGCCATCGGGCAGCGTATCGACATTGTCGATTCTCAGAACTAGGGGCACGGTCTCACCCAGCAGAAGCGAAGTTTCATCGCGAGTTTCGGGATTACGCAGAGGTCAGTCAATGGTCGGCCAGTTCTGGCAAACAGAGGCGTGATCAAGCGCTGCTCCCATCCTGCGCGGTTCGTTTCTCGAGCATTTCCTTCCAGGGGCCGGTCCCGTCGCCGTTCCCTGCGAAGTCGATGGCACTGGCGATGGCACATCTTTGATTGTCTAAGGTTACGAAAACGTCTTCATGCTGCGTTGCCAGCATGATTGCCATCGCCACAGCCTTGCCAGAGACTTCGGGCGACGGCGGAACCGCCTGAAGTCCGGCGGGCGCCATAGATCCGCTGGTCGTAAAGGCCGAGAAAGCGATCCAGGGACCTGCGCCTTCGAAGTAGTTTTCCTCGGCGAAGGCACCTGCGGCACGGCGTTCCTCTTCTTCAGGCTGACGGCACCATGCTTCTGCAAGCCTGAGGCCCTCTGCAGTCAGCGGATCGGGCCCTGCCGTGCCACGCAGCGCCAGGCATCCCCACCAAACCGCATCGCGTTTCGGGAGCGCCAGCGCGGTGAAAAACAACGCCGTGGTGATGTCTTCCGCGTCCACAAGCTGCTGAACATAGTCGACCGGAGCCACATCGTCCGGCAACTCGCCCAGATCTTCGACGATAGCCGGGAAGGCTTCAGAAACCTGCGCTGCGGTTGTGAATCTGATCCGTTGAGCCATACCCTCGCATTCCCCACCCGCGGGTCAGGCGATCTGAACTGTCTTCGCAGACCACTCGCCCTTCCCTACGGCCGATGATGTGAAATTCATCACATACGGCCAGCTGCCACCCGATACCGGGTTGCGCGTAGCCTATACCTTATTTCACCTCATAGGCGAAGTCGCCATCCGCAACCGTGACATTCGCTTCGCTGATTTCCTCTCCCGTGAGGGACCGGTTCAAAACTTCAAGCGAGATTGCCGGGAGCATCGTGTTCGTAATGATATTGTCGATCATCCGGCCACCAGATGCCGGGTCGTTGCATCGGCGCACGATCTCCGCGACCACTTCGTCGGTGTAGTTGAAGTCGGCGTTGTGCTCGGACTTCATGCGCTTCACGATCCGGCCCAATTGAAGCTTGACGATCTTGCCCATCATATCATCGCTCAGCGGATAATACGGGATTGTCACCAAGCGTCCGAGAAGCGCGGCCGGGAAGATCTTGAGCTGTTCTTCCTTCAGCGCTTCCGCGAGCTTCTCCGGTTCCGGCGCGAGTTCGGGGTCCTTGGTAAGCTCCATGATCAGGTCGGTGCCGACGTTTGACGTCAGAATGATCAGGGTGTTCTTGAAGTCGATCATTCGGCCGGTGCCGTCCTCCATCATGCCTTTGTCAAAGACCTGGAAGAAGACCTCGTGCACATCGCCATGCGCTTTCTCGACCTCGTCGAGCAGCACCACCGAGTAGGGCTTTCGCCGGACGGCCTCCGTCAGCTTGCCGCCTTCACCGTAGCCCACGTATCCCGGAGGAGCACCCTTGAGCGAGCTGACCGTGTGCGATTCCTGATATTCCGACATGTTGATGGTGATCATGTTCTGCTCACCGCCATAGATCGCCTCGGCCAATGCGATAGCCGACTCGGTCTTGCCGACGCCGGACGGTCCGCACAGCATGAACACGCCGATCGGTTTGTTCGGATTGTCCAGTTTCGCGCGGTTGGTCTGGATGCGCTTGGCGATCATTTCGATGCCGTGGCCCTGGCCGATGACGCGCTCGCCGACGATGTCGGCAAGATTGAGGATTTGCTGCACTTCATCGGCAACCATGCGGCCCGCCGGGATACCGGTCCAATCCGAGATGATCTGAGCGACCGCCTGTTCATCGACGTGGGGATAGATCATGCGGTCGTCAGGATGGATCTCGTCAAGCTGATGCACCTTGCCTTCAAGTGCGGCGCGGATGGCCGCAGCATCTGCAGCCTCGTCGCCCATTTGTTTGCGCAGGTCCTGGATCTCGGCAACGATCGCCTGCTCTTTTTCCCATTCGGCTTCGTATCCAGCGAGCCTTTCATTGAGCGATGCGATGTCTTCTTCAAGTTCCGTGATCCGGGCTTCATCTGCCGTGCCGAGGGCACGATCCGCCTCTTTCGAAGCCTTCTCACTTTCTCGATTTTCGATCAGCTTGCGTGTGTCTTCAACAACCGCTGGAACCCCGACCTGACTGATCGCAACACGCGCACAAGCCGTGTCGATCAAGCTGACAGCCTTATCCGGTAATTGGCGCGCAGGGATATACCGCGCTGACAGGGACGCCGCAGCAACAATCGCTTCGTCAGCAACCGATACGCCGTGGTGTTTCTCCATCACGCCAATCATGCCACGCAACATATAACAGCACTTCTCGATCGACGGCTCATCGACATTGACCACCTGGAAGCGGCGGGTGAGTGCCGGATCTTTCTCGAAATACTTCTGGTACTCCATCCACGTCGTCGCTGCGATCGTGCGCAACGTTCCACGCGCCAGAGCGGGCTTGAGGAGGTTCGCGGCATCGCCGGTTCCAGCAGCACCACCGGCACCGATCAGCGTGTGCGCCTCGTCAATGAACATGATGATCGGCGTCGGGCTCGACTGCACCTCGTCGATGACATTGCGAAGGCGTTCCTCGAACTGGCCCTTCATCGACGCACCAGCTTGCAGAAGCCCGATGTCGAGGCTGAGCAGGCGCGTGCCCTGGATCGACGGTGGCACTTCGCCCGCGACAATCTTCTGCGCGAAGCCCTCGACCACTGCGGTCTTACCGACACCCGCTTCACCGGTGATGATCGGGTTATTCTGACGCCGCCGCTGCAGCACGTCGATGATCTGGCGAATTTCCTCGTCGCGTCCGACGATCGGGTCCATCTCACCAGCCTTGGCCGTGAAGTCGACGCAATACTTGTCCAGTGCTGTCGTGCCTTGCGGCCCTTCCGCGGCGTCCGTGTTGCCAGCGCCACCCAGCGCACTCCCGTCCATCGGCTTGAGCGTTTCCTCGTCGCTCTCGCGCCAGATCGCGCGATACTCATTCGCGAGGTCATCCGGGTTGATCTTTGCAAATTCACCGCTCAGGTTCTTCAGGACGCGGTTCAACTTCATGTCCTTGAGCATGCCCATGAGGACGTGCCCAGTACGGATCTGCATCTCACCGAAGAAAAGCGTTGCGTAGAACCAGGCGCGCTCGAGCGTGTCGACGATCTGCTCGGATACCTGGGGCATCTCGGTGACGCCCTTTTTGAACCCATCCGCAACCGCCTGAACGTCGCGCATCAGTTGACCGCGGTCGAGCTTGTAATGATCGCAGGTCAACGAGATGTCGCAGCGGTCATTCTGAAGTGCATGCACGAACCAGTGCGCAAGTTCGAGGTTCGCGTTCCCAGCGCCTTTGGCCTGACGAAGGGCTTGAATAAAACAATCATAGCCGAGCCTGTTCAGCTTTCCGGTAACTGTCTCAAGTGAAATATCTGCCATCTCAAATGCTCCCCTTTGTTATGCGGCCCTAGTTCAGGCTGCGAATGACGTCATCATTTATTGGCGTAAAGCGCGTCCGCACGAACGTTGCGTCGTCGCTCACACCCGGTTTGCGGACCCAACTGGTCCATCCAAGCTGTCCATAGGACCCAAGCCGCGTCGGTTGTGGCTCGCGATCAGGCAGAACCAGTTCGACATCCCACTCATACTCGAAGCCGACCGCGTTCATGATTGCATCGATGAGGCGTTGATTCCAGTCTCCGCCCGGAAGGAAGCGTTCATAGTTTTTCAACGAACCCGGAAACAACCGCAATCGAAACTTCGTATCGACCGACGTGACTTCGCTTCCCAGCATTGCTTCCTTGCCCAAGGCGGCAAACGCCGAACCGAGCCGCGTCTGTTCGGACATGTCGATCGGGACAGGTGCGCCGACGAACTGGTCAACCTCGGCCTGAATACCAAACACTCCGGCCGCGAGACTTTCCAGTTGCGAGGCAGAGATCCGTCTTGGGCCAAGAAGTCCCGCAAAACAGAGCTTCTGGTAATCGGGCATCTCATCAAGATCACGCCAGGTCCGACCGCCCAGCCCGATCGTCGAACCGACGAAATCTCGAAATCGGTCATCACCCGGCCGCATTGCGTGCGCCGCAGGCCGTGCGTCTGCATAGGCCCGATAGAATAACTGCAAGAAGCGGTTGTTGAATATGTCCAGGAACCGGGTGAACGCCTCGTCGCGTTTGGCGTACCAGGCCAGTGCTTCCTCGGTTGTTGAAGATGGAAGCGGGCCCATCGGCCCCAACATCCCGAGAAACTTCACACGAAGCCTTGCCTTGGTCGTCTCGGTTGCAGGCGTGTAGGTCGCGACGTTCGATGCCGGGAAGTCGAGGTGCGGGATTTGACCAACGTCCAGGAATTCCTCGCGCCGCGTCGCGCTGTCGCCGATCTTCGGTTTGTCGTCGGCCAACGCCTCATGTCGCATCATCGCCCACAGGAAGCTGTGGAGCCACGGCTTCTCCGCCATCTCCTGCTGCCAGGTCATAGCGTGTGCCTGCGGCCAATGCGCGGCGGCCATCGCATGATTTCCTGGCGTTCGGGTGTCCGGATCACGGTCTGAGTGAAGTGATTTACAGACACATACTCGGCCAGGAAGCGGTCGAGTATCGCGCCGAGAAGATAGGAGCCCGATCCCTCGAATGCGTTGTCTTCGATCGTTACCGTGACTTCGAGGCCGCGTGCTGACGACATCCCGTGCTGCGTACGAACACGCCGTGTGACCGCGCGGCTCGAAACGGAACGCACACCGCGGATCCGACGCTCGGTCACACCGTCGGCCAGGTCGGCAAAGAGGCTCAGAACATCCTTCAGCGCGCGCGCGCCCTCACCCGCCCGCTTCTCCACCAAGCCGAGGTGATTGAGCGAAAGGATATTGATCAGACGCCACGTGTTTTCGCCGGTGTAGTTCGGACGGGACCGATCGATCATGCCACTGACGATCGGCTCGCGGGGTTTGGTCGGGTGCGTGGCTGCTCGAATCCGGATCTGATCGTTGTCGAGTAACAGGAAGTCTGCACCGGTTTCGCCGGTCGGAAGATGCTCAGGCAGATGTCGGTTTGAACAGAGCGCGCGGACCGTGAGTTCGGAGATATCATCTCCTCGGTCAGCGGCCTTTTCGTGACCGATCATCGTCAGGAACATATCCGTTCCCATGTAATCCGAGCGCATACCGTACTTCGTTTCGTCACCGGTTCTGCGTCGCTGCATGCGCCGGATGGAATAGAAGAACGCTGACTGACGCGCTGTCTGATCTTCCGGCGAACTGTAGATCGGATAGACGTTCAGGCGTTCGGAATCGCCGGACCGGTGAGCGGCGACGGAGACCACTCTATGCGGTTCGAAATCGAGATTGCGTGTTCGTTCGGGAACAATCTGATACTCAAACTCGTTCGGTCGGAGGAACACACGATCGCAGGTCTTTTCGAACAGATTGATCGCGGACGCGCAGAACAACCCAAAAGAGCTCTCATCCACCGTACTGGACAGTCGTGGGTTGACTTCGTCAAAAACGAAAATCAGCTCGAATTCTGGAGATTCAACGTCGTCTAGATACTTTCCAAAATCCTTTAGGCTTAGCCCTAAAAATTTCTGCGGAAACGTAAAGTAGTCGCGTATGTAATCGAACCCGCGGAAAACGCGATGATCGATCGGATATAACGCTTCATCGTCGCCAAATCCGATCTGCTCCAGAACATCCTCAAGTGGAAGAGTCTTCGTACGCCACTTTTGGTCATGCCCTTTCCAGCGAAGCGCCAGCTTAACGGTATGGCCAAAGATCTGCTCATAAAGCGCGACGGCCTGAGCTTCGTTGCCAGTGCAATGAATCCTAAGGTAGGGGATCTTCAATCCCTTGGCCCAGGTCTTTGGTTTGTCTTCTGTCTGCTCAAGCGGAGGCTCGGCTTCCAGCAACCGCGCAGATCGAACCCTGAAGCCGAGACGGAGGCCGCCGAGGGCCTCGCGCGGAACAGTCACATTCAAGGCTTCGATGGCAGCCACGGCACTTACGTACTCGGTCTTCACCATCGTCAGAGGAAAGATCGCGATCTCACACGCCAGACGATACCGGCAGGAAATCGACCGGTCGCGTTCGCGATATGCGGCGTCGAGGTACGACCCACGCTTGAGGAAGACGCCATCCCGCAAAGCCTCGTCACCGAAATCGGGCATCGCTTGCGCCTGGAAGACCGATGGGATTGGCGCCAGGAAGTTCGGGACCAATTGCTCGAGCAAGTTGTCCGTGAAGTTTCCAAACTCGTGCTTCAGTTTCAACTGGACGCGCGTCGCCAGGAAAGCAGCCCCCTCCATCAGCGATCCGATCATCGGATCCGGCGCATCCTGAGTCATCGATCCCAGCCGTTCCGCTACACCGGGATACTCTTCAGCAAACTCGGCCGCATGTTCGAAGAACAGTGCAAGCTCGCGGTTGTAGAGCTCCATAAACTCGCGGTTCATACGGCGGATCTCACTCGGGCTGCCCTTTTAGTCCTGTATCTTGATGTCGCCGGACTGCAGCTCGACCTCTGTAACAAACTCGACCGACGTCGGAACAGGGTCTGCCCGCATGTCGGAACGTACAACAAATCGGATCGAAAGATCGGCTTCGTTGGCCGTATCCCGGAAGATCTCCAGCGTTTTCGGAAGCAGTCGCGGCTCATAATCCACGATAACGCGTCGGATATCGTCCTTGATCGCCTCGATCCGCAGTGTCTCATCGACAGTCTTGTTTGCGAGATCAGGCATCCCGTAGTTCAGCACCGACCGCTTCACGTGATCAAGACCTTCGACGAGTTCCGGGTCCGCCGACTCAAGATTCGTCGTGTTCAACAACGATTCCAGATCGACACTCATGAGACGTTTGAGTTCGCCATCGGACAAGCTGCGCCGCCTCGTGGCCGTCGCGCGCCTGCTTGCGATAACGCGTTCGCCGTCATGCGTCCGAATATCAAGCCGGTCTTTTGCGTCACCCGCAGCCGCAGCGCTGCGAAACGCATACATCAATGGTGCCCGGAGTTGCTCGGAGGCCTTTGTTTTGGCCATCAGTTGATTGACCTCAGATCTGGAAGCGCGCTTCCCGAATGTCCAGAATCGGGAAATCCTCTTCAGCACTCATCAGAACACGTTGGCCAATGCCAGTAAACACATCCGATCCGGAGTCAACCCAGGCCGTGCCGCGTGCCATCGTGTACTCGCGTTCCTCGGACTTCTCCGAGCCGACATAGCGCACAGGAACATAGCCGTGCAGAACGCGCCCATCCTTCCAGGTGAAATGCGCTGCAGCCCATACGAAGTGATTCAACTGAGACGGTTTTTCCACGCGCAGCGATGTCAGGGCCGTGAACGGGACCCAGCAGTAATCGCCCTCTGTCGGAAGAAACGCTTCGAGCATCGGACCGTATCGCCCGTCGCCGTCCATCAGCCATTCGAACTCGGTCCCATCAACGTTGCCAGAGGCCGAAGACGCCTCCGCCAGCGCCTCTTCGCGCAGTGTCGCACCGGCCGCGACGTCGCCCGACATGTGCAATTCAAAGGCTTTCGCGAAACCTGCCATCCAGTCTTCTGGATCGCCAACGATCGCGGGAGCGGTCGCCGAACTGTGCGCTTCCTGACGCTGATGTTCGAGCTTGGTGAGGATCTGGAACTGCTTCCAGATGGGCGATTGAGCCTGCGACGCCGTCAGCAGCGCTTCAAGCTGAGCGTCTGCCCGGTCCCATTCGCCATTTAGACAGAAGATCTGAAAGAGTTGTGCCCGGGATTCGGGATCGCCCGGGTCATTCTTTACCGCCGACTTGGCGTGCGAAAGGGCGGCGTCGAACTTACCCTCTTTGAGTGCGTCAAGAGCATCCGACATACCGCCCTCCCCCGTTTTTGCGGTTATATGAACCCTGTCAAATCAGACAGAGATGTTCTTCGCGATGTTGAAGCCGAAGTCGACTGCACCACCGCCGCCACCTTTGTCGTCCTGCGGGGTGTAGGTGATCTTCCATTCGCGGAAGTTCAGCGAGACGTTCTCGGTCAGGCGGTCTTCGCCACCCGAACCACCGGTCGAAACC
>JBCAXJ010000061.1:0-35347 GCA_038534135.1 Pseudomonadota bacterium | reverse complement strand
AACCGCGCCAGCCTGAGGTCCGCCCCCTCCATCCGCGCCCCCCCGAGGTCCGCCCCCTCCAACCGCGCCTGCTGGAGATCGACGCCGATCAGGAAAGCGTCGTTCAAGCCAGCGTTGCGCAGATCAGCACCGGAGAGGTCGAGCGATCCGAGGGCGGCGGTGCGGCTGGCCCAGAGCTGGTTCCATTCCTGCGTGAACTCCGTGTCCATGTCGTTGAAGATGGACTCGCACCGTTCCGCCGGGATCTGGCGTTTCGATTGGGCGCACCAGTGGCGGCGGCGATGGCTCAGGTGCTTTGGCGCCGGTTCGGATCTGGTGTAGAGCCGTCCGCAGGCTTCGAGGTCGATGCCCTGGCGCTGGCACCAGATCTTGCGGAAACGACGGCGTTCGGTGGTGTGATCGAGCAGGTTGTCCGGGTTGGGGACGAGGTTCACGCCGGTCAGGTTGGTCGGCGCGAGCGGTGTCCAGATGTCCACGCCGGACGTCGCGTCGATCCAGCCGCCGATCAGGGGGGTATCCTCGCCGAAGGTCAGGTCTTCGAGGGTTGCGACCCAAGGGTGGTCGGCGATGCGCTTTGCCATGATCAGGTCGCGGGGGACGAAGGAGCCCTTGTCGTCCAGGCAGGAGTTGCGTGACGAGTCTTCGAAGTCCGGACCGCATTCGCGAAAATACTCTGTCCGGAAGACGTCGTTGATCAGGGTGATGCCGCGATAGACGTAGTGGTCGATGCCGCCTTCGGTCCGGAGCCAGCTTGTGGCGGCGACGAGGATGCAGAGCGTCGCGAAGGCGGTGCGGCGGGTCCAGCCCTGCCATGGGGTGGCGCGGCGGCTTGGTGTTCCGTTCCGGCGTAGCAGGATCGTGGCGCGCCAGTTGGAGGTGAGGCCGACGTAAGCTGCGAGCATCATGGCGGCGGCGATGCCGAGGGTCATGCCCTCGTCGTGCCTCGGCATCGAGCGCCACCAGAAGCCTGCGAGGATCAGCGGGGCCGAGGCCCAGACCAGCCACCAGGTGACGATGCGCGAGAGGGTGGCTAGGGGGCGGGGTTTGAGGGCCTGATCCGTGCGGCGCGACAGGGCGAAGTCGGAGATGAGCCAGGGGTAGACCAGCTCGGACAGGTGCTGTCCGTTGTGGGTCGGCGGTGGGGCAGCCAGGGCCTCCCACAATTTGATCAGTTGCAGATGCAGGTAGGCGTATAGGCTCGCGCCGAGGATGGGTGCGAACCAGAAGAAGGCCGAGGTCGGGATTGCGACGTTGACCAGCGGCAGTTGCGTCTGGCGGGAAGGGACGAAGAAGTCGGCATCCTCGACGCCCAGCAGCGTCACCCCGACAAAGGCGAGGTAGGCGAGCAGGCCGAACCATGTGGTGCGGGCGACGAGGGAGAGCGCGTTGATGCGCGCGATCTCGGGCGTGGGCGGATCCGTGGTGGTTTGCGGTTGCGGCGGTCCGGGTGGCTCGGGCGGCGGCGGCATCGAATGGTCGTGGATGCGCGGCAGCGGGGCGGAGCGTTTGGGGGCCTGGGATGCGCGACGCGGGCGGGGCATGCAACTCACCTGTCAGATCACTGTTTGATCCTGGGACAGGGTAGCGCGCGGGGTCGCCGCGAGTCCAGAGCACGCGGTGACCTGATTGCATCGGATCGCGTGCTCTAAGTCGCTGTTTTTTCGCATGTCCGCGACGCCACTCTGATTCAGATTGACTGGAGAATGCTCTCGTCGCTGCCTGTTTCGCGGAACCAGTCGCTCAGCGCCTGGGCGACGGTGCGTTCCGGGGCGTCCTGGGCGGCAGAGCGGCGGACCACGGCGTTCCACGTCATGTCGATGCCCCGGGTGCCGAGTTGGGTTGCGCTGAGCGTTCCGAGCTCGAGATGCGGTGTCATCGCCCAGCGGCTGAGGATTGCGACGCCAAGCCCGGCCTTGACGAGTTCGCTGATCGCCTCGACCGAGCCGATCTTGACTTCGCGGGCGGCGTGGCTTTCGGCGTCCTTCCAGAAGCGGTCCCATTCGAAGCCCGGCTCGCGCACCATCGAGTAGGTCAGGTTCGTCTCAGCCTGGAAGTCGTCGGGCGTCACGAAACCCTGTTGGGCGAAGGGGTGGTCCGGCGTGCTGAAGGCGACGAGTTCGTCCGGGAACAGCGAGCGCCTTTCGAAGCCGGGTGGCACCGTGACGCCGGGCGAGAGGACCAGATCGACGCGGTCCGCGGCGAGGTTCTCCAGCGGGTAGAGCACGGCGTCGGCTTCGACATCGATCTCGATGCTGGGGTGGTCGTCGCGGAACCGGCTGAGGAACGCGGGCAGCCAGTGGTAGCTGTTGTAGATCGCGACGGTGATCCGGACGATGTGGCGCACGCCGATGGTCGTGGCGACGGCGAGCTGTTCGGTCCGCTCGAGATCCGGCAGCAGGCGTTCGGCGGTGTCGGCGAGGATTTCGGCGGCGACCGTCGGGCGCAGGGTGCGGCCCTGTTTCTGGTAGAGCAGCACGTCGAGACGGCGTTCGGCCTCGCGGATACGGTGGCTGAGGGCCGAGGGTGTCACGCGCAGGGCGCGCGCCGCGTCGCCCAGGGTGCGTTCCTGTTTGAGGGCGAGCACCATCTCGAGATGGCGGATGTCGAGGCGGCTGGGCATAATAGTTGAATACCTCTCATCATTTTCCGACGAATTACGAGATTGCTTCATCAAAGCACAGATGCCATGTTCCTTTCAACGAAACACCAACCCAAGCCAAAGGAGGGCATGATATGCCGATCGCATTCTACTACCCCGAGCACTGGAACGCCGTTCTCGCTGCTCCGCGCCCTGGTCCGCTGGAAGCGTTGGTCGCGCTGCTGCGGAGAGGCTGAGCGATGAACGTCGTGCATCCGGTATCGGCCATGCACGACATTCTCGACCTGCAGCGGTATCCGCTGGACACGCCGGGATCGGCAGCGTGGGGTCAATTGGTCTCGCGCTGCCAGTCCGATCTCGCGTCAGACGGGATGTTCAATCTCGAGGGCCTGGTCCGGCCCGCGGCGCTGGCCCGCGCGATGGACGAGATCCGCCCGGTGATGGAGACGCTTTCGTTCACGCATCGGCGGCGTCACAATGTCTATTTTCGCGCAGATGTGCCCGGCGTCGATCGGGATCACCCGGCGCTGGCCGAGGTTGAGACGGCCAATCACACGGTCTGCTATGATCAGATACCGCAGAGCGTGCCGGTCTGGATCTATGAATGGCCGCAGTTCGCGGTGTTCCTGGCGGCGGTCCTGAAGAAGACAGCGCTGTTTCCGATGCGCGATCCGCTCGCGCGGTTGAACGTGATGAGCTACCGCGAGGGCGAGGCGCTGAACTGGCATTTCGATCGCGCCGAGTTCACGACAACGCTGCTGTTGCAGAACCCGACGCGCGGTGGCGCGTTTCAGTTCCGCCCCGAGCTCAGGAGTGATCTGGACCCGAACTTCGAGGGTGTCGCGCGGGTGCTGTCCGGCGACGATCCGGACGTGCGCACGCTGTCGCCGCAGCCTGGTACGCTCAATGTCTTCAAGGGCAAGAATACGCTGCACCGGGTGACGCCCTGCGCAGGCCCGGACGACCGCTACATCGCGGTGCTTTCCTATTTCGACCGCCCGGGCGTATGTTTCTCGCGGGAAGAACAGATCGGCTTCTACGGGCGTGCGATCTGACAGGGCGACGAAGGGGAGTGCCCCATGCTGACATCCAGGTATGCCGAACTCACGACGGCTCTGAGGCGGGCTGAAGAGGCGACCTACGACTCGGCGTGGTCGATGCCGAGCGTCTACTACACCGACCCGGATCTGTTGGCGCGTGAACGTGCACATCTGTTCGGGACCGAGTGGATCTGCATCGGCCGCACCGAGGAAGTCCCGGAGCCGGGAAGCTACATGGCGTTTCAGCTGTGCGACGAGCCGCTTGTCGCGGTGCGTAGTGACGATGCGCAGATCCGGGTGTTCTCGAATGTCTGCCGCCATCGCGGCGCGCTGATCGCCGAGGGCATCGGGCGTCACAACCGGCTGGTCTGCCCGTATCACCAATGGTCCTACGATCTCGAGGGACATCTGGCAGCGGCCCCGCAGATGGAGGCGCACACCGGGTTCGACCCGGCGACCTGCCGCCTGCCCGCGTTCGCAGTCGAAACATGGCACGGCTTTCTGTTCGTGAATTTGTCTGAGAGCCCGCCTCCCTTGGCGCCCAGGCTGGGCGGGCTCGACGCGCTGATCCGCAACTACCACATGCAGGAGATGCGGCTGCGCTACGTGGCCGATGAGGTCTGGGAGACGAACTGGAAGTGCCTGATCGAGAACTTCATGGAGGGCTATCACCTGACGCCGCTGCACCGGTCGACGCTGCATCCCGTGAACCCGACCCGTCTGTGCAGCCATTTCGCCGCCGGTGACGCTTACTTCGGTTACAATGCCGGGTATTCCTCTGACGTTGAACGTTCAACCAAGGGCCATCCGGATCTGACCGAGGCCGAGATCGACAACTGCGTGATGTTCGCTGTTCCTCCTGGCCTGGTGTCGGGCTGCGGTGGGGACTATTCGTCGTTCATCTGCGTGCAGCCCGAGACGATTGACCGTGTTCGCGCCAAGCTCGGGTTGATTTTCTACGGTGATCACTGGACCGAGGATGACGTCGCGCACGCTGTGCAGTTGTTCAACGACACGATGGACGAGGACAAGGCGGTTCTGACCGGGCTGATGCAGGGCATGGCCTCGCGTCACCACAGCGCTGGACCGCTCGCTCCAGCAGCGCTGGAAGGCCCAGTCCTGGATTTCTATCGCTACTACAGCCGCCGCATGGGCGAGAGCCTGACCTGAGGTTTCTTCAGAGCGGGCGTACGAGACTGGATGGTGGGCGGTGTTGGGCTCGAACCTGAGGTTCTCAGCACTGCTCTCCCCATCGCGCAGCGTCTCATGTTATCTGGTTCTCGTACCAAATGCTCTGTTGCTCTGTGCTCTTTCTCTGATCCCCGGATTCTCCAAACGAGCGGAGGGTGTAAGTGAATGACTTGATAGCTCGTCGGGCGATAGATCATCGCCGAATTCGGGGCCGGCTTGCTGCCACCGGTTCACGCTCCACTTGGCCGACTTCCGCTTAACCGCAGGCTTTCGCGTGTCCCCTTATCGGCAAGCGCTCGATGTTCGCCCGGGTTTGGCTGTGCGTCAGATTTAGCAAGGACGGATAGATTGCCCGCCAGTGCTCCAGCGCGAGGGACCGGTTTTATGACCTTACCGAAGTGGGCCATTATCGCAGTGCAGCATTCACAATTCTCCTCGCCACTCTCCCCGCAGCAAGGATGGATAAGGCGTGCGCTGTGGTACACACCCTGTCACCCAACGCGAAGCGTGTTGACGCTGCGGCATGGCACGTGGAAAGTTGAGCACAGCAGAAAGCCAGCGAGGGCAGCATGAACATTGAAGCCAAGGGCGAGATCAAAGGGCACACCGAAGAGCAATGGCAGGCTCGGATCGATCTGGCGGCCGCGCACCGCACAGCGGTTTCGCATGGACTCCACGAAGGCATCTTCAATCACTTGACCCTGCGCGTGCCGGGATACGATGACCGCTATTATCAGATTCCGTTCGGAACGCATTGGTCCGAGGTCACAGCATCCTGCTTCATGGAAGTCGATTTTGACGGCGAGGTGGTGAAGGGTGACGGCATCGTCGAGCGTTCGGCTTATTGCATCCATGCACCGATCCACCGCGATGTCGCGCACGCAGCTGCGGTCTTTCACACCCACATGCCGTTCGCCAGCGCTCTTACCCGATTGGAGGACCAGCGCATCAAACCGATCGGGCAAACCGAATTGGCGATCGCCATGCGCACGGGATATGATGATCACTATGATGGGCCGGGCTTGGATCCGAGCGAAGGTGATCGCTTGGCCAAGCTGTGTGGCGACAAACAGATCCTGATGATGGCCAATCATGGTGCGCTGACACTGGGCAATAACGTCGCCGAGGCCTACGATCGGCTGTATTATCTCGAACGGGTCGCTCAAGTGCAGATCTACGCCATGTGGACGGGCGAGAAGCTGCGTGAGTTACCCGAGCCCGTGATTGAGAAGACCTATGAAGCGTTTCGAGGCAAGACCGCGCCGAAGTATGGCGACAAGTCTACGGCACAATGGCATTTCGAGGCGCTGAAGCGAATCCTGGACCGCAAGGAACCGGACTATAAGGATTAGGGGCAGTGGAAGCTTCACTTGTCTGACTGAGCGACGTTCGGAATTCCGCAGGCTTTGGAGTGTCGCTGCGCGATTTGCCTTGGGAACAGATTCTAACACGGAACACGCCTTTGCACGGACAGCGCAGTCCTGTCGTTTGCAATCGGTGCGGCGAAAGTCTGAAAAAGCATAACCTATGGAAGCTTCACGCGCAGTCGTGGAAATTCCAAGGAAACAAAGCTCTCAATAGGACTGGCCGAACCAGTACCAGTTCGAATAATTTGAAGTTCCGTCTTTGGAAACACGACCGCGAAGCACAACGACGAGCCCCGAAGCAGTCGACTGTCCATCAGCAAAAGGTGCGCCAATTATCCGATCTTCGACTCCGTCGTCATCGAGATCGATCGTCAGGATGGTGATCTCACGTCCAGCTTCATATGCCAACGACGGAAACGGTATTCCTGGCGACAAATCGAGCGAAGTTTCTTGGCCAGGGTCGCCATGGCGAACAGGCTTGCGTGAGTGGCGTTGACCTGTTGTTTCGCGCTTGTCCGTTTCTACTGCGCTCTCCAAGAGTCCTGAAAGAAAGGTCCATTGGCCTGACTTGAGTTCACGTGCGTCGAGCTTTCTCCATGGACGGAATCCACGCACCGTATCCCCACGAAACAAGAAAACAGCCCCCACACCGTCATCCTCACCTGGTGCCGCAACCGCAAGGTCTGTGACTCCGTCATCGTCGAAATCCTGTGCCGAGAGTGCGGCACCGAACAAGTCTCCCGTTTCGTCGACATCCAGAACACTGTCGGGATGCGATCCGTAGATCTGAACGAGGCCAAAGATGTCCGAAGCGCTAAGCTTCGGAGTCCCAAGCGAGAACTTCAAGGTTGCCTCCGCGATGCAGGCCACCATGATGGAATCTCGGTCAAACGGAGTCAGTGGCGCATCGGGCTCGACATATGGATTGCCGTTTCGGTCCTTTGCTCCGCAGCGCCCAGGCTCCGGTGCGTCAGGGCGTGCATGTTCGTGGCCGAAGCCAAGAGCATGACCGAATTCGTGCACCGGCGCTTTCAAGTTGACAGAGAGAGCGGCGAGCGACCAAAGCGTTGGCAGTATCAGGCCGCTGGGAACGCCGTCGATCTCGTTACCTCGTCCGAGTGTCCGGGGATAAGATGTTTCAAGCGCTATGCGAATACCTTCGCTTCCGTCAGAGCAAGTCTGCCATCCGGTGAAGTTTACTGCACTCTCCTTTTCCCATGTCGAGCCCACTGACTTGCGGATCATGCGACGCTCTTGGGCGTGCTCGCGCTTTGGATCCTCCCAGCAAACTGGAATGTCGGGGCTTGGCCACCGGGTTCCCGTTTTCATGGTTAATGCCGCCGCGGAACCGACCAGTACAAACGGCACCAAAACCGAAGCAATGACGAAACAGATTTTCATGTCATTGACGTAGCTTGAACTGTGGGAAACCCAAAACTGAACGCATTGATCGTGCGCACCACGGGAAAACGCTCAGTTTATGTTGACCTTCGACCCGGTGGTTCCTCGTTCATAACGAGAGTCTACGGGTTGGATCTTGGAATTCGTCGTCTTCGGATTGCGCAAGCGCTCCGGGCGCGGAGCCCTCAGACAGCTCAAGCGCCCAGTGGGCGTTCGTCGGTGTGTCTTTGCCGAGAGCGGAGTGCGGCCTGACGTTGTTATGGTCGTAACGCCAGAGCGCTGGTTTCCGCCTTGCGTCAGCGAGGCTGCGGAACATGTCTTTGTTCAGAAGTTTGTCCCGCAGGCTACCGTTGAAGCTTTCAGCGAAGGCGTTCTGCTGGGGCTTGCCCGGATCGATGTCATACCATTCGACGCCGTTCTCATCCGCCCATCTCAGGATCGCCCGGCTGGAGAATTCCGTCCCATAGCTGACGAAGTTTTTGGGCTTGCCGTAGAGCCGGACCAAGGCGTCCGGTCCCCGGGCTACGCGGGCGCCTGAGAAGCTGATGCCGGCGACGAGCGCCAGGCTTTCCCGGCAGCAGTCGTCGTTCACCGCCAGTATCCTAAATCGGCGTGACGCGCCGAACGTGTCTGACAGCAAGTCCAAGGATCAACGCTCATTCGGGCGCAGACCATCTCGGAGTTCGACCTTGTCGACAAGGTGTGTTCAAAAGTCTCACGAGATAGCGGCCGCTACCCATGCTTGAAAGGACCGAGTGCTTGCATGCCCCGTCAATCTGCTCCAAAGGATCTCAGTCTCAGATGGCTCGAGCTTTTTCAGATATGTGCACAGAAAGGGTCACTTCAGGCAGCATCGAAGGAGAGCGGCCTGACCGTCAGCACCGTGTCTCATCATATCCGCAACCTAGAGGAGCATCTTGGGGTCGAGTTGTTCAACCATACGCGCAGGCCGATGGTGCTCACGCCGAAGGGCCACGTTTTCCTGCGCAACATCGATGGCGCGTTATATGCCATTCGCAAGGCCAAGGCCGAGGCCTCGGCCGGGAGCATCGCCGAGGCAAGCTATCTGAGGATTGGCACGATCGAGGATTTCGACAGCGACATCATTCCCGACCTGGCTGTCTTCCTGTCGCGCACCATGCCGTCGTGCGAGTTCATGTATCAGACCGACTCCAGCCACGCGATCATCGAAATGCTGCGCAACCGCCATCTGGACCTTGGGATCACGATCACACCGGGAGAACGGCTGCGCGACCTGCAGGATCGCCCGTTGCTGCGCGATCCCTTTGTCGTCGTCGTCCCGCGTCTCAGCGAGCAATCCTTGGCGGAGATTGTCGAGGGCCGCACCAAGCTGCCGTTCTTCCGGTTCTCAAGCAATCTGTTCATCGCGCAGCAGATTGACTCCCAGATGCGGCGTCTGGGCCTTGTGGTTCATTCGAACTTTGAATGCAGCAACAACCAAACGCTCATGGCGATGGTCGCGGCGGGTGCCGGTTGGACCATCACAACGCCGTTGTTGTTTTCGCGAGCAAAGCAGTTTCACCCGAAACTCACGATGCACCGTTTCCCGGGAAAAAGCTTCGCACGAACCCTGGCAATCGTGGCGACGCCCGATTGCTCGCGGTCGGTGTTGGAGCTTGTTTACAAACGATTGCGGGACTCGATCCGCGAACAGGTTCTCTCAACGCAGCATCAGCTTACGCCATGGGTTGCTGACAGTTTCAAACTGTTGGACTGAGGGATCGCTCACGGCACCAGGATGTTGAAACGAGAGCGGATCTCGCGCTCCTGCTCCGGCGTAAGATAGGTTGGGTTGTGCTCGCGCAGGATTTCTCGGGCGCGGCCTTGTGCGCGTGACCATGCACCTTGGGCGCCGTTTGCCGCCCATGTTCGCGGCTCATCACGGTCGGCGAGCGTCGGATAGAAGTAGTCACGTTCCATCGCCGCATGGGTATGTTCGCCGCCGAGAAAATGGCCCTCGCCCAGCACCGCGTCGCAAATGGCCCGGAACCCCAGGTTTTCATCCGTCACCTCGATCCCGCGCAGCGCGCGGTAGGTGTTGGAGTGCATTTCGTCGTCCAGCACAAAGCCCTCGAAGCTCGCACCCAGCAGCGATGCCGTCATGCCGGAGCTTTCATAGATCAGGTTCCCGCCCGCGAGTGCTGCGGCCATGGACGTGATCCCCTTCTCCATCCCGTACTGGGCGTCAACGGCCTTTGCGTCCGTCATGGAACAGGCGACACCGGATGGCAGCCCGAGCCAATTTGACAGTTGCGCCGATGCGGCGTTCAGCACCGCAGTCTCGCCGCTGCCGCCGGAAAACGCACCGGTGCGCAGATCAACGACCAGCGGCCAGTTGGCGAAGACCATCGGGTACCCGGGTTGGATCGCATGCACCATCAGCAGGCTGGCCAAGGTCTCCGCCAGCGATTGCGCCAGGAAACCGGCCAGGGTCGCCGGGGCCGTCGCGCCCGCCTGAGCCGCGGTGATGCAGGAGATCGGGATAGTGTGTTCGATGCACCCATAGACCACGTCGACGGCATCCTCGCCGTACCGCATGGGCGAGATCATCGGGCTGATATGCGCTTTCATGAAGGGGCGCTTGGAGAACTCGCCCTCCCCGCCAGCGACGATGTCCAGCATCTCGACGATCGGCGGGATGTGTTCCGCCAGGGTGAACGAGGTCGCGGTTGGTTTTGTTGTATTCTTCAGCAGTGCAAAGACGGTGTTCACGTCCAGATCGAAGGTGTCGACCACATCGGTCGCGACACAGCAGCGGGTGAACCAGCTGACATTGGCCAGCGTATCCTGAAGCCGGGTGAAGTCGTGAAGATCCTGCAAGGTCGATGGCCGATAGACCCGGCTGTCCATGTCAAGCGTCTGGACCGCAGCCCCGCCGGTTCCGAAGTAGACCTTGTTGCCACCGACCTCGATCGATCGATCCGGATCGCGCCCGTGCAGAACGAAGGTCTTGGCGGCCTGGTCAATCGCCTGCTCGACCAATCCTGGCGGGAACAGCACCCGCCCTTTGCCGTTGTCAATCGCTCCAATCGCAAGCAGCTCGGCAAACAGCCTGTCGGGGACGTCTCCGATGCCCAGCTGTTCCAGCAAGTCCAGTGAGGTGTCATAGATCCGCCGCAGATCCGAGTCGCTCAGGGGTTTATAGGCTCCTCCGATCTGACCTGGTGGACAGGGGTCAATCGCAGGCTTTGCCGCACGTTGGGCCAGACGCTCCAGGCGCCCGCCTCGTTTCGCGCGTTGTGCAGTCATGACACGTCCTCTGGCACAAGGATTGGGGGCTTAGCGAAAGGCTTTCGTGGTGCATGGGGCAACCGTCACGCCATTTAGTAACAGAAAATCACATTCTAATTTCGAGATTATCGGAATACATAACTATACGATTGCACGGGGGGTCATGCGCGCGCGTATCTGTAGGAGATCCCTTCGGAGGCGTTCCTGTCATGAAATCTCGCACGAAAGTCGTGGTGATCGGCGGCGGCATTGCCGGTTGCTCGACCCTGTACCACCTGACCCAGGAAGGCTGGAGCGACGTTGTTCTGGTTGAACGCAACGAGCTGACCAGCGGCACGACCTGGCATTCGGCGGCGCAGGTGACGAACTTTGGGATGAACCAGACCATGGTTGGCCTGAAGACGCATTCGATCAACCTCTACAAGCAGCTGTCCGAGAACCCTGAATACCCCATCAACTATCACCACGCCGATGGCGGCATTCGCCTGGCGAACACCGAAGCTCAGATGCAGGGCTATCGCCACTTCGCCTCCATGGCGCGCGGCATGGGTGTCGACTTCGAAGTGATCGACGCGGACGAGTGCGCGCGCCGCCATCCGTTGATCTCTACGACCAACCTTTTGGGCGGATTGTGGGACCCGCTGGATGGCGACATCGATCCGGCGCAGTTGTGCCAGGCGCTGGCTTACCATGCGCGCAAGGCCGGTGCCGAGGTGTACCGCAACACGCCTGTCACGGCGCTGACCCAGCACAAGGACGATACCTGGACAGTGCACACCGAGCATGGCGATATTGACTGCGATACCGTCGTCAATGCCTGCGGATACCGCGTGAACGAAGTGGGCGCGATGATGGGCGTGCACCACCCGGTTACCTCTATGGAGCACCAGTACTTTCTGACCGAGGACATTCCCGCCATCGCCGAGGCCGGTCACCGGATGCCCCTGCTGCGTTGCCCGATCAGCGACTACTACAGCCGACAGGAGAAAGGCGGCCTTCTGGTCGGCTTCTATGAACAGGACTGCAAACCTTGGGGCATGGACGGGATCGACCCGAACTTCGTGAACGCCCTGTGCCCGGATGATCTGGACCGCGTCATGGATGTTCTGGCAGGGGCTTTCGAGCGCATGCCCGAGTTGGAGAAGACCGGCATTCGGTCAATCGTGAACGGGCCGATCACTTACACGATCGATGGTGCGCCGCTTGTCGGACCGATTCCGGGCAAGCGCAACGCGTTCTGCATCATCGGGCTGCGCGCCGGTCTTGGCGAAGGGGGCGGTCACGGCTGGCTTCTGGCGCAGCAGATCATGCATGGCGAAGCCTGCTATGACGCCTGGGTGATCGACCCGCGCCGATTTGTCGGTCATGCCAACGTCGAGTTGACCTCGTTGAAGGCCATCGAGGATTACCAGAACGAATTCCGCTTCCACTTCCCGCACGAACATCGCCCGGCGGGCCGCAATGCGAAGACCACGCCGCTAACGCCGGTCTTGGCCGCCGAAGGGGCAGAGTTCACCGTTGTGAACGGCTGGGAGCGGATGGACTACATCAAACCATCGCCAGATTTTCACCCCACGCTCGGTTTCAATTTCGATGAAGCCTTCGACATCGTCGCAGCGGACGTGACGAACGTGCAGCAGAACGTCGGCCTGTGCGAGGTCAATGGCTTCAACCGGTTCGAGATCACCGGTGGCGATCGTCACAGCTTCCTTGACAGGATGGTCTGCGGAACCGTGACCAAGCGGCAGGGGCGTGTCGGCCTCGGCTATCTTTTGAACCACCACGGCATGATCAAGTGCGAGGCCACCGTCGCCAATCTAGCCGCCTCGGACCGCGGGCCCGACCGGGTCTGGTATGGCTCGGCTGCCGCCAGCGAATACCATGATATGGACTGGCTGACCCAACACATCGGCGAAGACGAAGATGTTCAGATCCGCTCGCTGACCAATGACCAGACCATCCTGGTTCTGGCCGGGCCAAAGGCACGGGACGTCCTTTCCGCCTGTGCGCGAGGCGACTGGTCCAAGGATGCATTCCCGTGGCTGTCGGTGCGTGAGTGTTTTATCGGTTATGCCCCGGCCACGGTCATGGGCGTCAGTTTCTCGGGTGAACTGGCCTACGAGATCCACGTTCCGAACGCATCGCTTTATGCCGCGTATCTGGCTTTGCGCGATGCAGGCGAAACCCATGGATTGAGACTGTTCGGCGCGCGCGCTGTCGAGTCGATGCGGATGGAAAAGGGCTTCCTACACTGGAAAGCGGACCTTCTGACCGAATTCGACCCGTTTGAAACTAGGCTCGACCGGTTTGTGAAACTCGACAAGGGCGATTTCGTCGGCAAGGACGCGCTGATGAAACGCAAGGCAGACGGCCACCGTCGGACACTGGTCACGCTGAAACTGGACGCCACCCATGCACCGGCGCATGGCGGTGCCTCGTTACTGCTGGATGACACGGTGGTCGGCACCATCAGTTCGGGCGATTGGGGGCACCGCGTCGGCATGAACCTGGCGTATGCCTTTGTCCAACCAGAGCTGGCAGCCGTCGGAAGCACGATGACGCTCGACATGTATGGCGACCTCGTCGAGGCGGAGGTCATTCCACGATCGCCCTATGACCCAGACTATGCCCTGATGCGGAGCTAGACGGCTCATGCGGTTTGCTCGAAGGCGACCGAGTACGAGAATGTGATGCCAAACAGACCAAGATTTAGGAAGCTGTCGCCTGCAAACTAGATGTAACTGAGAGGCCTGCCGCATGCTGAACGGAGCTGAGACATCCGTCACACGGAAATTCACCGGTGCGTTCACACAGCAAGCGGCCCTGCCCGCTGAGGCGATGCAAGCCGCGATGTCCGTGTTGGAAAGCGGTCGGCTGCACCGCTACAATCTGCTGCCGGGCGAGGTCGGCGAGGTTGCAGCGCTGGAATCCGAATATCGCGCCTGGCAAGGCAGCGAATATTGCCTTGCAGTTACGTCGGGCGGTCAGGCCATGCAGATCGCGTTGCGCGCCTGCGGCGTCCAGCCCGGCGACGTCGTCCTGACCAATGCCTTTACCCTGGCGCCGGTGCCGGGCGCCATCGCAGCCGTCGGTGCCCGGGCAGCGTTGGTCGAGATCACCGACGAGTTGCGCCTGGATCTTGACGATCTGGAACAGAAAATCTGCAAGACCCAGGCCCGGTTCCTCTTGCTGTCTCACATGCGCGGCCATCTTTGCGACATGGAGGCCCTGATGCACCAATGCGACAAGGCTGGCGTGACGGTCATCGAGGACTGCGCTCACACAATGGGCGCGCGCTGGAACGGGCGGCGGTCGGGCAATTTCGGAAAGGCCGCCTGTTTCTCGACCCAGACCTACAAACACATGAATTCGGGCGAAGGCGGTCTTGTAACGACCGACGATCCCGCGATCATCGCGCGATCGACAATCCTGTCGGGCAGCTACATGCTGTACGAGCGGCATGGCGCCGGTCCCGAGCCTGAAGACTTTGATGATGTCCGGTATCAGATGCCGAACTGCTCGGCCCGGATGGACGCCCTGCGCGCGGCCATTCTGCGCCCGCAATTGGCAGAGATCGACCAGAGCATCGACGCCTGGAACGCTCTTTACGCTGTAACGAACCGAGGGCTCGCCGCGTCGAACTGGATCAGGACCATCGCGCGGCCAGCCGCGGAAACCCTGGTGGGTTCGTCAATTCAGTTCCGCCTGCCCGGGTTCGACTCCGCGCAATGCCGGTCCGTGTTGGCCGCTGCATCACTGCGCGGGGTCGAGTTGAAGTGGTTCGGCGGGGCCGAGCCGGTCGGCTTCACCTCGGCGCACCAAAGCTGGCGCTACATGGAGTCTCAACCGATGCCGCGCACCGATAAGGTACTTGCGACATTGTTCGATATGCGCCTTCCGCTCACCTTCAGCGAGGCCGACTGTGCCTTCATTGCGGAACTGATCTGTGAGGCGGTGGATGAGGTGGCTTCGCAAAGTGCTAACTGATTGGTGATCCGGTGACCATCGGACGTCGATACCACGGCGCTTGCAATGCCTTCGGTCAGGTCATTCAACCCATCCTTCTACAATGCCCAAGCGAGATCAGTCGTGCCAGCCCCGCTTTTGGTATCGACCAATACCCTTCTGCGAGCGCAGATTACCATCCAGCGCGACTGTCGTCCCGCGAAGGATGGTGCGCACCGGCCAGCCAGTCACTGCAAACCCCTCGAACGGGGTATAGTCCGCGCCGTGGTGGAGATTGCCTTGCGTAATCGTCTCCAGTCGCTCGGGATCCCAAAGAACGAGATCTGCATCGGACCCGATCGCAATGGTGCCTTTCTTGGGATAGAGCCCGTACATCTTCGCGTGATTGGTCGATGTCAGTGCCACGAAGCGTTGCAAGTCGATGCGGCCCTTGCTGACGCCCTCGGAGAACAGAATCGGCAGGCTCGTCTCGATCCCCGGAATCCCGTTGGGCACCCAGCGAAAGCTCTTCAAACCCTCTGGCGTTTTCTTGCCCTCGCTGTCCTCGTAACGAAACGGGCAATGATCCGAGGAAAAGACGTCGAAGGTGCCGTCCATGAGCCCCTGCCAGCAGGCCTCCTGGCTGGCGGTGTCTCGCGGAGGCGGCGAGCAGACGTACTTCGCGCCATCAAACCCCTCCAGATCCAGATCGTCCTTGGTGAGCACGAGATACTGCGGGCAGGTCTCTGAAAAAACCTTGCTTCCGCGCGCACGCCCTGTCTTGATTTCTTCGATCGCATCGCCGTTCGAGACGTGGACGATCACGATCGGCATGTCGATGATCTCGGCCAACGAGATCGCCCGATGCGTCGCCTCGCGCTCGGCCGGGATCGGCCGCGTGGTGGCATGGTATTTTGGCGCCGTCTCGCCCCGGACGGCGGCTCGGTCACGGAGATACTCGATCGCATCGTCGTTCTCGGCATGCACCATGACCAACGCGCCTGACGCTTTCGCTGCTTCCAGTGTTTCCAGGATCTCGCGGTCGGTCAGTTTCATACCCTCGTAGGTCATGAAGACCTTGACCGAGGTGTACCCCTCCGCGACCAGGGCTGGCAGGTCCTGGCCCAACACCTGGGGTGTCGGGTCGGTGATGATCATGTGAAAACTGACATCGACATAGCACTGACCCTCTGCCAGCCCGTGATACCAGTTGAGCGCCTCGCGCAATGTCTGGCCCTTCTGCTGCAGACAGAAGGGCAGCACGGTCGTGTGGCCCCCGAACGCCGCCGCGCGCGTGGCACTCTCGAAATCGTCGGCTTGCACCACGCCCGGCCCGGAGGGCTGCGCGATGTGCACATGGCTGTCGATGCCACCCGGTAGAACCAACAGACCACTGGCATCGATGACTTCAGCCGCCTCGGTCAGGTAATCGGCAATTTGCACGATCCGCCCATCACGAATGCCGATATCGGCTTTGAATGTGTCCGCGGCGGTGACGACCGTGCCGCCTTTGACGATGGTATCAAGCTGGGTCATGGGCGGGCCTCACAGCGTATCCATATGGGCAGTAAGCGCGTCGATCTGGTCTGTTGTGTTGTAGTGCACGGCCGAGACCCGGATCACGCCATCGGGATCCGGCAAGTCCAGCGCCTCCACCAAACGGCGGGAATAGAAGTCGCCAAACCGGATGCCGATGCCGGTGGGATCGGTTGCTTCGACAATGGCACGTGACGAAATGCCTTCGATAAGGAACGAAATTGTCGGAACCCGGCGATCCTTGTCGGGCGAGGGATCACCGATGATCGTCACGTCCGGGCGGGCGTTGAGGTAATCGAGGAGCTGCTTCGAAAGCGCCTCTTCGTGTTCCGAGATGATCTGAAATGCCGCCTCGACCGCCGCGCGGCCCTTAGAGTTCACGCCGTGGGCTGCCGCGAAGGCCTCGAGATAATCGATGACGCCGATGCAGGCATACGCCAACTCGTGGCTGGCATTGCCTGGCTCCATCTTCTGCGGAACCTTGTCCGTCGGAAAGAACGCGTGATTGATCGAGCCCGCCCCGAGCAGCAGGTCGTGGCGACCATACAGGGCCGCAAAGTGCGGGCCGTAGGTTTTGTAGATGGAAAAACCATAGAAGTCCGCATCAAGCGCCTGCACGTCTATCGCTCGATGAGGCGCATAGGCGACCCCGTCAACGCAGATCATCGCGCCCGCTGCGTGGACGATATCGGCAATCTCGCGCACCGGGTTGATCGAGCCGTAGATGTTCGACGCATGGGTCACGGCGACCAGCCGCGTACGGTCGCTCAGTAGGGCCCGCAGATCGTCGAGATCGGGGAGATACGCGCCGTCGCGCATCTTCCAGACTTTGACGACGATGCCGTCGGCCGCCAGCTTGCTCCAAGGACCGATATTGGCTTCGTGATCGAAATTGGTGACGATCACCTCATCTCCGGGCGCCCAGGTCTGGACCAGTGACCGCGCGAGTTGGTCGAAGAGCTGGGTGGACGTCGCCCCAAGCACGATTTCCTCTGGCCGCGCGGCGTTCAGCAGCGTCGCCACTGCTGCGCGCCCCTGTTGCACCCGGTCTCCGGCCTCGGCAGATGCCGCATAGGTCGCGCCCAGTTGGACGTTCGAACTGTAGAGGAACTCGGTCATCCTCTCAACGGTATGCCGTGCAATCTGGCTGCCGCCTGCATTGTCGAGGTAAATGCGCCCCTGCCCAAGTGCCGGGAACGCCTCTTCAATGAACGCCTGATCCAGTTTTTGCATGCAGAGTGCCCCTCGTCCCCTGGGATGTGTGGTGAATGGGCCTAGCTGATGCAACCCGGATGGACCAGTCGTTCCGCTAATTAGCAGGCAGAAACGAACTCAAGCCGCCAATCTGCATCATAATTGCGCATCAGGACACCTCGATTGCTGAGCATTCCGCCAATGCCTGCAGAATTGGCAGTTTCTTGGCATTCTTTCTGGGCGCGCGAAGAATGCGGGTTAAGGTCGGAATACCGTTCAACACCGATGGCTGCTCACGGGCCGCCGTCCGCAGATGGGAGTGAGAACATGAACATCAAACTGATTGCCAGCGTTGGCGTAGCGCTGGGACTCGTTGTGCCGACCGCGGGGTTCGCACAAGCAACGCTGGCGACCGTGAAGGAGCGCGGCTACATGAACTGCCAGGTCGGACTGCCGACCCCGGGGTTCTATGCACTGGCCGATGACGGCACGTGGTCCGGCCTGGACGTCGATATGTGCCGCGGCGTCTCCGCCGCGATCTTCGGCGATCCGGACAAGCTCGAGTTCCAGTCAGTGACCTCCGCGGTGCGCTTCACGGCACTGGCGAGTGGCGAAAGCGACATGCTGAGCCGGACCACCACATGGACCGCTGTCCGCGACACCCAGTTGGGCCTCGATTTCACCGCGATCAACTTCTACGACGGTCAGGGTTTCGTCGTGCCGATCGACAGCGGGATCAACTCGGCGATGGAACTGGATGGCGCGACGGTCTGTGTCGTGACCGGAACGACGACCGAGCTCAACCTGGCCGACTTCTTCCGCGCCAACGATATGTCGTTCACACCGGTCACCAACGAGAACGTAAACGTGATCGTCGAGACCTATCTGGGTGGCGGCTGCGATGCCTACACCAACGACAAGTCGGGCCTTGCTGCGCGCCGGTCGGCATTCCCGGTGCCGGATGAGCACAAGATCCTGCCGGAAACTGTTTCGAAAGAGCCGCTTGGGCCGGTTGTGCGCCAAGGCGACGATGGCTGGGCCAACCTGGTTCGCTGGGTCATGTACGGCATCATCAACGCAGAAGAGTTGGGCGTGACCCAGGCCAATGTTGCCGAGATGGCTGCCACCCCGCCGAACCCGAATGTTGCCCGTCTGCTGGGTGCCGAGGGCAATATCGGCGAGGAACTGGGCGTCAGCGCAGACTTCATGGTCAACGTGATCTCGGCCATCGGCAATTACGGCGAAGCATACGAGCGTCATGTCGGGGCGAACACGCCAATCGGCATTCCGCGCGAGGGATCCCTGAACGCGCTGTGGACGCAGGGTGGCATCGTCTACGCACCGCCGTTTCGCTGAGGCCTGATGCAACGATGGCACAGGGGATCCGTTCCCTGTGCCGGTTCCGCCTTCCACTGCTTGCGCCAGGAGAGACCGGATGGCTCTGTCGACCGAAGCCGCCACGCCGAAATCTTCGCCATCCAATCCGTTGAGCCGGATGTGGCGCGACGCTCGGATCCGGGCGATCATTCTGCAAGTGTTGACGCTGGTAGGGGTGATCGCCTTCTTCGGCTGGCTGGTGATGAACACCGCCTACAACCTGTCGCAACGCAACATGTCCGCGGGCTTTGGCTTCCTGGACGTCTCGGCAGGCTTCGGCATTGGCTTCACGCTGGTCGAGTACCAGGAGGGCGACAGTTATCTGCGTGTCTTCTATGTCGGCATTCTGAACACCCTGCTGGTCGCAGTCGTCGCCATCTTTCTCGCGACAGTGCTGGGCTTGATCGTCGGCCTCGCGCGGCTGTCGGACAACTGGCTGATCGGCAAGATCGCCCGGTGCTACGTCGAACTGCTGCGAAACACACCGCTGCTGCTTCAGATCATTGCCTGGTATTTTGGCGTCTTCAATCTGTTGCCCAGACCGAAGCAATCCATCGAGTTGGCCGAAGGGTTTGTCCTGAACAATCGTGGCTTCTATCTGCCCGCGCCTGTCCCCGAGGCTGGGTTCAACATCGTTCTGATTACCTTTGCAGCCGCCGTGATCTTTGCAATCGGCCTTTATCGCTGGTCGACAGTCCGTCTGGACAAGACCGGCAAGGCTTTCCCGGCGATCTCGACCGGGCTTGCTGTCATCATCGGTGCTCCACTGGCAATCCACCTCGCACTTGGCGCACCGCTTGGCTGGGACATACCGGTTCTCAAGGGGTTCAATTTCACGGGCGGCACCTCGGTACCCCCCAGCTTCTGCGCCCTGATCGTGGCACTGTCGGCCTATACCTCGTGCTTCATCGCCGAGATCGTACGCGCCGGCATTCAGTCTGTCAGCAAGGGTCAGCTTGAGGCCGCGGGCGCACTGAACCTGCCGCCGAACTGGACCCTGCGCCGGGTGGTCATGCCGCAAGCCCTGCGCGTGATCATTCCCCCCTTGATCAGCCAATATCTGAACGTCACGAAGAACTCATCGCTGGCAATTGCGATCGGTTTTCCCGATCTGGTGAGCGTCTGGATGAACACCTCGCTCAATCAGTCGGGCCGCGCGATCCCGATCGTCGCAATGACCATGGCGTTCTATTGCCTTGTCAGCCTCTCAGTCTCCTTCGTGATGAACTACTACAACAAGCGCGCTCTGCTGAAGGAGAGATAGGTCATGTCCGACACCCTGATCTTCTCGCCAAAGCCCGATCGCCCGGCGCCAGCCGAGAGCGTCGGCCTGATCGGCTGGCTGCGCGGCAACCTGTTCAAGGATGTTCCCAATGCGCTGATGACGATCCTGGGCGCCTACATCGCCTTCGTCGTCCTGTCATGGGTTCTGAACTGGGCGATCTTCAACGCGGTCTGGGAAGCCGAGAGCCGCCGCGAATGCCTCGATATGGTGGGCCGCTCTGGCGCCTGCTGGCCGGGCGTGGGCGTGTGGTTCGAGAATATGATCTACGGCCTCTACCCCAAGGATAAGGTCTGGCGCATCAACCTTGGCTTCGCGGTTCTGATTGCGTGGATGATCCCGCTCTGGATGCCCAAGGTGCAATCCAAGGTCGCCATCGGCCTCAGCGCCGTGCTGATCTATCCATTCCTCGCCAGCTACTTCTTCCTTGGCGGCGACAAGAGCATCTTGTGGACGGCCCTGATCTCCCTGTCATTGACCGTGTTCGTATGGGTCTGGGCCACAGCACTCAGCGAGACGTTCATAGGCAAGTCCGTCGGCGAAGTCGTTGTCGACAAAGCCGGCGCGCGGAATGCCGACGAACAGCGCCAACGGCTGATCAAGCGCGGCGTGGCGCTCGTTGTTTTCCTCGTCGCCGTGCTCCTTGTGAACGAATGGGCGCTCGAAGAAGTGCGCACCCGGGTCTGGGGCGGCCTTTTCCTGACACTGGTGATCTCCGGGATTGGCATCACCTTTTCGCTTCCTGCGGGCATTCTGCTGGCATTGGGCCGCCGGTCGGACATGCCGGTTATCTCGATGCTGTGTACGGCCTTCATCGAGCTTTTCCGTTCGGTGCCGCTGATCACGATCCTGTTCATGTTCAACACCATGCTGCCGCTCTTCATGCCGCAGGGCGTCGAGGTCGATCAGCTGCTCCGCGCGATCGTCGCGGTTTGCCTGTTTGCGGCGGCCTACATGGCCGAGGTTATCCGGGGCGGACTGCAAGCGATCCCCAAAGGCCAGTTCGAGGCTGCCGCATCGCTGGGCCTTGGCTATTGGCAGACGACGACTCAGATCGTGCTGCCGCAGGCGCTCAAGATCATGATCCCCACCATCGTCGGCAATTTCATCGGGCTCTTCAAGGACACAACACTGGTGTCGATCATCGGTCTCTTTGATCTCATGAACATGGCCCGGGCGGTCGGTGAAGACACCACTTGGCTGGGTCTCTTCATCGAGCCGTTCTTTGCCGTCACGATGATCTACTTCGTCTTCTGCTTTGCCATGTCGTCCTACTCGATGCGGCTCGAGCGCAAACTCGCAACGGGGCGTGACCGATGAGTGCCGAGAAGCGCACGAAGATGATCGAGGTGGTCGGGCTGAACAAATGGTTCGGCCAGTTCCACGTGTTGAAGGACATCGACCTTGTCGTGCGTGACGGAGAGAAGATTGTCATTTGCGGTCCTTCAGGCTCCGGCAAATCGACGCTGATCCGCTGTATCAACCAGCTTGAGCACCACCAGGAGGGGGACATCCTTGTCGGCGGCGTCCCGGTGGAGAAGAAAGGGGGCAATGTCCGCGAGATCCGCGCACAGGTCGGCATGGTGTTTCAGTCCTTCAATTTGTTCCCGCACATCACGGTGCTGGAGAACTGCACGCTGACACCCCAGCTTGGGCTGCAGATGCCGAAGGCCGAGGCCGAGGAGATCGCGATGAAGCACCTCACCCGGGTCGGCATCGACGATCAGGCGTTGAAGTATCCCCTGCAGCTATCCGGCGGCCAGCAGCAGCGCGTGGCGATCGCCCGCGCGCTCACCATGCAGCCCAAAATCATGCTGTTCGACGAGCCGACCTCTGCGCTGGACCCGGAGATGATCAAGGAGGTGCTGGACGTCATGGTCGAGCTGGCCGAAGAAGGCATGACAATGATCTGCGTCACGCACGAGATGGGGTTCGCACGCCAAGTCGCGGACGAGGTCATCTTCATGGACCAGGGCGAAATTGTCGAGGCCGGCCCTCCTGAGAGCTTCTTCGCCAACCCGCGCTTCGATCGCAGCCAGCAGTTCCTCGCCCACGTCATGTAGCGCCTAGATGCCTGGGATCAGGCGAAGGCTGGCAGGCGGCGGACATCAAGCACACCTTCGGGTGACAGGCAGAAGTCTGGATGATTTCCCAGCAGTCCCGTGACCCGTAGCGGGTTATAGAGTGTGAGCCAGGGCGGGTCCTCCTGCAAAAGCAGATAGATCTCCCTATAGAGCGCCTCACGTGCCTCCGCACGCGCCTCAGCGCGCGCCGTGTCCAGAAGCTGTTCGAGCGCCGCGTTGCGATACCCTTGCCACCACGATCCCGCAATCCGAGAATCGATCTTTTCGTAGAGCACCCGAAAGGTTGAAAGCGGGCTGGAGTCGAAGACACACATGTCGCCGATTTCCTTGCGCCTGACCATGTGTGCATAGGCCTCGCGATCGGTGTAACGGCTCACCTGCAGCGTGATTCCAACGCACTTCAACTGCTTCGAAAGGGCGACCGTCAGAGCTTCGGCTTCATCCGGCAGCGAAGTCGGGCAATCCACCCAAAGCGTCAGCCCCTCCTGATGGCCCGCCTCTCCAAGCAACTCACGCGCCCGCCGAGGGTCATAGGCCACAGGGCGTTCTGCCGCCCCGAAATGCAGAGGGCTGACAAATCCATCGAGCGGTTTCGCCATCCCTCCCAAGACATCGTCGATCAATCCCGTCCGGTCGACCGCGAGGCTCAGGGCGCGGCGCACCCTGGCATCTGACAGCGGACCCTGCGCTGCATTCAGCAGATAGATGATCGCCACAGGATCAAGTGTCACGTGTCGCGTCACACCGGTCGGCTCCAGCACCTTTGATGCATGCGGGTCAAGGTTTGTGGCAACATGGGCCGCGCCTGATTGCAGCCGCGCCAGCCGCTCCGCGGGCGACGGTACAGCCTCCCACCGGATCGCTTTATTCGCGACCGGACCGCCAAAATGCTGCGCAGTCCGTCGCGCACGCACGGTTCCTGTCGCTGCGGAAACAATCTCGAACGGTCCCGTGCCAACCCAGGTGTCACGGTGACCAGCATCGAGGGCGGCCAGTGAAGACGGTGATGCGATGAAACCCTGAACAAGAATGTCCAGCAGGTCCGCAACGGGCTGCTCCAGATCGATGTGAAGTTCGAAGGGCCCTACAGCTTTAATCCGGGCACCGCCGAGGTACTGGTGCCACACGCCCGGAGCGCCAAGGGTGTAGCCCTTATCCGGGCGCGCCATCCGCTGAAGAGAACCGGCCACGGCAGCCGCGTCGCAAAGCGTCCCATCGTGAAACCGGACACCCTCGCGCAACCGGAAGCGCCATGACCGTGCATTGTCGGACACGTCCCAAGACACGGCAAGTGCGGGCTTGAAGACTGCCGAACCCCGCACCACCAGTGTGTCATGAACCGCTTGCAGGATGGACAGAGCGTCCTTGGCGTCAGTGCAGTCATGCGGATCGACCAGTTCCACCGACTTCTGCAGCACCAGAGCTTCCATAGTCATTCTTGGCCAGCCTCGAATCCAATGAATTCTCATCTAGACAAGGTCGTAGCCTAGCGCTCCTTGAGGCCCAAGAAGAACGCATGCGGCGGGCCCAAAAGAGAAGCCATCAGGTGAGAGCCTGCCTCGAAACTCCGTCAATCATGACAATACCTTGCGAGGCGGCGGGTAGTGAGACGGATATGGGAGACGTTGATCCAGGCTTCGGCGGCGGCGACGGATCTGTCCCAGTCCTTGGCCAGCCGTCAGCACCGTCCGAGCCAGGCGAAGGTCCGTTCCACGACCCATCGACGAGGCAAGAGTTCAAAGCCCTGCGCGGTGTCAGAGCGCTTGACGATCTCGATCGTCCGCGCGCCGATCCTGTCGTGCGCGGCGCGGAGTTTCGGCCCAGCATTGCCGCCGTCTGCGAAGACGTGCCTGAGCCACGGGCGGGACCGGCGGATCGAGGCAAGCACCGAGGGCGCGCCATCGCGATCCTGGATGTCGGCTGCATGAACCACGAGGCCGAACAGCAGGCCCATGGTGTCGACGAGGGCGTGGCGGTTGTGTCGCGCGGCGTCTTCCGCCGATAATCGCGGCGGGCGATCTCAGCCCAAAGCATTCTGGGCTCCGTCGAGTGTGGCAACCGGACAGAATCACAACCCAACGAAGCCGCTCAACTCTTTTCGGGTTAGGCTCTCAGACCGGCGTCAGGAACTTCGAGAACACCCAGCCGACAAAACCCGCTCGGGTCCGCACCTGCCACCAATTCCCGACCACCGCGATCCGCTCGACCACCGAGCGCTCTGGCAGCGAGCCCTTCTTCGTCCCGCTTGGACCGTCACGGAAGTTCAGACGCGACGGTGCGACATCGACGACGCGGTATCTCGGCAGCTTCATTTCCTCCGGGATTTCTTCCGGATCGTCATCGGTTTCATCCAGAATTGCGGCGACGCGGCTGCGCAACAGATCGCCGACCTCCTTGTGCCCTTGCACATCGTCATCAAAGGCGAGACGCGTGATGTCCCACTTGTTCTTCTGCTTGATGTGGAGATTGGGCTCGACCTCGGCATGGGTCAGGATCGTCTCTGGCGTGACCATGATGTTGTAGCGCTCGGCGAGTTGTGCGACCGCTTGCAGCGCCGTTTCCCATTGCTCTTCCGTCATCGGATGATTGCCCGGATCGAACGGCCGCTCGCGCGCGCCGGCCATACAGCAGAGCGAAATTCCAATCGCACCCGTGTTCGCCTTTGCCGTGTGCGCTGCGTACTTTCCGCGTACCGGCCGTTCATTGTCAGCGATCGTGAACTTGCCGCGCACGAGTTTACCGTCACCCTCAACCAGGACGTGATAGGCCTTCTTATCGGTGCTGTTTGCCTTATGCCCGCCAGCGGTCCAGTGAATGTGGATCCGCCGCATGCTTGCGTTGGGCATCCAGCTTTTTGGAATTGGCCCTGCCATGGTTTCCTCCTGAAAGTTCTTTCCGTGCAGGAGAGTGTAGCATCTGATCCGTGGCGTCGGTGTAAGTATTGCTACAGCGCGCACGTCCAGAACACGCGCCGTAGCAAGAAGATGATCGGTTGTATTCAGACGATGGCGGCGAAGATCACACCGGATAGGATCGCGCCGCCGATACCGCAGGCAACGTAAAGAAAGAAGACAGGCCTTTTCACCAGTGCGAAAACGGCTGCCATCGCCGGGATGGAACTGACAGCGCCTGCGACCAGGAACGACATCGCAGCACCGTTGCTCATGCCCTGCTCCATCAAACCGGCAACCAGAGCAGGCGCGGCATAGCCGTTCAGGTAAGCCGGTGCTCCAACCAATGCGCCCAACACGATGGGCCAGAGCCCTTCACCACCGACAACGGCACCGACCTGTTCTGCCGGAACATGGTGGATCAGAAGGCCTTCCAACAAGTAGGCCAGAGCCAGCCACTTTCCCAGGAAGAGTGCGTTTTCGAGGGCAGCGTCACGGAAGGTGTCACGCCGATCGGAATGCTCCCAGAACCGCCATACCGGCTTGCCGTTCAGCGGATTCGGACCGCAGCCGCAACAGCCACCCGCCTTGGCCTGTTTCAGTGGATCCGGGAAGAACCCCGCCCGCAGCAACGCCATTGTCATGAAACCACCCATCAGGCCCACGCCGACAGCCGCCACGGTCTTGCCGACCGCGAACTCAAGACCCAAGGCGCCTGTGGTGATCGCGAAGGCCGGAGGGTCCATCAGCGGCGACGCTAGCCAGAATGCCATGACAGCCGACAAAGGCGTCCCAGCCGCCAGCAGCGCGGCGACGAACGGAATGACTTCGCACGAGCAGAACGGCGTCAGTCCGCCGATCAGGGCCGCGAACAGGATCATCTGCGTCTCGCGCCCCTGGAATGCCTTGCTGACGACGCCCTCGGCGCCCGTTGCCTTGAGCATGGCAATAAGACCGATCGCGATGGCAATGTAGGGAAGTGTTCCCGCGAAAGCCTCGATCGCTGTGCCGAGAACATCCTCTGCCTTCGAGTCGAAAGCCAAGACGACCAGCGGGATCATCAGCACAATCAACCAGACAGCATCCGCGCCGCGCAGGGTGGAAACAATGGACGCCCAGCGCCGCAAAACCAGTTCGGTCATGATTCGACTCCAAATTCCTTATTTCTACAATAATCGAAATATATCTGATGTCAACGTCGACACCTGCCCGGTTTGACTTTTTGCAATGTATCACCGATATAAGCCGTGCACGAAGCAGGCGCCGATACGGGCGCCGCGGCCGCGCGGATTTGCGGCCACATACAGCCGCAATGACGCGAAAGGCACCGCATGCAGTTCTCTGAACTGAACCTTGACCCCAAGGTTCTCAAGGCCGTTGAAGAGGCCGGATACACGACGCCAACGCCTATCCAGGCAGAGGCTATTCCCCACGCTCTCGAGGGACGTGACGTCCTTGGCATCGCGCAGACCGGCACAGGCAAGACTGCGTCGTTCACACTTCCGATGATCACCGCACTGGCCAAGGGCCGTGCGCGGGCGCGAATGCCGCGCAGCTTGATCCTCTGCCCGACACGTGAACTCGCGGCACAGGTGTCCGAGAATTTCGAGACTTATGGAAAGTACCACAAGCTCTCGATGGCGCTTCTGATCGGCGGCGTGAATTTCGCGAACCAGGACAAGCTTATCGACCGCGGTGTGGATGTCCTCATCGCCACACCGGGCCGCCTGCTGGATCACTTCGAGCGCGGTAAGCTGATGCTCACAGGCATTCAGGTTATGGTGGTCGACGAGGCCGACCGGATGCTCGACATGGGCTTCATCCCTGACATCGAGCGTATCTTTAACCTGACGCCGTTCACGCGCCAGACGCTGTTCTTCTCGGCCACCATGCCGCCCGAGATCACGCGCCTGACCGATACTTTCCTGTCGAACCCGATTCGGGTCGAAGTCGCGCGTCAGGCGACGACAGCCGAAACTGTGACCCAGGCGCTTTGCAGTTTCCGGCCGACGCGCAAGGACACGGCCGACAAGGAAAAGCGCAACTGCTTGCGGGCACTGATCGACGGCGAAGGCGAAAAGCTGACCAACGCCATCATCTTCTGCAACCGCAAGCGCGATGTCGGCATCGTTTTCAAATCGCTTGAGAAACACGGCTACTCCTCTGGCGCTTTGCACGGCGATCTCGACCAATCGGTACGCACGGCTACGCTAAGTGCGTTCCGCGATAACAAGATCCGTATTTTGGTTGCATCCGACGTTGCGGCGCGGGGGCTGGACATTCCTTCGGTCAGCCACGTGTTCAACTACGACGTGCCGACACATTCCGAGGATTACGTCCATCGGATCGGTCGTACGGGACGGGCCGGGCGCGAAGGCAAGGCCTTCACCATTGCCCTGCCCTCGGACGAAAAATATGTCGGCTTCATACAAGAGCTGATCAAGCACGACATCCCGAAGGTGGACCTGCCTGAGGGCGTGCTCGTCAAGGAAGATGACCGTCGCGCACGCAAGAGCGAAGAAGTCACAAAAGAAGCGGCCGAGAAGTCTTCTTCGCGCCGCGAACCACGGTCCTCACGTCGTGCACAAGATGATGAGCCACGGCAGGAAAATCCCCGCAGTGACAGTCGTCGGCGCGGTGGACGCAGGGATGATCATGGCGCACCGGTGGTTGGCATGGGCGACCATGTACCAGCGTTTCTCCTGCGCGAGATCCGTCCCAAGAAGACCCTGGAGAAATCGGATCCTTCTGCGGACGCGGCAGATGGAGCGCTAGCGTTAGCACCCGATCTGCCTGAGGAAGCCGCTGACGCGGCTTGAACAGCACAGGGCGGCGCGCTTTCGCACACCGCCCTCTCTTGAAGCGCTTGGTCTCAGAACTTGCGCAGCAGCAATCCACGCGATGCCCGCCGGCCAATGCTCTGGTTCGCCAGAGCTAGATCATCAATCAGGGCCACGTGTTTTTCCCATATGACGGCACAGTTCGCCTGCAACGTCGACAGATCCTCAAACCGTTCCCGGAAGTACTGCAGAGCGAACGCGTCCGAGTTGCTCAGGAGACGCTCGGTACGTTCGAGTTCGTAGTCGAACCGCGGTTTGAACTCTTCATGGAGCTGCGCGCGATCCGTGCAATCATCGGCATGTGCTGTCTGGGCTGACATCGCGCTTACGGTGATTGCAGCGGCAAAAAAGATGGTCTTCAACATGGTGTTTCTCCTAATCGGATTGGTTTGAATGTCTTCAGGCCGGGCGTTCGGGAATGGCGGGCGCCTTCACGAAATCGACGGTGCGAGCAACCATATCGCCGGTCGCCAATCCAACCGTGAATATGATCATCGACGCGACGACGACACTGAGCGAGCACTTGCGCAGACACTTGATGTCCAAGCAGAGCAGCAAGCCCAGCAGGCCCGTCAGTGCGATGCCCAGCACATTGCGACACCAATCTGGCGGTGCGAAACGTACGTCAACGACGTGCAGGAAAACGAGCAGGATCATGCCGAGAATGGCGCCGCCAATCAGAAGTCTGAGTACGTCCTTGGGCGCAAAATCGAATATGCTTTTGACAGCGGTTTCCATAAAAATTTCCTCATGAAAAATCTAATATGTCTTAAATGGGGACAGATCTTGATCAATCAAGACGTCATTCTGACATGCTCTTTGATTTTTCAGAGGTTTCGAGCCGCTGTGGTCACTCCTCCAACCGAGATACGATCACCGTCACCACCGGGCGTTTTCCCCAAACCCGGCCCGTAACGCGGCGAATCGCACGGGCTGCCAGTTCCTCGATACCGCTGTCGGTCCGGCGCGTCTTTCGAGGCGCACCCTCGATCTCGTCGTCAATCTCCTCGGCGATCATCTCGTATAGCGGCATGTGAAAGCCGTCTCCGTCCTTCGGCGCGCCGAGACAACGCACCTGGGGATCAGCAAGCAAGTCGCCGTCGTCATCGATCACCAGCGCGGCGATCACCTGACCCTGCCGCGCCAGCTTCAGGCGCTCCCTTATCACGCCGTCCAGCGCACCGATCTTGGCATGGCCATCGATATAGACCCGACCGGTTTCGACATAGTCGACGGTGCCAGGAGCGTTTCCGTCCAGACGCACCATCGTGCCGTTCGGCGCGACCAGTCCATGTGCGGCACCCCACTGACCGGAGAGATCGGCGTGCTCGACCAGATGGCGGTGTTCGCCATGCAAGGGCACCGCAACCTGTGGCCGAACGGTCTTGTAGAGCCGTTCGAGATCGCCGCGCCGTGCATGGCCCGAGACATGGATCCGCTCCATCTCGCCGTCGATCACCCTGATGCCCTGTTCAGACAACCGATTGTAAAGGCGATAGATCCCGGCCTCGTTGCCCGGGATGGTCTTGGACGAAAACAGTACCGTATCGCCTTCAGACAACTCCACGGTCGGATGAGACCCCGCCGCGATCCGTGCGAGTGCTGCGCGGTTCTCACCCTGGCTGCCCGTCACAAGATAGAAAACGTTCTCGGCCGGAATGTTCGCTGCATCGTCTTCGGACGCCGTCTTCGGGAAATCGGTCAGCAAGCCGGTCTCGACCGCCACCTCGGTCATCCGTTTCATTGCCCGCCCGACGATGACCGTTGTTCGACCCACATTTTGCGCTGCAACCGCCAAGGTTCGCAATCGCGCCACGTTCGATGCAAAGGTCGTCGCCGCCACCGCGCGCGGGCATGATTTCATGACACGCTCGATGTTGGGAATGATCTCCGCCTCGGACCCGGAAACCCCGTCCAGGAAAACATTGGTTGAATCGCAGGTCAGGGCGAGCACGCCTTCAGAACCAAGTGCCTCGAAGGGCGCCACATCGATCGGCGCCCCCATCTGCGGATCTGGATCAAGCTTGAAGTCACCGGAATGCAGCACCGTGCCCGACGGCGACCGGATGGCCAGGCTGGATGCCTCGGGGATCGAGTGCGTCACTGCAAGGAACTCGACCGAGAAAGGTCCCGCCTCGTAGCGCTCGCCCAGCGTGCACTCCCGGATCGCCTCGATATCCAGTGCACTTTCGGCCATCTTGCGCCGCACAATTTCGGCGGTAAAAGGACGCGCGAAGATCGGCACCTTGAGGCGTTCCCAAAGGTATGGGATCGCGCCCACATGGTCCTCGTGCGCATGGGTCAGGAAGATCCCATCCAGCCGGTCAGCCCGTTCGAAGATGAACTCGAGATCCGGCACCACGACCTCAACCCCGGGTGCCGTCTCCATATCACCAAAGCCAATCCCCAGATCGACCATGATCCATCGGCGGCGATTGTTCTCGCCGTAACCGTAGAGATAGCAATTCATGCCAATCTCACCTGCGCCTCCAAGCGGCAGGTAGACGAGATCTTCGGCCATGTCAGGCTCCTGCTTCTGCGCGGTTAAAATCGCGGATCAGCACGAGGCCGCGCATCGTGATATCGGCGTCTATGTGATCGATAACATCCGTCGCCCGGGCAAATAATGGAGACAGACCGCCAGTGCCGATCACCTTCATGTCGCGTCCCTTTTCGGCCGCGATCCGACGGCAAACACCTTCCATCAGACTGATGTATCCCCAGAACGCTCCCGACTGGATACAGTTGATCGTGTTGGTGCCGACGACGTGCGGTGGCATCGTCACATCGATGTGCGGCAAGTGCGCGGCGGCGTTCTTCAAAGCCTCGAGCGACAGGTTCACACCGGGTGCGATGACACCGCCGACATAGGCGCCGTCATGTCCGACGACATCGAAGGTTGTCGCCGTGCCGAAATCCACCACGATCAGGTTCGGGCCGTAGGTCGCGTGCGCTGCCACCGTGTTCACCAGCCGGTCCGCGCCGACTTCCTGCGGATTGTCGACCCGGATTTCGACTGGCAGATCGCAGCCCTCCTTGCCGACCACCAGCGGACGGCAATTGAAATACCGGTCACACAGAAGACGCAAGTTGAACAGCGTCGCCGGCGCCGTGTTCGAGATCACGACCTCGTCGATCAACGCGGGCTCCAGCCCTCCATGCTGCATGAGCTGCCGCAGCCAGACGAAGTACTGGTCCGCTGTACGAGAGCTTTCTGTGCTGCACCGCCATTCAGCAATGAACTCGGACCCGTCATGCAGGGCAAAGACGGTGTTCGTATTGCCCACATCGATCGCTAGGAGCATGTTGTCGTTTCCGGAAAGAACACATCAGCAGCGGCGATGCTGCGTAGCCCGGATCCGGTTTGCAGCACAAGGGCGCCTGTGTGATCGATGGTACGGAAGGTTCCGCGCAAGGTCTCGGACGACAACTTGACATCAATCACCTCCCCAAGCCGCGCGGCGCGCGCCAGCCAGGCGGCACGCGTCGCTTCGAAGCCGTAAAGCCTGTCGCGTGTCAGGGCACCGGAAACCTGCCCGATCAAAACCGGCAGGACATCGTCCATTGCTGGCGCGGCGCCGGTCACAGCGGCAAGGCTGGTCGGGGGCCACATACCTGGTGCAGCATCCGGGTGATGTGCGAGGTTGATCCCGATCCCGATTGTCAACGCCAGGCGTCCATCCGGTGTCTTCCCGAGGTTTTCTAGCAGAATGCCGCTGACTTTCTTACCATCCAGCAGGACATCGTTCGGCCATTTGATCTCGATCGAGGCGCCATGCGCCAGGATCAAGACCGTCTCGGCAACGCCCAACGACACCGCGAACCCTGCGCGCGCAGCTTCGGCTGGTGTTCCCTTGAACGGGATCAGGCCCGTGACGGCAAGGTTGCCCGACTTTGAGCTCCACGGTTTGCCTTGGCGGCCACGCCCTTTGGTCTGCTCGCGCGCGGCAATCCAGAACGGCCCGGTTTCTCCGGCCGCGAGATGTCGGCGTGCCTCTTCGCTGGTGCTGTCGATCGTGTCGAGAACGGTCAGCGGGCCCGCAAGCTCCGCTGATGTCATTTCAACAGGGACTCCGCGGCGGCGGCAGCGACCTCCGGCACGCCAAAGCCCGAGAAGAACGGCAACCACCCAGCCGCCATAATGACCGCCGCTAGGCCGAGTGCGACGGTGTTCATCAGGCTGCCCCGTATCTCGAGCATCTCTCCCGGCTCGGTCAGGTACATGATCCGCACGATGTTGAGATAGTAATAGGCCCCGATCACAGACGCGATCGCACCGGCGACTGCCAACGGTGCCAGCCCCGCATCGACTGCGGCCTTGAAAACGAAGAACTTCCCGAAGAAACCGACCAGTGGCGGCAACCCCGCGAGCGAGAGCATCAGCACGGCAATTCCTGCTGCGTGCGCCGCATGCGTGCGCGAGAGCCCGGAAAGATCGTGGATACCTTCGACTGGCTGACCGTCGCGTTGCATGGTCAGGATGAAGGCGAAAACGCCGATGTTCATGACCAGATAGATCGTCAGATAGATCAGAAGCGACTCGGCTCCCGCCGCTGTCCCCGCGGCGAGACCAACCAGCGCATAGCCCATATGTCCGATCGACGAATAGGCCAGCAGGCGTTTGAGGTTTACCTGCCCGATCGCCGCAATGGCGCCCAGGAACATCGAAGCAATGGCGACAAAGACGATAATCTGCTGCCAGTCAGCGACCGCGCTGCCAAAACCTTCGTAGAGCACACGCGCGAATAGCACACCGGCCGCAACCTTGGGCGCGGTGGCGAAGAAGGCCGTCACCGGCGTGGGTGAGCCCTCGTAGACGTCAGGCGTCCACATGTGGAACGGTGCAGCCGAAATCTTGAAGGCAAGTGCCGCGCAGACGAAGACAAGACCAAACAAAAGGCCCAAGCTCGCGCCCTCGGCCTGGATGACTTTGGCGATGCCCGCGAACTCGGTCGTACCCGTATATCCATACACCAGCGAGGCACCGTAGAGCAGCATACCCGAGGACAGCGCACCGAGAACAAAGTACTTCAGCCCGGCCTCTGTCGATCGTGCGCTATCGCGGTTGAACGCGGCAACGACGTAGAGCGCCAGCGATTGCAACTCCAGCCCCATGTAGAGCACGATCAGATCGTTCGCGGAAACCATGACCATCATGCCTGTCACGGCCAAGAGGATCAGGATCGGATACTCGAATTTCAGCATCCCGTGATGTTCGAGAAACTCCTCGCCCAGCACCAGCATTACGGCCGCTGACAGCAGGATCAGCACTTTCGCGAAGCGTGAATACCCATCGTCCGAGAAGCTGCCCCCGAACGCCACGTGCGTTCCGTGACCGTTTGTTATGATCCATAAGCCGATCACGATCATCAGACCGGCCGAGATCCAAAGAACCATGGACGCACGACGATCTTCGCCCCCGTAGGCGCCGAACATCAGCAACGCCATAGCGCCGACGGCCATAATGATCTCTGGCAGGACCGTTGCGAAATCAGCGTTCATCTTCGTCTCCGGTCTCTCACTGGCTGGTCGCCGCGAGTTGGGTCAAAGCGTCGGCGTGGGCCGCCTGCGCCGCCTCGACGTTCTGCAGCAGCGCCTCGACGGTCGGCGCGAAAAGGTCGGTGGCCAGGCTCGGATAGATGCCCAGCAGCAGCGTGAGCACCACAAGCGGTGCGAGCACGGCGATCTCGCGGGGCGTCATATCCTCGATGGTCTTGAGGCTGCCCTTGATCAATTCGCCGAACACGACACGCCGGTAGAGCCACAGCGCATAGGCCGCCGACAGGATCACCCCGGTCGCTGCCCCGAATGCGGCCCAGGTCGAGACCTGATAGACACCGACCATGGTCAAGAACTCACCAACGAACCCGGATGTCCCCGGCAGACCGACATTGGCCATGGTGAACAGCATCATCACGGTCGCATAGACGGGCATCCGCACTGCCAGCCCGCCATAGGCGTCGATCTCGCGCGTGTGCATTCGGTCATAGACAACCCCGACACACAAGAAGAGCGCGCCCGAGATGAAGCCGTGGCTGATCATCTGGAACATCGCGCCGTCAACGCCTTGCTGATTTGCGGCAAATATCCCCATGGTCACGAAGCCCATATGCGCGACGGAGGAATAGGCGATCAGTTTTTTGATATCCTCCTGCATCAACGCGACCAGCGAGGTGTAGATGATCGCAATGACGCTGAGCACCAGCACGAAATCCATCATCAGCTCGGACGCAACCGGGAACATCGGCAGCGAGAACCGCAAGAAGCCATACCCGCCCAGCTTCAACAGGATCGCCGCAAGCACGACCGAACCCGCTGTCGGTGCCTGCACATGCGCGTCCGGCAGCCAGGTGTGGACCGGCCACATCGGCATTTTGACGGCAAAGCTTGCGAAGAAGGCCAGCCACATCAGGGTCTGAGCTCCGCCAACGACCTGCCAGCCCAGCACCGTCACCGTCCCCGCATCGAACTGGTGGTTCAGCAGCGCCACGATGTCGGTCGTACCCGCGTCGAAGTACATGTAGATCATCGCCACCAGCATGAGCAGCGAGCCGAGCAGCGTATAAAGGAAGAACTTGAACGCGGCGTAGATCCGCTCCTTGCCCCCCCAGATGCCGATGATCAGGAACATCGGAATCAGACCAGCCTCGAAGAACAGGTAGAACAGGATCATGTCCAGCGAGACGAAGACGCCGAGGATCATCGTCTCAAGCAGCAGGAACATCACCATGTATTCCTTCACCCGGTTTTTGACGGACCAGGACGCACCGATGCACAAAGGGAAGATGAAGGTCGTCAACATGACGAACGGAAGGCTCAGCCCGTCCACGCCGACTTTGTAGCTCAGACCAGCGAGCCAGGTCGTTTCTTCAACGAACTGGAAACCAGTGTTGTCAGGATCGAACCCGGTGATCAGGAACAGCGAGAACGCGAAGGTGAACACCGTGATCAACAGCGAGAAGCGCTTTGCGTTGAGGTTGGCCGCCTCGTCCTCGCCGCGCAGCAGCAGCAGGAGCAGCAGCGCGCCAATCGCTGGCAACACCAGAACCAGCGTCAAAAGTGAGATACCGTCGCCCATCAGCGCGCTCCTCCGCCGACGGCGAACCATGTTACGATCGCCGACACGCCGACAAGCATCACAAAGGCATAGTGGAACAGGAAGCCCGACTGGAACCGCCCCGCGAGCCGCGTCATCCACGGCACGATGCCCATCGCCAAACCGTTCAGGAACCCGTCGATCGTGCTGCCGTCACCCTTCTTCCAGAAGACCGAGCCGACCCACATCGCGGGCCGCACGAACAGGAAGCTGTAAAGCTCGTCAAAGTACCACTTGTTCAAGAGAAATTGG
>JBCAXJ010000060.1:0-35933 GCA_038534135.1 Pseudomonadota bacterium | reverse complement strand
GCGCCCCTTGTCGTCCACCTTGTGGTCGTGGGTGCCTGCAGGCACCCACGACCACAAGGTGGACGACAAGGGGCGCGTCAGCCTGCCGACGGAGTTTCGGCGGGTGCTGGATGCGGTTGGATCGTCCGGCGCGCTTTACATCGTGCCGCAGCTCGACAGCCAGAAAAGCCATGTTGTCTTCACGACCGAGGCGTACTCGAATTTGATCGAGCGCCACAATGCGCGCGACTATCCATCTTATGCAGCACAACAGCGCATGGAATTGAAGCTGGTCACCCGCGCCAGCCAGATCCAGGTCGATGACAATGGGCGGATCGTCATTGCGAAACCGCTGCGCGAGATGATCGGGTTGGCAAAGAACATTCGTTTCGTCGGCGTCGCCTCGAGTTTCGAGATTTGGCAGCCCGAGGCGCGCGACGATTTCGAGACCGCTTTGCTGTCAGAACTCGATGAGGGCGAGGATCCCTTCATCGACCGGCGCGGGTTACACTGATGCTGGCCGTGGCGCACGATCCCGAAAAGGCCGCGCCGCACGTCCCGGTGCTGCTGGACGAGGTTTGCCGCGCGCTCTGCCCACTTCGGGGGTCAATCGTGATCGACGGCACGTTTGGTGCAGGCGGATATACAAAGGCCTTTCTGCGCAAAAACGCGGCGCACGTCATCGCCATTGACCGAGATCCGACCGCACTTGCTGCGGCCGAGGACTGGGCGGGAGCAGAAGACCGGTTGACCCTGGTCGAGGGCGAATTCAGCGCGTTGGACGATGTGGCCGAACGCTACGCCGAGGGTCGGGTCGATGCGGTGGTGTTGGATATCGGCGTCTCTTCGATGCAACTCGATCAGGCGCTGAGGGGATTTTCCTTCCAACTCGACGGTCCTTTGGACATGCGGATGTCCACCAACGGGTTGAGTGCAAGCGATCTGGTGAATGACTGCGAAGAGGCTTTGATTGCCGATATCATCTTCCACTATGGAGAGGACCGGGCAGCGCGTCGTATCGCCAAGGCAATCGTGCGCGAACGCGCCTCGACCCGGATCGAGACCACGCTGCAGCTTGCGCAGATCATCACGAACGTCTTGCCGCGTCCGCGCCCGGGTCAGGCGCACCCCGCAACCCGCAGCTTTCAGGCCTTGCGCATCGCCGTAAACGATGAACTCGGAGAGCTGGTGCGTGCTCTCAATGCCGCCGAGAACGTCCTCACGGCAGGGGGTCGCCTCGTGGTCGTGACCTTCCACTCGCTGGAAGATCGCATTGTCAAACGGTTCCTGCAGCAAGCCTCGGCAACATCTGCAGGGGGCTCGCGCCACAGCCCGGGCAAGTCGTTGCCGCCACCGCGTTTCGAACGCCCTGACCGTGCGACCGAACCGTCCCAGGACGAGATTGCTCGAAACCCGCGCGCCAGATCTGCACGCCTGCGGAGTGCGACCCGAACGACTGCGCCGCCTGTCGCACCGGAAAAGCGCGCACTCGGGCTGCCGACGCTGCCGCAACTCGACCGGTATAGGAGTGCCGGTTGATGCTGCGTCACGGATTGGCCATGCTCGCTCTCACCATAATCGCCATAGCCGGGTGGGCGTACAGCGTAAACTACAACACGATGACGGCCTTCGACCGAGTGCGCGAATTGCGCGGTCAGATTGCCGAGGAGCGCGAAGCGCTTCAGGTTTTGCGGGTCGAGTGGGCTTGGCTGAATGCGCCCGATCGGCTTCAGAGACTGACCGAACAGTTCGCGTCCCAACTTCAACTGGTGCCTCTGGTTCCTGATGTGCTCAGTCACACTGCAATCGTTCCATTCCCGGAAGACCCGGCCACGACTGTCGAAATCGCGCCCGTGATTGATCGGAGCGGCCTGATTCCTGTGCCTGTCTCGCGTCCAGCGGCCTGGAGGGCGGAATGACTGATTTCGCTGCCCCAAAAAACCTCAGGACGGGCGCCGGTCAGCGCGCGGACTGGCGGCTGATGCTGCTGATGGCGAGCTTTTGTCTGTGTTACGCAGCCGTTGTGCTCAATATGGGCCTGCTGGCGGCAACGGATCCAACCGAACCCGTGATCGGCGACGCGGCGAGCAAAGGGCGCCCGGTGCGCGGAGAAATCATCGACCGTGACGGTAACCTGCTGGCGGCGAACCTTCCGGCTTGGTCGCTTTATGCCCATCCGCACGTCATGAAGGATCCAATCAAGGTCGCCAATGCGCTTGACCGGATCTTTCCGGATATCGATCGCGAAACTCTGCTGAAGAAACTCACGGGCCAACGCCGCTTTGCCTGGATTAAACGCCCTGTGACGCCGCGCGAACGCCAGTTGGTACACGACCTGGGTTTCCCTGGGCTCCACTTCGGCAATCGCGAGATCCGGATCTATCCGGCGGGTCATGCGATGGCGCACATTGTCGGCTCGGTCCGGGCCGAACGCGAGGATGTCCGCTACACCGAACTCACCGGGTCAGCCGGTATCGAAAAACACTTCGACGCCCGGTTGCGTGCTCCTGAACTCGCTGGGCAACCGGTTCGGCTGGCGCTCGATCTGCCAGTGCAACAGGCAGTGCGCGCCGTGCTTGGAGACGGGATGGAGCGCTTGACCGCCAAAGGGGCGTCGGCGGTTCTGATGAAGGTGAGAACCGGCGAAGTTGTATCCATGGTGTCGCTGCCCGACTTCGATCCGAACGCCAAACCCATCTTCTTTCGCGGCAAGGCCGAAGACAGCCCACGTTTTAACCGGGCCGCGCAAGGGCGCTACGAACTCGGATCGACCTTCAAGGTTCTGACGGCGGCGATGGCCATCGAGGCCGGTGTGGTCAATGCCGAGACGATGATTCAAACACCTTCGCAGTTGAAGTATGGGCGCCACCGCATCGGCGAGTCGCATCGTATGCCCGCTCAGATGAGCGTCGAAAACATCGTGGTGAAGTCGTCAAACGTCGGGTCGGCGAAACTCGCGATGATGCTCGGCACACGGCGGTTCAAAGAGTATCTTGAGCAGCTTGGCATGTTCGATCCATCGGGTCTCGAGCTGGCAGAATCCGCCAAGGCCAAACCGCTATTGCCACCCTATTGGACCGATCTGTCTTCGATGACGATCTCGTTCGGTCATGGCCTCGCGGCCTCTCCGATTCATCTGGCCGCGGCCTATGCAACGCTGGCCAATGACGGTTTGCGCGTACGCCCAACCCTTCTCGCCGGTCCTCAAGAACCTGGTGAGCGCGTGTTCTCGAAGGAAACGTCGCGGGAAATGCTCAGGATCATGCGCCAGGTCGCGGTGCGTGGTACGGCCCGTCGTGGAGACGTTCCGGGGTTCGAGATCGGTGGCAAGACCGGAACGGCCGAGAAGATCGGCGCGCGCGGCGGTTACGACCGCAACCGCGTGATCTCGACCTTCGCATCGGTCTTCCCGACATCTGATCCGGAATACGTTCTGATCGTCTCGCTCGATGAGCCGACGGATCGTTCAGGGCGAAAGCCGGTTCGCACGGCAGGGCGGACTGCTGTTCCCGTGGCGGCAGAGATTGTTCGGCGCGTGACGCCGCTCTTGGATATGCGCCCGCGCCTCGCGCCAGTCACAGAGGCACCACTGACGCTCAACACGGGAGCAGAGTAGCGCGTCATGTTGGACGACCTGACACTCGCCGACCTCGGTCTTGAGAGGCTCGACCGCGCCGGTCCCGACGCAAGCGGCGATGCGATCGTTACCGGAATCGCCGTCGATAGCCGGCAGGTGAAGGATGGGTTCGTCTTCGTTGCAATTCCGGGTCTCAAACTCGACGGCGCGGAATTCGCGCAATACGCGGTGCGTCAGGGCGCCTCGGCCGTCGTGATAACCCCGGCAGGTCTCGAAAGAGCCATGAGAGATATCGGAGATCTGCCGATCCCGTTCTTTCTTACCGATCAGCCGCGCCTCGAACTCGCACAACTGGCGGCGCGGTTCTACGGGCGTCAGCCAAAGACGATGGTCGCGGTGACCGGCACGAACGGCAAAACCTCGGTTGCTGAATTTACCCGTCAGATTTGGCACCATCTCTGCCATCCGGCGGCTGCCTTTGGCACCACCGGCGTGATCGGGGAGGGTTTCGAGGACCCGCTCGGCATGACCACACCGGAGCCGGTCACGCTGCACGCGCTGCTGGCCAGATTGGCGGACAAGGGCTGCACCCATGCTGCGATGGAGGCGTCCAGCCACGGCCTTGCGCAATACCGTATCGATGGGGTGCGGTATGCTGCTGCCGGACTGACGAACATCACCCGCGATCACATGGACTATCACTCGGATCAGGACGATTACGTTGGTGCAAAGTTACGCCTGTTCCATAGTGTTTTGCCGCGCGATGGCGTTGCGGTTCTGAACAGCGACGACCCGGTCTTTCCGCTCGCCAGGATGTCGCTGGCTGGTAGACCGATGATCTCTGTCGGACGTTCCGGAGGGGCCATGCTGCGGCTCACCAAGACGCGGTTCCGCGCCGATGGGCAGGACATCTCGTTTGTTTGGAAGAACGAGGTCTATTCGGCGGCTCTCTCTTTGATTGGCGGTTTTCAGGCCGACAACGCTTTGCTCGCCGCCGGATTGGCCATCGCGACGGGGGACCGCCCTGACGAAGTGTTTGCAAGCTTGACGAATCTCAAGGGAGTTCGGGGAAGAATGGAACTGGCGGGACGGCGCGCGAACGGTGCGTCGGTATATGTTGATTATTCTCACACGCCGGATGCTCTGAAAACGGCACTCGCAGCCCTGCGCCCGCATGTGTCCGGGCGTCTGATAGTGGCTGGAGGAGCCGGCGGCGACCGGGATCCCGGCAAGCGTCCTCTGATGGGTCAGGCGATGCACCGCGGCGCCGATGCCGTGATCGTCACAGATGACAACCCGCGCAGCGAGGATCCCGCCGTGATCCGCGCTGCCGTTCTGCAAGGTGCTCCGGACGCCGACAATATCGGCGATCGGGCCGAGGCGATCCTGTCGGGTGTCGACGCCCTCCGATCTTCTGGCGACTGCCTGCTGATCGCCGGAAAGGGGCACGAGCAGGGGCAGGAAATCGGCAGTACCACCATCCCGTTCGACGATGTAGAGCAAGCCCGCGCGGCCATCGCGGCGCTTGACGGACCGGACGAGGAGTAAGACATGGCAGTGCTCTGGACGGCAGAGGCCCTGGCCGCAGCGACCGAGGGTCGCGTCATGGGTGGCTGGGATGCAGTTCAGGGGCTTTCGATCGACACGCGCGAACTCTCACCGGGCGATCTGTTTATCGCGCTGAGAGGCATCACGCATGACGGCCACGTTTATGTAAAGCAGGCGCTTGAGGCCGGGGCTGCCGCCGCTCTGGTGAGCCATGTTCCAGATGGGTGCGCGAACGGGAACCTCCTGCTTGTCGACGATACCCTGAAAGCGCTTCAGGCTCTTGGAATCGCCGGACGCGCACGCACACACGCCAAGGTTATTGGCGTCACGGGATCGGTTGGAAAGACATCGACCAAAGAAATGATCCGAACCATGCTGGCGCCGCGAGGTAGGACCCATGCGGCGACGCGCAGCTTCAACAACCACTGGGGGGTGCCGCTGACGCTGGCGCGGATGCCCGCAGATACCGAGTTTGCCGTGATCGAGATCGGGATGAACCACGCCGGTGAGATCGCGCCGCTCAGCCGCATGGCGCGCCCGCATATCGCGCTGATCACCACGGTCGATGCAGTGCACCTGGAAGCCTTCGACTCCGTCGAAGGGATTGCGGATGCCAAAGCCGAGATCTTCGCGGGGCTCGAACCCGGCGGTACCGCGATCCTGAACGCGGACAATCCACATTTCGAGCGTCTCAAAGCCGCCGCAGGCAAGGTCGGCGCTACGATCGTAAGCTTCGGCCGCACCTCGGATCAAATCCACCTCAAGGACGTGCAGGTCAGTGGCGCCGTGACGACGATCTTATTCGCCGTCCATGGCACGCCCGCGCTGATCAAACTCGGTGCACCTGGCATCCACTTCGCCATGAACGCGCTGGGTGCGCTCGCGTCTGTCGAGGCGGTTGGCGCCGACATCGCCCGGGCAGCGCTGGATCTCGGTGATTGGACGCCGCCTGATGGACGGGGCAGCAGGGTACGCCTTGCCGTTCCGGACGGCGAAATCCTGTTGCTTGATGAAAGCTATAACGCCAATCCAGCGTCCGTCCGGGCGGCACTGGCTGTCTTGGCCGAAACCGAACCCGGGCAGGGCCGCCGCCGACCGGGCCGCCGCATCGCGTTCCTAGGCGATATGCTCGAGCTTGGCCCGAGCGAGATGTCTCTCCATCAGAGCCTTGCCGACCTCGACGCAGTTGCCCAGATCGATACGTTTCACACCTGCGGACCGCGCATGAACGCCCTGCACCAGGCACTGCCTGTGGATAAGCGAGGGGTATATTGCGCAGATAGCGTGCAACTCGCCGAAGCGGTCGAGAAGGTGGTTGACGCGGGCGATGTGTGCATGGTCAAGGGCTCGCTTGGCGCCTCGATGCGCCACGTGGTCTCTGCCTTCAAAGCGCTCGGGACCCCGTTGCCCGACAACCGCCCGACCGCACACGAGGACGCTTGAATGCTGTACTACTTGCTGACCCCTCTCAGTGATGGCGGTGATGTTTTCAACCTGTTCCGCTACATCACCTTTCGGGCGGGCGGGGCTTTCTTCACGGCACTTGTTTTCGCATTTCTCTTTGGGCGGCCCCTGATCAATAAGCTTCGCATGATGGGCGGCGCTCAGCCGATCTACGAGGATGCACCCGAGACCCACCAGAGCAAGGCGGGGACGCCGACGATGGGGGGCGTTCTGATCCTGGGGGCATTGGTTGTCTCGGTGCTGCTCTGGGCGCGGCTAAGCAATCCTTTCGTTCTTGCCGTGCTGGCAGTGACATTGGGCTTTGGCCTGATCGGGTTCGTCGACGATTTCAAGAAAGTGACCAAATCCGACAACAAGGGAATCTCTGGCACGCTGCGCCTGATCATTGGTTTCGCGATCGCTTTGGTGGCGTCCTGGGTCATGGTCGCCTACCAGCCGGACGGTTTGCGGAACGCCATTGCGATGCCGATCCTGAAGGATGCGCTGTTGTCAGCGGGCATCTTCTTCATTCCATTTGCGATGCTGGTCATTGTCGGCTCAGCCAATGCAGTGAACCTGACCGATGGACTGGACGGGCTGGCAATCATGCCCGTTATGATCGCGGCGGGCTCGCTCGGGGTCATCGCCTACGTCGTTGGGCGGTCCGATTTCACCGAGTACCTGCAAATCCACTACGTACCCGGCACGGGGGAGATCACCGTCATCACCGCTGCCGTTATCGGCGCTGGTCTTGGATTCCTTTGGTACAACGCACCGCCTGCCATGGTCTTCATGGGGGATACCGGATCGCTTGGCTTAGGGGGGTGTCTTGGAGCTATCGCGGTCGCCACCAAGCACGAGATCGTCTGGGCCGTGATCGGCGGGCTGTTTGTGCTCGAGGCTGTGTCGGTCATCGTGCAGGTCGCCAGCTTCAAGCTGACTGGAAAACGTGTGTTCCGCATGGCGCCGATCCATCACCATTTCGAGAAGAAGGGCTGGGCCGAACCAACGGTGGTGATCCGCTTCTGGATCATCGCGCTGATCCTGGCGCTGATCGGTCTTGCGAGCTTGAAGCTAAGATGATTCCCGTCCGCGCATATGCAGGCCAGCGCGTTGGTGTCCTTGGCCTCGGGCGTTCCGGCGTCGCAGCTGCTAAAGCTCTCAAGGCTGGCGGAGCGACTCCGATCTGTTGGGACGACAATGAGGTCAATCGCCTGCCGGTTATCGAGCACGAGCTTGCGGACATCTCCCGTCCGCGCGAGGCCGCGACGCTGAACGCGCTGATCGTGTCGCCGGGTATCGCCCATCTCTATCCCGAGCCTCACCAAGCAATCCAACTCGCCCGCGAGAACGGCATCCCTGTCGACAATGATGTCGGTCTGTTCTTCCAGGCGCTTTTGGATGCGGACCCAGAGGACTTCGACGATCTGGAACCAGCGGCAAAGGTTATCTGCGTAACGGGTTCGAACGGCAAATCCACGACAACCGCACTGATTCACCACATCCTCAAATCGGCCAACAAGCCGACCCAAATGGGCGGAAATATCGGCGTCGGTGTGCTCGATCTGGAGATCCCACAAGACGGCGAGATCATCGTCCTTGAGCTATCTTCCTATCAGACCGATCTCGCCCGCATCCTCGCCCCGGATGTGGCGGTGTTCCTGAACCTATCACCCGACCATCTCGACCGGCATGGCGGTATGGGCGGCTACTTCGCGGCCAAGAAAAGGCTTTTCGAGATCGGCGCCCCACAGCACGCCATCATCGGTATCGACGAGCAAGAGGGCCGTTACCTGACCGGGATCGTCGATGACCCCGTGCAGGTCAGCATCATCGACAAACCAAAGTCTGACGCGCGCTCGGTGTTCATGAACCGCAACCATTTGACAGAATGGCGCGGTAAGCAAATCGCCGCCGTCGACCTGCGCAGCGCCCCCGCTTTGCGCGGCACGCACAATCACCAGAATGCCTGTGCGGCCTGGGCTGCCTGCCGTGCAGTTGGTGTCGCTCCGCGCCAGATCGAGGCGGCGTTGACGACCTTTCCTGGGCTCGCGCACCGAATGGAAGTCCTGGGCGCCGCAAACGGCGTCACATACGTCAACGATTCAAAGGCCACGAATGCTGACGCTGCCGAGAAGGCGTTGCTGTCCTATGATAGGGTGCGCTGGATCGCCGGGGGCTTGCCGAAGGCCGGTGGCATCGATCCGCTTTGGCCATTGCTGGACCGCGTCAAGAAAGCCTACCTGATTGGCGAGGCAGCCGAGGCCTTCGCCAAAGCGCTCGGTGATCATCCTCACCAGATCTGCGAGACGCTGGATGCCGCCACCGCTGCCGCCCATGCCGATGCCGAGGATGGCGACACGGTTTTGCTCTCTCCCGCTTGCGCGAGCTTCGACCAGTTCCCAAGCTTCGAGGCACGGGGCGAAGCCTTCCGCGCGCTGGTTCAATGCCTTCTCGACGAGGAGACCGCGACGTGACGGAGCTGACATTCCGATCGATGATCATGTCCCGGCCTTCTGGCTCGGTGATCGGCAACTGGTGGCATGCCATTGATAAGTGGATCCTGGGTGCCGTGCTGGCACTGTTCGCGACCGGGCTTGTGCTCGGCCTAGCCGCATCGCCGCCACTCGCCGAAAAGAACGGTCTCTGGACATATCACTACGTCGTCCGTCACGTCGTTTTTGCGACCATGGCGCTGGGTGTCATCGTCGTGCTTTCCATGGCGAGCATGCTTGCGATCCGACGGGGCGCCCTGGTGCTGTTTATTGTTGCCTTCGCGGCGACCGCTGCTTTGCCCTGGCTCGGCACCGACTTTGGGAAGGGCGCGACGCGGTGGTACTCGCTCGGGGTGATCAGTCTACAGCCGTCAGAGTTCCTCAAACCCGGCTTCGCGCTTGCCGCCGCCTGGTTGATGGCGGGCTCGTTGGAACGCAATGGCCCGCCCGGGCGAACAATCACCGCCGGCATCGTGGTTTGCATTGCGATCATGCTCGCGCTGCAGCCGGATTTTGGCCAGGCAATGCTGGTTCTTTCCGTCTGGGCGGCGATGCTTTTCATTTCGGGCGCACCGGTTCTTCTGTTGGTGGGCTTCGCAGCTTTCGTAGGGGTTGGTGGCACGCTCGCCTACCTGAACTCCGAACACGTTCAACGGCGCATTGACGGCTATCTAGCCGAAGGCGTCGACCCGCACTCGCAACTTGCATATGCGCAGGCGGCCATCCGCGAGGGTGGCTTTTTCGGCGCGGGGGCCGCGCAGGGTCAAGTGAAGTGGGCGCTGCCTGACGCACATACCGATTTCATCATCGCCGTCGCTGCCGAAGAGTTCGGTCTGGTCCTGACCATCTGCATCATCGGCCTGTACCTATTCATCACGCTTCGCGCGCTTTCGAAACTGCTAGACGAACGCGATCCGTTCATCCGTCTTGGCGGAACGGGGCTCGCAGTGTTGTTCGGTTTACAAGCCTTCGTGAACTTTGGCGTGGCGACGCGGCTCCTGCCCGCCAAGGGCATGACGCTGCCGTTCATCTCGTATGGCGGGTCGTCCATGATCGCTGGGGCCATTGTCATGGGCACACTGCTGGCGCTGACCCGGACACGCTCTTATGATCCAACGGCGCGGCCCGGGATCCGCTGATGGCCGCACCTCTGCTGATCATCGCGGCGGGTGGCACGGGCGGGCACATGTTTCCTGCTCAGGCCCTCGCTGAAGAGATGCTGGCGCGTGGCTGGCGTGTCCGTCTGTCAACCGACGAACGCGGCGCACGCTATGCCGGCGGTTTCCCGCCAGCGGTCGACCGTCAGATCGTCAGTGCCGGCACATTCCAGCGGGGTGGCATCCTCTCGAAGCTGCGAGCACCCTTTCAGATCGCTTTTGGAATCCTCACGGCGATTTGGCGGACTTACCGAGACAGACCGGCGTGCGTAGCAGGGTTCGGCGGTTATCCCGCGCTGCCCGCGATGGCCGCCGCTTGGCTGCTCAAACGGCCGCGCCTGATCCATGAACAGAATGGCGTGCTCGGGCGTGTCAACGAGCTGTTCGCGAAACGCGTAGATCGCATCGTGTGTGGAACCTGGCCGACGACACTGCCGGAAGGGGTCGAGGGCTATCATACCGGAAATCCGATCCGTGCAAGCGTGCTGCAACGCGCGGCGGCCCCGTACACGCCGCCAGGCGACTGGCCATTGGATGTCCTGATCATCGGCGGCAGCCAGGGCGCGAGCATTCTCAGCCGGGTCGTACCCGAAGGCCTGGGTCTTCTACCGGAAGCGATCCGGTCGCGGTTGACCATCACTCATCAAGCGCGCGAGGCCGACCATAACATGGTTGTTGACGCGTATGACCGACTGGGTATCCAGGCGACGGTCAAACCCTTCTTCGAGGACGTTCCCGAACGCATCGCTCAGGCGCAATTGGTGATCTCTCGGTCCGGGGCGTCCTCGGTCGCCGACATAGCGGTCATCGGACGTCCCTCGATTCTGGTCCCACTGACGATCGCCAAGCGCAATGAGCAAGAAGCGAACGCCCGTGGGTTGGTCGAGGCCGGAGGGGCCATCATGTTGCGCGAGTTCGAGTTCACGCCGGAGTCTCTATCTGCCGCAGTCGAATCGATCTTCGAGCATCCTGGATTGGCGAGCGAAATGGCCGAGGCCGCTTTGAGCCAAGGAAACCCGGATGCCGCTGAAATGCTCGCCGACCACGTCGAAGATGTCGCCAATGCCTCTCAAGCGCGTCGATAGGGTTTTGGCAGGTTCTACCCTGTGGGAGCCTTGCAAACATCCAACGCACGCTGACTGAGGAGATTCCTGACGGTGTTTCGCTCTCCCCCTCTGGAGAGAGCACAACCCAAACGGATCAGATGATACCGCTTTAGCGAGGGCTTGAGCTTCTCTCCGAGACTTACGCCTCTCGTCTGCGCACAAGCTGATCCAACGCGGCGACACCCCAGCCGGTCGCTCCTTTCGGTGCCAGATGCGTTGCACTCGACGTCGTGGTCACGCCTGCGATGTCAATGTGGATCCAAGGCATGTCATCCTTGATGAACTTCTCGAGAAACGCGGCAGCCGTACATGAACCACCATTGCGACCGCCGGTGTTCTTTACGTCGGCAAAGGTCGACTCGATCTGTTTGTGATAGGATTCATCGAGAGGCATCCGCCAGCTCTTGTCACCGGTCGCCTCGCAGGCCGCCAGATACTCTGCGTTCAGATCTTCATCGTTACAGAAATGCCCGGCCATCGATTTCGATAGCCCGACGATGATCGCCCCGGTCAGGGTCGCAAGATCAATAATTCCGGACGGATTGAACGTTTCCTGTGTGTACCAAAGCGCGTCCGCTAAGACCAACCGCCCTTCGGCGTCGGTGTTGATGATCTCGATCGTATCGCCCTTCATCGACGTTACGATGTCGCCCGGACGCTGAGCAGCGGCATCCGGCATGTTCTCGACCAAGCCGACGATGCCAACGACATTCGCCTTGGCTTTGCGCAACGCGAGCGTCCGCATGACGCCCGAGACGACACCGGCGCCACCCATGTCCATGGTCATGTCTTCCATGCCTGACGCTGGCTTCAGCGAAATGCCGCCAGTATCAAAGACGACGCCCTTTCCAACGAGCGCGAGCGGTGCTTCATCGCCGCCACCCATCCATTTCATGACTACGAGCTTTGACTCGCAGACCGAACCTTGACCGACCCCGAGAAGCGCGCGCGCGCCCATTTCTTCCAGTTCCGCTTCGCCGAGAATTTCGACGTCAAGTCCCATTTCACCCATCGCGGCCAGACGTGCCGCGAACTCATCGGTGTTCAGCGTGTTTGCCGGTTCATTGACCAGATCACGCGTGAAGTAGATGCCCTCGGCCAATGCCGCGAACGGAGCCGAGGCTGCGGCCAGTGCCTCTGGCGCATCGCTGGTCACTGTGATTGTGCGAGCTTTCCGATCCTTGGCCGTTGCCTTGCGGTAGTCGTCGAAGCTATAGAGGCGCAGAACCGCAGCACAGATCATCTCTGCAATCAAATCATGGCTCGCAACGCCGCCTGTGCAGATCGTGACCGGTCCATCCGCCATGGCGGAGGCAATCGCGCCTCCGGCTTGCCGGGCCGAGGCGCGGTCGGGCGACGTGCCCAGGGAGGCAAGGACGACCTTCTCAGCCGCCATACCCGAAGGCCAGGTGATCGACTGTGTTTTCCGTTGAGATGGCTTGAACCCATCCGCACCGATCACACGGCGCAGGTTGCCCCCCGTGAGCCCATCGACATGATCTCCCGCCTGCGACAGCACCTTGTCGGCACCGACGAGGACAACGACGGTTCCAGCCATTGAGGCGAGACTGGACAGGTCCTCCCCGGCGAAGTGGACGGCTGCGGGCGTTGTCATCGGGTTCTCCAACGGAATTATGCGATTCGGGCGTAACTTAGCCCGAGCGCATGTCTTGCGTTAGTGCGACCTGACGGCGCCATGCACGTCAAGCGCGAACGGTCGTCGGGTTCTTGTACTTGACCCGGCGCCGGTGGTCGGGCAGGGCACGTGGATCACTAGGGAGGGGCGCTTGCGCAAGCTGGATCGTTACGTTTTCCGACAGATCCTCGGACCATTCTTGTTTTTCGTGCTCGTCTTCACCGGAGTAATCTGGCTGACGCAATCGCTCCGGGTGATCGATACGGTTGTGAACAATGGACAATCGGCGCGGGTGTTTCTCGAATTCACCGCGCTCCTGTTGCCCATGGTCCTGTCTATCGTTCTTCCGGTTGCAGTCTTCGCTGCCGTTCTTTTTGCGATCAACCGGCTCTTCACGGACAGCGAGATCGTGGTCATGCTCGCGGCCGGACTGTCCGGTACGTCACTTACGCGCGCTGTTGTGACCTTCTCGATCATCGTCATGGCGATGATGTATGTCGTGACTCTCTATCTTATGCCGACGGCTCAGGCCGAGATGCGTGACCGGATCTTCCAGATTCGCGGCGACGTTGCAGCGGCACTGCTGCGCGAAGGCGAGTTTCTCGAACCGACGCAAGGCGTGACTATCTACCTGCGCGAGGCCGGAGCGGCAGGCGAGATGTTCGGAGTCTTCGTTCAGGACGAGCGCGATCCCGAGCAGACTGTTACCTACACCGCCAAGCGTGCCCTGCTGGTGCGCACTGGTGGCGAAACCCGCATGGTGATGTTCGACGGCGTGGCCCAGTCGGCGGAACGTGGCGTGATCGATAACCTCTCGATCCTGCGCTTCGAACAGCTGGCCTACGACCTGAGCCGTGTTGGATCGGAAGCCCGCGCGCGCGCGCGCAAGCCATCCGAGATGTACGTGACACGCTTGCTGACCATTACTGAGGAAGAGGGCAGGCCAAGGCCGCTAGGAGACTACCGTGCCGAAGCTCATGAGGCACTCAGTGCGCCGCTCTATGTAATCGCACTTCCGTTGATCGCAGTGGCGTTCATTCTGAGCGCAGGCATGAGGCGACAGGGGTTCTCCGGGAGAATCATCGCGGCTGCGGTCGCAGGGTTGATTTTGCGCCTCGCTGGTCTGGGCGCGAAAAGCGCTGTCTCTGGAACTGCGGCACTATGGCCTGTAATGTATGTTCCGCCGATCGTCGGGATCGTCATTGCTCTGGTCATCCTTTCCGGCGTTCGTTTGCGTCTGGGACGTCGAATCCCGAGGGCGGCCTGATGCGGTTGACCCTGTGGCTGTACATCGCACGCCGCTTCCTCGGGATGGTCGTTGCGACTTTTCTTGCAGTGCTGACACTCGTTATCATCATCGATCTTGTCGAGCTTCTGCGTGCCAACAAGCAAGGATCAGCCGGATTCGCCGAACTCCTCGGTATGGCATTCCTGCATGCGCCATCAGTGACGATCACTGCCGCACCGTTTGCGGTGCTGCTCGCCTCCATGGCCTGTTTCGCCATGCTTGCTCGATCGTCCGAGCTTGTCGTGACGCGTGCAGCAGGCGTCTCTGCTTGGCGCATCATGTCGCCTGCCATCGTCGTCGCGATCCTGCTCGGGGTGTTCTCGTTCGCGGTCTATAATCCGGTCGCCTCCGCTTTCGCGGCGCGTTTCGAAACACTGGAACAACGGTTCTTCGAAAGGACGTCGTCGCGTCTGGCCGTATCGTCCGGGGGGCTCTGGCTGCGTCAGGGGAGCACCGAGGGCCAGACGGTTATTCGTGCGCGCCGGGCCAGCGCGTCCATTGAACGCCTCTGGGATCTGGCAATTTTCGAGTTCGATCGGAAAGACGAACTCACACGACGCCTGAACGCCCGGTCGGCGGTGCTCGAAGACGGCAACTGGCGTCTCAATGGTGTGCGCCGCTGGGATTTGATCGAAAGTGCTGCCGAAGATCGTGACGCAGCCCTCACGGAAACTGTGGCAATCGCTGTGGATGAGATGCGCATCCCGACCGACCTGACAGTTGAACATATCAACGACAGTTTTGCGGCGCCTCAGACGATCAGTTTCTGGAAACTGCCGGGCTTCATCAACATCCTTGAGGATTCCGGCTTTTCGTCAAACCGGCATCGGATGCATTGGTTCAGCCTGCTCTCGGCCCCGATTATCTTTGTTGCGATGGTCTTGATTGGTGGCGCGTTTTCGATGCGCCATGCTCGATTTGGAGGGCTCGGGGTCATGGCGCTTGGATGTGTCATCTCCGGGTTCGGGTACTTTTTTCTCTCGGATATTGCGAGCGCCTTGGGCGCTTCAGGCTCGATCCCCGTCGTGCTTGCCGCGTGGGCGCCACCGGTCTCGGCAGTCCTGTTCGCTGTGGGCTTGCTGCTGCATCTCGAAGACGGCTAGAAGTAGCCGGGGGTAAGGCTTTGGGGATTGCCACGATGATTCGCAGCAAGCTGAACCGGGTGACTACGGTCCTGCTTCTGCTCGCTTTGTCTGGCCTGGCCGTTCCTGCTCTTGCTCAGGCGCAGGATCTGGCACTGCCATCTGCAGAATTGCCGGTCGCCCTGGTCGCGGATCAGGTCGATTTCGACTCCGAGCGCGGGACAGTCACGGCGCGCGGATCTGTCGAAGTCTATTACGGCGAACGCACGCTTACCGCCGATGAAATCACTTACAACGATGAAACGGGCCGGATCACGGCACGTGGAAACCTGGTCCTGCGCGATCCTGAAGGAACTACTGTTTTCGCAGACGCTGCCGACCTGGACGCCGAGCTCACGGATGGACTCATACAGGGTGCGCGGTCCGTTCTGACCGGAGATGCGAAGCTCGCCGCGGTCGAGGCGCAGCGGATCGACAGCCAATATAATACACTGTCCAAGGCCGTATACTCCCCGTGCAAGATTTGCTCAGATTCACCCACGCCGCTCTGGCGCATCCGTGCCGAACGGGTGATTCACGATGAAAACGAGAAAACCATCCACTACGAGAACGCTTACTTCGACGTTTTTGGCGTTCCTGTGGGTTGGTTGCCCTACTTCCAGCACCCGGATCCGACGGTCGATCGCGCCAGCGGGGTGTTGGCGCCGACTTTTCTGACCTCGTCGATTTTTGGCTACGGCATCAAAGTCCCGTACTATTGGGTCGTCGACGAAAGCTCAGATGTCACGATCACACCGTTCTTCACGACGAATTCCGACTTTATTTTCGAAGGAGAGTACCGGCGGGTGTTCGATGACGGTTCACTTCGCGTCTCTGGATCGGTCACACCGAACGATGACGACACCGACAACGATTTCCGCGGCCATCTGGACACCGAAGGAAAGTTCAGGATCGGCCATGGCATCAACTGGGGCTGGGACGTGACCGTCGCGTCGGATGACTCCTATCTCGACGTTTTTGATTATACCTATCCGGATCGCCTCAACAGTGAGCTTTACATCGAGCGTTACCGTCCAAGTGGGTATTTCGACGTGTCCGGCTTGTACTTCCAAAGCCTGCGGAGCAATGAACGCGTCGGCGACATTCCGGTCGTCTTACCGGTCTTTGATGCGCGCCATGAGCTTGATCAGAAACTTGCGGGCGGTGACTTGGGCCTCTTCACGTCAGGCTATGCGTTGCGCAGGACCAATGGCCGGGAGGCGTCGCGTCTCAGCTTTGGTCTCGATTGGGAAAGACAGGAGATCCTGCCAGTCGGCCTGTCTCTGACCGGGTTCGCCCAGGCTCGGGGCGATTTCTTTACCAGTTCCGATGATCCCGACATCGATGACGATCTGACAACACGGTTTGCCGGTCATGCGGGGATCGAAGCCAGGTATCCATTGATCTGGGCCCGTGACGGCGGTGACACACATATCATCGAACCAATCGTGCAGGCGATCGTCGCACCCGATGGCGGCAATGGCGCGAACATCCCGTTCGAAGACAGTATCGTCACAGAGTTCGACGAAACCAACGTGATTGATCGCAACCACTTCTCTGGGCTCGACAATTTCGAGGATGGTACGCGATTCAACCTTATGGTGCGTTACGACGCCGAGCTTTCCGATACCCTGCAGCTCGAGGCCAGTGTTGGCCGTGTGTTCCGGTTCGAGGAGGCATCGTCCTTCTCGTCGGGGTCAGGCTTGAACGGGACCGAGAGCGACTATGTTGCGGCGGCCGCCTTCAACTGGTCCCCATATGTCAGCATCAGAAATCGACTGCGATTCGATCACGAAGGTGACATCACCCGCAATCAGGTTCAGGCCAGTTTCAACCTCGCGCCTGTTTCTCTTGCAGTAAACTATGGGTTCTTCGAGGCCGATCCCGAGGCGAATGCACCAATCGACCGGGAAGAACTCTTCTTTAGCGCGCAGTATCTGGTCGATCAGGAGTGGCGCCTACGAACCTTCGCTCGCCGCGATCTCGAAGCATCGGACTTTGTGAGCGCAGGTGGGTCGATCAGGTACCTCAACAAATGCTGCGAGATCGAATTGTTCTTGAACAGGGATTTCAACAGTTCGGACACCTCGCCAGCCTCGTTCGTGACTGGGCTTACGGTCCGGCTGTTGACATTGGGCGATGGTGAGGAGAGGTGACATGATGACTTTACGATCGATCCCGGAAAGCGGAGGCGCAGGATGTTGATTAGGATTGTGGCAGCCGCTCTGACGGTGCTGACACTTACCGTTCCCGCAACGGCACAGACTCTGTTCAGGCCTGTCGCAATCGTGAACGACAGTGCGATTACGGGTTTCGATCTTGCGCAACGGGCACAGATCCTCGTTGCACTGGGTTTCTCGTCGGCGAGCGCAGATGCCCTTAGAAACGAGGCGCTCGATCAACTGGTCGAAGACCGGCTCAAGCTGCAGGCAGGCAAACGGATTGGTCTGACGCCAACACCGGAGATCGTTCAAAGAGGCGTCGAGCAGATTGCGCAGCGCTCAAGTCTTTCCGCGGCGGAATTCCAAGCGTTGATGAACGCTCAAGGTGTCACGGATCAGGCGATTCAGGATCTGGCAGCGGCCGAAGTGATCTGGATCCAGGTCGTCCGCGCGCGCTTCTCGGATCGTGTCGATCCGGGCGAGGCCGAGATCGACGCCGAGCTGGCACTGCTGGATCAGCGCGGTGGATTCGAATTTCAATTGCGCGAAATCGGGTTGCCCCTGGAAAGTGATGGCCGGACGGCCGCAGAGAGCCGGGCACTGGCGGAACAACTCTATAACTCATTGAACCGGGGTGGTTCCTTCGAGAATGCCGTAAGCCAGTTCTCACGCGCCCCGAGTGCCGTGCGCGGTGGTGAGCTTGGCTGGGTAGCGGGCCAGCAAATGCCAGCGTCATTGTTGAATGCGCTCACGGCCATGGAAATCGGTGAAGTCTCGCGGCCACTTGATATCGCTGGCGGGTTGTCCCTTGTGAAACTGGAAGCACGGCGCAACACAGGGACACCCGAAGCTGCAAGCCCGCAAGTGCGCGATCAGGTTCGAACCCGCCTGATCAACATCCAAAGCGCTCGCCTCGCGGACGGTTTGCTGCAGGAAATGCGACGCGACGCACTGATCGAGGTCCGATAGAATGATGTGCCGCGCAAGGGTCTTGGTGCTCTGACATCTCGCGGCGGCATTGTCGGCAGCAGAGCCTTGCCGAGGGTCCATCATAAGCGCAGAGTTCTGGTGCAGCGCGTCCAGTTCTGGTTGATCACGCTCTTCAGATCGAACGCAAAGAAAGCACGCGCGTGAGTACACTCGATGGGTTGCCGCCATTGCGCGACGTGATTGCGCGCCATGGCCTCAGCGCACGCAAGGCTCTGGGCCAGAACTTTCTCCTCGATCTGAACCTGACGGCTAAGATTGCCCGAGCATCCGGCCCACTGGAAGGTGCGGAGGTCGTCGAGATCGGACCGGGGCCGGGCGGCCTGACGCGTGCCTTGCTGGCGGAAGGCGCGGCCAAGGTTACGGTGGTTGAACTCGACCCACGCTGTCTCGACGCGCTGGACGAGATTTCGCGGCACTATCCCGGACGCCTTACGGTGATCGAAGGCAATGCCATGGATATCGATCTCTCAACGCAGGTCGGACCAAGCGTCCGAATCGTTGGCAACCTTCCCTATAATGTCGGGACAGCACTTCTAACCGGGTGGTTGACGTCTGATTCATGGCCGCCTTGGTGGCAATCACTGACACTGCTGTTTCAGAAGGAGGTCGCGCAGCGCATCACGGCGCAACGAGGCTCGAAGGCCTATGGCCGCCTCACGGTGCTCGCGCAATGGCGGAGCACAGCGCGCTACGTGTTCGATATTCCGCCGCAGGCGTTCACACCCCCACCAAAGGTAACGTCCGCGCTGGTACATCTGCGCCCGGCGCCGCAACCAGAAAAAGTCGCCTTGAAGACGATCGAGTCTGTTACGTCGGCCGCTTTCGGAAATCGCAGGAAGATGCTGCGCCAGACGCTGAAGTCTCTGGGTGTCGACGTCCCAGAACTTCTCGCCGACGCCAGTATCGATGGGACACGTCGCGGCGAAACTCTGACGCTTGACGAGTTTCTCGACCTCGCCCGCTTGGTCGATCTGCGTCGTGCCCGCGGCGCATGAGGTCTTTTGGTATTCGGTTCCTCAGCCCTCGGCGGGCGCTGCAGGTGCCACAGCAGGCGCTGCCGACGGCTGCTCGTCGGCCGAAGCTTCGGGCGCTGTGGAATCTGTTTCGGGCGCGTCCTTGCGTGCGCGGGTTGACCGCCGTCCGCGACCGTCACCGTTCCGGCGCGGCTGGCTTTTGGTCATCTCTTCGCCATCAACCAGAAGACTCGCGTTTTCCGTGCCCGCGTCGATCGTTGTCATGCCGCTGATCGCGCCATCTGGTGCCGGCGCCTGCGCGGCCGTCATTTCTGGCACTGGCGCCGCCGGTACAGACGGTTGTTCGACCGGAAGAGGCACAGCCGTTGCCTCATTTGGCCGATCTGCAGGTTGATCGGTCGCAGCTTCTTGAGCTTCGCGCCGCGCTTGTTCCTGAGACTGCGTCGCCTGGATCAATATGCGCTGATAATGTTCCGCATGTTGCAGAAAGTTCTCAGCGGCCACCCTGTCGCCTGACGTCTGGGCATCGCGCGCGAGCGACAGGTACTTGTCGATGATTTGCTGCGGTGTTCCGCGCACTTTCCCCTCGGGACCAGCGCTGTCGTACACGCGGTTGATGTTGTTTCCACCGCCGCCGCCGCCCTTGCGGTTGCCCCGCCCGCGTGAGCGGTTAGATTTCTGTGCTGATCTCATACTGTCTCGATTTCTAATCGTCTTGCACTTGCGTTTGCCGATGCCAATCCGGCGCCCACCAGGGTAGGACCCTGTGCTTATGCGAGGCGCTCTGGATGCTATGTCTCAGCGTCCATTTCACAACGAGGTCGCAACCGACCAATTGCCGAGACGCTTTAATGTATAGCCGGTTTTTCACGATTTCCAACCTGTATATCTGATGTTCTGACTAAAAACTTTACGGGCGTGCAACAACCACCCGGGGGCGCTGGTCCAGATCGGGCAGGATCGCGTGCACCAGGAGCCCGGCTGAGGCGATGATGCCCGCAACGGCGTGTGACTGCCCGGTTCCGATTTCAACCAACAACCAGCCGCTCGCGGATAACATGTCCCGAGCGCCGTCCGCGATCGCGTGATAGGCGCTCAGCCCGTCCGTCCCATCCGTCAGAGCTTGCAGCGGTTCGTGTTCCCGCACTTCCGGGGTTAGTTCCGGTAACGCGTCTTCCGCAATGTAGGGGGGGTTCGAGACGATTAGATCGAACGAACCTTGTAGACCCTTGTACCAGTCGCCGAGCTGTAGGTGCGCGCGGTTGGCTACGCCGAGGTCTCGCGCGTTCAAATCAGCGATGAGAAGCGCCGCCTCGGACACATCGACGCCGATGCCTGATGCCGTCGGCCACTCTGCGAGAAGCGTGAACAGAATGCAGCCGCTTCCGATCCCCAAATCGAGGATTCGCTTTTGTGGCCCACGGTGGAGTGCTTCCGCGACGAGCGTTTCTGTTTCAGGCCGGGGGTCAAGAACGTCCCGGGTCACGCGAAAGGGCCGCCCCCAGAATTCACGGGTCCCGACGATGTGGCTGAGCGGTTCGCGTGCCTCGCGCCGAAGCGTTGCGGCAAGGAACTCTTTCTGCGCAGCCTCGGGAACTGACTGGGATGAACGCGCGGCGAGACCGGCGCCGTCGACGCCCAACGCCCAACGCATTAAAAGTGTCGCATCGCGCATTGGATCGTCCACGCCCGCGACACCAAGACTTCGTGCCGCCGTTCGGATCAACGCCTCAGCGGTTTCGGTCACTGGTCGAGTTCCGCCAATCGTTCGAGGCGATCCGCCGTTATGAGTGCTTCGGTCAACTCAACCAGATCACCACCCATCACCTGGTCCAGTTTGTAAAGCGTCAGGTTGATCCTGTGATCCGTGACGCGCCCCTGCGGAAAATTGTAGGTCCGGATCCGTTCCGAGCGATCGCCCGAGCCAACCTGGCCCTTGCGATCCGCAGCTCGGGCGGCGTCTGCCTCCTGCCGTTTCAAGTCGAACAAGCGGGTGCGTAGAACCTGCATTGCAATCGCACGATTCTGGTGCTGCGACTTTTCGGACGAGGTCACCACGATCCCGGTGGGAATGTGCGTGATCCGTACCGCTGAATCCGTCGTGTTCACGTGTTGTCCGCCCGCGCCCGACGCCCGCATCGTGTCGACCCGGATGTCCGAGTTCGGCACGTCAATGTCGATGTCTTCTGCTTCCGGCAGTACAGCAACCGTCGCCGCCGATGTGTGGATCCGCCCCTGGCTCTCTGTCTCGGGCACCCGCTGAACCCGGTGGACACCGCTCTCGAACTTGAGCTGAGCGAAGACACCTTCGCCACGGATCGCCGCGACAATCTCCTTGTAGCCGCCCAACTCGGCCGCACTCTCTTCGATGATCTCCACCCGCCAGCCCTGCGCCTCGGCAAAGCGTTGGTACATCCGGAACAAGTCGCCGGCGAACAGGGCTGCTTCGTCGCCGCCAGTGCCTGGCCGGATCTCAAGGATCGCAGGTCGGTCGTCGGCTGCATCCTTCGGCAGGAGGGCAATGCGGAGGCTTTCTTCCAGTTCGGGCAAAGCCGCCTGCAACTCGGCGATCTCCTCGCGGGCCAGCTCCGCCATTTCCGGATCACCCAGCATTTCCTCGGCGGCTTTCAACTCATCCTGCGCGCCTTGCCAGGACTGGATCGTCTCGACAACATCACGCAAGCCCGCATATTCTCGGCCAAGGTTCGCGATCTCGGTCGCGTCGCTGACCTCGTTCATTTTGGCTTCCACGAAGGCAAACCGGTCGAGGATTTCCTGAAGACGCTGCACGGGGATCATGCGTCTGCATTGCAACGCAGCGGGGCCTCGGTCAAGCGATTGCCGCCTGCTGGATAACTGGTGATTGAGTGTTTCTCGAGATTCGGGTACCCATATTCTATGGAGATGATCGCAAAATATGCTGTCCTCGCGACGATCGCTCTACTTCCGATGGGAGCGGTTGCGGATGAGCCCCGGACGACCCCGCCCGAGCAGGTGTCTAACGAGTTCATCCCGCCAAAGCCGAAGGACGGCTTTCGCTATCCGGACTGCTTTTGCACCGACAGCAAGGGTGACCGGGTCGACGTTGGCCGCATGGCCTGCCTGACAATCGGCAGCCGCAGCTTCACGGCACGATGTGCGAAGTCCCTGAACAATACGATCTGGCGCCAGGTCTCAGAAGGCTGCCCTTCGGTCTAGGCGCTCATTTGATCTGAGCCAGCCAACGGTCGATGCGGGCTTGATTCACGCCCATGTCCGAGTAACCGAAACGCGAGCGCGAATAGATGATCAGCGCTGAGCCGCCCTCGACCTCAACCGATTTAGCCGAGATGTAATCAGGATAGCCCAGGACCAACGAGCGCTGGACATACGTCGCATGCATTTCGTCCACTGACCCAGCAATCCGTTTGGCTGAACCCATCGCAATCGAGTCGAATAGAAACATCAATTCACGCGGCGGCACTTCAAGGACTGGCGACGCGCGATTGGACGAAATCGTCACCAGACTGTCGGGAGCAACGACATAATCGTTCGCTCGCCCCGTCCGCTCTGCAATCTCAGGATCGACGTGCCAAACGCCTGGATCATCGGGGACGACGCGGAAGTAGACTGCAGCTGCGAATGCGGTGAGTGCAGCGAGTCCAAGCAACCAGACCGCCACGCGCTTCATTCGGCAGCGGTCGCTATGGCTTCGTTGCGCTCGGCCTCCAATTCCAGAGCTTTTGTTTCGACCTGTTCAACGATGTGATCGACCATCGAATCGTTGTCCATACGGTGCGACTTGGATCCGCCCAGATAGACCATGCCGTGGCCTGCGCCGCCGCCAGTCCATCCAACATCGGTCATCAGTGCCTCGCCCGGGCCGTTGACGACACAACCGATGATGCTCAGGCTCATCGGTGTCTTGATGTGCTCCAGGCGTTCCTCCAGCGTGGCGACAGTCTTGATCACATCAAACCCCTGCCGCGCGCAGGACGGACAGGAGATGATGTTGACGCCGCGGTGGCGAAGCCCCAGCGATTTCAGAATTTCGAAACCGACTTTCACTTCTTCTTCCGGATCGGCGGAAAGCGACACACGCATTGTGTCGCCAATGCCCATCCAGAGCAGCTGACCCAGGCCGATCGCAGACTTGATCGTGCCGGTCGTCTTGCCACCAGCCTCGGTGATGCCGAGGTGAATTGGCGCGTCCGTTTGTTCCGCGAGGATCTGGTAGGCTGCGGCGGCCATGAACACGTCCGACGCCTTGCACGAGATCTTGAAATCGTGAAAGTCGTTGTCTTCCAGAATCTTGATGTGGTCCAACCCGCTTTCGACCATCGCGTCCGGGCAGGGCTCTCCATACTTTTCGAGCAGGTGCTTCTCGAGAGAACCACCGTTTACACCGATGCGGATTGAGCACCCATGGTCGCGCGCGGCCTTGATCACTTCGCGCACGCGATCCCCGCTGCCGATGTTGCCCGGATTGATCCGCAGGCAGGCCGCTCCGGCTTTTGCCGACTCAATCGCCATCCTGTAGTGGAAATGGATATCGGCGACGATCGGCACATCGGACAATTTGCAGATCTCGGACATCGCGGCGGCGCTTTCCGGATCGGGAACCGATACGCGCACAATGTCGGCGCCTGCGGTCACACAACGCTCGATTTGTTCAAGCGTCGCCTTGGCGTCGGTCGTCAGGGTATTTGTCATGGTCTGTACGGAAATCGGCGCATCGCCGCCAACCTCAACAGATCCAACATTGATTTTGCGGCTCTTGCGGCGTTCGATGTGCCGCCACGGACGAATATGGTTCATGACGCGTGCATCCCGAAGTGGTTCTTTGTGAAAGTAGGATCTAACACCGCGACTGTCGAGTGACGCTGGCGTGACGCTCTGTTGCAGGCCGCCCGGTGCCAGGCGATCAGTCCTGAAGAAGAGCCTCGGCGCGCTGTTGTTCCTCTGGCACAGGGATCTCAACAGCGATCACCCCTTCCGCAACAGGAACTGTGCCGCGAATGTCATCGGCCAGCAGCGAGACACCGCGCGCCACGTGACCGCGCTTGCCAAGTGGGCCGTACGCGACACCGTCGACGTAAAGGAACACCCCTCCGGCGTTTCCGGCCTTCAGGATCGGCGAGTCGACGCGCAAGGGAAGATCAAAGCTGTCGCCCGCTGCCATCGTCGCCGTATAGAGGATCGTGTTATCGGCTTCGCGGATCTGAACCCATGCCTCTTCGCCTGCCACGATGCTAACACCGCGTATTGGTTCAGGACGGGGTTCCGTACTTTGTGACGCAGCATCCTCCGCCACATTGACCGATGCCAGCATGATCGACGCGTCTGGTGTGTCGATGATGGGTGGCTCCTGTTCCTGCAACCGCGCGAATATACCGGCTGTCTCAGGATTGATTGCCGAGATCGGTCCGTCCCGACGCGCCTGGCTGAGAATTGGCAGATCCGTAAGCGGTGCAGCCGTCGCGAGGGCGCCACCACCGCGGTAATCGTCTGCCTGTGGCCGTTCCAGAGCCTGCATGTCGATCGTAGGAGCATCAATCTCCGGTGCATTCGCAACGACCGATGGTGCATCGGGCAGAGGAGCAAAGCCCACGCGTTGTATGTCCTGCAACAGCGCATACCCGCCGTAAGACAGTCCGGCGATGAGCGCCAGTAACGCTGCCGACGAGGTTAGCGCGCCCAAGGAGATCCGCGTCATGAAGCGATTTGTGGCTGGCGGTGCAGCAAATCTGGACTGCGCAATTTCGGATCCTATGCCTGATTTCCCTCCAAGCGCCTTTGGGGATTTGCCGCGAGCAGTCGATCCGCCCAGTCCGTGCAGCGCAGAAGGCGATTGATAGCCGGACTCCAGGCAGAAGCGGCGGTAGCAGTCATCCGCATCCATCCCCAGATACCGGGCATAGGATCGGACATATCCTGCGATCACGCTCTGATTGGGAAATGCATCGAGATCGCAGTTTTCAATTGCTTCGATCGTGCGGGCCTTGATCCGCATGTCGTTTTCGGCCTGCGATATACTCTTGCCACGAGACGCACGTTCACCGCGCATCTCATCGCCGAGAGATACCTCATACGAGTCAAATCCCCGAAGCTCCATTCGGGAGGCTCCTGCTCTGCTCACTGCCCACAGCCTTGGTAAGACCAGTTTTCCACAGGTCCGTTAATAAAGACTATCGCGCAAAGCAAAGTACAATTCAACGCAAATACATGCGGAATCTGCGCATATTTTCAACAATCTGCTCTGATTTCAATGAATTTGCCACTCGATTGATCCGCGCTTTCGCTCGCACGCTTCGCGTGCTCTCCCGGCGGATGCATCGGGTCGGCTATCGCAACCCTCACTGCGGCTTCTTTGTGCGCCACGACCGTGAAGTGCGCGAGTTGTAAGGAGCGCGCTGAGCGCTACTTTACGCATAGCGCGATCACCAGGAAAACCCTCGTGACTTTCGAACTTATTGTCCTGCCGTGGCTCATCGCCGTGGCGTTCTTTTCGTTGATCTGGCCTTTCAGCGTCCTGCGCAAGGACGCCAGCATGGTTGATCTCGCCTGGGGCCCGGGGTTTCTGCTCCAGTTTGCCGTAGCTTACGGCTTAAGCGCTGACGGCGGGCAGAGGCCCGAGATTCTCTTGGTGTTGATCGCAGTGTGGTCCGCACGGCTTGGCGCAACACTGGTTCGTCGCAGGTTCGCTGACGGATATGAGGACCCGCGCTACACGTTGCTCCGTGAGAGCTGGGGTACAGGCTTCTGGTGGAAGAGCCTCTTCATCGTCTTCATTCTGCAGTCGTTCATTCAATGGTTGATCATCGTCGGACCGATCACGGCGCTTGCAGCACCGTCCTCACCACTTGGCGTGATTGGCTGGATAGGCTGCGCCATGGCAGCAGGCGGGCTGGTAATCGAAACCGTCGCAGATCTCCAGCTGGATGCTTTCCGGCGTCAACAGCAGAGGGGCGCATTGATGACGACTGGATTGCGCGCCATCGTCCGATACCCGCACTATTTTGGCGAGATCGTTTTTTGGATCGGGATCGCGGTTGTTTGTGCCGAGGGGGGCGCGTGGCTCGGAGTGCTATCTCCGATCCTCATTACCCTGTTTCTGCTGAAAGTGTCCGGCATTCCGTTGCTCGAGGAACATCTTGCAGCGACGCGTCCTGAGTTCCCGGCCTACAGGGCGAGGGTTCCCGCCCTGTTACCCTCGCTAAAAGTGCTTCGCGCTCAATAGATATAGCGTATTTCTTCCGTCCAGTACCGCTCAACTGATCTGAGATCATTGTTCATCCCGTCGATCCCCTGCGCGCGGAGCCGGTCGGACGAGCTCAGCTCATCTGCGTGGCGCTGGAAAAGATCTGCGATCATCTGATGGACCTCCATCCCCTTGTCCGTGAGGCGGACCCGGACAGATCGGCGGTCGACGTCGCAACGCTGGTGGTTGATGTAACCCAGTTCGACGAGCTTCTTCAGATTGTAGGAAACGTTCGAACCTTGATAGTAGCCGCGGTTCTTCAGTTCGCCCGCAGTCATGATCTTGTTGCCGATATTAAAAAGCAACAGGGCCTGGACTGAGTTAATATCGAACTGTCCGACTCGCTCGAATTCATCTTTGATGACATCGAGCAGCAGCCGGTGCAGGCGCTCGATCAGCGCCAAAGTTTCGAGATAGCCCGACAAGATGTCGTGGCCGGCTTCGTCCTCATACGAGGGGACAACCTCGGCGGTCATGCTCATGATGTACTCCGAACCGTCAATGGAACAGGGGGATCATTGTGCATTGTTTGCAAACAGGAGGTTAATCCTCGAAAATTTTTCGCAATATCATTTGCTTTACCGTGAACCGTTTATGAATCGGATCACGCCGGAGAAATCGAGATCGGCCTGACCGGCCAAATCCATCATCCCGTAGATCTGTGTGGCGTGCGCGCCGAGCGGCGTCGAGGCGCCCGCCCCCTGGGCCGCTTCCATCGCGATCCGCAGGTCCTTGAGCATCAGCGCCGCGGCGAAGCCCGGCTGGTAGTCGCGGTTGGACGGGGCTGCAGGCACGGGGCCCGGCGCCGGGCAGTAATCGTTCAGCGACCAGCAGCGCGCCGTCGCGGTCGAGGAGATGTCGTAGAGCTTTTGCGCATCCAGCCCGAGCCGTTCGGCAAGCGAGAACCCTTCGGCCACCGAGATCATCTGGATCGCCAGCATCATGTTGTTGCAGATCTTGGCGGCCGACCCCGCGCCGGGCCCGCCGGCGTGAAAGATGTTCTTGCCCATCGCCTCAAGCGCCGGCGCCGCCGCTGAAAACGCGGCGTCAGAGCCCCCGACCATAAAGGTCAGCGTGCCTGCCGTCGCCCCGCCGATCCCGCCCGACATCGGGCTGTCGACCATCATCTGGCCGCGCTCCTCGGCCTCGGCAATCACCTCGCGCGCCGAGGCGGTGTCGATGGTCGAGCAATCGATGAACACACAGCCCTTCGGCGCGCTGTCGAGGATGCCGCCCTGACCGGAATAGACCAGCTTGACGTGTTTTGCGGCGGGCAGGGCGGTGACGACGATCTCGGCCCCTGTGACCGCATCGGCGGGCAGTTCCGCGGCGACGCCGCCTGCGTCGACCAGCCCGGCCAGAGCCTCGGCGTTCAGGTCGAAACCGGTCACGGAATGCCCCGCCGCCAGCAGGTTCTTCGCCATTGGCAGGCCCATGTTGCCCAGTCCGATGAAGCCGATCTTCGCCATCTGTTCCTCCCCTGATGTGATTCGAATTCTTCTAGGCGGGATTGGGTCGCTTGTCAGCGGAGATCGGTGAGGAGCGCGCGCTGGGTCGGCCGAATGCGCAACACTTTCGTTCACTTAACCCATGCCCGAAAGCGGCCCGAGACGGCGTGAAACCCGACGTGACTTTCTTCACGTAATTTTCCGTTAATCGGATATTGGGGATGAAACGACGGTGCGATCCGACCTGCGCAGGCCGCCCAGATTCCGACGAAAGATTATTGCGCGACGCGTCGAAAAGGTTAATTTCGCGGGGTCTACACGGCCTGGATTTTCGCGATCTTGAACCGGTAGCCAACCCGTGCGGCGGCCCTCTTCAGACCGTCCAAGCTGTGCCTTCCACGAGACCGAAAGCGACCAAAACTGGTCCGAGTTTCGAGCAGATGACATTCCGGTAATCCCGGATCATCGGGGTCGACGCGGCCAAGGCACAGACGGAAAAAGACGGGCGCCGACGGCGCGATGCCTCACGCGACATTCACCACCTGCGGCCGGCCATCTGGTGTCACCGGCGCGCGTTTCGCTGATCCTGATCAGACGGTGACCTGCACGACCATTTCCACCTCGATCTGAAGGTCCGGCCCGGCGAGTGCGGTCACGCCGATCCCTGTCAGGCTGGGCCTTGCGCCATCGAGGAAGCGGGTGATCTCGGTCATGGCGATCTCCTGCGTCTCTGACCGCAGGTCGGTCATGTAGATGCGCATCTGTACGATGTCGTCCGTCGACGCCTGAAGCCCGTCGAGCGCTGCCTGCAGGTTCGTGACCACCATTGCGGTCTGCTCGGCCAGCGATCCGGGGGCCGCCGCACCGTCGGGCCGCCAGGCCACCTGGCCGGACACGAAGGCCAACCGGCCAGCGTGCGCGATCGAGATTTGTGAGTACCCGACCTTGCCAGAATCCGGCAGCGTCGGAGGGTTCATACGATCGATAGCAGCGGACATCTGTCTCTCCTTTCAGTGCGGTGACGCTGAGAGACTTAGAGACACTTGCTGGCGATTGATGATCGTTACAGCTTCGAATTGAATGCTACAAAGGGGCATGATCGGATCGAAGGTGAACGACATTCTTCTGTTTCTCTCGGTCGTCGAAACCGGGAGCTTCGTTGCGGCGGGCAAGATGTTCGGGCTGTCACGCTCGACCGCCGGGAAGGCCGTCGCGCGGCTGGAGGATGGCTACGGCGCGCGGCTGTTGAACCGGACCACACGCTCGGTCGACCTGACGCAAGAGGGAAAACGCCTCTACGAGCACGGTCAGGCCATTCGTCAGGCGATCGAGGCTGCCGATGACAGCATCGCCAGTGCCAGCGGCATCCCGCGCGGCGTGTTGCGTGTCACCGCCCCCGACGCCTTGGGTCGCAGGCTGTTGCTGCCGACAGTACGCCGGTACCTGGACACGTGGCCGGAGACACAGATCGAGCTGTCGCTGTCGGACCGAGTGGACAATATTGTCGAGAAGGGTTTCGACCTGTCGATCCGCGTCGGTGTCAGCCCACCCGACCAAGGTTTCATTGCACGGACACTTTTGCGGAATGACGCGGTGTTGTGTGCGGCCCCTGCGTATTTTGAGGGGCGGGACAGGCCGCAGAACATCGAACAGCTCACGCGTCACCAGTTGCTGCAGTTTGCAACGCGCAGCGAACGGCAGGGCTGGCATCTGCAAGAGGACGACGGCACCTGGGTCCGCGCACAGGGTCAGGTTCGTCTGCGCCTCGACAGTGCCGAAGCGCTGCGCGCGGTTGCGCTGGATGGCCTGGGCATCGCGCTGTTGCCGCAGCTTCTGGTCGGCGCCGATCTTGCAGAGGGCCGCCTGGAACGGGTGCTTCCCGGGCTGAACCCTGGTCAGGTTCCGATCCTTGCGCTCTACCCCCATAAACGCCTGCTGGAGCCGCGTGTCCGCCGCTTCATCGATATGCTGAGCGAAGACCTCAAACAGCTTCGGACCGGCAAATCGGAGCCGCCGTTTCCAGACTGACGGCGCCGCCGTTTGAAGGGCTGTCTGGCGCGCTGAACCGCAGGGCGCCTGGACTGTCGGGCGGGTCCCGTTTCGCGCAGCGGTTGTTGAGCCGAACCGTGTCCTGCTTTACACTGGATTGAAGGCCAAACATCTGGAACGGAACACGCAGCATGATTGCCTACGTCACCGTGGGAACCGATGACATCGCGCGCGCGAAACGGTTCTACTCTGCCGTTCTGCCAGCCCTTGACTACGGGATGACCGAAGGCCCCGAGGGCCTGAGTTTCGCGCTGCCCGAACGACCGGGTCAGCCTGCGGCTCTGCCGGAGTTCTATGTCAAACCAACCTTCGACGGACGCCCGGCCTCGGCCGGGAACGGTGCGATGATCGCGTTCGAGGCGCGCAATCAACAGCAGGTTCGCGACCTTCACGCCGCAGCCCTTGCGGCAGGCGGCTCGGACGAGGGTCAGCCGGGTTTCCGTGCCTCCTATGGCGCTCGGTTCTATGTGGGCTACCTTCGCGATCCGCAAGGCAACAAAATCGCACTGTTCTCAGAGAATCCGGACGAACCCGGCCGAGACGGATAGCGCGGCCGAGGCGGATAGCGCGGCCGAGGCGGGCGACGACACTTTTGTCGGCAGCTGCAATGTCGTGTTGAGGCGCGCCGCTGAGCTACGGAAAGCGCATTGTGCTGCTGATAACAGGCCTAGGCGATATTATGGAAATCGCGGACCATCTGGACGGCGGGCAGGAGCGGGTCGGGCACAGGCTGGGTGCCGGAGATCCAGAGGTAGAGATCCTGGTCGTTCTCGTCCATCAGGGTCTCGAACGCGTCCAGATCGTCTTGCGAGAGATCGGCCATGGCGCCGTCGGCGAAGGGACCGAACAGCAGGTCCATCTCCTTGGTGCCGCGCCGCCAGCAGCGGATGCGCAGGCGCTTGAGGCGCTTTTCACGCTCGGTCAGGTCCGGGGCGGTGTCGTCGTCGCGGGGTTCGGTCATGGGATCCATTTCAGGAAGTTGCCGATCAGACGCAAGCCCGTCGCCTGGCTTTTCTCCGGGTGGAACTGGGTTCCAAACATGTTCTCCCGCCCGACGATCGCCGTGACGGACTGGCCGTAGTCGACGACAGCAAGGCGATGCGCGGGATCGGTCAGTGCCAGATGATAGGAATGCACGAAATAGGCGTGATCGCCCGGCCTTATGCCGGTCAGGACCGGGTGGTCCGCGATCTCGGCAAGATCGTTCCAGCCCATATGCGGGATCTTGAGCGCCGGGTCCGAGGGGGTCAGGCGGGTGACATCGCCGCCGATCCAGTCGAAGCCCGGTGTCTCGCCGTGCTCCAGACCGCGCGTTGCCATCAACTGCAGTCCGACGCAGATGCCAAGGAACGGCGCGCCCGCCTGGACGCGGGTAGACATCGCCTCGAACATCCCGTCGACGGCCATCAGTCCCCGGCGGCAATCGGCGAAGGCGCCGACACCGGGCAGCACGATCCGGTCGGCCTGAGCGACCAGATCGGGATCGGCGGTGACGATGATCTTGCCGCCGTCGACCTCGCACGACATCCGCGCAAAGGCTTTCTCGGCGGAGCGCAGATTGCCCGAGCCGTAATCGATGATGGCTGTCGTCATAAGCCGGTCACGCCGCCTTGCCGTTCACGAACTGCTCTTCGGCGCCTTCGGGTGTGGCGGCCTCGACCACGCCGCGTTCGCGCCAGCCCCAGAGCCGGAGTTCCATCCGACGCACGGCGCCGCCTTCGAAGGCAAAGACGAAGCCCACGGCATACATCACCAGCACCGGTGCGGCGGGTGCAAAGAGCCAGGCAAGCCCCATCACCGCCGCGAGTGCTGCCAGCGTCAGCCAGAGACCGTGCCAGATTGCCCAGATCAGCGGGACCGCGAGCGCGAAGATGTCGAACCGGTCGGTCACGGCTTCCAGATCACGCCCTTGCTTGTGATGGATTGTATAGACCGAGGTTTCCATCAGAGCGCGCCCTTGGTCGAGGGGATCGCGTCCGATTTGCGCGGGTCGGTCTCGAGCGCGTCGCGCAGCGCGCGCGCGACGGATTTGAAGGCGGCCTCGGCGATGTGGTGGCTGTTGATGCCATCGATGCGCTCGACATGCAGGGTGATGCCGCCATGGGTCGCGAACGCCTGGAAGAACTCGCGGACCAGTTCGGTGTCGAAGCTGCCGATCTTGGGCGCCGTGAAGTCGACCTTCCAGACGAGAAACGGCCGGCCCGACAAATCAAGCGCCGATCGCACCAGAGTATCGTCCATCGGCAACAGGCAGGCGCCGTAGCGCCGGATGCCGGTCTTGGCGCCCATCGCCTCGGTCAGGGCCTGGCCCAGCACGATGCCGACATCCTCGACCGTGTGGTGATCGTCGATGTGCAGATCGCCAGTCGCGTGGACGGAGAGGTCCATCAGGGAATGCCGCGCAAGCTGGTCGAGCATATGGTCGAAGAACCCGACACCCGTCTGGTTGTCGTACCGGCCGGTGCCGTCCAGATCCAGCGTTGCCGTGATCTGGGTCTCGGCTGTCTTGCGCGTGCGCTTTGCCTGTCTCATCCGCGTGCCCTGATTGCGTTGCGGCACTCTATAGGGCAGGGATCGGGCGCTCGCAATCGTCCGGCCGGGCGCTTAAATGGCACAGGCGAAGGAGACTTGTATGCAGGATCAGAATTTTCCCGGCTGGCACGGCACCACCATCGTCGCGGTCAAGAAGGGCGACACTGTCGCGGTTGCCGGTGACGGGCAGGTAAGCCTGGGCCAGACCGTGATCAAGGGAAATGCCCGCAAGGTGCGGCGGTTGTCGCCGGGCGGCCATGACGTGATCTGCGGGTTCGCCGGTGCGACGGCGGATGCGTTCACGCTGCTGGAGCGGCTGGAGACGAAGCTGGAAGCCGCGCCCGGGCAACTCACGCGGGGGTGCGTCGAACTGGCCAAGGACTGGCGGACCGACAAGTACCTGCGCAATCTGGAGGCGATGCTGATCGTCACCGACGGCGCGGAACTGCTGGTTGTGACCGGAGCAGGCGATGTGCTGGAGCCCGAAGGCGGGATCGCGGCCATCGGATCGGGCGGCAACTATGCGCTGGCGGCGGCGCGGGCGATGGCGGATCTGGATCTGGACGCCGAGACCATGGCGCGCAAGGCGCTGGAGATCGCCGCGTCCATCTGTGTCTACACCAATGGCAACGCTGTCGTGGATGTGATTGGTGCGTGACATGATCGACCGTTGACCGGTTGCTCGGTTCTGCCTCATCTTTCCGGCGCGGGGGATCAGAGCATGGCCTAATCGAGGAGCTCGCGTGTCTGAACCTGTCGAACGTGTCCGAAAACCGCGTGTAGATCCGGCGGGACGGCCCCTGGAAGGCCGGATGCGGCAGGCGATCGTCGCCCTTGGGATTCTGCTTGGCTGGTTTGCCCTTCTGGGACTTTTCTTCTGGGCCACGCGCGATTCGGACCGCTCCGTCGTTGCGATCTTCATGTTTTCGCTGGCCGTCGTCGCGTGGCTGGGCGCCGAGGCGGTCGGGACCTGGCGCGCGCAGATCTGGCCGGCGAGCGCGATGGCAATCGCGGGATCCCTGTCGATGGGATTCGGTGTCAGCATGGCGACGCCGGAATTGCGCGCGGCAGTGCCGGCAGAGGCGTTGGCGACGATCTCGGGCGTCTCTGCCCTGGGAATGCTGGCCTTCCTGGTGCGGTTCCGCCTGCCGGGGCTCGTCTCGCCGATCATCACCTTTGTCGTGGTGGCGCTGTTTCTCGGCATGTACGGGGCCGATCAGGAAAGCCTGTCGCGGGTCGAGGGGTTGAGCGCGCGCGGCATCCTGTCGGCGCTGATGAATTCTCCGCTTTGGGCCGCGGCATTCGGGATCCTGGGCCTGAGCGCGGTCATTCTGGCGCGCCGTCTGGATCTGAAGGGCGACGATTTCGGCGTTGCCTCGGCCCGGCCGCTGCATCTGATCGGTGCCGGGGTCGTGGCGCTTGTGGTCGGGCGGGCGCTGGCGATCTACCCGTTTCCCAGCGACATCGTGCTGCTTCTGACGGTCTGGATCGCGGCTTTCTACTGGGCATTGAGGATCAATCGCGTCGCGGTGCTGTGTGCTGTGCATCTGGCCTTGATGAAGCCGTTGATCCTGGCCGTGACCGCACCGACAGGGTGGCGCCCGGATATCGCGGACTGGACAGCGATCATTCTGATCATCCTGGCGTTCGATCTTGCTGTCTGGCCCCGGGTGCACCGGTTGTCCCTGTCGCATGGATGGACGCTTGGCCCGGGCGGGCGCGTCCCGCGTGAACGGGACGGTTGGGTCTGGCGCTACTGGCCCTATGCCTGAAGCGCCAGGACCCGGGATCAGGTGTGGGTCAGGTCAGGCTCGGGTCAGGTCAAGCTCAGTGTCGCGACGCCGAGCGGCACCGAGAACTTCTTGCACCAGATCCAGATCTCGTTGAACTCTGCGACGTCCAGACCGGCCGGGATCGCATAGACCTGCTTGCCCGAGTTTGACGACAGCAGCGCCAGGCGGGCGTCCTTATTGTATCCGTTGTTGCCCAGGGCGACATGCGGGTCCGGGGCGCCGTCGAAGGTGAAATCGTCCTCCAGGATGACGACCCATTGCGTGCCGACCCGCCCGATCGAGGCATGGCCGGTCGTGACGTGCTTGCTTTTGCCGACAAAGGTGCCGCGCGCCGTCACTGCCGCGTCAGCCGCCTGGGCCAGCGTAACCGAAGGTGCCGGGGCCTGGGCCTTCTGTGCGGCCGGGGCGCAGGCGCCGACCAGCAGGGCTGCCGCGGCAAGGGTGATGAATGGTTTGAGCATGAGAATGGTCCTTTCCGTTTGCGTGCGGGGAACCTCGCCACGCGGACGGCAAAGAACAAATCAAGGCTGATCACGCGCGCGGAATGCGCTGTGTTCTGCTTGTCACATCTGACGGTAAGGCCTACATCGGCGCCCATGACAGATCTGACTCCCCGGGAAATCGTATCGGAACTCGACCGCTTCATCATCGGCCAGGCCGATGCCAAGCGGGCCGTGGCCGTCGCCTTGCGCAATCGCTGGCGCCGCCAGCAGCTTGACGCCGAGATGCAGGCCGAGATCCACCCCAAGAACATCCTGATGATCGGGCCGACCGGCGTCGGCAAGACCGAGATTTCGCGCCGTCTGGCCAAGCTGGCGAATGCGCCCTTCCTGAAGGTCGAGGCGACCAAGTTCACCGAGGTCGGCTATGTCGGCCGCGATGTCGAGCAGATCGTGCGTGACCTGGTCGAGCATGCGATCGTGATGATCCGCGACCAGAAGCGCGACGGCCTGCGCTCGGCCGCGCATGATGCCGCCGAAGACCGGGTGATCGACGCGCTGGTCAAGGGCGACTCGAAGGATGCGACGCGGCGATTCTTTCGCAACAAGCTGCGCAAGAACGAGCTGGACGATACCGAGATCGAGCTGGAGATCGCGGACTCCTCCAATCCGATGCCGTTCATGGAGATCCCCGGCGGCGGGTCGCAGATCGGCATGGCGAACCTGGGCGATCTGTTCGGCAAGGCTTTTTCCGGACGTACGAAATCCGTGAAGACCACGGTCAAGGACAGCTACAAGCTCCTGATCGACGAGGAAGCGGACAAGCTGATCGACCAGGAGGTCATCACGCGCGAGGCCATCGAGGCGGTCGAACAGAACGGGATCGTCTTCCTGGACGAGATCGACAAGGTGTGTGCCCGGGCCGAGACGCGCGGGGCGGATGTCTCGCGCGAAG